>NZ_JBEPDA010000007.1:142814-211351 GCF_040299985.1 Streptosporangium sp. NPDC000563 | reverse complement strand
CCGGGGGTCCGGGGGGGCGCTCTCCGCGGGCCGCAATCCCGCGTCCGGGCCGCCCGCAGGGCGGCGGAGGGCACGGAGGGCACGGAGGACACGGAGGCCGAGGGCCGGACGCGCTGCTCTCGGCGGACCCACCGGGCTCGCCGGGTTTCCGGCGGCGGTGGAGGAGGCGGGGTGTTCTGGACCATGCGCCGCCGCGACAACCTGGTCGGATACCTGCTCGTCGCCCCGCAGCTCCTCGGCAGCCTGCTGTTCGTGCTCCTGCCGCTCGGACTCGTCCTGTGGTACAGCCTGCACGAGTGGAACGTGCTCGCCGGGACCTTCGAGTTCGTCGGCGGGGAGAACTACGACAGGCTGCTCGCCGACGCGAACCTCCGCGAGGTCCTCGCGGGGACCGCGCTGTTCTCCGTCGGGCTGGTCGTGCTCAACCTCGGCCTCGCCCTCCTCCTCGCGATCCTGCTCAACCAGCGGCTGCGCGGGACCACCTTCTTCCGCACGCTGTTCTTCTCGCCCGTGGTGGTCTCGCTCGTCGCCTGGACGATCGTGTGGCGCTTCCTCCTGCAGGACGACGGCGGACTCAACGGCCTGCTCGCCGTCGCCGGGGCCGACGGCCCCAACTGGCTGCGCGGCGAGGGCACCGCGATGCTCTCGGTGATCGTCGTACAGGTCCTCAAGAACGTCGGCCTCAACATGGTGCTGTTCCTCGCGGCCCTCCAGGGGGTGCCGGCCCAGCTGTACGAGGCCGCCGAACTCGACGGCGCCGGGGCGTGGACCCGCTTCCTGCGGATCACCGTCCCCCTGATCAGCCCGACCATCCTGCTCACCTCGATCATCACCGTGGTGGGGTCGCTGCAGGTGTTCGCGCAGATCGCGGTGCTCACCCAGGGCGGCCCGGGGATGTCGACGACCGTCCTCGTCTACTACCTGTACCAGCAGGCGTTCCAGTTCCATCACTTCGGATACGGCGCGACGCTGTCGGTCCTGCTGTTCGTGATCGTGGCGCTGCTCACCGTCGTGCAGTGGCGGATGCGCAGGAGGTGGGTCTTCAATGAGACGTGAGATACCCCTACGGCTGAAGACGCTCCTGTACGGCGTGCTGTGCGTGTTGTGCGTGCCGTTCGTCTTCCCGACCTGGTGGATGGTGACCTCGTCCCTCAAGCCGGTCGGCGAGATCTTCGCCTTCCCGCCGAGGCCGCTGCCCGCCGACTGGGACTTCTCGGCCTACGGGCAGGTCTTCCGGCTCCAGCCCTTCGCGGGCCAGTATGTCAACAGCCTCTACATCGCCCTGGTCGTCACGGCGGGGACGATGGCGGTGGCCGCGATGGCCGGGTACGCCTTCGCGCGCATCCGTTTCCCCGGCCAGAACGTCCTCTTCGTCGTCGTGCTGCTCGGGCTGCTCATCCCGAGCGAGGTCACGATCGTCCCGCTGTTCCAGATGTTCCACGGGCTCGGGCTGACCGACACCCACTGGCCGCTCATCCTGGTGCCGATCCTCGGCGCGCCCGGCGTGCTGGCCACCTTCATCATGCGGCAGTTCTTCATCAGCCTGCCCGGTGAGCTGGAGGAGGCGGCCCGGGTGGACGGGCTCGGCCGGTTCGGCACCTTCTACCGGGTCGCGCTGCCGCTGGCCCGCCCCGCGCTCGGCGCTGTCGCGATCTTCACGTTCCTGCACAGCTGGAACCTCTACCTGGAACCCATCGTGTACCTCTCCTCGCCGGAGAAGTTCACCCTCCCGCAGGCGCTGACCCAGTTCGTCGACGCCTACGGCGGGCCGATGTGGAACGTCCAGCTCGCCGCCGCCTCGATGACCGCCCTGCCGGTGCTCGTGGTGTTCGTGCTCGCGCAGCGGCAGTTCATCGAAGGCCTGGCCCACACCGGCCTGAAGGGCTGAGAAGGGTCAGACCCGGGGGTCGACGTGGATCTTGGGGCCGGGCCCGGAGCCCGCGGGGCGGGAGCCGGAGAGGATCTCGCCCACCTCCTCGAGCCCGACGACGGCCGCCACGAGCGGCCGGGGGTCCACCGAGCCGGAGGCGTAGTGCTCGATCGCCCCGGCCAGGCCGGGCGAGGCGCTCAGGATGCCGACGGCCGTCACGTCCTTGAGCACCAGCAGGCGGGTGTCGACGGCGCTGGGGGTCGACGCCAGGCCGATGTAGACCACCCGCTTGCCGGGCTCCACCAGATCGACGGCGAGGGAGGGCAGACCGGGGGCGTTGGAGGCGTCGACGACGGCGTCGAACGGGAGGCCGGGAAGCCGGTCGGCGGTCCACGCCCCGTGCACCCCGAGGGTGCGGGCGAACTCCAGCGACGGCTCCGACAGGCCCATGATGTGCACCTCCGCCCCGTGCGCGAGGGCGAAGGCGGCGGCGAGCAGGCCGATCGTCCCCGGCCCCAGCACCAGCAGCCGGTCGCCGGGGGCGAGGGCCGCGGCCTCGACGGCCCGCAACGCGTTGCCGCCCGGCTCGACCATCGCCCCGGCCACCGCGTCGACCGTGTCCGGCAGGGCGTGCAGCGCCGTGACCGGAACGGGCAGGCGCTCGGCGAGGGCACCGGGCCAGCCGCCCCGGATGCCGATCTCGAAGCGGTCCTCGCACACGTGCTGCAGCCCGCCCAGGCAGCGGCGGCACCTGCCGCAGCCGAGCATGGTGTCGCCCGTGACGCGGGTGCCGATCCAGCCGCCGTCGACGCCCTCGCCGACCGAGGAGACCGTTCCGCACCACTCGTGGCCGAGCCGCATGGGATAGCGGGCGTGGTCCTCCTCGAGATAGGCCATGTCGCCGCTGAAGAACTCCATGTCGGTGCCGCACACCCCGGCCCGCTCCACGTCGACCACGACCTGCCCGGGTCCGGGAACCGGCGGATCGACGTCCAGCACGGCGAAGCGGCGGGGCCCGGTCACGACGAACGCTCTCACGGTTGGAACCTTCCAGACGGCACCGCCGGGCGGGGACGGAGGTAACAGAGGTACAAGAATCGGGCTCCGTAGACTACCGTTCGGCAAATGGGGCTGAAAACGTGACGGCGGAACGACGTAGCTCGCAGTGGTACGCGGGAAACGATCGCAACGCCTACATCCATCGGGCCTGGATGCGGCGGGGGTTGCCCTCGCACGCCTTCGACGGCCGTCCGCACATCGCCATCGCCAACACCGCCTCCGACCTCACACCGTGCAACTCCCATTTCGACGAGGTGGCCGAGGGCGTCAAACGGGGCGTCTGGGAGGCCGGCGGCGTCCCGATGAACCTGCCGGTCGTCTCGCTGGGTGAGACGCTGGTGAGGCCCACCGCGATGCTGTGGCGCAACATGGCCGCGATGGCGATCGAGGAGATGCTGCGGGCCAACCCGATCGACGGTGTGGTGCTGCTGGGCGGCTGCGACAAGAGCATCCCGTCTCTGCTGATGGCCGCGGCCTCGGTCGACCTGCCCGCGGTGGTGCTCCCCGGCGGGCCCATGCTCACCGGCACCTTCCGCGGCGCGCCACTGGGCTGCGGCACGGACGTGTGGAAGCTCAGCGAGGAGGTCCGCGCGGGCACCCTGAGCGAGCAGGCGTTCCTGCGCTCGGAGTCGTCGATGATCCGCAGCAGGGGCCACTGCAACACCATGGGAACCGCCTCCACGATGGCCTGCGTCGCCGAGGCGCTCGGCACCACCATCCCCGGCATCGCGGGCACGCCCGCCCCCGACAGCCGTCTGCTGGAGGGTGCTCATGAGACCGGGCGGCTCGCCGTCGAGCTCGTCGAGCGGGATCTGCGTCCCAGCGCCCTGCTGACCAGGGGATCGTTCCTCAACGCGATCGTGGCGCTGGCCGCCGTCGGCGGATCCACCAACGCGGTGGTGCACCTGCTGGCCATCGCGGGCCGGCTCGGCGTCGAGCTCTCCCTCGACGACTTCGACCGCGTCGGCGCCGGGGTGCCGCTTCTGGCCGACCTGCAGCCGGCGGGCCGGCACCTGATGGAGGACCTCCACCGCGCGGGCGGGCTGCTGGCCGTGCTGCGCGAGGTGCGCGACCTGCTGGACCCCGAGGCGCTGACGGTGACGGGCAGGCCGCTCGCCGATCACCTGGACGAGGCGCGGATCTGGGACGAGACCGTCATCCGCCCGCGTGACCGGCCGCTGCAGGAGGCCGCGGGCATCGCCGTCCTGTACGGTGACCTGGCGCCGTCCGGCGCCGTCATCAAGCCCGCGGCGGCCTCGCCCGAGCTGATGCGCCACCGGGGCCGTGCCCTGGTCTTCGACAGCGTCGAGGACATGCACGCGCGGATCGACGATCCCGAACTCGACGTGGACCCCTCCACGGTGCTCGTGCTGCGCGGGTGCGGACCCAAGGGCTACCCGGGGATGCCCGAGGTGGCGAACCTGCCCCTGCCGGCCAAGCTCCTGGAGAGCGGGGTGCGTGACATGGTGCGGATCTGCGACGGCAGGATGAGCGGCACGGCGTACGGGACGGTGGTCCTGCACGTGGCGCCCGAGGCCGCGGCGGGCGGCCCGCTCGGCCTGGTGCGGACCGGTGACCCGATCGTCCTGGACGTCGAGGCCAGGCGCCTGGACATCGACATCCCGCCGGAGGAACTGGCCAGGCGTCTGCCCTCGGAGACCATGCGGGAGGCGTTCGCCGCGCCCTCACGGGGCTGGGAACGCCTCTACGTCGACCACGTGATGCAGGCCAACCGGGGAGCCGATCTCGACTTCCTCATCGGCTCCAGCGGTCACGCGGTCGCCCGCGAGTCCCATTGACGTCTGTGCTGTCGGCGCCGCCGGTGCCGTCACCGGCGGCACCGACGCCGCGTGACGGGCCGGGCGCATCCGGTACCCGGCGACAGGCCCGTGCTCCGTGCCGTTCCAGCCTCCCTCGGTCCCCGTCAGCCGCCGGTAGCGGGAGTAGGCGATCTCGTACGGTTCCCGCTGCCCTGAGGGAGAGAACGGCCGGGGCCTGAACGAGCGGCGGACCACCTCGCGCAACTCGGTGAGGGAGCCGATGCGGCCCTCGGCCATCGCCTGGACCAGCAGGTTGCCCACGGCGGTCGCCTCCACGGGGCCCGCGAGCACCGGTCGTCCGGCGAAGTCGGCGACGAGCCGGCACAGAGTGTCGCTGGAGGCCGCGCTCCCCACCAGGTGCACGGCCTCCACCCGCCGGTCGCTGAGGAACTCGGCCTGCTCCAACGCCCACCGGTAGGAGCAGGCGAGGCTCTCCAGGACGCAGCGCACCGTCTGCGCGCGGCCGGCGGGCGGCGCCTGGCCGGTTGAACGGCAGTAGGCCCCGATCCTGGCCGGCATGTCACCGGGTTCGAGGAACCAAGGATGGCCGGGGTCGATCAGGGGGCCGAAGGCGGGGGCCGCCGCGGCCTCGGCGACCAGATCCGCGTACGAGGTGCGCACCCCCCAGGCCCTGCGGCACTCCTGGAGCAGCAGCAGGCCGTTGAGGGTCCGGGTGAAGCGCACGGTCCCCATGACGCCGCCCTCGTTGGTGAAGCCCGCCAGCCTCGCCTCCCGGCTCGTGACCGGCGCGTCGAGCTCCAGCCCCGCCAGCGAGCGAGGGCCGAAAGAGACGTAGCCCACCGATCCGGATGAGACGGGAAGCGCCGCCGCCACGGAGGCGGCGTCGTGGCCCGCAACCGCGACGACCACGGGCGCGGCGCGGCCTCTCCCGTTCCGGTCGCCGCCCCTCCTGCCGCTCCCACCGTTTCCCCCGCTATCGCCGCTCTCGCCGCGCAGCGGGCCGACGACCGTACCGGGCTCGGTGAGCCGGTCGGCGAGCAGGTGACGGGGCAGGCCCAGGCGGGTGACGATGCTGTTCGCCCAGCGGCCGGTCCTGACGTCCAGCAGCTGGCTGGTGCTCGCGATCGTCCGCTCGCTGAGCATCTCGCCGCTCAGCCAGAGCGTGAACAGGTCCGGCATCATCGCCAGGTGGTCGGCCGCGTCCAGGAGCGGGGAACCGGCATGCGCCAGCAGCTGGCAGGCCGTGGTGCCGGGGCCCGGATGGACACCGGTCAGCTCGTAGTGGTCCTGCCAGGAGACGAGTCCCGCCAGCCCGGAGGTGTAGGGGTCGCGGTGGTGACGGGGGTTGGCCAGCAGTCGCCCGTCGCGGTCGAGGAGCGCGAAGTCGCCGCCCCAGGCGGTCACGCCCACGCTGGTGAGGCGGTCGCGGGCGGCGGCCAGCGCGATGCCCCCGCGAGCCTGGGTGAGAAGCCCGAGCACGTCCCAGTACAGGCCGTCGAGAACGCGGACGGGCCGGTTGGCGAAACGGTGCACTTCACGCACCGAGAGCCGTTCACCATCGAATTCGCCGGTCAATACCCGGCCGTTCTCAGGTCCGAGATCCACGGCCACGTAGACGGGCACGGGTGCAAGGATAACCGGAGAGACTTTACTGATACGGGGGATATATCAGAAACGGTAGGTGAGGCAGCTCACAGGGTCGTCTTTCTCTCCGGGGTCGGCCGGGTGGGCCTTTCCTGGAACCCTTCCTCGACGGTTTCACCCGGTGTGGTCAAGCGGTCCCCACCGCTCGGGCGCGTACCGGCACCATTCCCGCCTGGTCCGATCTCGACCGGTTTGGGCGAAGGCGGCGGTGGCGGCGGGTCCGGCCACGGTGAGGGCCCAGTGAGAGTCACAGTGACGATGTCGCGACGTTTACGCGACATGACGGTGATCTCCATCTGATCCTCGTCCGATCCGTGAACCACGGACCTTCCCCCTTATATGGGCGGCCATTCGGCATACCGTCCGGGGCATTGTCCTTACCCCCTTTCCCGCACGGAGTCGTGGCGCCCATATGGGCCTCCGAGACGGCGGCAAAGGCACATGATTCCTGCGATTTACCAGCATCGGTAAAGACATCCCGGATTTCCGGACCGAGGCGACCAGGCACGATTGACAGCCGGCGGAGGACGGCCATCCGCCGCACCGTTTATCTCGGCCGCGAGGGGTAGTCGGGGGGCCACACACATCGTGACAAGGAGAGAGCCCGCACATGACGAGCGAAGGTCTGTGGAGCTATCGCGAGGGCGTCTACGGTCCGGACGAGACGATGGACGAGACGATGAGCGTCATCGGCTTCGACGTGGAGGCCGTCGACGGCAAGGTCGGCCGAGTGGAGGAGGAGAGCAACATGACCGATGACAGCTACATCGTGGCCGACGTCGGCTCCTGGCTCTCGGGCAGGAAGATCGTGCTCCCGGCCAGCACGGTGACCAGGATCGACAAGGACGAGCGCAAGGTGCACATCTCGCAGACCAAGCAGGAGATCCAGGACGCGCCGGAGTACGACCCGGCGACCTACCGGCAGAGCGTCCACCGCCAGGAGTCGGGCGGTCACTACGCGTCCGCCCCGCCGCGCGACCGGCTCACCGCCGATCTCGGCTGAAGCGGCCGGCCGTCCAGCCGGATGATGCCGCGGGAGGCGGCGACCGTCACCGCGGCGGTGCGGTCGTCCACGCAGAGCTTGGCGAAGATGTGCAGCAGGTGGGTCTTGACCGTGGCCTCGCTGATGCACAGGTGGGCGGCGATGGCCTTGTTGCTCATCCCCTGGGCGACCGCACCGAGGACCTCGGCCTCCCGGCCACTGAGAGCATCGGGGGCGTCGGCCCGCGCCCACGACAGCACCCGGCTCGCGATCGTCGGCGACAGGGCGCTCTCCCCCCGCGCCGCCACCCGGATCGCGTCGAACAGCTGCTCGCGGCCGACGTCCTTGAGGAGATAGCCGATGGCTCCCGCGTCGATGGCGCGTGAGATGTCGCCGTCGGTGTCGTAGGCGGTCAGGACGATCACCTTGGCTCCCGGGTCGTCCTCGCGGATCCTGCCGATCGCGGTCGCGCCGTCGATCCCGGGCAGCTGCAGGTCCATCAGGGTGACGTCGGGCCTCAGGTCGCGCGCCAGCCGCACCGCGTCCGTGCCGGAGACCGCCTCACCGACCACCTCCAGATCGTCCTGGGTGCCCAGGACAGCCCGGATGCCGTCGCGGACCAACGGGTGGTCGTCGGCGATCAGGACCCGGACGGTCATCGCGACCCGCTCAGCGCCACCGGGGAAAGGCTGGCCACCACCGTGGCGCCCGCCCCCGGGGCACTTTCCACGAGCAGCGTGCCGCCGAGTTGCTCCATCCTCTCCCGCATGATCGAAAGGCCGTGTCCCGAGGCGGCCCTGCCGGGATCGAAACCGTCGCCGTCGTCGTGGACGTCAAGCACCACCAGGTCCTCCATGTACGACAGGGTCAGCGTGACCTGCTCGGCGCGGGCATGGCGGCGCACGTTGGCGACCGCCTCCTGCGCCACGCGCAGCAGCTCCGCCTGGACCCGTGCCTCGAGCGGCCGGAGCCTGCCGGTGATCACGGTGTGCGCGTGGACGCCGGTCTCGTCCGACAGCCTGCCCGACAGCCGCCGCAGGGCCTCCGGCAGGCCGCACCCGTCGAGCTGGCCGGGGCGCAGTGCTCTCACCACCCTGCGGCTTTCCGCCAGATTCTCCCGCGCCACCCGCAGCGCCTGGGTCAGGTGCCTGTTGTCCGGCAGGGTCTCCTGGGCCGCCTCGAGCAACATCGTCACGCTGGCGAACCCCTGGGTCAGGCTGTCGTGGATGTCACGGGCGAGCCGTTGCCGTTCGGCCGCCACGCCCGCCTGCCGTTCGGCCGCCGCCCGCGCCTCCTGCGCGACCTGCAGCCGGTCGAGGAGCCGCTTGCGCTCGGCGCTCTGCCGGGACACCGAGCCGAAGTACCCGACCGCGGCGGCCGCGCTGGTCGCGATCAGCGCGGCGATGACGATCTCGGCCCAGGTGATCGACCCGGTCGCGTGGAAACGATGCCACAACCAGCCCCCGGCGCACGACACCACCGCGACCAGCCCGACCCGCACGGCGTCCATGCAGTACGGCACGAGGACGCTCAACGCGACCACCAGGAAGGAGGAGTCGATCGCGAACAGCCCCAGCCAGAGCAGTCCACCGCCGAGCACGTACGGCGTGGGCACGTCGTCCGGGGGCGGCGTGCGCAGCACGAACCACACCGCGTACCAGGCGGCCAGCCCGGCCACCAGCACCACCGGGAGCACCCGGCCCACCTCCGACAGCGGGCCGGCCGAGGTGAGCACCAGCCATGAGGCGAAGAAGGCGTGCTGCCACCGGCGTCGCGACCGCTCCCAGGACTCCACACCGCCGACGATAATCAACCTCCCGTCCGTTCGGCATCAACCGGTCGACTGATCACATGATCGGCGTTGCGATCGATGCGGGTGCCGCCCCGGCTGAACCAGACTCGACGCCGTGACCGCCATCCCCAGCCCGACCCAAGCCGTCTGGCATCTCGGCCCGTTCCCGATCCGCGCCTACGCCCTGCTGATGCTGCTCGCCGTCCTCGTCGGCATCTGGGTGACCCGGCGCCGCTGGGCCGCTCGCGGCGGCGATCCCGGCGCGGTCGAGGACATCGCGATCTGGGCCGTGCCGCTCGGCCTGGTCGGCGCCCGGATCTACCACGTGGCCACCGACTGGCAGCAGTACTTCGGCCCGGGCGACGACCCGCTGCGCGCGTTCGCGATCTGGGAGGGCGGGATCAGCATCTGGGGCGCCGTCGCGGGCGGCGCGGTGGGCGCGTGGCTCGCCTGCCGCCGGCGCGGCATCGCGCTGCGCGACTTCGCCGACGCCGTCGCGCCCGGGATCGCGCTCGGGCAGGCGATCGCCCGATGGGGCAACTGGTTCAACCAGGAGCTGTACGGCGGGCCGACGACCCTGCCCTGGGCGCTGGAGATCGACCCCGCCCATCGGCCACCCGGTATGGAGTCCACCGCCACCTACCACCCGACCTTCCTTTACGAGTCGCTGTGGAACCTTGGCGTGGCCGGGTTCGTCATCTGGGCCGAACGACGGTTCCGGCTCGACCGCGGCCGGACGTTCGCGCTCTACGCCGCCGCCTACAGCGCGGGTCGCGCCTGGATCGAGTGGCTCCGCATCGATCCCGCCCCCCACGTCCTCGGTCTGCGCCTCAACAACTGGACCGCCCTGCTCGTCTTCACGGCCGCGGTCGCGTACCTCGTCGCCAACAGAAAGGCCGCTCCAGCGGATGGACAGGTCGGTCGGCTCCCTTATTGATATGCGTGAGGAAACGATCCGAACCCTCCACTCGCGATCGACTCCCCGCGGCAGGGTCCGGCTCACCATGGCCCGAGAATGTGACGTGGCACCTGCGGGACCGAAGCCGAAGCCCTCAAGAAAGGCGAGTGGATGAAGATTGTCCTCGACGACCTCTCCGGTGCGGAGATCGCCGGTTTTCTCGACGAGCACGTCCAGGAGATGCGAGCCGTCACCCCCCTGAAGAGCAAGCACGCCCTCGATCTGGACGGGCTTCGCCGGCCCGAGGTCACCTTCTGGTCGGTGATGGACGGTGACAGCCTGGTGGGCTGCGGCGCGATCAAGAGACTGGACGCGGGACACGCCGAGGTGAAGTCGATGCGCACCGCGCCGGCGCGCAAGCGCAGCGGGACGGCGTCCCTGCTGTTGGAGCACATCATCGCCGAGGCCGGGCGCATGGGATTCACCCGGCTGAGCCTTGAGACCGGGGCGAGCGAGTTCTTCCTGCCCGCCCGGAGGCTGTACGAGAAGTTCGGCTTCGAGTACTGCGAGCCGTTCGCGGACTACGAGTACGACCCGTACAGCGTGTTCATGACGAAGAAGCTGTGAAAATCACGGGTCACGGGTCGCGGTGATCGATCGTTCCCGCCGGTGAACCCCGGATCCCCGGGAGTCGCCCGAGCCCGGGGGCGCCCTGCTGAACCAGCCGGTATCCAGGTGCGTAGCTGGGGGTGTCAGAGGCGTGAACATCCGTCAGCAGGAGGCCCCCGTTGGCCGGTTCCACCCACCGCCGAGCGCACGGTGCAGCGCACAGCCCGTCGTACTTCTCGCTCATCCGGGCCGCGCCGGAGCGGGGGGAGGAACCGGTCGACTTCTGTATCCCCTGCAATCCGTACTTCCCCACCCCGGAGGCCTTCGGCGTCCTGGAGCACAACCTCGCCACGATCCTGAAGTTCTATCCCAGCGACGCCGACACGATCACCGCCGAGCTCTGCGGGGTGCTGGGCCTGAACCCGCAGACCGTCGTGATGGGCAACGGGTCGACGGAACTCATCACCTGGATCGACCACCTGCTGGTCAGGGAGAGCCTCGCGGTGCCGATCCCCACCTTCGGCCGCTGGACCGACCAGCCGATGGAGACCGGCAAGCGCGTGGACATGTATCCGCTGCCGGAGAACCAGGGATTCGCGCTGGACGTGGACGCCTTCGTCAACTTCGTCAGGCATCGCGGCTCCCGGGTGGCGGTCATCTGCAACCCGAACAACCCCGACGGGGGCTACCTGCGCCGACACGAGGTGATCGCCATGCTCGACAGGCTCGTCGACCTGGACCTGGTCGTGGTGGACGAGTCGTTCATCGACTTCGTCGACGCCGAGCCGTATCCGAGCGTCGCGAACGAGGCGGCGATCCGGCCGAACGTGGTCGTGCTGAAGAGCCTCGGCAAGAACTTCGGGCTGCACGGCATCCGCTTCGGCTACATGGTGGCGAACCCCGCCCTGGCGGACAGGGTGCGGCGCGCCCTGCCCCGGTGGAACCTGAACTCCTTCGCCGAGACCGTGGTCTTCATGATCCGCCGGTACATGTCCGAGTATCTGGACAGCCTGCGGCTGGTCGCCCTGGACCGCGAGTCGATGCGCCACCAGCTGACCCGGGTCCCCGGCCTCACCGTCTTCCCCTCCCAGGGCAACTTCCTGCTGGTACGGCTCCCCGGTGGCAGGGACGGCGCCGCCCTGCGCGACCAGCTGCTCGACGAGCACAACCTGTTCGTCCGCGAGTGCGGAAACAAGCTCGGTATGACCAGCCAGTTCATCCGCCTGGCGGTCCGCCCCGAGCAGGACGTGCGGCGCCTGATCAGCGGGTTGTACGCGGTCCTGTACGAGAGCGGGAACAGGTCGCTGAGCCCCGTACCCCCGCCCCTTCCCGCACCGGCCCCGATCCCGACGCCCACGCCCACGCCCCTGTACGACCCGCTGCCCGCGTCCCCCTCCACGCAGACGCCCCTGTACGAGGGGGACCGCCGCTTCGACATGCTGTCGTCGGCCCTGCCGCCCTCCATCTGAGACGCCCGCGCCGGCCGCCCGCGTTTCCGGCTCCCGCCTTTCAGTGAAGGCGAAAGCCGGTTCCGGTCAGCCCGCGGTGAAGCGCCAGCCTTCGGTGACGGTCGGAGCGTTGGTGGTGCCTCGCTGGGTGCCCCGGTCGAAGCACTTCTCGCGTGGTCGTCCCACGACCGCCGGCCAGGAGAACACCGTCTGGACGTCGTAGACCACGTCGTACGCCTGCACGCCGTACTGCCCGGTCACTCTGCTGTGCGGAGGGACGACGAGGCTGGCGTTCACACCGATGGCGGTGGTCCGTTCCTGCACGATCTGCGTGCTGACATTGGTCTGCAGATATTTGGTCAGCTCGGCTGTCGCGCCCACTGTGACGCTGATCCGCCAGGTCCGTGACTGCGATGAGCTGAACGTCGCATTGATTGGCGTGTCAAGGGCGTTGTCCACGACACGGGCGTCACTCACGTTGAACGTCGAGGCAGTGGAAATCGCGGTGTATCGGTACCCCGCCAAATAGGGGGTGCGGCCGTAGAACGCCAGCTGCCAAACGATGGTGGGGTCGGTTGGGCAGGAAATCTGCGGACCAGGCCCGTCGGCATGTGCGATGCCCGGCGTCACGGTCACACCTAGACTTGAGATCAGGGCCGTGAGCACCGTGAACGCGGTGAGTCTTCTATGCCGTCCGCTGAGTCTTCCGGCCATTCCCCGCCGGTCGTGCGCTCTGCTTCGAGTGCCGGCCAATCTTTACCTCCACGCGACTTGAGTTTGCACCGGTCCATGAGTGTGGCCGGTTCTTCCACATGGCCGCGCTGCCGGGCGCCGCTTACGACTGCTGTATTGAGAGGTACAAACGCATACTTTGATTGCTGTCCGGGCACCTGTCAACAGTCGGAATAGTGCCCGGCCACTCGGGTCTTCGGTGTCTTCGTCCAGGCGATGGAAAGGGCCCCGATGAAAAGGAGCGATTCACGGCAGGGGAGTTCACGGAGTTGATGGCGGGGACGAGTCGGGGCCTGGGCCCGCGACTTCCCTTACCGAATCGGATATGAAGTTTGCCGGCCTCGCCGAGGTCCGGGCGCCGGTCTCGGATGTCGAGCTTGACCGTCTCGGTGATCCGCAATCCCACCCGCCTCCACAGTGACGCGGCGAAGTATCAGACGCCTGGGAGTAGCCGGTGATCGCACCACACCGGTGATCGCACCACACCAAGGCTCATCGGCACACCCCCGCTCACTGCCTCCGGCCAGACATCTCAATCACCGGCGACACTTCAGGAATCCCGACGGAACGCCAAGCGGTTCACTACTCTCGGTGTGGCGTTCCTGTCAGGGTGTGCAGGCGCAGGCTCGGCGCGAACTCGCGGGAGTTCCTGTGGCAGCGCCTGATCGCCGGGTGGCAGGTCGTCCGCTGGGCACCGCCCGCGCCGTCGGTGATCTCTCTCCTGCCTCACCTTCCGTTCCAGGCGTCCGAAAAAAAAGGGGGTGGCCGTGGCCGGAGAGTCGTACTCGGTGCGCCGTGTGACGTCTCGCGCGACATGCGAGGTTTTGATCACTTCATGTCATCATGCACTTACCCGGTGCGGGAATCGTGGAATGCGTCTCGCGGGTGAGGCAATCAATGGTCGCCTCCTCTTTCGGTCGGCCGTATCCGCAGGCTGCCGCACCTTTGTCGAAGATGGACCGCTCCCATTTCGGAAAATGCCGTGGGAGGGCCGAGGGGAAGGGGCGTCGCGGACCCGCCGGACGATGGAATCCAGAGTGTCCGGGGGGCGCGGCCTGCGTCCGAAGGCGTTCCGTGCCCGCGAGGGCGGGCGACGTGAAATTTTCCCGAATCCGTTTCGTGAGAAATCTTCAGATGAAACGCGTGCCGACAGGTTGATTCCTGACCCATAATCGCCGTCAAGAACATGTGAATCGTGAAAAAGGGAGCGCTGCGTTGTACGGCAGAACCTCTCCGCTGTTCATCGGCCGGAAGCGGGAACTCGACTTTCTCGGGGAGGCGTGGAGGGATGCCGGACGTCGTGACGCGCGGATCGTGGGTGTCCGGGGGGCGTCCGGGATCGGCAAGACCGAGCTGGTCGAGCGCTTCCTGCGTACCGTGCCCGGAGTGCGGACCGTTCGCGCCTTCGGTGACGAGGACGCGCTCGCCCACCCGTGGGGCGTCCTGGAGCAGATCGCCGAGCAGCTGCCGACCCCGGTGCTCGCCAGGACGCTGGCGGGCCAGGCCGAGGCCGCCTTCGTCGGCCAGGCCCTCGCGGCGGAACTCGTCGCCGCCGACGCGCTGATCGTGGTCGTCGACGACGCGCACTGCGGCGACCGGCAGTCGATGGCCGCGCTCCGCCTGGCCGCCCGGCGCCTGCGCAACGCCCAGGTCATGCTCCTGGTCGTCCACCAGGCTCCGGGATACGCGACGGGAGCGGCGCCGGACGCGCCCCGCCTGGAACTCCACGAGGGCTGGGCCCGCATCTTCGACTCGCCGCAGGGGCGCCTGCTCCAGGTCGAAGGACTCCCCGCCGACGATCTGGTGCGGCTAGCCGTCGCGACCGGCCACGACGGGCTCACCCTCTCCGGCGCGAAAAGGCTGCACGAGCACACCGACGGCAACGCGCTGCACTCACTCCTCCTGCTGGACCAGGTGGAGATGCACTCGATCAACTTCGGCAACGGCCCGTTGCCCGCCCCCCGGGGCATGACGCAGGCCGTCGTGGCGAGGCTGGCGTCGTGTGACCGCCGTACCCGCGAGGTCGTCGGTGCGGCGGCGGTGCTCGGCCGCCGCTTCGGCCTGACCGACCTGCGTGCCCTGGCCGGCGTCGCCGACGCCACCACCCCCCTCGCGGAGGCCGTCGGCGCCGGGCTGGTGAAGGAGATCCCCGGGACGGCGGGGCAGGAGTTCGCGTTCACCACCCTGCTCGTCTGGGACGGCATCTACTACGACTCCGGCATCGAGCGCCGCCGCGCCCTGCACCGCAGCGCCGCGCTGCTCGGTGGCCCCGGCGCGCTGTGGCACGGGATCGCGGCGTCCGGAGGCGGTACGGACGGCGAGCTCGCCGAGCTGGCCCAGGAGGAGGCCCGGTTCCTGCTGGCGCGGGGCAGGCTTCCCCTCGCCGCGGTGTACGCCCGCCACGCGGTGGAACTGACACCACCGGGACCGGACAGGGTGGCCCGCCTGCTGACGGCCGTGGAGACCCTGCTGGTCTCCGGCGACGCCACCGTCGCCCGGCGCTACGAGAGTGAGGTCCTCGCCGCGCCACCGGGTCCCTGGCGCGACTACGTCGCCGGCTACCAGGCACTGATCTCCGGGCGCGTCGCGGAGGCGAAGCTGCTGCTGGTCCAGGCACTGGGCGCCGCCGAGCGCGACGGGGCGGAGAACCCGCACGCGCCCGCCGACCTGCGGGCGCGCATCGCGGCCCAGCTCGCGATCATCGGGGTGGTCGAGATCTCCTACCCCGAGATGGTCGAATACGGCACGGCCGCCGTCGCGGCGGGCAGTCACGAGCCATGGGTGCGGGCCTTCGCCTGGTTCGCCCGATCCCTGGGCTGGACCCTGGCCGGACGGGCCGAGGAGGCGCTGGCGTCCCTGACGGACGCCGACCTGCCGGGGTCGGTGGCCGGGCTGGACGGGCTGGTGGCCCGCGGGATGATCCGGCTGTGGACCGACGATCTCGAGGGCGCGTCCGCCGACCTGCGTGACGGCGTCGCGCGGGCCACGCGCGGCGAGGCGCTGCGGGTCGGCCAGGCACTCGGTTTCCTGGGCGAGGTCGAGTTCCGCCGGGGCAGGCTCGACGACGCCGTCCAGTTCACCAGGCTCGCCGTCGGCGACGCCGAGGAGAACGAGCGAATCTGGGACTACGCGCTCCTGCACTCCCTGGCGTGTTTCCCCCAGGCGGCCAGGGGAGAGTGGGACCAGGCGCGCGAGCACGCCCGCCAGGCCGCGGAGTGGGCGCCGATCGTCGAGAGCAGGGTGAGCCTCGCCTACGCGGCGGGCGCGCGTGCGGCGATCGCCCAGGCCCAGGGGGACACCCGGCGGCTGCTCGTCGCGGCCGAGGCCATCGAGGCGCACTACGACTCCCTGGAGCCGGGAACCCACCTGTTCGGCCCGGTCTGCGCCGACGCGCTCTCCCAGCTGGGCCGGGTCGAGGAGGCCGAGGCCGCGCTGGACGTCTTCAGCGACAGGGCCGCCTCCAGCGGGCGCCGCTCGACCCTGATGTCCATCGCGAGGGTCAGGGGCCAGATCGCCGCGGCGAGGGGAGACCACACGCGCGCCGTACGGGAGTGCGAGGAGGCCCTCGCGCTCGCCCGCGAGGTGGGCCTGCCGATCGAGGCGGGAAGGATCGACCTGGTGATGACGCGCTCCCAGCACGCCAGGGGGCGCCACGCCGAGGCGGAACGGCTGCTTCGGCGGGCACTGGTCGCCTTCAACCGCACCGGCGCCGCGGCCTACGCCGCCCTCGCGCTGAAGACGGCCGGGGAGCTCAGGCTCTCCGTGGACGGCCCCAACGCCGCCTTCAGCAGCCTCACCGGGGCCGAGCGCGAGGTCGTGGCGATGGTCTGCGAGGGCATGACCACCCGTCAGATCGCGCAGCGGCGCTCGGTGACGATCAGCACCGTGGAGACGCAGCTGAACCGCATCTACGCGAAGCTGAACGTGACCAACCGGATCGAGCTGCGCGCCGTCCTGTCCGACCCCGGGGATTGACCGGCGGCCGGGACCGGACACCCGGCTCACAGGAGCGGCATACCGGCGGCGCGGCCGGGCCGGTGCGGGTGAAGCGGGCATGTCAAGGTCCGTCGTTCCATCCGTAGGGGTGGTACCTGGACGCCTTCCGCTCTCCCGGCGACTACCGTGGGCGCCGCCAGAGCGCCGGCAGAGCGGTGCCGCAGAAGGAGGCCGGAATGCGGTTGACCATCGACGTCCAGAGGACCGCCACCGGTCACATCGCCGGGACGGTCGCGTCCGACGACTCCGCGCAGCCCGTCCCCTTCCACGGTGTCATCGAGTTGGTCACCCTCCTGGAAACCCACCTGGACGGATGACCGCACGAAGGGATGCCGCGCCCCCCCTGCGGGGCTGGAGATCGTCGTCCATGGAGTGCACGCCAGGGGAGAACATCGGATGGGCAGCACATCGCACCTCACAACGGGACGCCGGCGTCGCGGACCCGAGCCGGGCCGGGCGCACCGCCGGCCGCGGGCCGGTACGGTACCGCGGGCACCTCTCGCCGTACAGGACGTACGGGACGTGCCGGTGGTGCGTCCCGAGGGGAACGGTCGCGCGGGGTCGGCCGGGGCGGTCGCGTGAACGCCACCATGACGGCCTTCGTGCCACCGACCGACGACGGTCACGACCTGCTGGACAACTGGATACGGCCGATCTGCGCGAGACTGGGGATCCGCCTCGCGGTCGCTCTTCCCGGCGCCGGCCAGATCACCGCGCTCGCGGCGCAGCGGGCGTCGACCTTCGTCGTGTGGGACTGTTCGGTCGAGGGGCCGGAGGACGTCTACGCGGCCTTCAACATGCGCGCCAAACTCGACCCGGGCAGCATCGTCCTCAGCCGCACCCCGCTGCCGCGCAACGTGCTGACCCGCGCCAGCCACGCCCCCGTCCACGGTGAGGTTCTGGAAAACCCGGAGCTGGGCGTGTGGCTGGAGCGGCGTCTGCGCCGCGTGCTGGGCGCGGTCAGGACACCCGCGCCACGCCTGCCCGAACCCCGGGCGCACTACTGGATGTTCGACGAGCCGGCCGACTACTTCCTCAGTTTCCACGGCGAGCGCCGGCGGGAGGCGGGGGAGTGGCGCGAGGCCTTCGAGAAGGCCCACTCGGTCACCGTGCGGATGGTGTCGCCTCGCGAGTACTCCTACCCGGCCGAGGTGGTCACCCGGCAGCAGATGTGGGAGGGCGTGGCGCGGCTGATGTACGAGATCGTCACGACGGGCAGGGCGATCGTCCATCCCACCCCGGACTACTTCGCGTCGTTCTGGACGGTGAGCGAGTTGCTGGCCACGCTGTGGCTGCTGCCGCGCGGCTCCACACCTCCCATGATCACCTCCGCGTACGCCGCCCGCCCCTCGGGCGGCATCCGGCGGATGGAGCACCTCACCGCCCGTGCCGTCCTGGGCGTCCCCTTGCTGAGCGACGCTCACGCCGACCGCTTCGCCAGGCTCGTCAACCACGCCGATCCGATCACCACCGTCCCGCAGATCCGGAGACCCCACGAGGGCGGCGGGAGAGATGTCACCGGGATGGTGAGGAACGTCGGCCACCGCGACCCCGAACTGGCGTCCTCACGGTTCTGGGACGAGGTGCGAGTGCCCTGCCCGATCTGCGCTCCCAAGGGCAGGCGTGCGGCGAAGGTCGACTGGGACCGGCACATGGACCTGTCGTGGAACGAGCGGGGAGTGGACCAGTACGGCTATTTCACCGCCCGCCGCGAGGACCTCGGCGCGGGAGGGATCCGCTGCCCCGGGTGCCGTACCCGCCTGCGCCTCGTCAACGAGCACGGCGTCCGCACGCTCTGGACACCGGTCGCCGAGGGGGAGACGGAAAGGGAGCGGCCGGTCCTCCGGCGCGACCCTGTCTGGCAGGTGCTGCCGGACGGCCCGCGGGAGGCGGAGACGCTTCCGGGGAAGAAGGGGCTCGGGGCCCTCCTCGACTTCCGGGACAGAGGATTCCCCACCGGGACGAGGTGGGTTTCCGCGCGAGGTCTCGGCTAGGGGCGAGAAGCCCCTCGGGAAGTCGTCACCCCCGAAATCGGAGCGTTCCAAAACAGCAGAAGACCTGGTCATCGTCACCGACGGCTCGGTTCGGCGAAAGGAGGCGAGATGGATCCCGGTGACACCGTTCGAGTTCAAGGAGGGTTCTCATGCTCAAGGAGAAGGGATGGACGCCACCCCTTGCCGGTCCGCGGACCGGAGCACCCCGGTGAGACCGTGGTGAAGGTGGAGGACGGCGGTGCGTCCGCGGAGCGCGCGCACCGTCTTGCCCTGTCGCTGAGCCGCCGCTCCAGCGTGCTCGGAGCGGCGGGGCGTCACGGGGAGGCGCTCGCCGCGAGTGAGGAGGCCCTCGCGATCGTCCGGCGGCTGGCCGCGGACGACCGTGACACCTACCTTCCCGACCTGGCCCTGTGCCTGGCCGGGGCGGCGACCCGGTACGTCAGGCTGGGCCGCAGGCACGAGGCGGTCGAGGTGGGCCGCGAGGCGGTTGCCGTCAGGCGCGAGCTGGCGCGGGCGCGCCCCGGCGACCACCTGCCTCACCTCGCGGGTTCGCTGAACGGCCTCGCCTGCGACCTGGGTCGCATCGGCAGGCCGGAGGCCGCCCTGGACGCCGCCCGCGAGGCGGTCGACATCTACCGGGATCTCGCCGCGCGGAACCCGGTCGCGCACGAGCCCGGTCTCGCCATGGCGCTGCACACCCTGGCCCAGCGGACGGCGTCGCTGGGGCGGCTGGAGGAGGCCGTGCTCCACAGCACGAGAGCCGTCTCCATCCGGCGCGGGTTCGCCACGGAGAACCCGTCCGCCGGTGCGGTGGCCCTCGCCACCGCGCTGCACGGCCTCGGGTGGCTGCTCGCCGCGCTGGGCAGACGCGAGGAGGCCATCGCCGCCTACGCGGAGTCGGTGACGATCCGCCGCGGGCTCACCCTGTCGGAGGACGTCCAGGCCGCCGACCACGGCTACCTCGCCGCCGTGGCGGGGGAGTGGGCGGACCTTCTCATGGACGCGGGCCGCCTCCCGGCGGCCATGGAACCACTGGAGATCGCCAGAGCCGCCTCCGTGCACGCCGGCGACATCGAACGGGCCGGCCGTCTGGCCGCCCTGATGGAACGTGCCGGAAGCATCCGCGTCTGACCCCTCGCCTCCCGTACGGAACCGGAGGCCGGTTTCCTCGGGGAGGGGGAGCGCGGTGGCGGGGACGGGATTCGCGTCCCGCACGGGGAGGAGGGGACTCGTGCGGGCCGGAGGTCCGCGTGCGGGAGGGGAGACCCGCACGCGGACCGGGGGGTGGGCTTCACGACCCCGGCCCAGATGACCCCTCCGTCATCCGGGCCGGGGTCCTACCCGGCGGTGAGCCGGGTGCTGTGGTGGTCGTGAGCCGGGAACGTCCTCGCCCTCGTCACGCGAAGCATCCCCCCACGCCCTGGCGTGCGCCCCGGTTGAAAGCGCCCAGGCGTTGCGCGGCGGTGCCGTGGTCGCTCACGTCGGTCCAGGGGGTGTCGTCCGCGTGTGCCCGCAGGGCCGCCGCGATCTCCTCGGTGTCGCCGGTCTCGAAGAACAGGATGCCGTCCTCCGCGGCTCCGAAGAGCGTGGCTCCGGCGAGGCAGTCGGCCTGGAGTTCGAGCTGCCGGGACAGCAGCCGCTGGGGGATGCGGGCCTGGACGGCATGACCCCATTCGTGCGCGATGATCAGATAGACCCAGGCGTCGCCCTGCCGGTATCCCATTCGCATGAGGTCGACGTCCCAGGCGACGAAGTCGTAGGGCGGCCAGCAGTACAGGGCGTTGTCATCGGGAAGGGGATATCCCCGGCATGTTGGCGTGTCGCCCCGCGCGCCGTCGTACCCGCCGAGAACGCGCGGAGGCGAATACCTGCCGGGAAAGAAATCCGGCCAGTGTGTCGCCCAGAAGCGGTTGATGACGTACCGCGCGCTGCGGATGTCCTCGTTGATGTCGTCGAGGCCGCTCGCGGCGGAGGCGCCCACCGGGGCGTTCGCGCCTGTCGTGGCGTTCGCGGTTCCCGCGGTACCCACGATGCCCGCGAGCAGCGCGCCGGTGAGCAGTACGGCGAGTGCGAGGCGGGTGGTTCTCCGTCGTGAAGCGGCCATGGTTCTCTCCCCCGTCGCTGGCGGCCACATACCGGATGTAATGGTCTATCGCCGGGTTTTTTCGCAGGGCAGCGTCACCATATGAGGAAAGGTAATACGGGAGAGGAGCTATCGCGAGATCGTATGAAATATCGTGCTAATTCGTCGCTGCATTCGAGGAATTAGCGGCACGTCATAATCATCGCGAAGCGATCCCCCGGCACCCCTCCCGCGATCATGGCCCCCAAGCGGAGACGATCGCTCCCCCGGCGGGGACTACGGTCCGCGACCGGGCCCGGCGGACGGCGGGAAGGTGAGGGGGCGGTCAGCCCGCCGGGGGAGCGGAGCTCTCGCGGATGATGAGGTCGGTGGAGAGCTCGACCCGGCGGGGCTCGGGGGACTCACCACGGGAGATGCCCAGGGCCATGCGGGCGGCGACGAAGGCCATCTCCTCCAGAGGCTGGCGGACCGTGGTGAGCGGCGGCCAGGCGGACCTGGACAGGGGCAGGTCGTCGAAGCCGACGACGCTCAGGTCGTCGGGGACGCGCAACCCACGCTGCCTGGCGGCCTCGAAGACGCCGAAGGCCTGCAGGTCGCAGCCGGCGAAGATGGCGGTGGGCGGGTCGGGCAGTGAGAGCAGGGTGTGGCCGTGGTCGTGGCCGGAGCCGACGAGAAAGTCGCCGTACAGGATCAGCGCGGGGTCGACCTCGACCCCCGCCGTCTCCAGCGCGGCCCGGTAGCCGTCTATGCGGGCGCGGCTGCACAGCACGTCGGGCGGACCGCCGATCATGCCGATCCTGCGGTGGCCGAGCTCCAGGAGATGCCGGGTGGCGGTCAGGCCGCCCTGCCAGTTGGTCGCGCCCACCGAGGCCACTCCGGGAGCGGGCTCGCCCTCGGGATCGACGACCACGAAAGGGATCGAGCGGGAGTTGAGCCGGTCGTAGCGCTGCGCCGAGAGGTGGGAGCCGACGATGATCACACCGTCGGTGCGGCGGGCGGCCAGCCGGTCGAGCCAGTCGCGGCCGGGGCCCGCGTGGGTGTGCAGGACGGAGATGACGATGCTGGCCCCTGCCTCCGCGGCCGCCTTCTCGGCCCCGCGGACGAGCTCCATCGCCCACGGGCTCTCCAACTCGGCGAAGATCAGGTCGATCAGGCCCGCCGGGCCGTCGGAACCGGTCGTGCGCCGGATGTAGCCGTGCTCGCGCAGCAGCCGCTCGACCCGCTTGCGGGTCTCGGGCGACACCTCGGCCCTGCCGTTGATCACCTTCGAGACCGTCGGCGCGGAGACACCCGCCTCCTCGGCGATGCGGGCGATCGTCACCCGGGGCTTACCTGGCATGCCCGGCAGCATATCCGAAACCTTTCGGAGTGTGGCCGGTGGCCTGGGAATACGCCTCTTCGTCTCCCAACGGACTCTCGCCCGATACGCCCCCGGAGCCTGATCGTTATCGGAGGGTGGAAAATTTTTGTGGCCGCCGGAAATATTCGCCGCCGTCACCGGCGGCCCGGGCGGCGCTCAGGCCTCGTCGGCGCGGACGCGGCGCAGGGCCCACGCTCGCAGGAACCGGTCGCGCCACACTGCCGCCGTCCGGCTTCCCCTTTGGCGACAGTTATTTACTTACCACAAGGAAGAGCGGATTCTCTTTATATAGTTTCATACAGTCTTGGAAGGGAGGTCCGGCATGGCTGGGGACGAGGTCACGCGGTTGCGTGCCCTGCGGGCGAAGATGGACGGCACCTATGGCGAGGTCGGGTGGCGCCAGGCGCTCACCCAGGCGATCCTGCGCCGGTGCGCCGACGAGGATCTCCCGGGCACCGTGAGCCGGACGGATCTCGACGAGGCGGCCGAACACGCGGGCTGGCTCCTCGCCCACGACTGCGACCAATGGTCCTTCGCCCTGGTGGGACGGGTGCACGAGATCCGCTGGGAGGAGTTCGGGGATCCCGCCGATCGCGACGTCGCCATCACCATGCTCTGTGAGGCGGACGACCTTCGCGAGGAGAACGCCTGGTTCAGCGCCGCCGACCACGAGGCCCTCGCCGAGCTGCTGCTGAGCCGTCACGCGGACCGGGGCGTGCCCTACGACCTGGACCTCGCGGTCGACAGGCTCAGAGCTGCCCTGCGCGAGTGCGACGACAGGTGGTCGGCCCTCTATCTGCGCTACCGGCTGGGTACGACGCTGGCTCTGCGCGCCACCCGGCCGGGGGCGGGCACCGATCTCGGCGAGGCCGTCGCCCTGCTCGAAGACGTGCTCCCTCACCTGCCGGAGGGCGACCCGGCCACGAACCAGGCGACGTTCGCCCTGGGCGGGCTCCTGCGGAGCAGGGGGATCACCACCGGCAGCGCCGCCGACCTGGAGCGGGCGGCAGGGCACTTCGGCCTGTTCCTGGAGGCCACTTCCGACGACGACCCGCTCTGGCCCAAGGCGGCGGACGACCTGGCCAGCACGCTCACCCACCTCGGCCGGCCCGCCGCACCCGGCCGCGGGGGAAGGCGAGCCCACCGTACGGGGTCGCGTGGCACCCGTCGCGGAGAACCGTGACCGACGGGTCCACCGGGCAGGCCGGGACGGCACGGTCAGTCGTCCTCCCACAGACGGTCCTCCGGGGTGCTCGACGTGGGCTCGCCCACCCGTGCGGCCACCGACCGGGCCTCGGCCAGCAGCGGGTGCCCGTCGCCCAGGGGCGGGCGGCCGTGAGCCAGCGGGCGGCGGTCGAGCAGGGGAGCGAGCAGGGGCGCTACCTCCTCCACCTTTCCCGAGCCCATCCGGCGCAGCGCGAGGTCCAGGCGCCCGGCGAGAACCAGCGGGTGTGAGGCCTCCAGCACGTCCTCGCCCATGGCGACGAGCGCCGCGCCGGTGGTCTCCGCCTCGTCCTCCAGACCGAGGGCGTACGCGGCCCGGGCGGCGAGCAGCAGCCGCTCGGCCTGGCCGGGGAAGTCGTCGTCCATGTCGTGCTCGTCCTTCGCGAGGGAGGCGAGCACCCGCGCCGCCCCGGCCGCGTCGCCCAGGGCCAGCTGCGCGGCGGCCTGGGCACGACGCACCGGTCGTTCGTCCGGGAGCGTACGCAGGGCGGCGAGAGCCTGGGCGGGCTCGCCCGAGGCGGTGAGGGCCGTGGCGCGGACCAGTGTCGCCTCGGCGCCCAGCCGGGGCGAGACCTGCCGGGCGAACCACTCCGTGGTGACGGTGACCCCGGTGAGCAGCCGCACCGCCTGCGCGGGGAACCCCGCGGTCAGCTCGATCTCCGCCAGAAGCACCGTGTCGTACTGGGGCCAGTAGCCCTCGGGCGGCAGGTGCTGCGTCCGCAGCCGGAGCGCCTCGGTCAGGTGGTGACGCGCCTGCGCGGGCTGGCCCGCCGCGAGCAGGGCCTCGGCGAGGGTCACCCTGGCCGAGGCGGTGTTGACGCTGTCGGGACCGAGGCGTTGCTCGCGGTCGGCGAGCGTCGCCTCGGCCAGGGTCACGCCGGTGACGATCCGGCCCGCGCGGGAGGCGGCCCTGGCCATCGCCTGCCGGGTGAGCGTGAACCCCCGCCACGCCGGGGTGACCCCGGTGGCGGGGACACCTTCGACGCGCTGCTCGCTCACCTTCGTCAGCTCGCGCAGCCCTTCGCAGGGACGGCCGGCCTCCACCAGCACCTCCGCGAGGTTGTGCCGGGCCCGCGCGCCGAGCGACGTCGCGTCCGCGGAGGCGGGAAGCCCTCCCGCCACCCGCAGCGACCGCTCGAAGCACGACCTCGCGCCCGGCAGGTCGCCCAGGCGCAGCAGGGCGATACCCTGCCTGCTGGTCACGTCGCACAGGGTGCGCGGGTCGAGGTCACCGGCTGCCAGCAGGTCGGCCAGCTCGCCGCCGACCTCCGCCGCCCGCGCCAGCAGAGGGCTGCCGTCGAGCAGCACCTGCAGGACCGTCTCCAGGGCACGGCTCCTGGCACGGCCGCCGGAGTCCATCCGCTCGGCGAGCTCGGCGGCCCGTTCGGCGGTGTGCAGCCGCTCGGCCCACTCCCCGGCCAGCGGGAACAGGTCGCGGGCGAACCAGTGCGCGCAGAGCGCGGTCGCCTGGTGCTCCGCCACTCCCTCGGGATCGTCGGCCATCGACCGGAAGGCGAGTTCGGACAGGCGCTCGGCACTCGCCGCGGCCCACCCCGCGGACGGAACGGCGACCGCGAGCGCGGCGAGCTCCAGCCGGGGCTCCAGAAATCGCGCGTACGCGGTGACGCGGCCCTCCCACCCCGCGGCGGCGGTGGCGCCGTAGACCTCCGTCGTCTCCCACACCGGCTGGCTCTGCCCGGCCGACGGGCGCTTCTCGGAGGTGGAGATGTCACCGATGCCCAGGCGCACCTGGGCCAGCATGAAGCGCTCCACCTGGTGAAAGCGCGCCACTCTGCGCAGTGCGGCCGTGACCAGGCGCCGCGCGTCGAGCAGGGAGCGCGGCGGCTCGGGCGCGAGGTCGTCCGAGGTGAACTCGTCGAAGGCGTGCTTGACCGCGAGGGCCACCAGCACGCGCCGGCTCCTGACCTCGTTGTACAGCCAGACGGCGCTGCGGCCTCTGTCGCCCTCGGTGCCCCGCGGCAGCCGGACCCGCTCGGCGACGTCCTCGGCTCTCACCTGGTGGTAGTCGCCGCTCCGGAAGGCGTCGGCCGATGCCGCCGCGATGGCCGCGAGCCTGCGTTCCTGTGCCGACACCCTCGCCCCCTTCGGATCCGCACATGAATATATCTCACTATGGTGGAAGAGGCTCTTGGTTGATGAGTTGACTATCGAGATGGGTATCCCGATGTCACGCCTGGTTTTCCAGATCACGCTCGGGCGCCCGGGGGAGCCACCCTCCGGAGCACCGGGGGACCTTGAGATCCTCCGATGATCACGCGGCGCCCCGGACGGGGCAGGGTGGGACGAGACGGCGGAGCGGCCGGTCGTCGTGGAACGGGTCGCCTACGGACGGGCCGCTACGGGCGCACCGTTATGGGCGGGCCGCTACGGGCGGGCCTTCAGGGATGAGCCGCTACGGACGAGGCGGCCCGTTCCCCGATTCCCGCCGGCGCCCGCGCAGGGCTCCCACGAGCGTCCTGGCGATCGTGACGGCCGCCGTACCCACCGCGCCGACCAGGGGCTCTCGCTCCTCGGCCGCGGTGGGACCGGGGTCGGGGTGAACGGGATCCGCCCGCCCGGCGCGGACGGCCTCCAGTTGCGCGGCGAACGCCAGCCCCAGGAAGAGGGCGATCGAGCTGAGGAACGACCACAGCAGCAGCGCCATGACGGCCGTGAGCGGTCCGTACGTGGCGCCGAAGGTGCCGCTGCTCTCGGTGTAGAAGGCGAGCAGGAGGGTGAAGACCGTCCACAGGACGAGCGAGACCAGGGCGCCGAACGCCAGCCAGGTGTGACCGGGCTGCCTCCTGCGCGGTGCGGCGCGGAACAGCACCGAGGTCGACAGCAGCGCGAGGAGGAAGCCGAGCGGCCAGCGCACCAGGTCGAACGCCTCCCTGGCGCCGTCGCTCCAGTCGTAGACCTGGGCCAGGGCCCTGCCGATGGCGCCGCCTCCGACCATCACCACGAAACCGGCGGTCATGAAGGCGCCGGCCGTCAGCGCCATCAGCAGAGCCCTGCCGTACTTGCGATGGAAGGGACGGTCCCGCTCGACGCCGTAGATGCGGTTCGCCCCCCGCTCCACCTGGGCCATGGCGCTGGTCAGCGAGGACACGGCGGTGGCCAGGCCGAGCCAGAGCGCGATGACACCCCCGGTGCGGCCCGCCTGCCGGTGGCTGTCGGAGAGCACGTCCTTGACCGCCTCCACCCCCGCCCCCGGCGCGAGCTTGCTCAGGACCAGCTCCAGCACCTCGCCGAGATGCTCCTGGTTGATCACCGAGCTCAGCCCGACCAGCGCGATCGCGCCGGGGATGATCGACAGGCAGACCTGGAACGCCAGGGCCCTGGCGTTGGTCATGCCCTCGCCGTATCTGAACCTGCTGAAGGAGTCGCGGACCAGATGCCAGCGGCCGTATTCGCGCAGGGCGGCCCAGGCGTGGTCGGCCGAGAGCTCTTCACCGTTCATGGTCCGCGTCTGCGGGACCTTCGTCGCTGTTCCCATGTCGAGCGGGTGGCTACCCAGAAAGCGACACCGCGAACAAAAGGTGCTGGATAACCCGCCGATTCTGGGTAGGGCAGGCTCATGGCTGAATTCCTCACAGATATCAAGGAGCTCCGGGCGCGGGCGCGTCAGGAGATCGACAAGGGTCCCATCACGTCGGCCTACGGCGCGGACCTGCCCCGGGTGATCCAGGTGTGCAACGAGGCCCTGGCGACCGAGCTGGTCTGTGTGCTCCGCTACAAGCGGCACTACTACACCGCCTCGGGTATCCACGCCGGGGTGGTGGCCGCGGAGTTCCTGGAGCACGCCGCCGAGGAGCAGGAGCACGCCGACCGTCTCGCCCAGCGCATCGTCCAGCTCGGTGGCGAGCCGGACTTCAACCCCGAGACGCTGGCGGCGCGCTCGCACGCCGAGTACGACGACAGCCTCGACCTGATCGAGATGGTCAAGGAGGACCTGGTCGCGGAGCGGATCGCGATCGCCTCCTACACGGAGATCGTCAACTGGCTCGGCAACGACGACGTGACGACCAGGCGCGTCTTCGAGGACCTGCTCGCCCAGGAAGAGGAGCACGCCGACGATCTGAAGAGCCTGCTGGAGAGGCTTCCCGGCGCCCTGAGCCAGGGCGGGGAAGCGTCGTAGGGCGCGGACACGAGCGGGCCCCCGGGCCTCAAATGGCCGGGGAGCCGCTCGTGTTCGCGCCGGTCGGCGTCCCGCACGGCCCCTCGCGCCGGGGCCGGGAGGGGACTCCGGCGCGGGGCCCCGCGGGTCAGTCGGCCGTGCAGGACACCTCGGGGACGGGGGAGCCCGGCCCCGAGGCGAGGAAGCCGAAGACCGCGGTCGCGCCGGGTGCCAGGGAGCCGTTCCAGGTGGCGTTCCGTGCCGAGACGGCGGCTCCCGACTGGGTCACGGTCGCGTTCCACGCCTGGTTGATCTGCCGCCCGGTGAACGTCCAGTTCGCCGTCCAGCCGGTGATGGCCACCGGGCCGGTGTTCTTGACGGTCACCTCGCCCTGGAAGCCGCCCGACCACTGGTTGGTCGTCTGGTAGACGGCGGTGCAACCACGGCCCGCCGTGGGCGTGACGGTCGGCGTCGGAGTGATCGTCGGGGTCGGGGTGGTGGTCGGCCCGGAGCCGAGCAGGGCGGCCAGCGCGGGGAACCACCGGTCGGCGATCTTCTGGTCGCCCGACGCGTTGGGGTGCACCCCGTCGTAGGTGTCGTACCCGGTGGTGAAGCCCGTCCACTGGTCGACCACGATCACCGGTGACCGCGCGGTGGTCTTGCTCGCGGCCCATCCGGGAATCGCCGCGTTGAGCGCGGAGACCCGCTGTGCGCACTCACCGCACGTGCCGGGGTTCATGGGGATGATCTGGGCGACGAGGACCTTCATGTCGGGGTTGCTCGCCCGCATCTGGTCCACCAGCTTGCCGTACGCGGACAGGATGGTGGCGGTCGGGCGGTTGCTCCAGACGTCGTTGGTGCCGAAGTGCATCATCACGATGTCGGGCCTGGTCGCCGAGAGCCAGCCGGGAAGCTGGTTCTGGTCGGCGACGTTGGTGACCAGCGCCCCGCCGTGTCCCTCGTTGTCCCCGTCGTGCGCGACGCCGCAGCCCTGGGGCGGCAGGGTGCCGACGAAGTCGATGCCGGTGTGCCCCGCGTTCACGAGGCGGTTCCACAGCAGGGCGCGCCAGCATCCGGGGGAGCCGGTGATGGAGTCCCCGAGTGCCATGATCCTGGTGGCCGCCGCCTGCGCGGGGACCGCGGTGCCCGCGAGCAGGAGTCCCAGGGTCACGACCGCGGCCATCGCGGTCGCCAGAACCGTGAGAATCGTGCCGCCTCCGCGTGCCGTTCTTCGCATCTTCCGCTCCCGCCTCGGTCTCGCCCGGCTGCGGGCCGATGCTAGGCGTCCCGGGCGGGGGCAGGAAGCCGTCCGCGTCCGCGGGGTCCTGACCTGCGCGGTTCTCGCCGGGAGGGTGTAACTTTCAGCCCGCTCTCGTGTCTCGCGGCCTTCCGTGTCCTTTGTGCCTTCCGGACGGGGCCGGGTCCGGGGCCGCTGGGCGGCCTCACACCCCGGTGAGATCGTCCACCTCCCCGCGCGCGGACCGGATCTTCTCCGCGCGGATCGGATCGCCCGCTCCACACGGGGCCGACGGTGATCGGCGCGGGGGTGAAACCTCGGCCGGCGGCCGGTGAAGGAAAGCTACAGAGAGCATCACGAAAGTGGAGATAATTGACGCCGACGGCAGGGCGAACGTATTGTCCGGACAACGCCACACCTCGGTATCAGTGCCCTGACCTCGAAGAACACCCAACGGAGCGTTCATGAAGCGACTAGCAGCGGCAGCGGTCTCCCTCTGCCTCGCAGCCGCCACCGCGGCGTGCGGCGGTAACACAGCCGACTCCGCCAGCTCCGCCGGTGACGTCTTCACCACGATCGACGCGCTCAAGCCGGGCATCGACGCGAACGCGCCGGTCAACCCGTACAACCCCAAGGGCAACGCCTTCCGGGGGTTCAACGCCGAGTGGCTCGGGTGGACCAAGAATCACCTGACCGATCCGAACCGGTTCTACCCGGGGGTCGCGCAGAGCTGGCAGGTCGCCCCCGACCAGTCCTCGATCACCCTCAAGCTCCGCCCGAACGGCAAGTGGTCCGACGGCGAGCCGATCACCGCGGAGGACGTGAGGTTCTCCATCGGCGTGGCCTACACCCAGGGTGGCACCGCCTACGCCCTCGACCCCTCCGCGGCCGGTACGGCCTCCGACATCAAGATCGTGGACGATCGGACCATCAAGATCACCCAGGCGGCGAAGAACCCGAGTTCCTCCTTCGTCCGCAGCGTCATGGAGACCGTCATCGTCCCGGAGCACGTCTGGCGCGGCGTGCTGCCCGCCGACTTCTGGCAGAAGCTGAAGCTCGCGCAGAGCGACGCCCCCGGCGCGGAGGTGGCACGGGCGGGGATCACCAGCCTCGCGGACAAGGTGATCTCCTTCGCCCCGCCCAGGGACGTCTCGGCCGGGCCGTTCGTGCTGAAGCGCGTCAACCCGGGCGAGGCGCTGCTGGTCAAGAACGAGAACTTCTACAACGCGGCCAACGTCGCCGCCGACCAGGTGCGCATCCTCAACTACACCGGCAACGAGCAGGTCTGGAACTACCTGGTCTCCGGCAGGCTGGACAACGCCCCGTTCACCGCGGTCCCCGCGGGGGTGATGCGGCGGATCACCGAGACCCCGGGAAACACCATCGTGAGGGGATACTCGCCGGTCAGCATGGGACTCGCGTTCAACCAGTCCAGGAAGCCCTACGACAACGTGCACGTACGCCGGGCACTGGCGTACCTGATCGACCGCGCGCAGGTCACCAAGGTCGCCTCCCCCGAGGGGGGCGCCGCCTCGGCCACCACCTCCGGCCTGCACGAGGAGGCCGCGAAGGCGTGGCTGGGCAACGGCATCGCAGCCCTGGACCCCTACCGGCACGACCCCGCCAGGGCCGAGAGCGAGCTGCGGGCCGCGGGGATGAGAAAGGCCGACGGCAGGTGGACGATGCCCGACGGCAGCCCCTGGAAGATGACCATCAACGTGCCCGCCTCCTTCTCCGACTGGCTGGCGGGCGCCAAGGCCGTCACCAGCCAGCTCAACGACGCCGGGATCGACGCGCAGGTCGTCACCACCGCCGACTACCCGCTCTACCTGGAGGAGATGGCGGCGGGGAAGTACGACCTCGGCTTCTGGCTGGTGGCGCTCGGCCCGGCCCCGTACAACATCTTCCAGCGTCTGTACGGCGCGCAGAACGGCTGGCAGCTCTTCGGCGGCAGGCTCAAGCACGTCGCCCCCGGCACGGAGGGCAACTGGATGGGCGGCGCCGAGATCATCGACGTCAAGGGCGTGGGCAGGGTCAATCCCGGTGAGCTGGCGGTGAAGCTGAACTCCGTGCCCGAGGCGGAGCAGCGGGGCATCGTCTCGACCCTCGCCAGGACCGCCAACCAGGACCTCCCGGTGATCCAGCTGTGGGACTACGTCAACACCCAGGTCGTCAACACCACCCGCTTCACCGGATTCCCCGGCGACGACAGCGACGCGCTGCGTCTCACCTCCGGGGTCTGGCTCCAGCTGGGCATGATCAAGAGGAGGAGCCAGATATGACGGTCATCGCACGCCGCCTCGCGGGCCACCTCGTCCGCGGGCTCGCCATGATCCTGGTGGTCACCACGATCAGCTTCGTGATCATCAGGAACATCCCCGGAGACCCCATGCGGGCCCGCTACGAGAAGCTGGTCGAGCAGGGCATGTCGCCGGAACAGGCCGAACGCGCCGTCGCGGTGTTGTACGGGTTCATGCCGAAGGGCACGATGTGGGAGCAGTACGTCGACTACATGAGAGGTCTGCTCCACCTCGACCTCGGCCAGTCGCTGAGCGTTCCCGGCGCGGAGGTGACCACCCTGCTCGCCTCGGCGGCGACGTGGACGATCCTGCCGGTGCTCATCGGAACCCTGCTCAGCTTCGCGGTCGGCATCATCCTGGGCGTCTACGCGGCGATCAAGCGGTCGAGCAAGCTGGGGGACATCCTGGCCGTCTCGGGCTCGCTGCTGCACGGCCTGCCGCAGTACGTCCTCGCGCTGCTGCTGAGCGCGGTCTTCACGACGCTGCTGCCGATCTTCCCCGCGAGCGGCACGGCGGACGTCACGCTCGAACCTGGCCTCAACGCTCCCTACATCGGCTCGCTGATCCAGTACGCCACGCTGCCGATCCTCACCTACGCGCTGGCCGGATACGGGGGCTGGATCCTGGCGATGAAGTCGAGCGTGGTCACCGTGCTGGGCGACGACTTCATCCTCGCCGCCGAGCTGCGCGGCATGAAGCGCGGCGTCATCTTCCGCTACGTGGCGCGCAACGCGATCCTGCCGCTGTTCACCATCCTCGCGCTCTCGCTGGGTCTGCTCTTCGGCGGCGCGATCTTCATCGAGCGGATCTTCACCTACCCGGGGCTCGGCCTGTTGCTGCTCAACAGCATCACCGACCGCGACTACGCGCTGATGGGCGGGGCCTTCCTGCTGATCACCGTGGCGATCGTCATCGCGAACATCGTCGCCGACATGCTCTACACCGCCATCGACCCACGGGTCCGTTCCGGACAGGAGGCGTCATGACCGGACGAATCAGGGGAGCCGTGGGAAACCGCCTTTCCGGCACGCGGGCGGCGGATCTCACGAGCCCGTACACCCGCACCACGGGGGTGATCGCGTGACGGCACCGGTCATCACGGGTGGCGCCCCCGGCGCACCCGGCACCCCGGGGACCCCGGGGATCGCCGGCACCCGCGCGACGCTGCGGCGCAACTTCCGGCGCGGCGTCTGGCGGGTCCTGCGGCGCAAGCCCAGCCGGATCGTGGGCGTGGCGATCCTGGCCATGTTCGCGTTCATGGGGATCTTCGGGCCGCTGCTCTACCCCGCGCGGCTGCCGCGCGACGACAACGCGCTCTACGCCGCGCCGAGCCTCGCACACCCCTTCGGCACCGACTTCGAGGGCACGGACGTGCTCGCCCTGGTGGTCACCGGGGCCCGGTACGTCCTGCTGACCGCGCTGGTCACCGCCGTGATCACGGTGGCCGTCGGCACCGCCGTCGGGCTCTTCGCGGGGTTCCGGCGCGGGCGCTGGGACTCCGTGCTCATGCGGATCACCGACATGAAGCTCACCATCCCCGCCCTGCCGCTGCTGCTCGTCCTGTCGACCGTCTGGAAGTTCACCAGCGCGCTCGAGATGGGCCTGGTGCTCGGGCTCCTCGGCTGGGGCGGTGTGGCGCGCGCCGTACGGGCGCAGACCCTCTCGCTGCGCGAGCGCGGTTTCATCGAGGCGGCCAGAGGGCTCGGCCTGTCCGGCAGGCACATCGTCGGCAGGGAACTGCTGCCCAGCATGGCTCCCTTCATCGCGATGAACATGCTCATCGCGGTGACCGGCGCGGTGTACGCGCAGGTGGGCCTGTTCTTCCTGGGGGTCCTGCCGTTCGACGCCAACAACTGGGGCGTGATGCTCAACCTCGCCGTGTTCGGCGGCGGCGCGCTGACGACGACCACCGCGCTGCCGTACATGCTGGCGCCGCTGCTGGCGATCCTGCTGCTCACCCTGGGCATCGTCCTCGTCGTCGACGCCATGGACGAGATCTTCAACCCCCGGTTGCGGGAGGACTGAACAGATGTTCGCACGTTCGGAGAAGGTGTCCGTGACACCGGGCGAGCGGCTGGCCGCCGCCGTGAGAACCCTGAGCGCCCGGCGCACCCGGGGCTCCCGGAATCCGGAGGGCACCGGCAGCACCGAGAGCACCGCGAGCGCCCAGGGCGCGGCGAACTCCCGCGAGGCGGGAAGGAGCGGCCCGCCCGGAGTGCGCGTCGACGACCTGTCCGTCGTCTACCGGACGTCGGCGGGAGAACTGCCCGCCGTGTCGGGGATCGACCTTGAGCTGGTGCCGGGGACGATCACCGGGGTGGTCGGCGAGTCGGGGTCGGGCAAGTCCACCCTGGCGCTGTCGCTGCTGAACGCGGTCCAGCCTCCCGGCAGGATCCGCTCGGGCCGCGTGGAGATCGACGGGCTCGGCGACGTCGTGGAGTTGCGGGGCGATGATCTGCGCCGGGCGCGGGGACGGCACATCGGGTACGTCTTCCAGGCGGCACAGAACTCCCTCAACCCGCTCAAGACGGTCGGCAAGCAACTCCTCGACCTGGGGCGTTCGCACGACATCCAGGATCTGAGGGAGCTGGTCAGGGACGCCAAGGACCTGCTCGGCAGGATGGGCCTGGACGGCGCGCGCGTGCTCGACTCCCACCAGCACGAGCTGTCCGGCGGGATGCGCCAGCGGGTCGGCATCATGTTCGCGCTGGTGCTCAACGCCCATCTCGTCGTGCTGGACGAGCCCACGACCGCGCTCGACATGATCAGCCAGGCCACGATCCTGCGGATCATCAGGGAGGTCCACGAGGAGCGCGGGCTCACCACGCTCGTCATCACCCACGACCTCGGCGTGGTGGCCGAGGTCGCCGACCGGCTGGCCGTCATGTACGGCGGACGCGTGGTGGAGCAGGGACCGACCACCGAGGTGCTCGGCGCACCCCGCCACCCCTACACCCAGGGCCTGATCCGGGCCATCCCGCGTCTGGTCGGCGACATCGGGGAGGCGAGGGCACTGCCCGGCCGTCCGCCGACGCTTGGGACCGTCCCGTCGAGGGGATGCGTCTTCAGGGAGCGTTGCGAGCTGCGCATGGACGTCTGCGAGACCGAGGAGCCGCCCGCCGTCACGCGCGGCGAGTGGATCGTGGCCTGCCACGCCGTCGCCGCCCGCCACGCGGACGAGGACGCGAACGCCGCGCGCACCGCGCACCGGACCGGCGACGGAGCCGCCGCGCGCGCCACGGACGGGACGGACGGCGGCGCCGGGAACGGGACGAAGAACGGGAACGGGGCCGCGAACACGAACGGGAACGCCCACGAGGACCGGGACGCGGTTTCGCGGGGGGCCGGAAGGCCCGCCGGGACACACGGGCCGAGGGAGAAAGCGTGATCACTGGACAGGGAGTCACGAAGACCTTCAAGCAGCGGGGCGGCATACTCGCCGGCCGGGAGGTGAAGGCACTGCGCGGCGTCGACTTCGCCATCCCCAAGGGCGGGGCGGTGTCGTTCATCGGGGAGTCGGGCTGCGGCAAGACCACGCTGGGGCGGATCATCGCCGGGCTGGAGAGCTACGACTCCGGAGAGATCGTCATCGACGGCACGCCCATGTCGTCGCTGCGTCCGAGGCAGCGCCAGCCCCACTTCCGCAGGATCCAGCTCATCCACCAGGACCCGTACTCGGCGCTCAACCCGACCCGTACGGTGCACCAGACGCTGGACGCGCCGCTGGCACTGCGAGCCGCGCAGACCGGCCGATCACGCTCGTGGGCGGACGGACGTGCCCAGGAACTGCTGGAACTGGTCGGCCTCGACCCCGGCTACGTGCTGCCGCGCTACCCCCACCAGCTCTCCGGCGGGATGCGCCAGCGGGTCGTCATCGCCCGCGCCCTCACCGTCGACCCCGAGATGCTCGTCGCCGACGAGGCCGTCTCCATGATCGACGTATCGCTGCGGCTGGGCATCCTCGCCCTGCTCAAGGACCTTCGCGAGCGCCTCGGGGTGAGCGTGCTGTTCATCACCCACGACGTGGCGACCGCGCGCTACATCGGCGACGACGGCGAGCTGTACGTCATCTACCGGGGGCAGGTCGTCGAGCGCGGCCACGTCGAGACGATCATCTCCGCTCCGGTGCACCCGTACACCCAGTCGTTGCTGTCGGCGATCCCCGTGCTGCACGGCCTGGAGCGGCCGGGCGAGGAGCCGGTGACGCCGACCGGGGCGCTCGACGAGAGCCGCCTCGACGAAGGCTGCCTGTTCGCCCGGCGCTGCCCGTTCCGTACCGGCCGCTGCGAGTCCGAGCACCCGCTGCTCGGCCACGACGGCGGTACGCCCCAGGAGCACGCCTGCTTCCACCCCGCTCCACGCAACGTCGTCGCGATGCCGGTCGGTCACCCGTGACCCCGCTGGGAAAGAGACCCGGGGCGGGGTCGTGGAGTGCGGGCGAGGCGCCGGGGGCCGCTGAGACGTCGAGGAGCCCGGAAGCGACGGGAATCCGCGATCTGCCCGGAAGCCGTGCGGCGTCCGAGATCGGCGAGCTGTCCGGAACCCGCGAGCTGTCCGGGATCAGGCAGGCCGTCGCGGCCGACGCGGAGGCGCTCGCGGAGATCGCCGGTGCCGCTCTCGCCCATGACGCGGGGGAGGCCGCGAGCCTGGTCGCCCGTCTCGCCGCGCCGCCCGCGCACCGCTCCTGGACGGCGCTGGTGACGCGCGGCCTGGACGGTGTGGTGTTCGCCTCGATGTCGGCGCGCGACCCGTGGGCGGGCCATCTCGACCTGCTCGCCGTACGTCCCGAGGCTCGGGGAGCGGGCCTGGGCCGGGCGCTGGTCACCGCGGCCGAGGACTGGCTGCGCGGCCGGGGGGCGACCGAGGCGCGCTTCGCCGGTAACCCGCCCTGCTACGCCTGGCCGGGCATCGACGTGCGCTACACCGCGGCGGCCTGCCTGGCCGAGAGCCTCGGCTACGAGCGCCACAACGTCGCCTGGAACATGACCGCCGACCTCACCGGCGACCTGTCCGTCGACGCCGACCTCGGGCGGCTGGCGGCCTTGGGGGTCACCGTGCACGCCGTCGCCCCCGGGGACCGCGCTGCCGTGTCGGCCTTCGTCGAGGAGCAGTGGAACGCGAACTGGGCCTGGGAGGCGGAGCAGGCCACCGGCTGCCACTACGCCGTCAGGGACGGCGAGATCCTCGGCTTCGCCGCGTGGGGCGCGCGGCCCTCCTGGTTCGGCCCGATGGGCACCGCGCCGGCCGCGCGGGGCCTGGGGGTCGGTCGCGTGCTCGTACGCCGCTGTCTCGCCGAGCAGCGGGCCGCGGGCATGTCGAGTGCCCAGATCGGCTGGGTGGGGCCGCTGCGCTTCTACGCCAGGACGGTCGGCGCGCACGCCGAGCGGGTCTTCTGGCTCTATCGCCGTGGGCTGTCATGAGGGCCTCGGCACACCGGGGTGACCCGATGTACGGGTTCCTGCCGGGTACGCGGCCGTGACTTCCTCGCTGCCAGATGATCATCTGGTTGACGGCAGTGAGACAGGACAACTAACGACATGGGATGTCATGAGTGATCAAGTAGCCACGCTGTCCACGCTTTCCACCGAGCAGAGCGATCCGCGCTACAGCCGGATCGACCTGCTCCCCACCGAGCAGGTGGCCAGGCTGATGAACGCCGCGGACACCGCGGTGCCCGCGGCGGTCGCCGAGGCGGTTCCGGAGATCTCGGCCGCGGTGGACGCGGTCGTGGCCAGGATGAGGTCGGGTGGCCGCCTGTTCTACGTGGGCGCGGGGACGTCGGGCCGGCTGGCCGTGCTGGACGCCTCGGAATGCCCGCCGACCTTCGGTACCGACCCCGAGCTCGTCCAGGGTGTCATCGCGGGCGGCACTCCCGCGCTGACGCGTTCGGTCGAGGGCGCGGAGGACGACCGGGACGGGGGAGCGGCGGCCCTGGCGGAACGGGGAGTGGGCGCGCTCGACGCGGTGGTGGGCGTCTCCGCGAGCGGTCGCGCGCCCTTCGTGCTCGGCGCGCTGGCCGAGGCGAGCCGCCGTGGAGCCCTGACCGTGGCCCTGTCGTGCAACGTCGCGACCCCGCTGTCGGCGGCCGCGCGGCACCCCATCGAGGTGATCGTCGGCCCGGAGGTGGTGACCGGCTCCACCAGGCTCAAGGCGGGGACCGCGCAGAAACTGGTCCTCAACATGATCTCCACGATCGCGATGGTCAGGCTGGGCCGTACCTACGGCAACACGATGATCGAGGTGTCGGCGATGAACTCCAAGCTGGCCGACCGGGCGGCCAGAATGGTGAGTGACATCACCGGGGCGGCACCGTCGGCCGCCCGCTCCGCGCTGGAGGCCGCCGGATGGCACGTGAAGGTCGCGGTACTCATGATCGAGCACGGCCTCGACGCCGACGGTGCCCGGGTCCTGCTGGAGCGGCACGGTGACCATCTTGAGGCGGCGCTGGAGGCGGGACGGGCCAGGGGCGCCTGAACCTCCGGCGGAAGGGAAGCCGGCGCCGGACGTGAGAGCGACGCCGGGCGCGGAGCCGGTTTCCGGCGCGGAGCCGGGACCGGGACCGGGGACCGGAGGCGGGAACGATGTCCGAGCGTGACGAGGGTGCCCGGCTCGCCGGGATCCTCGGGGCGGCCGTGCCGCGCGTCTGCTCGGCGGCGGTGGCCGCGATCGCCGTGGGCGGTGTCACGGTGGCCGCCGCCGCGGTGGGGGAGGCCGTGCGCTACTCGTCGGCCTCGGAGGAGCTCGCCGGAGACCGGCCACCCGCCCTCCGGGACTCGATCTTCGACCTCGCCTCGATCACCAAGCTCTTCACCACGGCCGTCGTCCTGTCACTCGCCGAGGACGGCCTTCTCGGCCTGGACGAGCCCGTCGCGGCCTGGCTGTCCGGTCGTTACGGCGGTGCCCCCGAGGTCACCCTGCGGCACCTGCTCACCCACACCGCCGGCCTGCCGCCGGGACGCAGGGCCCACGAGGAGATCCCCGGCGACGGCCCGGAGATCCGCGCCGCGCGCATGGAGCGGATCCTCTCGACACCGCCGATCGGTCCGGTGGGCGAGCGCTACCTCTACTCCGACGTCGGGCTGATCACGGCGGGCCGGGTGGCGGAGATCGCCGGTGGGGCCTCCCTGGACGAGCTCGCCCGTACCCGGGTGGTCGAGCCGCTGGGCCTGCCCGACACCGGATATCGTCCCGCCGCGTCCCTGCTGCCCCGGATCGTCGCCACCGAGCACAAACCCGAGCGCCCGGGGCCCGGATGCGTGCGCGGCGAGGTCCACGACGAGACCGCGCACGGCCTGGGCGGGGTCGCCGGGCACGCCGGGATCTTCTCCACCGCCGACGACCTCCTCCGCTTCGCCGAGGCGTTGCGCACCGGGGGAGCGCCGGTCCTGGGGCCCGGCGCGGTCGCGGAGCTCACCCGCGACCACGGCGTGAGGGACGCGGACTTCCGCCACGGCCTGGGCGTGCGGATCGGCGATCCCGCGATCGTCGGCCCGCTGGCCGACGCCTACGGTCACTCCGGCTTCACCGGCACCTCGCTCGTCGTCGATCCCGAACGCGCCCTCACCGTCGTCCTGCTGACCAACAACGTCCACCCCCTGCGTGGCCGCGCGGGCATCCGCGACCTACGCCACGCCGTCGCCGCCGAGGCCCTGCGCCTGTCCTGAGCCGGACCTGCCCCGGCGGCGGTAGTCGGTCCTGAAGCCGTCGATGGCGTCCCTGGTCGCCCTCAGGGCCGCGTCGGAGGTCTCGAAGGTGCGCTGGGCGACGCCGACGAAGATGCAGTCGACGATGAGGAGCTGGCTGATCCGGCTGGCCAGGGCGCCCGGCCGGAAAGCGGTCTCCCGGCCCGCCGAGACCAGGACGTGGTCGGCGAGCTCGGCCAGGGAGGAGCGCGGGTTGTTGGTGATCGCCACCGTGGTGGCGCCGGCCCGCCGCGCGACGCGCACGGGCGCGAGCACGTCCGGGGTCTCGCCGGTGCAGCTCACCGCCACCGCGACGTCCTCGCCTCGTACCAGTGCCGCGCTGGTCAGCGCGAGGTGCGCGTCGGTGTAGGCGTGACCCGGCAGGCCGATCCGCATCAGCTTCTGCGCCATGTCGACCGCGACGAGCCCGGAGGCGCCGACCCCGTAGACGTCGACCCTGCGGGCTCCGGCCATCGCCTCCACCACCAGGCCCAGCCGGTCGGGGTTGAGCTGGGCCGCGGTGTCGGCCAGCGCCTCCGACTCGGCCCTCGCCACCTTCGCGATCACGTCGGTCAGCGGGTCGTCGGGGCCGAGGTCGCCGGGAACCAGCCGTTCCGGCTCGTTCCTGGCCACCGCCGCGGCCAGGGCGAAGCGCAGCTGCGAGTATCCGGCGAAGCCAAGGGCCCTCGCGGTGCGCACGATCGTGGCCTCGCTCGTGCCGGAGGCCGCGCTGAACTCGGTGATGGTGCTGCGGGCCACGACGCCGGGGTCGTCGAGGATGAGACGGGCGATGGACTGGGCGGCGGGGGTGAGGGAGGGGAGGACGGCCCTCACCGTGGCCACCAGGTTCACGGGGGTGGGGCCGTCGAGGACGTTCATTAAGCGCCTTTCATGTCATAAATCAGACTATTGGTCACCGGTCAACCAGCGGGCCACGGCGCGGGCCGAAGCCCGGGAGATGCCGTTCGTGGTCACGTACACGGCCCCTGTGGGGGTGCCGGGCATCCCGGTCTCGATCACCACGGTGTCGGGGCGCAGCGCGACGGCCCGCGCCAGCAGCTCGCCGACCCAGGGGTGGCGCCCGGCGTCGTGCACCACCATCACCAGCGGGCGGCTCTCGTCACCCAGGTCGGGCAGCTCGGGCGCCTCCACGGTGACGACGTGGCCGACGGTGCCGGGAAGCACCTCGGCGAAGGCGCCGATGAGACCGGTGAGCGTGCCCGGCTCGACCGCCTCGCTCAGCCGGGGGGCGATGTCGACGACCAACGGCGGTCCGGAGAGCACGGCCGGAGCGGCCGTGGAGGTCACGCGGATGGCCGACCGAGCGGTCCGCAGGCCGAGTTCCTCCCCCTCGTCCCCCGCGTCCCTGGCGGCGATCCCCGCCGCCCGCGCCCGCGCGGCGGCGTCCGAGGCGTACCAGCCGGACAGGGCGAGGACGCGGGAGGCGGCCTCGGCCAGCCGGTCCTCGCCGAGCCTGCCCTCACGTACGGCGTCCACGATGGCGTCGCGCAACTCGTGGACGTTCTCGCCCCCGGGGGAGGAGATGCCCGCGCAGATCGCGTCGGCCCCGGCCGCCAGGGCGCGGACCGCGATCTCCCCCGGCGGATGGAGGGCCGCGACGGCGCGCATCTCGATGGCGTCGGTGACGATCATGCCGGTGAATCCCAGCTCCTCGCGGAGCAGGCCGGTGACGATCCTCCGGCTCAGCGTCGCGGGATTCTCCGGGTCGAGGGCGGGGATCAGCAGGTGCCCGCACATGACGGCCCGCACCCCCGCGGCCACCGCGGTGCGGAAGGGGGGCAGATCGCGCTCGGCGAGGAGGCGCGCGGAGGCGTGCAGGGTCGGCAGGGCGTGGTGGGAGTCGGTGTGGGTGTCGCCGTGGCCGGGGAAGTGCTTGGCGCAGGCGGCGACCCCGGTCCCCTGGAGCCCGGAGATCCAGGCCGCGGTGTGCCGGGAGACCAGCTCCGCGTCGGCGCCGAAGGAGCGGACGCCGATCACCGGGTTGACCGGGTTGGCGTTGACGTCCGCCACCGGGGCGTAGTCGAGGGTGATGTCGGCGGAGGCGAGGAGGCGGCCGATCTCCTGGGCGACGAGCCGGGTCGCCTCGACGTCGTCGCCCACGCCCAGTGCCCGGTTGCCCGGCCACGAGCTGCCCCGCGCGGCCTGCAGACGGGTGACGGACCCGCCCTCCTCGTCCACCGCGATCACCGCGGCGGGGTTCTCCGCGCGCAGCCGGGCGACCAGATCGGCGGTGTGGCCGAGACCGGTGAGGTTGCGGGCGAACAACACGGTCCCGCCGAGGCCCTCCTCGCCGAGTGCGCGCAGCAGCCATCCGGGCGGCTCGGTGCCGTCGAACCCGGGCTGGAGGACGGTCATGGCCAGCCGGGCCAGGTCGGGGCTGCGATGGGGCATGCGGTCACCTTGATCGAGGTAGGCGTCGTGTGGCGGGTGGGCGGAGGAAGGTGTCTCAAGGCAGGTTACCCATCAATGATGATTTCCTTCATTTTCAATGCCCCAAAAGTAGTTTTCTGTCATCCGTGCGCGCTCCCCCCTCCCGTCGAGGTGGGAGGGGGCGGTGCCCCCGAGGGGGTGCTCGCCGCCGAAAGCGTCAAGACCGCGAATGGGGCGGCCCGTGTTCTTGCTATCCCGTATATCCTGTAGGGATAGTGGGTTATGCTGGATCGCGTGTCAGGTTACCCATCGGTCGCCGTCGTGGGCGGCGGCGCGAGCGGCACGCTGGCGGCCGTCCACCTGCTCCGCGAGGCGCGGGCACGGAACATGCCGCTGGAGGTCGTGCTGATCGACCGGTACGGGCGGCACGCGCTGGGACAGGCGTACTCGACCACCGATCCGCATCACCTCCTCAACGCCTGCGCGAACAAGATGAGCGGGCTGGACGACGACCCCGGCCACTTCCTGCGCTGGGCCCTCGACGACGGGCTGGACGTCTCCGAATCCGACTACCTGCCCAGACAGACGTACGGGCGCTACCTTCGCGACCTGCTGGCCGACGCGGAGCAGTGGCCCGTCCGTGTGGTGCGCAGGGTGAAGGGCACGGTGAGCGCCCTGACCAGGGACCGGGGGGTGCGGGTCCACCTGTCGGGCGGCGGCGGGATCGACGCCGAGGCCGTCGTGCTCGCCCTGGGCAACCGCGCGCAGTCCGCCAGGCCGCCGATCGCGGACGAGAAAATCCCCGGCTACGTCGCCGACCCGTGGGCGCCGGACGCGCTCTCGGAGATCCGCGACGGCGCGCCGGTGCTCGTGCTGGGGACCGGGCTGACGATGGTGGACGTGGCGGTCAGCGTGACCCGGGCGCACCCGGAGACCGTGGTCCACGCGGTGTCGCGGCACGCGCTGCTGCCGCGCCCGCACCCCCGGCCCGTGCCGCCACCGGTCCCGACATCGATCCCGGACGGGCCACTGGGGATCGGCGACCTGCTCCGCGCCGTGCGTCTGGCCGTACGGGACAACGGGGGCGACTGGTACGGCGTGGTCGACGGCCTGCGGCCACAGGCCCAGAGACTGTGGGCCCGGCTCACCCCGGACGACCAGCGGCGGTTCCTGGGCCTGGCCGCCCGCCACTGGGAGGTTCACCGCCACCGGATCCCTCCCCCCACGGCCGCCAGGATCGCCGACCTCAGAGCCGGCGGCCGCCTTCACCTGATCCGCGGCCGGCTGCTCCGGGCCACCGCCGGCCCTCGCGGGCTGCGCGCCCAGGTGAGCACCGACGGCGCCGTCCGCGAACTCGACGTCGGCTGGCTGGTCAACGCCACCGGGCCCGGCACCGACATCGCCCGCGACCCCCTCCTCGCCCGCCTCGTCGCCGACGGCGTGGTCCGGCCGGACCGGCTGCGGCTCGGGTTGGACGCCGATCCCGGCGGTGCGGTCCTGGACGCGTCGGGAGAAGCGGACGACAGGATCTTCACGCTCGGCCCCCTGCTGCGCGGAAGCCTGTACGAGACGACGGCGATCCCGGAGATCCGCGCCCAGGCGGCGGCCCTCGCACCGCGTCTGGTGGCGGCGATCACCCCCGCCGCCAGGCGCGCCGCGTCGGCCGGTTAGCCCCCTACCCCGCGCGGGCCGCGTCGTGGCGAGTCGGCGGCCACGACCGATCCGCTGCGGCGGGCTCACCCCCGGGCAGATCGGTGGCACGTGCGCGGCACGGGACGGGCGGGATCCCGGCGTCCGGCCCCAGGGAACGCCGGTGGCCGCGGCTCGTGCCCGGCTCCGGTGCGGTCGGCGAACTTGACCTTCAGTGTGCTTGAGGTCCGATGCTGTGAGGAACTTCCACGGAAAAGAGGATTCCGATGAGTGAGGATCTGGTCGACTTCTGGTTCGATCCCGGCTGCCCCTGGGCCTGGATCACCTCCCGCTGGATTCTGGAGGTGCGCGAGGTGCGTCCCATCAGGATCAACTGGCGGGAGATGAGCCTGGCGGTGCTCAACGAGAAACAGGACATGTCCCAGGAGTACCGCGAGATCGTCGAGCTCGGCCGGGGCACCATCCGGGTGTTCGCGGCGGCACGCGCGGCGGCCGGGGACGCCGCCGTCGGCGAGCTCTACACCGCGCTCGGCACCCGCTACCACGGCGAGGACGGCCTGTTCCGGCGCGCCCGCGACACGACGCCCGACGGCGGTCTCGCGGGCTGGCGGGCCGCGATGGAGTCGCTGGAGCCGGTGATCGCCACCGCGCTGGCCGACGCCGGACTGCCCCCCGAACTGCTCGCGGCGCGGAGCGACGACACCTGGGACGAGGCGATCCACGCCTCGCACGCCCTGGTGCCGGCGGGGGAGCGGAACCAGGCGCTGATCGGCGTCCCGACCATCTCGGTGAACGGGCACGCCGGTCAGTTCGGCCCCGTCGTCAGCGAGATCCCGACCGGCGAGCGGGCCGGGCGGCTCTGGGACGCGTTCAAGGTGCTCGCCACCGAGGAGGCGTTCTTCGAGCTCAAGCGGGTCACCGACCGGGCGGCTCCCCGCACCTACCCGGGGGCTCCATAGCGCGGGACCGGCCTTTCCTCCAGCGCCCTCGCCGCCCTTGACAGAGAAATAACCTGCTTTTTCGCGAAGGATACGCTTGATCATGTTCGTCCCCCCGCACTGAGGGCAGGCCCCGAGTGTGATGGAGTGTGAGGTTCGCCGGCACCGCCGTCGCCGTGCTGGTTCACGGAAGCGTGATCGCCGTTCCGGGGTTCGTGAGCGGGGCGGCTCGACCCGTACCACGATCGGACCTCCCTCTTCGCGTCACGGTGAGGTCGAGTAGCGGTTTGTGTCGGTGAGTTCGAGGGGGAGCCCGGCCGGCGGCCTCGACCGCGTGACCGAGGGCGGAACCTCTCTCACTCGTGACGTCGCCGTACGGCGACAGGATGGGGCCGGGAATGAGGATCGTTGGGATCGCGGGAAGCCTTCGCCCGGGGGCGTACGTCTGGAGGCTCCTGGAGGCGGCGGCACGGGAACTGCCCGCGACGGTGGACTTCGAGATCTGGCGGGGCCTGGAGCAGGTGCCGCCGTTGGCGGAGAGCGGGCTCCCGCGGCCGGTGGCCGATCTGTGGCGCCGCCTCTCCGCCGCGGACGGTGTGCTGATCACCGCACCGGCGCACAGCGCGCTCCCGGCGCAGCTGGGACACACGCTCGACTGGATCGTCTGCGCGCGGGGCGGTGCGGTCCTGATGGGCAAGCCGGTGGGTGTGGTGACCGCCTGCCCGCGCGCCCACGAGGGAATGTGGACGCAGATCCAGCTGCGCAGGGCGCTCGGCGCGGCGGGCGCGGTGGTGCGGGGCGCGGAACTGGCCGTCTCCACGACCCCCGCCCCGTTCGACGCCGACGGCAGGCTCGCCGACCAGGACCACCGGGCCCGGCTTCGCGACCTGCTGGACGAGATCTGCTCCCCTTCCCTCGCCGAGACCGGTTCTCTGCGCGGGTCCACCGTGTGAGATCCGCCTGACCGCTCGCCGGGCCCCGCCGAGAGCGGGGCCCGGCCCCCCGGGATCCGCCGTACGAGGTCCGCCGTACGGCTCCGATCCTCCGGGCGCCCCTCGGGTCGGGGCGCCCCGCCGGAAGGCGAGCGCCCGGTCGCGCGCCGCACAGGGACGAGGAAGGGAGGCAGCCGTGGGGATATCCGGCCAGGAGGTGGCGCTGCGGGCTCTCGGCGCGGCGCTCGACGTGCACGCGCCGACGGCCAGACACGGCGTCAGGACGTTCCCCGAGGGCACGCCGTTCCTGTGGCTGACCGTTCCCGGTGCGGGAGGCGCCACGGTCTTCCTCGACGAGCGCCAATGGATCTGCCTGAGCGAGCCCGAGCGCGGAGGGGTGACCGTCCAGCTCGTCGCCGGCGGGGTCGACGACGATCCCGCCCTCGTCGTGGGCCGCCTCATGGCCGTCATGACGCCGGTGCCCCGGCCTCCCGGCGGCCGTCTGTCACGCGCTCTGAAGGTGGGGCTGCTCGGGATCGCCGGGGGTGTGGGGGTGGGACTGCTGTCCGCGCTGCTCATGGCGATCCTCGTGGCGGGCAACGGCTACACCTCACCGGAGACGATCCGCGCGGTGTACGTCCTGGCCGTGCTGATCGGTGTCGCGACCGGGCTGTGGGTGTCCCTGCGCTGGTGGCGGATGGGGCGGGACCCGCGTGATCGGGACTCCGGTGGGCAGGAGCCGTAGGGACGACCACGTGGAGGAACGACATGGCCGAGCTGCTGGCGATCTACAACGAGAGCGCGGGGAGCGCCGACGAGAAGGCCAGGACCGCCGCACTCGAAACGCTGCGCGCCGGTGGCGCCGACGTGATCGAGGCGCCCGCCGGTAAGAAGGACCTGGACGAGATGCTCGACTCCTGCCCGGGCAGGGACGTGGTCGTGCTGGGCGGCGACGGCACGTTGCACGTGGTGGTCGCCGCCCTGCACCGGCGCGGCGAGCTGGAGGCCCGTACGGTGGGGCTTGTCCCGCTGGGCACGGGCAACGACTTCGCCCGCGGCCTGGGCGTCCCGCTGGACCCGCCGGTCGCCGCCCGCGTCGTGCTCGCGGGCCGGCCGCAGTCGCTCGACCTGCTGGTGGACGACGAGGACGGGGTCGTCGTCAACATGGTCCACCTCGGTATCGGCGCCGAGGCGTCCGAGGACGCGACGCCGCTCAAGCCGGTGCTCGGGCGGCTCGCCTACGCGGCGGGAGCGCTGCTCGCCGGTGTGCGAAGCCCCGGCTGGCGGCTGCGCGTCACCGTGGACGGCCGCCCCGTCGGTGACGGGCGCCGGGTGCTCATGGTGGGGATCGGCAACGGCCTCACCATCGGCGGCGGCACCCCGCTGGCTCCCCGGGCCAGGCCCGACGACGGCAGGGCCGACGTCGTCGTCTCGCTGACGACCGGACCGCTGGACAGGCTCGCCTACGCCCTCCGGCTGCGCAGGGGAACCCATCCCGGCCTGCGCGACGTGATCACCACCCGTGGCGGGGAGGTGACCGTGGAGGGCGACTCCGTCCCGGTGAACGCCGACGGCGAGCTGACCGGCCGGATCACCCGGCGCCGCTGGACGGTCCTGCCCGCCGCCTGGCGCATGTTCACCTGAGGCCGCGCCCGCTTTCGTCCGGGGGGGGGCGCCCGCCGGGCGCCCCTCCCCGGACGCGCCCGCCGGGCGTATGCCGCCGCCGTCGCCGTCAGCCCAGGGAGGCCGAGACCAGGTCGCGCGCCTCCTGCTGCACCCGCTTCAGGTGCTCGGGGCCCTTGAAGGACTCGGCGTAGATCTTGTACACGTCCTCGGTGCCCGAGGGGCGGGCGGCGAACCAGGCGTTCTCGGTGGAGACCTTGAGCCCGCCGAGGGCCGCGCCGTTGCCGGGGGCCGAGGTCAGCACCTGGGTGATCTCCTCGCCGGCGAGGCTGCCCGCGGTGACCTGTTCGGCCGAGAGCCTGGCGAGCACCGCCTTCTCCTCCCGGGTCGCGGGGGCGTCGACGCGGGCGTAGGCGGGGTCGCCGAACCTGGACACCAGGTCGCCGTAGTGCTCGCTCGGTGAACGGCCCGTGGTCGCGATGATCTCCGAGGCGAGCAATGCCAGAATGATGCCGTCCTTGTCGGTGGTCCACACCGAGCCGTCGCGCCGCAGGAACGACGCCCCGGCGCTCTCCTCGCCGCCGAAGCCCAGCGAGCCGTCCAGCAGGCCGGGCACGAACCACTTGAACCCGACGGGGACCTCCATCAGCGGCCTGTCCAGGTCGGCGGCCACCCGGTCGATCATGCCGCTGCTCACCAGCGTCTTGCCGACCCCGGCACCGGCGGGCCAGCCCGGCCGGTGGGAGTAGAGGTAGGAGATCGCCACGGCGAGGTAGTGGTTGGGGTTCATCAGCCCCCCGTCGGGCGTGACGATGCCGTGCCGGTCGGCGTCGGCGTCGTTGCCCGTGGAGACGTCGAAGGCGTCACGGTTGGCGATGAGCGAGGCCATCGCGTACGGCGACGAGCAGTCCATCCGGATCTTGCCGTCCCAGTCCAGCGTCATGAACCGCCACGTCGGGTCGGTGAGCGGGTTGATCACCGTCAGGTCCAGCCGGTGCCGCTCGGCGATCTCCCCCCAGTACGCGACGCTCGCCCCGCCCAGCGGGTCGGCGCCGACGCGCACCCCCCCCTCCCGGACGGCGTCGAGATCCAGCACCGAGGGCAGGTCGTCCACGTAGTGGCCGAGGAAGTCGTACCGGCCGGTCGTGTCGGCGGCCAGCGCCCGGGTGTACGGGATCCGCCTGACCTCCTTCAGCCCGTCGGCGATCAGCGCGTTGGCCCTGTCCTGGATCCAGGAGGTGGCGTCGGTGTCGGCGGGGCCGCCGTGCGGCGGGTTGTACTTGAAGCCGCCGTCGCCGGGCGGGTTGTGCGAGGGGGTCACCACCACGCCGTCGGCAAGCGCCGAGGAACGTCCCCGGTTGTGGGCCAGGATCGCGTGGGAGACCGCGGGGGTCGGGGTGTAGCCGTCCCGGCTGTCGATCATGACCGTCACCCCGTTGGCCGCGAAGACCTCCAGCGCCGACACCGTGGCCGGTTCCGACAGCGCGTGGCTGTCGGCGCCCAGGAACAGCGGGCCGTCGACCCCCTGCGCGGCCCGGTACTCCACGATGGCCTGGCTGGTCGCGAGGATGTGGTCCTCGTTGAAGGCGACGTTCAGCGAGGAGCCCCGGTGTCCCGACGTCCCGAACGCCACCCGCTGGCCGATCTCACCCGGGTCGGGATGCAGGGCGTAGTAAGAGGTCACCAGGCGGGCCACGTCGACCAGATCGGACGGCCTGGCGGGCTGTCCCGCGTGTTCGTGCGTCATCGCAGTCTCCTCACATCACACCTGGGCTAACCGTATCTGCCCTTAAATCGGATAAGGCTGCACAACTCATGATGGCCTGGGGTGAACCGGTGGCTCCGTGCTCCCCGTATACCGTTGACAACGTTGTCATTACCGTCGTACCTTCAGCCTGTTTGCCCGGTCACTTGGGAAAAGTACCCTTTGTGGCATCGATCAGCGGAGGATCCCCTTGCACAGCCGCGCGGTGGCACCGATGGTCACCTGCCCTCCAGTCGCGCCCCGGCATGCCGGGCGGGCCGGCCGGTGACCGCCCTCGCGATCGACATCGGCGGCACCAAGTTCGCCGCGGCGCTGGTCAGGCCCGACGGGACTGTGACACGCAGGGTGGAGGTGCCGGTCGGCCGGGACCCCGAGGCGACACTGGTCTCGCTCGTCCACGACATCCGTGGTACCCGGGACGATCGCCCCGCAGACACCGCCGTCGGCGTCGATGACACCCGAGATCTGGCCGGGATCGGGATCGGCTCCGCGGGCCCCCTCGACGCCGTCGCCGGCACGGTCAGCCCGGTCAACATCCCCGCCTGGCGGGGCTTCCCCCTGGTCGGCGCGGTGAGCGAGCTCCTTCCCGGCCTCCCCGTCGCCCTCGCGGGGGACGCGCAGTGCATGGCACTGGGGGAGTGGTGGCGGGGCGGGCACTCGCGCTCCCGCGCCCTGCTGGGCATCGTGGTGTCCACCGGTGTGGGCGGGGGCCTCGTCCTCGACGGGACGCCGTACGTAGGACCTACGGGAAACGCCGGACACATCGGGCACATCATCGTGGACCGCGACGGAGAGCTCTGCCCCTGCGGGGCGACCGGTTGCCTGGAGACGATCGCGAGCGGCCCGAGCATGGTCCGCTGGGCGCTGGCGAACGGCTGGAGCGCTCCCGGTGCGCGCCCGGACGCCCGCGCGCTCTCGGCCGACGCCGCGCGCGGCGTGCCCGCCGCCCAGCTGGCCTTCCAGCGGGCCGCCGACGCGCTGGCCGTGGCGATCCTCACCACGGCGGCGCTCTTCGACATCGACGACGTCGTCATCGGGGGCGGCGTGTCCGGGGCGGGGGAGACCCTGCTCGCCCCGCTGCGCCAGGCGGTCGCCAAACGGGCCGGCCTCGCCTTCCTGCGCCGCCTGACCGTCGAACGGACCTCCCTGGAACGCGACGCCGGCCTGTACGGCGCCGCGGCCCTGGTCCTCCCCGTCGCGGGGTAGGAAGCCGCGTTCTCTCCTTCGCCCGCAGGCGGAGGTGTCCACGCCTAAGGAGAACTGATGAGCTCACTCGCCGTCCAGCTGTACTCCGTACGCGAACAGGCGGCCGTCGATCGCCGCGCCGTGCTGCGCCGCATCGCCGGCATGGGGTACGACGCGGTCGAGCCGTTCGACGCGCATCTCGATCCGGGAGGTCTGCGCGAGGATCTGGAGGAGGCCGGGCTCTCGGTGTGCAGCGTTCACGCCCCGCTTCTCGACGAGCGGCGCGCGTCCTCGCTCGCCGGGGCCGTCGCGGTCGGCGCGCGGACCGTCATCGTGCCCGCCGCCCCCGCCGAGTGGTTCGCCGACAGGGAGGGTGTCGAGCTGGCGGCGAGGAACATCGGCGAGGCGGCCCGTGAGGCCGCCGACCACGGGCTGCGACTCGGATACCACAATCACTGGTGGGAACTGGAACAGCGGGTGGACGGCCGTCCCGCGCTGGAGGTGCTGGCGGAGCTGCTGGACCCCTCGGTGCTGCTGGAGGTCGACCTCTACTGGGCGGCGACCGGCGGGGTCGACCCCTCGGGGCTGCTGACCCGGCTGGGCGAGCGGGTGAGCCACCTGCACGTCAAGGACGGCCCCGCCACCCAGGAGGGCCCAATGACCGCGGTCGGCGCCGGCCAGGTGCCCATCGTGGACGCGCTGAACACCGCGCCGGACGCGGTGCGGATCGTGGAGCTCGACCACTGCGCCACCGACATGCTCCAGGCGCTGGACGACAGCCACGCCTACCTGACCGGTCTCGTCGCCGCCGGGCGGGTGAGCGCATGACCGGCCCGCTCGGGGTGGCGATCGTCGGGTGCGGCAACATCAGCCACCAGTACCTGGGTAACCTCACCACCTTCCCCGGCGTGCGCGTGGTGGCGTGCGCCGACCTGGACCTGGCCCGTGCCGAGGAGGTCGCCGCGCGCTACGGCGTACCGGTGGCGACCTCCCCGCAGGAGGCGATCTCGCACCCCGACGTGGAGCTGGTGGTCAACCTCACGATCCCGGCCGCGCACGCCGAGGTGGCGCTCGCCGCCGTCCTGGCCGGGCGGCACGTCTACAACGAGAAGCCGTTCACCGTGGACAGGGAGTCCGGCGCGCGGCTCGTCGAGGCCGCCACGGCGGCGGGGGTGCTCCTGGGCAGCGCCCCCGACACCTTCCTGGGCGCGGGGCTGCAGACCGCGGCCAGGCTCGTCTCCGAGGGGGCCATCGGCACCCCGCTCACCGCCCTCACCCTGTTCCAGACACCGGGTCCCGAGGTCTGGCACCCGAACCCCGAGTTCTTCTTCCAGCCCGGGGCCGGGCCGCTGTTCGACATGGGTCCCTACTACCTGACGACCCTGGTGACCCTCTTCGGCCCGGTGGCGCGGGTCGCCGCGGTCAGCCGCAGGGCGAGGGACGAACGGGTCGTCGGCTCCGGCCCCAAGGCGGGGACGCGTATTCCCGTGGCGGTGCCCACCCACACGACCACGCTCCTGGAGTTCGCCGCGGGTCAGGCCGCCACGCTCGTCTTCAGCTTCGACTCGCCGCTGGGACGCACCGGGTTCGTCGAGATCACCGGTACCGAGGCGACCATGGAGGTGCCCGATCCCAACACCTTCGGCGGTGAGGTCCGGCTGCGCCGGGCCACCGACGAGGAGTGGACGCCGGTTCCCATCAAGGGCACCGAGGCCGGCCGCGGCCTGGGCGTGCTCGACATGGCCCAGGCCATCCGTGAGGGAAGGCCGCACCGGACCACCGGCGAGCTCGGCCTGCACGTCCTCGACACGATGATCGCCATCGCGGAGTCCGCGGAGCGGGGCGAGTTCGTGGAGGTCGGCAGCACCTGCCCGGTACCCGCACCGCTGCCCGAGGGGTGGGACCCGGCCGCGATCCGGTTCGACTGACGGTCGCAGGACGGGGGCGGGCCGTCTCGCGGCCCGCCCCCGCGCGCTACTCGCCCGGGAAACGGCCCCCGAGGGCGACGGCGACGACGGCTCGCCCCCGCGCGGCGCGGCCTGAGTCGCTGCCGGACGTCTGAGGCACGGCAGCGACTCAGGCGCGCCGCCGCCGGACTCCGGGTGTCCGGCCCGGGCGGCGGGGAGGGTGCCTCGGGACAGGGCGTGAAGTCAGGGAGCCTGGTCGGCGGGGCCGACGGACCTGGGAACCGGCTCGGCGGAATCCCGGGAGAGCTCGCCGGAGGACTCCTCCAGGCGGGCGCGAAGGCGGGCGCGGATCTCCTCCGGGGTGTACGCCTGCCGGCGGCGCTCGGCCCGCGCGATCACGACTCCCGTGGCCGCGACGCCCGCCACACCCGCCAGACCGAGTATCTTCCACCATCGCATGTGCCTACGCTATCGGAATGTCCGGCAAGAGCATCAGCCTCGATGAGGCCGTCAACCTGACCCGCACCGGCGACGTGTGGCTGTTCCGCGGTCGAACGGTGCCCGATCGAGCGATCCAGACCATGACGAACAGCCCCGTCAACCACGTCGGCATGTCGGTCGTCATCGACGACATGCCGCCCCTGATGTGGCACGCCGAACTGGGTCGCTCCCTGCCCGACCTGTGGTCGGGAACCCACCAGCGCGGCGTCCAGCTGCACGACCTGCGCGAGGCGGTGACGGTCTGGGCCACCAGATACGGCCAGCGCGGCTGGCTGAGACAGCTGGAGCCGCAGGCACCCCCCGAGATGGAGGACGCCGTCCTGCGCACCGTCGCCCGGCTGGACGGCACGCCCTTCCCCTCGACGGCCAGGCTCGCCGGCCGCTGGATGAAGGGGCGGGTGCCCAGGATCCTCAAGCGGGGCACCGAGGAGAGCGCCCTGGAGAGCGCCTACTGCGCGGAGGTCGTCGCGGTCACGTACGAGGCCATGGGACTGCTGCCCGGAGGGCGGCGGCCGAACTGGTACGACCCCGGCCGTTTCTGGAGCGGTGACGACCTGGAACTGACCGGAGGTTTCCAGCTCGGAGGCGAGATCACCGTGAAGCTGGGGTAGGTCGTACGACGAACGGATCGGCGGGCGCAACCCCCGGCGCCCGCCGCTCGAAGACAAGGACGGCGGATCCCCTCACCCGAGGGGTTCCACGGACTCCCTGAGGTTTCGTGCCGCCGTCGACGTGAGGGGGTGCGTCATGCCGGACACGGTGGTGATCGTCGGTGCGGGTCTCGCCGGTCTGGCATGCGCCCTGCGGCTGCGTTCGGCGGGAGTGGAGGTCCGCGTCGTCGAGGCGGCGGACGAGGCGGGCGGGCGGGTGCGCACCGACGTCGTGGACGGCTTCCGGCTGGACCGCGGCTTCCAGGTCTTCAACACCGCCTACCCGGAGGCCGCGCGGGTCCTCGACATCGGAGCCCTGGACCTGCGCCCGATCCCGTCCGGCCTGATCTCCTTCGAGGGAGGGCGGCGGGAGCGGTTCATGCTGCCCTGGCGCCACCCGGGTCAGGCGCTCAGCGGGCTCCTCGCCGACGTGGGCTCTCCGCGAGACAAGGCAGCCCTGGCGGCGCTGACCGCACGGGACCTCCTGCTGCCGGTGAGCCGGCTGCGCGACGGGCGCGAACGCACCACGCGCGAGGAACTGCGGCACTGGGGCGTCTCACCGAGGATGGTCGAGAAACTGATCCGCCCGTTCCTTTCCGGTGTCGTCCTGGAGCGGGAACTGGAGACCTCCAGCCGTTTCTTCCACCTCATCTGGCGCGCCTTCGCCCGGGGAACGGTCGGGGTGCCCGCGCTCGGCATGGGAGAGATCACCCGGCAGCTCGCCGGACGCCTTCCTCCGGGGGCGCTCGCGCTGGAGACCCCGGTCCTCGCCGTGACCGAGGAGGGGGTGGAGACGGCCGGGGGCGAGACGATCCAGGCCCGCGCGGTGGTGGTGGCCACCGACCCCGCCATGGCGGCCGCACTCTATCCGGGGCTGGAGACTCCGGCGATGCGCTCGGTGACGACCTTCTACCACGCGGCCTCCCGCTCGCCCATGGACGACCCCACGCAGATCGTCGACGCGGAGGGCCACATCACCGACACCCTGGTCATCAGCGACGCCGCGCCCGCGTACGCGCCGCCGAGCCGGGCGTTGGTCTCCACGTCGGTGCTGGGAGTCCTCTCCGACGCGGACGAGCCCCGGGTCAGGGCACGGCTTTCACAGATCTACGGGACGGACACCTCGAACTGGGACCATCTGGCGACGTACGCCGTCAAGGAGGCGCTGCCCGCGATGGTGCCGCCGTTCTCGTTGCGGCGCCCGGTGCGCTTCGCGCCGGGCCGCTACGTTTGTGGAGACCACCGCGACACCGGCTCGCAGCAGGGGGCCCTGGTCTCGGGGCGCAGGGCGGCCGAGGCCGTCCTGGCCGACCTGAGGTGATCCTTGGAGGTCGTCTCCTGGCCGACAGACCGGTCCAGGGGGCCCGCCCGGCCTGAGGGCCTGAGGGCCTGTCCGGTTGAGTCGATCGACCGCAACGCGGCCGGGCAGTGCAGCCTGGCCTGAGGGCCTGTCCGGGCGCCAGGCCCTCAGGCCAGCCGGGCGGGGAAGCCGCCGGTGGCGATGGGGCCCCAGCGCTCCGGGGTGACGCGCAACAGCGATTTGCCCTGCCGTGTCATCGCCGCTCGATACTCGTCCCAGTCGGGGTGCTCACCGGAGATGGACCGGTAGTAGTCGACGAGCGGTTCGAGGGCCTCCGGCAGGTCGAGGACCTCGGCCGTGCCGTCCACCTGCACCCAGGGGCCGTCGAAGTCGTCCGACAGGACCACGACGCTCACCCGCGGGTCACGGCGGGCGTTGGAGGTCTTGGCGCGTTCGGGGTAGGTGGACACCACGATGCGGCCCTCGGCGTCGACGCCGCAGGTCACCGGGGACGCCTGTGGCCTGCCGTCGCGCCGCGCGGTGATGACCAGCGCGCGGTGGCGGTCACGGAGGAAATCCAGCAGCCGGTCGCGGGAGACGACCTCGTTGGTTGCGATCTTCGGGCTCATGATTCCCACTCTAAGGGGGGATGCGGAGGGCCTTGATTAACGCCCCGTCGAATGGAAAATAGCTATCTCTCTCGGGAGATATGTGGTCAAGAGTCCTCTAGTGGGGCATTTAGCCTCAAATCTCAGGGAATTGATCTCCAATACAGGACATGAGTGGCTCGGGAACCCGCCGACGGACCCGGATGGCTCATCCGCCCAACCAAGGAGAAAACCGTGAAGCAGAAGTCTCTTCTGGCATCGGCCCTGACCGTACTCGCCCTGACCGCAGCCCCCGCCGCGCAGGCGGTCGCCGCCCACGGGTGGATCACCTCTCCCACACCGGTCCCGACAGACTCGACCATGCCCACCGAGGGCGCCTCGCCCGAACCCTCGGGCATGATGACGGAGCCGTTCGGCCCCGGGTGCGCGTCCCTGCCCGCCAGCGGCGAGGGCAGCCTCAGCGAGATGGCCTCACAGCCGGTCGCCACCGCCGCCGCCTCCAACCCCTCCCTCTCCACGCTGGCCCAGGCGATCGAGCAGGCCGGCCTGACCGAGACGCTCAACTCCGCCAAGGACATCACGGTGTTCGCCCCCACCAACGAGGCGTTCGCCAAGATTCCGAAGGAGAAGCTCGACAAGCTCCTGTCCGACAAGGCGGAGCTGACCAAGGTCCTGACCCACCACGTCGTCGAGGGGAAGAAGACCCCCGAGGACCTGACCCAAGGCACGCTGACCACGATGCAGGGAGGGACACTGACCGTGAAGGGCTCCGGTGAGGACTTCACCGTCGACGACGCCAAGGTCCTCTGCGGCAACATCCAGACCTCCAACGCCGTCGTCTACCTCGTCGACACGGTGCTCATGCCGAAGTGACCGCGGCGAAGGCGGTGAACACGCGGCGGCCGTGACGGCCGTCGCGGTCACGACGACCGCGACGGCCGTCACGATGCCGGCGGGCCGGTAGAGCCGCCGTGCCCCGGCGGTCCGAACCGCGACCGGCCCACAGTGGCCCGACAGTGGCCCGACAGTGGCGCCACAGTGGCCCGACAGCGGTCCGCGGTGGCCCGGCAGACCGGCCGAGCCGCGACGCGGCAGGCGTGGTGACCTGACACGGCGGACCGGGGTGACCCGGGGCGACCCGGTGGGCCGAGCCGCGATCTGACGGCCGACAGGCCGGGCCGCGATCCGGCCGAAGGAGGGGTGTCCGCGACGGGGCGCCCCTCACGGTGTCTCCCGCTTCCCGCCCGTACCCGTCCCGCGCCCTCCTTCGATCGAGGGGACGTCGCGCGACTAGTGCCCCGATCCGCGGGTACCTGGCCGTCACACGGCGGGAAGGCGGAGGGCATGAGCATCAAGGACAGGTTCGGGCCGAGGGCGCGGAAGCTGCGTGCCGTGGCCCGCGAGGTCTTCGGCTGGCGTGACCTGCGCCCCGGGCAGCTCGACGCCATGCGTCACCTGCTCGCCGGGGGCGACGCCCTCGTGGTCATGCCCACCGGCAGCGGTAAGTCGGCCGTCTACCAGGTGCCGGCACTGCTGCTCGACGGGCCCACCGTCGTCGTCTCGCCGCTCATCGCCCTCCAGCGTGACCAGGTCGCCGGGCTGGCCGAGGCCGACGCGGGCGGGGCGGTCGCGGTCAACTCCGCCCAGTCCGGTGGCGAGGCGTCCCTGGAGGCCGTACGCGCGGGCGCGGCCGAGTTCGTCTTCCTCTCACCCGAGCAACTCGCGAAACCGGAGACGGTCGAGCGGCTGCGCGCCGCGCGTCCCTCGCTGATCGCCGTGGACGAGGCGCACTGCGTGTCGGCGTGGGGCCACGACTTCCGGCCCGACTACCTGAGGCTGGGCCAGGTCATCGAGCAGCTGGGGCATCCGCCGGTGGTGGCGTTGACCGCCACGGCCGCCCCCGCGGTACGCGACGAGATCGTCACCGCCCTCGGGCTGAGGAACGTCCGCCAGATCGTGCGGGGCTTCGACCGGCCCAACATCGACCTACAGGTGCGCCGCTTCGTCACCCAGGAGGATCTGAGGCGGGCGCTGGTGGAGGACGCGGCGTCCCGCTCAGGACTCGGGCTGGTCTACGTCGCCACCCGCCGCGCCGCCGAGGAGTACGCCACCGCGCTGCGCGAGGCCGGTCGCAGGGCCGAGGCGTACCACGCGGGGATGAAGGCGGCCGAGCGGCACAGGATCCACGAGATGTTCCGCGACGACGAGCTGGACGTCGTGGTCGCGACCTCGGCGTTCGGCATGGGCATCGACAAGCCGGACGTGCGGTTCGTGCTGCACGCCGCCCCGCCGGAGTCGCCCGACTCCTACTACCAGGAGATCGGCCGGGCCGGGCGGGACGGCGGGCCCGCCGCCGCGGTGCTCTTCTACCGTTCCGAGGACCTCGGGCTGCGCAGGTTCTTCGTCGGGGGACGCGCCGACGAGGAACTGCTGCTACGGGTCGCCACGCTGGTGCACGAGCACGGCGGCACCGTACCCGCGGGCGAGATGCGGACCCTGCTCGACGTCGGCGCCACCCGGCTCACCCGGCTGGTCAACCTCCTGGAGCGGGCGAACGCGATCGAGGTCACCGGCGAGGGCGACCTGCGCCGGGTGTCCGGCGGTCCCGAGCCCGAGGCGGCCGCGGCCCGCGCCGTCGAGCTGGACGACACCCGGCGTCGTATCGACGACTCCAGGATCGACATGATGCGCGCGTACGCGGAGACCACGGGCTGCCGCCGCCGCTTCCTGCTCGAATACTTCGGCGAGCCGCGCGAGCGCGGCTGCGAGGCCTGCGACACCTGCCGTGCGGGCCTGCCCCAGGAGCCGGAGGCCGCGGGCGAGGGGCCCTTCGCGATGCACGCCAGGGTGCGGCACAGCGCCTGGGGGCCGGGGATGGTGATGAGCAGGGAGAGCGACCGGATCACCGTGCTGTTCGACGAGGTCGGTTACAAGACGCTCTCGTTGGAGGCCGTGGAGCGCGACGACCTCCTGGTCGCGGGTTAGGTCCGCCTCCCGGAGTCTCCCGGAGGCCGGTGGGAGGGATCCGCCGGTCGCGTGCGGGGCCGGTCCTCGTCAGTCCTTGGCCTTGCGGGCCACCCCGCCCATCGTCCACGTCCTGTCGCGGCCCTGCGCGGTGAGCGGGTTGTCGGGGTGCCAGTGGCGGATGTAGACCAGGCCGGGATCGACGAGTTCCAGCCCGTCGAAGAAGCGCAGCACCTCATCGCTTCGCCGGGAGGCGTCCTCGGTGCGGCCGAGGACCCGCTGGAAGATCTCGACCAGCGGGCCCTTGGCCTCCGGCCGCGTGTCGAAGACGACGTGGCCGATGCCGAAGTGGCTGCCGACCGGCACCGCGTCGCGAAGGATGGCCACGCTCTTGTGCGGGTCGTCCTCGTCGGGGATGAACTGCAGGGCCGACAGGATCAGGACGGCCACCGGTAGCTCCAGGTCGACCAGACGCAGCAGTTCCGGGTCGGTGAGCAACTCGCGGGGGTGCAGGACGTCACCCTCGACGGCGGTGGTGTACGGGTTGGTGGCGAGCGTGGCGCGGGCGTGGGAGAGCACCACGGGGTCGTTGGAGACGTAGACCACGCGCGTGTCGGGGACGATCTCCTGGGCCACCTGGTGGACGTTGCGGCGGTTGGGCAGACCGGAGCCGATGACGACGAACTGGGTCATGCCTCGCTCGACGAGATATCGCACCATCCGGCGCAGGAACGCCTGGGCCTCGTGCGTCATGGTCCTGATCTCGGGCGCGACGGCGAGCACCTCCTCGGCCGCCTCGCGGTCGGCGGCGAAGTTGTCCTTCCCGCCGAGGAAGTAGTCGTGCATTCTGGCGATGTTGGGAACGCTGGTGTCCAGGCCTACCCCCGGCCGCCGGGACGTGTCGTTCAACAGGTTTCACCTCCGCTGTTGCCTGCGACATTAGAGAATCGCGCGTCGCGTGAACAGGTGCCGAGGCGCAGCGAATGCAGGCAAAACTCGATTGTTTCCCAAAAAAGCCTATTCTTTTCGTGCGACTCCGCCGACGACCCAGACGGAATCCGGCCGGTGCGGTATCGCGCCCTCCGGCCGCCAGTCGGGAATGTAGACGACGCCCGGTTCGACCGGCCTCAGCCCGTCGAGGAAGAGTTCGACCTCGGCCTTGGTGCGCAGGTTCGCACGGCGGGGACCGGTGATCGACCCGCTGTCCTGGAAGAGGGCGGCGAGCCGCGCGGTCCTGTCCGGGCACAGATCGGAGACCGCGTGGGAGAGGGCCATGTAGCTGCCCGGCGCGACGGCCTTCTGCAGGGCGGCGACGGCCTGCGTCGCCTCGACGTCGTCGGGGAGGTCGGCCAGGACCGAGAAGAGCAGGAGCGCCACGGGCTCGTCGAGATCGATCAGGCCGGTGAGGCCGGGATGCGCGAGGAGCCGCTCGGGGTCGCGCATGTCCGCCTCGACGACGATGGCCGGGCTGTCCTCCTTCAGGAGGGCCTGGGCGTGGACGACGACCATCGGATCGTTGTCGACGTAGACGACCCGCGCCTCGGGTGCGAGGCCGCGCAGGATCTGGTGCACGCTGCCCTGGGTCGGCAGGCCGCAGCCGATGTCGACGAACTGACGGATGCCGGCCTCGACCAGGAAGCGCACGACGCGGTCGAGGAATCTGCGCCCTTCCCGCGACATGGCGGGGAGCTCGGGGGCGATGGAGAGCGCCACCTGCGCGGCGGCCCGGTCGCTGGCGAAGTTGTCCTTGCCGCCCAGGAAGTAGTCCGATATCCGGCCCGCGTTCGGGATCGTGGGATCGAACCTGAGGCGCTCAGGTTGCGACGACGCCATGGTGTCCTCCGTCCGGCATGCGGTTCCAGCGGACATTATCGACCTTCTGCCCACGGGGTGAGGTGTTTTCTGCTGGAGCCTCCTTCCACTCGGGTAACTTTCCCGGCACTCGACCTTCGGTGACGGGCTCTCGCGTGTCGTCAGTGGCAGGCTTCCAGGTGGCGTTCTCCTGCCGGGGGCAGGGCGAAGGCCGCCCACACCGCCTTGCCCCGGCTCTCCAGCGGTGCCCAGCCCCACGTCTCGCTGACACCGTCGACCAACTGGAGTCCCCGGCCGTTCTCCGCCTCGTAGTCGGGCTCGCGCAGACAGGGGCCCTGGTCGCTGGGGTCGGTGACCGCGCACAGCACCGAGCGCTCGGTGTGGCAGAGGATCACCCTGACCTCGGGGAAGGAACGGGCGTGCGGGACACCTCGCGTGCCGTGGCGTACGGCGTTGGTCACGAGTTCGGAGACCACGATGCCGGTGTCGTCGATCAGCGGCTCCAGCTCCCAGGCCCGCAGCGCCTTGGTGGTGAACTCGCGGGCGGTCCGCGCCGCGCACGAGTCGTAACGGAGGCTGCGGACGGCCATCTGTAACTGGCCGGCGTGGTCCTCCCTACCGGCCCAGGGGGGCAGGCCGCTCGGGGGGAGCAGGTGATTAAGCATCGACAACCACCGTTCCCACCCTCCGATCTCAGCTCGGATGGGTGTGGCTTCGCGTCTTCGGTAACCAGTCATCGGCGACCTTGAGGAGGGGACGATCATGTGGCGAGGTTGATCCGTCTGCCATCTTGCCTTCCGTAATGTGCATAGGCAAGTACAGATGCACGTGCATCTGCACAAAAAGCCCTACACTCGGAGTGTTGTTTCCCTCCCCAGTCAGTGAGAGGCGAGGATGAACCAGCTGTACAACGGCATGTCGGCCGCCCTGATGGACGGTGTCATGTGGCGCAAGAGCCACTTCAGCAACCCCAGCGGCAACTGTGTGGAACTCGCGGAACTGCCCGACGGCAGGGTCGCGATGCGCAACTCCCGCGACCCCGAAGGCCCCGCGCTGATCTACACCCGCCGCGAGGCCGACGACTTCGTCCGCGGGGTGAAGAGCGGGGAGTTCGACGACCTGATCAATTGAAGATCCGCCGCTGTGATTGAAAGATAAAATCTTCTATGGTCTGAGCGTGGCGAGCGGAGTACCGTGAAGGCTCGCGATCGCCACAAAGAGTGGGCGCAGGATCGCGTTCCGCGCCCGAAGGACTGCAGATGATCATGCCAAACGCCGACGGTCGGCCGGTCGGTCCTACCTCCGCGGCCTCTGCGGCCTCTGCGGCTCCCACGGCTCCCACGGCTCCCACGACCTCGATGGCCGCACCGCGGGGAAGCTCCACCGTGCTGCGGATCGTCCTGGGCGCACAGCTCCGCCGCCTGCGCGAGCAGCGGGGCATCACGCTGGAGGAGGCGGGGCACTCCATCCGCGCCTCGCACTCCAAGGTCAGTCGCATGGAGCTCGGCAGGGTCAGCTTCCGGATCAGGGACGTGTCCGACCTGCTCACCCTGTACGGGGTGACGAGCGACGCCGATCGTGAGCCGTTCCTCTCCCTCGTCGAGAAGGCCAACCTCGCCGGCTGGTGGCACAACTACAACGACGTGCTGCCCGCCTGGTTCGAGACGTACGTGGGCCTGGAGGAGTCGGCCAGCGGCATCCGCAACTACGAGGTCCAGTTCGTTCCCGGCCTGCTGCAGAGCGAGGGCTACGCGCGGGCCGTCATCCGGCTGGGCTTCCCCTCGGCCTCCCCGGAGGAGCTGGACCGCAGGGTGAAACTGCGCATGGCACGTCAGCGGCTGCTGCACCGCCAGGACCCGCCCCATCTGTGGGCCGTGCTGGACGAGGCCGTGCTGCGCCGCCCTCTCGGCGGGGCCGAGGCGATGTGCGAGCAGATCGACCACATCCTGCGCGCGCTCGAACTGCCCAACGTGACCGTCCAGATCGTGCCCTTCAGCGTCGGCGGCCACGCCGCGGCCGGAGGCCCCTTCAGCATCCTGCGCTTCTCCCAGCCCGACCTGCCGGACATCGTCTACATGGAGCAGCTCACCAGCGCCGTCTACCTGGAGAAGCGCGACGACGTCGACAGCTACCTGGAGGTCATGGAGCGCCTGTGCATCGAGGCCGAGCCGGCCACGCGCACCCGCGAGATCCTCCTGGAGATCCGAGAGGGGTTCCAAGCGAGGCTCTGAGCGGAAGCGGGCACGGAACGACGGCGGGGCAACGGCGGGCTGGAAACGCCGGCGGGAAACCCGGCCGCGTGGAAACGGCGGGCCAAGGGGGCGGTGAGCCCGTGCGCGGCACAGGAAAGGGTCCGGCCGCAACCACCGGGGGGCGCCGTACGAAAATGTACGCATGAGATGTCTCGTGACCGGCGCGACCGGATACATCGGAGGGCGGCTCGTTCCCGAACTGCTGGACGCGGGGCACGAGGTCCGCTGCATGGTGAGGTCGGCCGGCCGCCTGCGCGACCAGCCGTGGGTCTCCCGGGTCGAGGTCGCCCAGGCCGACGCGGCCGACGCCGAGCAGGCGGCGAAGGCCCTGGAAGGCATCGACGTGGTCTACTACCTGATCCACACGATGGGCGGGGGGAGTGACTTCGCCGCCGCCGACCGCGAGGCGGCCACCACCTTCGCCGCCGCGTGCGAGCGCGCCGGGGTTCGCCGGGTCGTCTATCTCGGGGGCCTCGCGCCGGACGAGAGGCTCTCGCCGCACATGCGCTCCCGCGTCGAGGTGGGGGAGATCTTCCTGCGCTCCTCGGTGCCCGCGGTGGTGCTGCGGGCCGCGGTCATCATCGGATCGGGCTCGGCCTCCTTCGAGATGCTGCGCCACCTCACCGAGCGGCTGCCCGTGATGACGACGCCGCGGTGGGTGGGCACCAGGACGCAGCCCATCGCGATCCGCGACGTGCTGCGCTACCTCGTGGCCTGGGCCTCCGTCGAGGAGGAGGTGAACCGCTCCTTCGACATCGGCGGCCCGGACGTGCTCACCTACGCCGACATGATGCGGGTCTACGCGGAGGTCGCCGGCCTGCCCCGCAGGCTGATCATCCCGGTCCCGCTGCTGAGCCCCGGCCTCTCCAGCCACTGGGTGGGGCTGGTCACCCCGGTTCCGGCGAGCCTGGCCCGCCCGCTGGTGGAGTCGCTGCGCAACGAGGCCGTCTGCGGCGAGCACGACATCGCCCGCTACGTCGACGACCCGCCGGGCGGGCTGATCGGGCTGAGGCGGGCGGTCGAACTCGCCCTCCAGCGCGTCAAGGAGGCCAAGGTCGTCACCCGCTGGTCCTCGGCCTCCACCCCCGGCGCGCCGAGTGACCCGCTGCCCACCGACCCCGACTGGGCGGGCGGCAGCCTGTACGTCGACGCGCGGGCCCGTCGGGTCGACGCCTCACCCGAGGCTCTGTGGGCGGTGATCGAGTCCGTCGGCGGCGAGGTGGGCTGGTACTCCCTGCCCCTGGCCTGGAGCCTGCGCGGTCTGCTCGACCGGCTGGTCGGCGGCGTGGGCCTGCGCAGAGGGCGTCGCGATCCCCGGCGGCTCTGGGTGGGCGACTCCGTCGACTTCTGGCGGGTCGAGGAGATCGAGCCGGGGCGCCTGCTGCGGTTGCGCGCGGAGATGCGCCTGCCCGGCCTCGCCTGGCTGGAGATGCGGGTGCTCACGTACCGGGGGGAGACCGTCTACGGTCAGCGGGCGATCTTCCACCCTCGTGGCCTGGCCGGGCACCTCTACTGGTGGTCGGTCGCGCCCTTCCACAGCCTGGTCTTCGGGCCGATGCTGCGCAACGTGGCGAGGGCCGCCGAGCGCGGCGGCCAGTCCGTCGTGCACCCCTCCCCGGCCGGTGCCCCCCATGACGGCGGCCCGAGGGACACCGTCCCTCTCTGACCGTCTGCGGCCGCTCGTCACCGTTCGCCGGGGTTCACCAGGACGTCGACGACGTCGGAGTATCCGATCCCCTTGTGGGAGAACTGTCCCGCCACCGCCAGCTCAGCGAGACCGTGGGCGGTCGAGAACAGTGCCATCACCCTGGCCTTGGGCACCGGCCCCTCCCAGGGACCCTCCATGTCGAGCGCGGTCATCACCTGGTCGATCGCCGTCTCCAGATCCGGGTGGTGCCCGACGACGAACTCCGAGGCGAACACCAGCCGGTATTCCTCGGGATGTGCGACGGCGTACTCGACGTAGCTCAGGTAGAAGGCCCGCAGCCGGTCGCGGGGGGTCTCGGCCGCCAGGACCGCGGCGGCGACGTGCGCGCTGAGATCGGTGATGACCCGGACGGCGAGTGCCGCGAGCAGGGCGGTCTTGTCGGCGAAGTGCCGGTAGGGGGCCGTACGGGACAGGCCGGCCAGGTCGCCGACGGCGCGTAGCGTCACGGCGTCGAGGCCCTCCTCGCGCAGCAGTCTCAGCGCGCTCTCGACCAGGCGGGTCCTGGTGCCGTCCACCACGTGGATCCCCTTTCCGGGCAGGGCTGTGTTGACAACGTCAACGTATCTGGTTGACACTGTCAACATAATGTTGACGACGTCAACTGGAGAGTTATGAAGATAACGGTAAACGGGCTGCCCACCACGGTGGAGGCCGGCCCCGACGACGCCGCCGTGGACGTCCTGCGCGACGGTCTCGGCCTCACCGGCGCCAAGGCCGCCTGCCGCACCGGGGTCTGCGGCGCGTGCACGGTCATGGTGGACGGCGTGCCCCAGGCGAGCTGCCTGCTGCCGTCCGCCGCGCTGGAGGAGCGCGAGATCACCACCGCCGAAGGGCTCGACCACCCCGTCCAGCGGGCCCTCGCCGTCCACGACGGCCTGCAGTGCGGTTACTGCACGCCCGGGTTCGCGGTCGAGGGCGCGGCCTTCGTCGACACCTGGCGCGCCGAGCACGGCGACGTCGCGCCACCGCGCGAGCGGATCGCCGCGGCCCTCGCCGGTCATCTGTGCAGGTGTGGCGCGTACGAGGGCATCTACGCCGCGATCGCCGCCGCCTGCCGGGGAGAGCACGACGGCGCCGCGGGGACGCCCGCCAGGGTGGAAGCGATGGACAAGGTCGCGGGCCACGCCCGATACACGACCGACGTGCGCCTCGAAGGCCAGCTGGAAGGCGTGGTCATCCGTTCCACGAGGGCGCACGCCCGCGTCACCTCGGTCACGGTGGACGCCGCCCACGTGGTCGACCTGCTGCCGCCCGACCGCGTCGTCCGCTACGCGGGCCAGCCCGTCGCCGCCGTCGCCGCCCCCACCCGCCGCGAGGCGCTGGCGATCGCGGAGGCCGCCGAGATCGGCTACGAGCCGAGGCCCGCCGCGCTCGACGACGCGCCGGACGCCCCGCCCGTCTACGACGAGGAGTCCAGAAAGCACGTCCCCAGCTCCAGCGAGGGGATGGAACTGCCCGGCGCCTGGAACGGCAACGTGCGCGGTCCCTTCACCAGGGCGAGCTGGCGCGGGCGCACCGCCGCCAAGCGGATCGAGGCCGCCAGGCGCGACGCCGACCCCCGCCTGGTGACCGGCACGTTCACCACCGCCGTGCAGGTCCACACCCCGCTGGAGCCGCACGCCTGCGTCGCCCGCTGGGACGCCGAGGGCGACCTGCACCTGCACCTGTCCACCCAGACCGTGGTCATCACCGCCGAGCAGGCCGCCAAGCGGTGGGACCTGCCGGTCGAGCGGGTCCACATCGCCGCCGACCACGTCGGCGGCGGTTTCGGAGCCAAGGTCGGCGTCACCGTCGAGACGATCGCCGCCGTCGAGCTCGCCCGGGCCCATGGCACGCCGGTGCGCGTGGTGCTCAGCCGGGCCGAGGAGCTCACCGACGCGGGCAACCGCCCGGGCACCCGCACCACCGTCGAACTGCTCACCGACGACCGGGGCGACCTCGCCGCCCTCACCATGGACGTCCACGGGCGCGGCGGCGTGGCCATCGGGTCGTCCGTCGCGCTGATGGCCCGCCTCGTGTACGGCACCGCGCCCCGCAGGCTCCGCGACTACGACGTGGTCACCAACGAGCCGCCTGGCACCCCGTTCCGCGGGCCGGGGGCGCCGCCCATGCTCTGGGCGCTGGAGCAGGCGGTGGACGAGGCCGCCCACCGCAGGGGCGAGGACCCGATCGCGCTGCGGCGCCGCTGGGACGGCAACCGCAAACGGCACGCGCTCTACGACCTGGCCGCGGCCCTGCCCGAGTGGACGTCCAGGCCGCGTACCGGCTCCCAGACGGGGCGTTTCCGCCGGGGCGTCGGGGTGGCCGCCGCCAACTGGCTCTACATGCTCGACCCCGCCACGGAGGTGGAGCTGCGTGTCGAGGGTGACGTGGTCGTGGCCTCGACCGCGACCCAGGACATCGGGACCGGCGTCCGCACCGTCATCGCCGGCGTCGTATGTGAGGAGCTTGGACTGCCCGCCGAGCGCGTCCGCGTCGAGGTCGGCAGGACGGGCACCGTGCACGGGCCGGGCTCGATCGGCAGCCGCACCACGGCCTCGGTGGCCCCCGCCGCGCGCGACGCCGCGCGGCGCCTGCGGAAGCTGGGCCTGACCGACGGCGCCAGGGTCGTGGGCGGACGCCGCCGCGACCGGCGCGGCTACGTCACCCCGTTCCCGATGAGCGGCATGGCGATCGGCCGGGGGTTCAGCGGTTCCGTCCACGTCACCGAGGTCGAGGTCGACACCCGCCTCGGCACCGTCAGGCCGCTTCGGGTGTGGGCCGGGATCGCGGCGGGTCACATCTACGCCGAGCGGCCGGCACGCAGCCAGTGCGAGGGCGGTGTCGTGCAGGGCATCGGCTACGCCCTGTACGAGGAGCGGCTGGTCGACCCGGTCACCGGAAACGTGCTGACCGCGAACCTCGACGACTACCGCATCCCCGGCATCGGCGACACCCCCGAGATCACCGTGCACTTCCACCGCGACGGGTGGGACCACGTCAACGGCAACGGCGTCGGGGTCGGAGAGATCTCCACGGTCGGCGTGGCCGCCTCGGTGGGCAACGCCGTCCACAACGCCACCGGCTGGCGCCCTCACGACCTGCCCATCCGTCCCGACCGGCTCCTCGAAGGGATCACCCGTTGACCCCCTGCGCGCGGACGCGGCCGGACCCGTACCCGGCCCCCGGGAGGGGACGGCCGACGGCCCTCTCACCGGAGCACACCCCCCGCCTCACACTGGAAGGTGTTCGATGACCGTACTCACCGACCTCGGCGAGGCCGTACGGCGCGGGGGCGAGTTCCGCGCCGGAGGCACCGACCTGATGGGCCGCCGCGCGGCCGGACCGCACGTGGACCTGCGCGGCCTGCCCGATCTGTCCGGCGTCACCTGGCAGCCGGACGGCTCCGTCAGGATCGGCGCGCTCACCACGGTCGCGCGGGTGGCCCGCGACGCGCGCCTCGGCGCCACACACCCCTGCCTGGCGCTGACGGCGGCGGGCCTGGCCACACCCCAGATCCGCGAGGTGGCCACCGTCGGGGGCAACCTGCTGCAGCGCAACCGCTGCGCCTACTTCCGCAACCCGGCCTTCTCCTGCCACCAGAACGGCGGCGACCACTGCCCGGCCCGCGCCGGGCTCTCCCCGAACGCCGCGATCCTCGACAGCGGCCCGTGCGTCGCGCCGCACCCGTCGTCGCTGGCGGTGGCCCTGCTGGCCTGCGACGCCTCCGCCGAGACGCACGGCAGGGACCCGTTCCCCGTCGCCGACCTTTACGGAGACGGCTCGGACCCCTCCCGGGACCACCTGCTGGAGGTGGGGGAGATCCTCACCTCCGTCGTCCTGCCGCCGCCCGTGCCCGGGGAGCGGGCCGCCTACCACCGTGCGATCGGCAGGTCCGAGGCCGAGTGGCCGCTGGTGGAGGCCGCGGCGCGGCTGGGCGTCGACGACGGGAGGATCACCTTCGCCAGGGTGGCCGTGGGAGGTGTCGCCCGCGTCCCCGTACGCCTGCCCGAGGTCGAGGAGGCACTCCTGGCGGGCGAGCCCCTCGACCGGGCGGCCGGGCTGGCGGCCGCGCGGTACGCTCCGGCGGCCCGCAACCACTACAAGATCGCGCTGCTCGCCGGGACCGTCCTGGAGGTGCTGGAACGCGCGAGCGGAACCGGCGAGACCCGCTGACCACCCGGCGCCCCCCGCCGTGCCGTCCGGTCACGGCGGAGGCGCCGGTGGGGACGCGTCGTCCCGTACGCTCGACGATCAACCAGGGGGTGTGCCGTTCGGCTGTGCCGGGCCACCCGTTCGTCCGGGCTGTCGACGACCTCCTCTTTCATCAGGCCGCCTCGACGCCGAGGTGCGTGCGGTGGTGCTCGGGGGTGTCGATCTCGTCGAGCAGCGCGATCGCGAAGTCGGCGTAGGAGATGCGGCTGGCCGCCTCGGCGGGGGCCACGCGGTAGCGGCCGGTACGGGCGCCGCCGTGGTCGAAGTCACCGGCCGGGCTGACGACCAGCCAGTCGAGCGAGGCGGGGGCGGTGCGCAGCACCTCGTTTCCTGCCGCGTGCCCCAGGTAGAACGACCGGTACTCCTGCGGGTAGCCGGGCGTGTCCATCAGGAGCGTCCCCGAGGAGGTCCCCAGCACCGACGCCAGGCCGACCGTCAGCAGCCTGGCCACTCCCGCCCTCGTCAGCCCGTCGAGCAGGGCGCGGGCGGCGTCGGCGAAGAAGACGTCGTGCGCCGCGCCCGCGTCGTAGACGGAGCTGATCGCGGCGTCGTGACCCTCGGCGAGCCGCGCGACACCGTTCGCGTCCGTGACGTCGCCGGCGACGATCCGCACACCGTCCGCGGCCAGGTCACCGTGCCCGGCCGGGTCGCGCACGACCGCGGTGACCTGGTGCCCGCGCCGGAGGGCCTCGTGGACGGCCGCCCGGCCGCCCCTGCCGCCGGCACCGAAGACGATGATCCTGCTCATTGGAACCCCTTGTGTCCAGGGCCGGACCTGATCGCCGGCCGCTGCCGGGAGATTAACCGGGCAGGTGGTTACCACCGGGATACCCGGCCACCCGTGGTCCGGCGCGACGGTCGGCGGTGGTCCCCAGCGGGATCCCCGGCTAGCGTGAAGGGGTGACAGAGCCCCTCGATCCGGAGATGTTCGATCCGGTCTGCCCGTCCGACCTCACGCCCATCCGCTTCGGCGACAAATGGGCAGGGATGATCATCCGCTGCCTCGAAGGCGGGCCGCGACGGTTCTCCGAGCTTCGGATCCCCCTGCGCGGCATCACCGCGAAGGTGCTCACCCAGTCGCTCCGGACGCTCGCGCGCGATGGCCTGATCGTGCGCACCGTTCATCCCGCGCAGAGGGTCGAGTACGCGCTGACGCCGCTCGGCCGCAGCCTGCTCGAACCGATGAACGCCGCGTGCGCCTGGGCGCAGGAACACTGGGAGGAGCTTCTCGACGCCCGCGAGGCGTCCTCCGCCGCTTCGTCGTACGGGCTCGGCCGTACGGGATAGAGGCCCCGTATCCAGAGGCGATGGCCCGCGTCGTGGGGGGGGGGGGGCGCCCCCGGGGGCGC
>NZ_JBEPDA010000007.1:112495-142804 GCF_040299985.1 Streptosporangium sp. NPDC000563 | reverse complement strand
GGGCCGCGCGCGGGCCCCGGCCCCCGCGCCCCCCCCCCCCCCCCCACGACGCGGTGTCGGGGCACGGTGTCGGGGCACGGCCCACTCATGGCAGACCAACCGGCACTCTCGCGGCAGTCGCCGAAGAGGCGGAGCGGTCGTCGCGGCCGGGCCGGCGTTCGACGGTCTTTCATACAGGGCGACCCATCCGGCGCGCGGACGGCTCCGAAGGATTTCGTGGCCGGTGCTGTGCCGGCCGGGGTAGGAGGGGCTGCATGCGAGCGCGTGACCGGTCGCCGGTGGGCGAGGACCGCCCGGGCGGTGCCCCGCCGGGGCCGCTGGAGGAGTTGCTGCAGGCGGTCGGCAGGGGTGATCGTGAGGCGTTCGAGCGGCTGTACGAGGTGCTGGCGCCGCGGGTGTACGGGCTGGTGCTGCGGGTGCTGCGGGATCGGGCGCACAGTGAGGAGGTGGCGCAGGAGGTGCTTGTGGAGGTGTGGCGCAGCGCCGCCCGCTTCGAACCGGAGAGGGGGTCGGTGATGGCATGGGTGCTGACCATCGCGCACCGGCGGGCGATCGACCGGGTGCGTTCGGCGCAGGCCGGCACCGACCGGGAGGAGCGGGCCGCGCGGCTGGACCCGCATCGCTCCTATGACGAGGTGCCGGAGCTGGTGGTGGGCAGGCTGGAAGGCGAGCGGCTGCGCCGCTGCCTGGAAAATCTCACGGAACTACAGCGAGAGTCGATCACCTTCGCCTACTACGGCGGCTACTCCTACCGGGAGGTCGCCGAGCTGGTCAAGGCCCCGTTGGGGACGATCAAGACACGGATGCGCGACGGGCTGATCCGGCTGCGCGACTGCCTGGGGGTGGACCGATGAGGGCAGGAGAGGGCGGATCCGACCCGCACACCCTGGCGGGTGCCTATGCGCTGGACGCCATAGACGACGAAGGGGAGCGGCGCCGTTTCGAGCGGCATCTGACCGGGTGCGCCGAGTGCGCGCAGGAGATGGCGACGCTCAGCGAGACGGCCGCGCGCCTTGGCGCGGTGGCGGTGGCCGAGCCGCCGGCCGGTTTGCGGGCGCGGGTGCTGGCCGAGATCGATCAGGTGCGTCAGCTGCCCCCGACGGGCGCGCAGGCGGCACGTGCGAGGCGGGTGTGGAGGGTCACGTGGCGGCCCTGGCTGGCGGCGGTGAGCGTGGCCGCGGCGTTGGCCGTGATGGCCGGGCTCGGCGTGACGGCCGTGCAGGCACGTGAGGAACTGGAGCAGGCCCGGCGCGTGGAACAGCGGATCGCCGCGGTGCTGAGTGCGGATGACGCCAGAACGGTCACCGCCCCGGCCGCCGCGCCGTCTGCCGAGGGCGGGCGTGGGCGCGGCACGGTGGTCATGTCGCGCTCGCAGGGCGCACTGGTGTTCTGGGCGGCCGGGCTGGGCGATCCGCCCGCAGGCCGGGTCTACCAACTGTGGCAGCTCGCGCCGGGACGGATCACCTCGGCCGGCCTGCTCGCCTCCAGCGGCTCCGGCGGCACCCTGCCGGTATTCAGCGGCATCAGGGCCGATGCGGATCAGGTAGGGGTGACGCTGGAACCGGCCGGTGGTTCACGGCAGCCGACCGGCACGCCGTTGCTCCTGGTGGACATGCCCGCCGCCTGACCTTCTCGCTGCCGGGGAAAGTGACCCCCATCCGTTTCGGCTGCGGCTCCGAAGCCCTGCTGTGACCACTGAGACACCGGCCCGCAGCGCCGCGCCCCCCGCATCGACCCCCGTGTCGGCGGCCTTCGGCGTGCTGGCGGCGGTGCTGGCGCTGGGGGTCGCGGAGCTGACCGCCGCGCTGGCAGGCCGGCCAGAGGCCGGTCCGCTGCTCGCGGTGGGGTCGGTGTTCATCGACCTGAGCCCGGCGTGGCTGAAGGACTTCGCCATCCGCACCTTCGGCGCGGCCGACAAGCCGGTCCTGCTCCTGACACTGGCTGCCGTGATCGCGATCGCGTCCGCGGCCATCGGAACTGCCGCGCCCCGGCGGCCGCGCCTGGCCATCGCAGCCCTGCTCGGGCTCGCGGCGCTCGCCGGGGCCGCGGCGCTGTCACGGCCGGGAGCCGGCCCGGTGGACGTGCTGCCCGCCGTCGTGGGGGCGGCGGGTGGCACCTTCGCCCTGCCGTACTCCCGGCGCGGACCGCGACCCAGGGCGGGTGGCCGCGTCACGCCGGGCGACCTGATGCGGCGCTACGGCCATCCCGTCCAGCCGCCGGCCCCTGTGCCAGGAGCCGATCGGCGGGCACTGCTCACCCACGGCGCCGCCCTACTGGGGGCGGCCGTCCTGAGCGGCGGTGCCGGCCGGGCGATCACCTCGGCGCGCCAGGCGTCCGCCGACGGCCGCGCTCTGACACTGCCCCCTCCCGCCGACCCGGCCCGGCCGCTTCCAGCGGGGGTCGGAGCGCACGTGCCGGGGCTCGGCCCGTTCACCACGCCCAACGACGCCTTCTACCGGGTCGACACCGCGCTGATCGTGCCGCGCGTGCCGCACCAGGAGTGGACGCTGCGGGTGCACGGCCTGGTCGACCGCCCGATCGAACTCACCTTCGCCGACCTGCTGGACCGGCCGCTGGCCGAGCGCGACATCACCCTGACCTGCGTTTCCAACGAGGTCGGCGGCCCGTACGCGGGGCACGCCCGCTGGCTCGGCATCGATCTGGCGGCGCTGTTGCGCGAGGCCGGCATCCAGGCAGGGGCCGATCAGATCCTGTCGCGCTCGGCCGACGGCTGGAGCGCCTCCACCGCCCTGGAATCGGTGCTGGACGGCCGCGACGCGTTGCTGGCCATCGGGATGAACGGCCGGCCGCTGCCGCCCGCCCACGGTTTCCCGGCACGCATGATCGTGCCGGGCCTGTACGGCTACGTCTCGGCCACCAAATGGGTCACCGACCTTAAGCTCACCCGCTTCGCCGCCGAACGCGCCTACTGGACCCGGCGCGGCTGGGCCGAACAGGCGCCGATCAAAACCGCCTCCCGTATCGAGGTGCCCAAACCCTTCGCCGAGATACCCGCCGGAGCCGTCACCGTCGCCGGGACCGCGTGGGCACAGCGTCGCGGCATCGCGGCCGTCGAGGTCCGCGTCGACGGCGGCCCCTGGCGCCAAGCCGACCTGGCCGCCTCCGCCGGGCCCGACACCTGGCGGCAATGGCGCACCACCTGGCAGGCCGCACCCGGGCAGCACCGCATCGAGGTCCGCGCCACCGACGCCACCGGCCACACCCAGCCCGCCGAACGCGTGCCGCCGATCCCGGACGGCGCCACCGGCTGGCACACGGTCCTGGTGACCGTCACCTGAACCCCCCTCAGCACGTCCATCCACCAGACACAGGAGACGCCAGAACATGAACATCCGTCATGTCGCCGCCGGATCGCCGGTCCTGGCCGTGGCCGCCTCTCCCGCCCCGGGACACCAACCGACCCGCCGCGGACCGCTTTCCCCCACCTGCCCGCACACCGACAAGGAGCCGACAAAGATGATCACGAAGAAGCGCCTGACCGCGGTCCTGCCCCTGCTCGCCCTGGCCGCGTCGCTGACCGCGTGCGGCGGCAACGGTGACACCGGCGCAGCCCCGGGGGCGGCCTCGTCCGGCAGCAGCGCCGCCCCGGCCCCCTCCAGCAGCGCGCCGATGGCCACCGAGTCCGCGACCGAGTCCGCCGCCGGCGCGCCGTTCGGTACGGCCTGCTCCGCGGTTCCCGCCTCCGGAGAAGGCAGCTTCACCGGCATGGCCGAAGCCCCGGTCGCCACCGCCGCCTCCAACAATCCGGTCCTGTCCACCCTGGTCGCCGCCGTGAAGAAGGCCGACCTGGTCGACACCCTCAACTCCGCCGACGGCATCACCGTCTTCGCCCCGACCAACGACGCCTTCGCCAAGATCGACAAGAAGACCCTGGACAAGGTGCTGGCCGACAAGAAGACGCTGACCGACATCCTCACCTACCACGTCGTCCCCGGCCGTAAGACCCCCGCCGACCTGGAAAGCGGCTCCTTCACCACGTTGCAGGGCGGCAAGGTCACCACCACCGGCTCCGGCCAGGACTACACGGTCGGCGACGCGGGCGTGGTGTGCGGCGACGTGGCCACCCGCAACGCCACCGTCTACATCATCGACACCGTACTCATGCCCAAGAAGTGACCCCCCTGGGCAGGGCTCGCCGCACCGCTGCGGCGAGCCCGGCCACCCGGGGCGCCACGGGGCGAGTCGCGAGGCGAAGTGCCGGCGGCCAACTAGTGATCTACTTTGTAAAGGCGTCGGGTGGGAGGAAATCCCTCACCCGAAGATCACAGACCCCCGCTGCCCGCGAAGGCGAGCGCGGGTCCTGTGGGGGGACCTCACCTCAGGGTGATCGCCAGGTGCTTGGCGAGTCCCTCGGAGGCGGCCCTGACCATCTCCAGCACCTCGGTGAAGCCCTCGCGCTCGCCGTAGTAGGGGTCGGGCACCTCGGCGCCCTCGGGGGCGGCGGGGTCGAAGGAGCGGAACAGGCGCACGTCCGCGCCCGCGGGGGCGAGGCGGCGCAGGGCGCCGAGGTTGTGGGCGTCCATGGCCAGCACCAGGTCGACCCGGTCGTACCAGTCGCTCAGGAACTGCCTGGCCCGGTGCTCCGAGCCGTCGTAGCCGTGGTCGGAGAGCGTCTCGGCGGCCCGCGCGTCCATCGGTCCGCCCTGGTGCCAGCCGCCGGTGCCCGCGCTGTCGACCGTGACGAGGTCACCGAGGCCGTGGTCGTCGAGGGTCTTCCTCAGCACGACCTCGGCCATGGGGGAGCGGCAGATGTTTCCCAGGCACACCACGCATATGTGATAACTCATGCTTATCAGGATGCCGCCTGCCCGGGGGGTGACGGCCGGGAGAACGGCCGTTTCTATGTCGATTTCCGTGTCGATCGGTTCCCGCCGGAGCGGCGCGCGGGATTCTCCGTGGCCGCGAGGGGAGCGTGATCACCCCGGCCGGTGACCGGGTCCGAGGGGGGACGCGGTCCGCGGCTAGCATGTCGCCCGGTAGAGCGGAATCGGGGAAGGATCGGCTGTTGAAGGATCTCGGGGAGGACCTCCGCGCGTTCTGGCGGGAGCGTCATCTGTGCACGATGACCACCGTGCGCGCCGACGGCACGCCGCACGTCGTTCCGGTGGGGGTGACGCTGGACGCCGACTCGGGGATCGCGAGGGTGATCACCTCGGGTGGCTCGCACAAGGTCCGCCATGTGCTCGCGGCGGGTGAAGGCGGGGCGGCCGTCGCGGTCTGCCAGGTGGACGGGCGCCGCTGGTCGACCCTGGAGGGGCGTGCGGTGATCCGTACCGACCCCGAGTCGGTCGCCGACGCCGAGCGCCGCTACGCCGAGCGTTATCGGGTGCCGAGGGAGAATCCCGCCCGCGTCGTGGTCGAGATCCGCCTCACCCGGGTGCTGGGCAATGTCTGAGCCCTCCTCCGCCGATTCCACCGCCGTCGATCCCGCCGTTGTCGTCGTCGGGATCGGAGACGACGGCTGGGCCGGCCTGTCGCAGGCGGCGCGGCGCGAGCTGTGCGCCGCCGAGGTTCTGATGGGCAGCGCCAGGCAACTGCGGCTCGTCCCGGAGTTCGGCATCGAGTGCGCTGCCGGGCACGGTGTCGAGCCGGGAACCGAACCCGGTGGCGACCACGGTGCGAGGTTCGGTGGCGAGTCGGGCGTCGAGCGGGGAGCCGAACTCGGTGTCGACTCCGGTGCGGACCGCGGCGTCGAGCGCGTCGTCTGGCCCTCGCCGCTTCTGCCCGCCCTGCCCTCGCTGCTCGCCTCCCACCGGGGCCGCAGGGTTTGCGTACTGGCCAGTGGCGACCCCATGTTCCACGGCATCGGCACGACCCTGGTGCGGCTGCTCGGCGCCGGCCGGGTGCGGGTCCTGCCGCACCCGTCGTCGGTCTCCCTCGCCTGCGCGCGGCTCGGGTGGGCGGCCGACCGTGTCGAGGTGGTCAGCCTCGTGACGCGTCCCGTCGAGGTGCTGCACCCGGTCGTCCACGAAGGCCGTCGCGTCCTGGTCCTCAGTGCCGACGGCCGGACTCCGGCCCGGGTCGCGGCGCTGCTCGCCGCCCGAGGTCACGGCGCGAGCACGGTGACGGTTCTGGAGCGGCTGGGCGGCGCCGGGGAGCGCGTGGTCTCGGGTAGGGCGGACACCTGGTCGACGGCCGTGACCCACGATCTCAACGTCGTCGCCGTGGAGTGCCGCGCGGACGCCGGGACGGTCGCGCTGCCGCGCCTTCCCGGCCTGCCCGACGAGGCGTTCGAGCACGACGGGCAGCTCACCAAGAGCGAGGTGCGCGCGGTCACCCTGTCCCGGCTGGCTCCCGTTCCCGGGGAGCTGCTGTGGGACGTCGGTGCGGGGGCGGGCAGCATCGGCATCGAGTGGATGCGCGCGCATCCGGACAACCGGGCCGTCGCGGTGGAGTCGCGTCCGGACAGGGCGGCGGTGGTGGCACGCAACGCCGCGGCGCTGGGCGTTCCCGGTCTAGACGTGGTGACCGGTGCCGCTCCGGCCGCGCTCGCCGGGCTGGAGACGCCCGACGCGGTCTTCGTCGGCGGCGGGGTGACGGTCGCCGGGATGGTGGAGGCGTGCTGGGAGGCGCTGAGGCCGGGGGGCAGGCTGGTGGCGAACGCGGTGACCGTCGAGTCCGAGGCGGTCCTGGCCCGTTGGCACGGCGGGCTCGGTGGTGACATGGTCCGGCTCGCGGTCAGCAGGACCTCTCCGGTCGGTGGTTTCACCGGCTGGCGGCCGATGATGCCCGTCACGATCTGGACCGTGCTCAAGCCGCCCGTCCTGGAGGAGAAGCGATGACGGTACGTTTCATCGGTGCCGGGCCGGGCGCCGCGGATCTCATCACCGTGCGGGGAGCGCGGGCGATCGCGTCCGCACCGGTGTGCCTGTACGCGGGATCGCTGGTCCCCGCCGAGTTGCTGGAGTCGTGCCCGCGGGGCGCGCGGTTGGTCGACACCGCGCGGATGAACCTGGAGGAGATCGTCGCGGAGATGGTCGCCGCTCACCGGGCGGGGGAGGACGTGGCCAGGCTGCATTCCGGTGACCCGTCGGTGTTCAGCGCGATGGCCGAGCAGATGCGGCGGCTGGACGCCGAGGGAGTGCCGTACGAGGTGATCCCGGGGGTGCCCGCCTTCGCGGCGGCGGCGGCGTCGCTGGGGCGTGAGCTGACGGTGCCGGGGGTGGGGCAGACGGTGGTGCTGACCCGCACCTCGGTGCGCGCCACTCCCATGCCCGAGGGCGAGGATCTGGGCACGCTCGGTCGTAGCCGGGCCACGATGGTCCTGCATCTGGCGGTGCAGCGCGTCGAGGCCGTCGCGGCGGAGCTCGTTCCCAACTACGGTGCCGACTGTCCGGTGGCGGTGGTGGCGAGGGCGAGCCGCGACGACGAGGTGATCCTGCGCGGCACCCTGGCCGACATCGCCGGGCAGGTCCGTGACGCGGGGATCCTCCGCACCGCGGTGATCGTCGTCGGACGGGTGCTGACCGCTTCGGAGTTTCCCGACAGTCACCTGTACTCCGCGGCCCGTTGCCGTGACTGACCCCGTGCTGAAGGTCCTGATCCTGGGGGGCACCGACGAGGCCAGGCGGCTCGCCGCCGCGCTCGCCGATCGTCCGCGGACGCACGTGGTGTCCTCGCTGGCGGGCCGGGTGCGTGATCCGAAGCTGCCGGTGGGGGAGGTGCGCGAGGGAGGTTTCGGCGGCCCCGGCGGGCTCGCGGCGTGGCTGGTGGAGCACGGCGTCCAGGTCGTCGTGGACGCCACGCATCCGTTCGCGGCCAGGATGAGCGCCTCGGCGGCCGAGGCGGCGGCCCGTACGGGCCTGCCGTCGCTGATCCTGCGACGACCCGGCTGGCGGGCGGCTCCCGGTGACGACTGGCGCTGGGTGCCCTCGTTGGAGGCCGCCGCCGAGTTGCTGCCCTCGCTGGGGGAGCGGGTGTTCCTGACCACGGGACGTCGCAGCCTGCCGGTCTTCGCGGGTCTCGACGGGCAGTGGTTCCTGGCCCGTTCGGTGGACCGGCCGGGGCCGGTGGTGCCGCGACGTCTGGAGGTGCTGCTGAGCCGGGGGCCGTTCACGGTGGACGGAGAGCTGGCCCTGATGCGCGAGTACCGGGTGGAGGTGCTGGTCACCAAGGACAGCGGTGGTGAGATGACCACCGCGAAGCTGTTCGCCGCCCGTGAGCTCGGGGTGCCGGTGGTGATCGTACGCCGTCCGCCGCTGCCCGAGGGGGTGGTCTCGGTGGGGACCGTCGAGGCGGCGCTCGCCTGGCTGGAGAGTGTGAGCGGCCCCGGTGGGGGTGCCGGTTCGGGGCGTCGGGCCCGGCACGCCGGTGAGCGGTGAAGGCCGGACTCGCCCTCACCACGTGACGGCTCCTCGACGACTGAGGAGGAGCCGTCACGTCCGGGTCAGGCGGGATAGCGGCGGGGGGTGAACACCACCCGTTCGCCGTCGGCTCGCTCGACCACCCGCGTGGTGGACGAGCCCACCAGCAGCAGGCAGCGCATGTCGATCGCTCCGGGGTCCAGGTCGCCGAGGGTGGTGACGGTCATGTGCTCGTCGGCCCCGCCGACGTCGCGGCCGACGACCACGGGGGTCTGCGGCGCGCGGTGCTCGAGCAGCAGGTCCCGCGCGGCGGCCACCTGCCAGGTACGGCTCTTCGAGGCCGGGTTGTAGAGGGCCAGGACGAGGTCGGCCTTCGCCGCGGCGCTGATCCGCTCGGCGACCACCTCCCAGGGTTTGAGCAGGTCCGACAGCGACAGCACGCAGTAGTCGTGGCCGAGGGGGGCACCGGCCCTGCTCGCCACCGCGTGCGCCGCGGTCAGGCCGGGCAGCACCCGTACCGGCACGTCCGCGAACCTCGGCTCGCACGCCACCTCCAGCACCGCGCTGGCCATCGCGAACACCCCGGGGTCGCCCGAGGAGACCACGGCCACCCTCGACCCGGCCGCGGCCAGTTCCAGCGCGTGCGCGGCCCTCTCGGCCTCCACCCGGTTGTCGGTGGGGTGGCGGCGCTGGCGAGGGTTGGGCGGGACGCGGTCCAGGTAGGGGCCGTACCCGACGAGTTCGTCGACCTCGGCGAGCGCCTCCTGCGCCTGCGGGGTCAGCCACGGACGTCCGGCGGGGCCGAGTCCCACCACGACCACCTCGCCGCGCGCCCTCGCCTCGCCCGGGGTCTCGGCTACGGCGGCGGGCGCGGGGCTCGACGCGTTGACGGGGCTGTTGACGGGGCTGGGGATCAGCGCCAGCGAGAAGTACGGGACGCTGCCGGGGTCGACCTCGGCCAAAGGCGCCAGGCGCTGCTGCCCGGTGGTGGCGCGCTCGACGTACCAGGCCTCGTCGAGACGCCCGGCCTCGGCCAGCGCGTCGCGGACCTTGGTGAAGGTACGGCCGAGTTTCAGCACCGCGGCCGAGTCGGTGGCGGCCAGGCGCTCGGCGAGCACCTCGGCGGGGAGCGTCCCCGGCAGCACGGTCAGGACCTCGTCCCGCTCGACCAGCGGGCGGCCCAGGACCGCCGAGGCGCCGCTCACCGACGTCACGCCCGGCACGACCTCGGTGACGTAGCGGTGTGACAGACGCTTGTGCATGTGCATGTACGAGCCGTAGAAGAGCGGGTCGCCCTCGCACAGCACCACCACGTCGCGCCCGGCGTCCAGGTGGGCGGCCAGCCGCACCGCGCAGGCGGCGTAGAAGTCGTCGATCGCCCCCTGGTAGCCGCCGGGGTGGTCGGTGGTCTCGGTGGTGAGCGGGTAGATGAGCGCCTCCTCGACCTGCCCCTGCCGCAGGTAGGGAGCGGCCACCGAGCGGGCGATGCTGCGGCCGTGGCGGGCACTGTGGAAGGCGATCACGTCCGCCTCGCCGATCAGGCGGGCGGCCTTGACGGTCACCAGCTCGGGGTCGCCGGGGCCGAGTCCCACGCCCCACAGCCGTCCGGTCACGCGTGTGCTCACGTCGCCGCTCACTCCTCCTCGCTCGCGATCGCGTTGACCGCGGCGGCGGTCATCGCGCTTCCGCCCCGGCGTCCGTTCACGACGAGGTGTTCCAGCCTCGCCGGGTGCTCGGCGAGGGCCTGTTTGGACTCGGCGGCGCCGATGAAGCCGACCGGGACGCCGAGTACGGCGGCCGGGCGGCCCGCGCCCTCCTCGACCATCTCCAGCAGCCGGAACAGCGCGGTCGGCGCGTTGCCGATCGCGACCACCGAGCCCTGGAGCCTGTCGCGCCACAGTTCCAGTGCCGCGGCGCTGCGGGTGGTGCCCAGCCGCGCGGCGAGCTCCGGCACGCGGGGGTCGCCGAGGGTGCAGATCACCTCGTTGCCCGCGGGAAGGCGGCGCCGGGTCACCCCCGAGGCGACCATCATGGCGTCGCAGAGCACCGGGGCGCCCGCCTGGAGCGCCTCGCGTGCCGAGGCCACGACACCGGGCGACCAGCGCAGGTCGCTCACCAGGTCGACCATCCCGCAGGCGTGGATCATACGGACCGCGACCCGGGCGACGTCTGCGGGCAGGCCGTCCAGGTCGGCTTCCGCGCGGATGGTGGCGAAGGAGCGGCGGTAGATCTCCGCGCCGTCGCGGACGTAGTCGATCACATTTCCCCTCTGGCGGCCGCCACCGCGGCCGCGGTCTCCTCGATGCCGGAGCAGGTCAGGGCGGTGCCGTCCAGTTCCAGGCGGTAACCGTCACCGGTGGCGATCACGTCCGCGACCCGTCCCCTCGGGCGGCCGCAGCGCCTGGCGCAGCCCGCCCAGTGCACGGGGAGCGTATCGGTGCCCGGCCCCATCGTGGACGGCGGGGCCATGCCGAGTTCGCTCCGGGAAGGCTCGTTTCCGGAGAGTTCGCTTCTGGACGGCGAAATCATGCCGGTGGCGGTGGCGGTGGCGGTGGCGGCGTCGGCCTGGACGTCGGCGAGGGATTTGGCGCAGCCGGGGCGGCCGGTGCAGGCCGTCACACCGATCCAGGGGGAGGCGGGGTCGACGGCCAGCCCGGCGGCCTCCAGACGGGCGGCCGTGCCCGTGACCTCGGCGCGGTCCAGGCCGGGCAGGACCACACCGCGCCATGGCGTGAGCCGGATCTCCCCGCCCGAGGCGGCGTCGGCGAGCAGCAGTGCCTGCGCGGAGGTCAGCCGCCCCAGGGGGATCGCCACCCCGAGCGCCACCCGCGTGCCCTCGTTTCCTGGACCGTCCGTGTCCCTGTCTCCGTGGCCTGCGGCTTTTCCGGGACCTGTCTCTCCGGTGACGCCGGTTCGGTTCCCTCGCCGGTCCGTGCCCTCGATGACGCCGACCGGCCCGGAGGTCACGACGTGCGGTCTCACCGGTTCGAAGGGGGGCGTGTCGGGGAGTCCGAGAGCGGTTCGCATCCGGGTGGCGATCCGGGAGGGCCCGTCGGGAAGTTCGGCGATCCGCCAGGCGGTGACGTCCCGGGTGGCCAGTTCGTCGAGGAACGCCTCGGCGGCGGCGAGCAGGACGGTCACGGCTTCGTCGAGCGGTACGCGCAGGCCGGTGTCGGTTCCGGCGAGGAGCAGCGCGGCCTCGTCCGGTGCCGTGGGCAGGATCGTGGCGTCCGCGCCCAGGCCGGCCACGTCTCCCCGTCCGTCGTCGAGGGCGAACATGAACCGTCCCGGCAGGGCGGCGAGGGCCGGGCGGGCACACAGCCGTCGATCCAGTTCGCCGATCAGAGGGGTGATGTCGGCGATCCCACGGCCGTTCGTTTTCGTGCCGTTCGGAGCATCCCCGCCGCTCGGTCCGCTCGGTCCGCTTGGCTCGTCGATTCCGCCTGGTTCGGCGGGTCCGGCTGGTCTGTTCGGTCTGCCGAACTTGTTTGGTTCGGCCGATCCAGCCGGTCTGCCGGGTTCGTTTGGTTCGGCCGGTCCGTCCACTCCGGTCAGCGGGGAGGCGAGGATGTTGCGGATGCGCTCGTGTGTCGCCGAGGGCAGCAGGCCCGCTTTCGCCATCCGCGCGGCGAATCCGTTTTCCGGACCGCTTTCTGGATTCTCCGGCCCGAGACCGCGCACCTGGACGTTCGCCCGGGAGGTGAGCTCGATGACGCCGTTGCCGTACGCCGTGGCGGCGTCGGCGAGTTCGCGCAGCTGGGAGGGGGTGAGACGACCTCCGGGTACGCGGACGCGGGCCAGGCCGCCGTCCGCGGCGGGGTGGACCTGGAGGGCCCCGGGGCACGCGTCGAGTCGCGATCGTCCGGAAAAGTCGGCAATAGACACTCAGAGGATGTTAATGCCAGTTTCTTGCAATGACCCGGACTGCCGTAGTGTCATCGATGGCGACGGCAAGGGAGGAAGCCGGTGTGAATCCGGCGCGGTCCCGCCACTGTAACCGGGGAGCGAACCCCACCCGGGCCACTGTCCGACGAAGGACGGGAAGGCCGGGGTGAGCACCGATCCGGGAGCCAGGAGACTCCAGCCGTCGTGGCCGACGACGACCCGGGGCGAGGACCCCGAGGGAGGAAGCTCCGTGCGCTTTTCGCCGTTCCCCCGCCACACCGCGACATCGCCGTTCCCCCGCCACACCGCGGCATCGTGGTCTTCCCATCACGACGCGGCATCGCGGTCGCCACATCACGGTGTGACACCGCCGCTCCCGCGTCACACCGCGACGTCGCCGCTCTCCCGCCGCATCGCGGCTCCCGCGGGCCGTACCGCCACTCCTCTGCCGGGGTGTGGCGCGTGATCCTGCTGCTCTCGACCTCCGACACCGACCTGCTGAGCGCCCGCGCGAGCGGCGCGGACTACCGGCTCGGCAACCCCGCCAGACTCACCGCCGCCGACCTCCCGCCGCTGCTGGAGGGCGCCGACCTGGTCGTGGTCCGCCTGCTCGGCGGGCGCCGCGCCTGGGAGGAGGGGCTGGACGCGCTGCTCGCCGGACCCCGGCCCGTCGTCGTCCTCGGCGGCGAGCAGGCGCCGGACGCCGAGCTGATGGAGCTGTCCACCGTGCCCGGCGGGGTCTGCGCCGAGGCGCACGCCTACCTCGCCCACGGCGGCCCGGCCAACCTGACCGAGCTGCATCACTTCCTGTCCGACACGCTGCTGCTCACCGGCCACGGGTTCGCCGCGCCCGAGCCCACCCCCACCTGGGGAACGCTCGCGCGCGAGACGCGCGGCCAGGACGGACCCGTCGTCGGGGTGCTCTACTACCGGGCCCACCACGTGGCGGGGAACACCGCCTTCGTCGAAGTGCTCTGCTCGGCGATCGAGGACGCGGGCGCGCGGGCGCTGCCGGTGTACTGCGCCTCGCTGCGCACCGCGGAACCCGGCCTGCTGGAGGTCCTGCGCACGGTGGACGCCCTGGTGGTGACCGTGCTCGCCGCGGGCGGCACCCGTCCGGCGACCGCGTCGGCGGGCGGGGACGACGAGGCATGGGACGTCGGCGCGCTCGCCGAGCTGGACGTGCCGATCCTGCAGGGGTTGTGCCTGACGAGCAGCCGGGCCTCCTGGGAGGAGAACGACGACGGCCTGTCCCCGCTGGACGCCGCCACCCAGGTCGCGATCCCCGAGTTCGACGGACGGATCATCACGGTGCCGTTCTCCTTCAAGGAGATCGACGAGGACGGGCTCACCGTCTACGTGGCCGACCCCGAGCGGGCCTCGCGGGTGGCGGGCATCGCGGTGCGCCACGCCGCGCTGCGGCACATCCCGCCCGCCGAGCGGCGGCTGGTGCTGATGCTGTCGGCCTATCCCACCAAGCACGCGCGCATCGGCAACGCCGTCGGCCTGGACACCCCGGCCAGCCTGGTGCGGCTGCTGGCCGCGCTCCGCGAGCGCGGTTACGACATCGGCGCCGAGGACGAGCTGCCCGGGGTGAGCGGGCAGGACGGCGACGCGCTCATTCACGCGCTGATCGCCGCGGGCGGGCAGGACCAGGACTGGCTCACCGAGGAACAGCTCGCGGGAAACCCGGTGCGCATCGCGGCGAGCCGGTACGCCGAGTGGTACGCCACCCTCCCCGCGGACCTGCGCGCCCGGATGGAGGAGCACTGGGGCCCGGCGCCCGGCGAGCTGTTCGTGGACCGCTCACGCGATCCCGAGGGCGAGATCGTGCTGGCCGCGCTGCGTTCCGGCAACGTGGTGGTCATGGTGCAGCCGCCGCGCGGCTTCGGCGAGAATCCCATCGCGATCTACCACGACCCCGACCTGCCGCCCAGCCACCACTACCTGGCCGCCTACCGCTGGCTGGCCGACGGCTTCGGCGCGCACGCCGTGGTCCACGTGGGCAAGCACGGCAACCTGGAGTGGCTGCCCGGCAAGTCGGCGGGCCTGTCGGCCTCCTGCGGCCCGGACGCCGCGCTCGGCGACCTGCCGCTCGTCTACCCGTTCCTGGTGAACGACCCGGGCGAGGGCACCCAGGCCAAGCGCCGCGCCCACGCCACCCTGGTCGACCACCTCGTCCCGCCGATGGCCCGCGCCGACAGCTACGGGGACATGGCCAGGCTGGAGCAGCTCCTCGACGAGCACGCCTCCATCGCGGCGATGGACCCGGCCAAGCTGCCCGCGATCCGCGCCCAGATCTGGACGCTCATCCAGGCCGCCAGGCTCGACCACGACCTCGGGGTCGCCGACCGTCCCCACGACGCCGAGTTCGACGACTTCCTGCTGCACATCGACGGCTGGCTGTGCGAGGTCAAGGACGTTCAGATCCGCGACGGCCTGCACGTGCTGGGAGCCGCCCCAGAAGGGGGGCCGCGCGTCGACCTGGTCCTGGCCATGCTCCGCGCCCGGCAGATGTGGGCGGGTGGCGAGGCGCTCGTCGGATTGCGCGAGGCACTGGGCCTGGCCGAGGACGGCAGCGCGGGACGGATCGGTGTCGACGACGCCGAGACCCTGGCCCGAGCCCTGGTCGAGGCGATGGAACACCGCGGCTGGGACCCGGCCGCGGCAGGGGAGGTGACCGCCGAGGTCCTGGGCCGGGCCGACGACACCGGCCGCGACGACGCCGGCGCCTCGGCGGGCCCGGCCGGGGTGACCGGCCGGGGCGGCGGATCCGGGGTGCCCGCCGCGGCCGACGTACGCGGTGCGAACCTGGGGGAGGTGGAGCGGATCCTGCGGTTCGCCGCCGTCGAGGTCGTGCCCCGGCTGGCGCGCACCACCGACGAGATCGACGCGATCCTGCACGCCCTCGACGGCGGCTACGTGCCCGCCGGGCCGAGCGGTTCGCCGCTGCGCGGGCTGATCAACGTGCTGCCCACCGGCCGCAACTTCTACTCGGTCGATCCCAAGGCCGTGCCGAGCAGACTGGCGTGGGAGACCGGCCAGGCGATGGCCGACTCCCTGCTGGAGCGCTACCGCGCCGACACCGGCGACTGGCCGCGTTCGGTCGGGTTGTCGGTCTGGGGGACCAGCGCGATGCGCACCGCGGGCGACGACGTCGCCGAGGTGCTGGCGCTGCTGGGCGCGCGGCCGCTCTGGGACGAGGCCTCGCGCCGCGTCACCGGCCTGGAGCCGATCCCGGCAGGCGAACTGGGTCGTCCGCGCGTGGACGTCACCATCCGGATCAGTGGCTTCTTCCGCGACGCCTTCCCGCACGTCGTGGCGATGCTGGACGACGCCGTACGGCTGGTGGCCGGGCTGGCCGAGCCCGAGGAGCTCAACTACGTGCGGGCGCACGTGCTCGCCGACCGGGCCGAGCACGGAGACGAGCGCAGAGCCACCATGCGCATCTTCGGCTCCCGGCCCGGGGCCTACGGCGCCGGGCTGCTGCCGCTGATCGACAGCCGCAACTGGCGCGACGACGCCGATCTGGCCGAGGTGTACGCGGTCTGGGGCGGCTTCGCCTACGGCCGGGACGTCGACGGTGTTCCCGCCAGGCAGGACATGGAGACGGCCTACCGCAGGATCGCCGTGGCGGCCAAGAACGTCGACACCCGCGAGCACGACATCGCCGACTCCGACGACTACTTCCAGTATCACGGCGGCATGATCGCCACCGTCCGGGCGCTCACCGGCAAGGCCCCGGCCGCCTATGTCGGCGACAGCACCAGGCCTGACGCGGTCCGCACCAGGACGCTCTCCGAGGAGACGTCCAGGATCTTCCGCGCCAGGGTGGTGAACCCCCGCTGGCTGGCCGCGATGCGCAGGCACGGCTACAAGGGGGCCTTCGAACTGGCCGCCACCGTCGACTACCTGTTCGGCTACGACGCCACCACCGGCGTCGTAGCCGACTGGATGTACGACAAGCTGGCCGCGACCTACGTGCTGGACCCGGAGAACCAGGAGTTCATGGCCAGGTCCAACCCGTGGGCGCTGCACGGGATCGCCGAGCGGTTGCTGGAGGCGGCCGGTCGCGGCATGTGGGAGCACCCCGACCCCGCCGTCCTGCGCGATCTGCAGGAGGTCTACCTCAAGTCCGAGGGAGACCTGGAGGGCGGAGTCTGACCGGGGCGGTGCCGCGCTTTCACCGGGCTCCACGGGTTTCACCGTTTCGGCGATGTCCGGCCAGACCCCTTGGCGTTCCTCCCACCCCCTCCGGGCGTGGGGGAACGCCAAGGGGAGCGGTTCAGCCCAGGGCGTGGTCGAGGTTGAACGCGGCGCTGATCAGTGCGAGGTGGGTGAAGGCCTGCGGGAAGTTGCCGAGCTGCTCGCCGGTCCGCCCGATCTCCTCGGCGTACAGGCCGAGGTGGTTGGCGTAGGTGAGCATCTTCTCGAACGCGAGCCGTGCCTCGTCCAGGCGTCCGGCCCTGGTGAGCCCCTCGACGTACCAGAACGAGCAGATCGAGAACGTGCCCTCCTCACCGCGCAGCCCGTCCGGGCTGGCTTCGGGGTCGTAGCGGTAGACCAGCGAGTCGGACACCAGGTGCGCGCCGAGCGCGTCGAGGGTCGACAGCCATTTGGGGTCGGTGGGGGAGATGAACTTCGTCATCGGCATCATCAGCACCGAGGAGTCGAGGACGTCGTCGTCGAAGTGCTGGACGAACGCCCGCAGTTCCTCCGACCAGCCGCGCCGCATGATCTGCCGGTAGATCGCGTCACGGGCCAGCTGCCAGCGCGGCGTGTCGGCGGGCAGCCCGCGGTGGGCGGCCATCCGCATGGCCCGTTCGATCGCCACCCAGCACATCAGCCGCGAGTAGACGAAGTCCTTGCGCCCGCCGCGCGTCTCCCACACGCCCTCGTCGGGCCGGTCCCAGTTGTCGCAGACCCAGTCCACCAGGATGTGGACGTCGTCCCAGAGAGCGCTGGATATCGGCCGGTGCCACTTGTCGTAGAGGTAGACCGAGTCGAGGAGGGCGCCGTAGATGTCCAGCTGGAGCTGGTCCACCGCGGCGTTCCCGACGCGCACCGGAGCCGAGCCCCGGTAGCCCTCCAGGTGGGCCAGCTCGATCTCGGGGAGCTCGGTGCGCCCGTCGACGCCGTACATGATCTGCAGAGGACCCGAGGGCCCGCCGCCGTCGTCGCGGCTGACGTGCCGTGACAGAAACCCCATGAACGCCTCGGCCTCCTCGCCGAAGCCCAGCCGCAGCAGCGCGTACACGCAGAACGCCGAGTCGCGGATCCAGACGTACCGGTAGTCCCAGTTGCGCTCCCCGCCGATCTGCTCGGGCAGGCTGGTCGTCACGGCGGCCACGATCCCGCCGGTCGGCGCGTAGGTGAGGAGTTTCAGCGTGAGCGCGGACCGGTGCACCATCTCCCGCCACCGGCCCCGGTAGGTCGAGGAGGACAGCCAGCGGCGCCAGTACGCCACGGTCGCGGCGAACTCCTCCTCGGCCTCCTCGATCGGGCACGAGCGCGGCGCCAGGTCGTCGCCGAACCTGTCGAGGGCGAACACCGCGCACTCGCCCTCGCCGAGCTTGAACTCCGAGCGCACGTCCTGGCCGTCCGCCTCCAGGACGGTGCTGGAGGACAGGGCCAGCGACAGCGACGGCGACTCGAAGACCGCCCGCTCCTGGGACAGGCTCAGGACGTGGGGCTGCCTGCCGTAGTCGAAGCGCGGAGCCACCCGGGCGCGGAACGACAGCGACCCGCGCACGCATCTCACCCGCCGGATCAGCCGGTGCCGGGTGTCGTCGGACGTGCCGCCGACGATCGGCATGAAGTCCTGGACCTCGCCCACCCCTTCGGCGGCGAAGAAACGGGTGATCAGCACGTTGGTGTCGGGGAAGTAGAACTGCTTGGTGCTCGCCGGTTCCCAGGTGCCCAGCTCGAACGATCCGCCCCGGCTCGCGTCCAGGATCGAGCCGAACACGCTGGGCGCGTCGAAGCGGGGGCAGCAGTACCAGACGATGGTGCCGCCGGTGTCCACCAGCGCGGCGGTTCGCAGGTCGCCGATGAGCCCGTGGTCGGCGATGGGCCGGTATCCGCAGGCGCCCGCCGGATCCTGACGAGCGGATTCCGCTGCCGTCATGTCGGCCTTCTCACGTCGCGAGCGGGGCACCTCACGCCCTCAAGCTACGTGGCCCGCACACCTGCCGGGGTCCACCCGGCGTCAAGGAGTCGGCAGGTTTCGCGCGGGTGAGGGCAAAGGCGCCCCGGTGAGGGCCATGTCACCGGGCACCGGTGTGCGTGGCGGCATGGGCAGGGCCCTGTTCAGGTGCTTTCCGAGCGTCCCAGCCGCCAGTAGCCCATGAAGGCCACCGAGGAGCGGTCGACGCCGGTCTCCTGCACCAGGTGGCGGCGGAGCAGCTTGACCATGCCCGCCTCGCCGGCCAGCCACGCGTACAGGCCGTCGCCCTTCGGGGCCTCGGGGACCTCCCAGAGGATCTCCGCGTCGACGTCGACGTCCTCCAGCGGGTTCGCGGCGCCGGTGACGGCGCGCTCGGCGGTGAGCGCGCCCAGGGTCTCGCGTACGGCCGGGATGAGCAGGTCGCCGTGGCGGGCTCCCCCGCGGGGCAGCCAGGTGACCTTCACGCCCGGGCGGACGTCGAGCCGGAGCGCGTCGGCGGCCTTGGGGATCTCCAGCAGCGCCGTGGCGCGCACGGAGCCGGACAGCGACTCGACGATCGCGGCGATGGCGGGCACGGCCGTCTCGTCGCCGGCGAGCAGCAGGTGTGACGCCCCGGCGGGCGGGGCCCACTCCTGGCCGCCGGTGGGGCCGGGGTGCGCGGCGTTGGGGCCGACCACCACGACCCGGTCACCGGGGGAGGCGTGGGCCGCCCATCGGGAGGCGGGGCCGGTCTCGCCGTGCAGGACGAAGTCGACGTCGAGTTCGCGCTGCTCGGGCCGTACGGCGCGGACGGTGTAGGTGCGGATCGGGTTGCGCAGCTCGTCGGGGAGCGCCCGCCACCGCTGGTACCAGTCGGCCCCCTCGCCCAGGGGGGTGATGCTGCCGTCGGGCAGCGGGAGGATCACCTTGATCCGCTGGTCGAAACCGTTGTCGGCGAAGCCCGCCAGATCCTCGCCGCCGAAGGTGACCCGCACGAAGCTCGGGCTGAGCCGCTCCGTCCGCAGGACCGCCACCTGGTGGCCGCGATAGGCCGGGACCTCCGCCGCGCGCTCAAGGGTCTGCTCGCCGCCCGCTGTCATCGTGCCGCCTTCACCGAGGGAATGCCGTCCTCAGCAACTTAGCTTTGCCTAACCTTATTGAGCAACCCGTCGTGGCCTGACATGTGGCCATCTGATGCTGTCTATGGCTGTCCAATCCTTTCGTTCCTGCACGTGCCCAGGTGATCCTGTCCGATCTCCCCCTGTTACGGGCGAGATCGGTCATGCGGCCCGCGCCTCCTCGCCCTCGTGTGTCTCCAGCGTGCCGCGCCGCGACCTCCCCTCCGGGTCCGGCCCGGCGATGCGGGTGCCGGTGCGGCCGAAGACGCCGTCGGCGCGTTCGGGCAGGCTCGCGCGGTACGGCTCGTACGCCCAGCTCGGCCTGCTCACCCGGATCGTCTCGCGGATCAGGGGCGCGCCGTCCGGCCGGTCGCCCGGATGGGACACCAGGGTCGAGGGGAGCGCCTGCCGGTCCGGAGGTGTCTGCGCGCGAGGGAGCGTCTCGGCGACCGGAGGTGCCATGCCGATCCACGGATCGGCGCGTTCGCCCCGCCCGTTCCTCCTGCGATGCCGCCCCGCCGGGACGCGGGAGGCACGAAGGCGCAGCCGGGACAGGACGAACGTGGTGCCGAGGATGAAGGTGAGCAGTCCGGCGATCGCGGCGGTCTCCATGGAGACGGGAAGCGTTGCAGGGGTGTCGGAAGAGGTCGTCGCGCCGGGGGCGAGCGCGGGACGGACCTCGATCCGTCCCGCCACCTGTGGAGCGGTGCCGTCCTTTCCCGGGACGGCCGTCAGTTTCTCCTTGACCTTGCGGGGCAGGCCGTAGCCGACGACCTTGCTCTGGTCGCGGGTCTTACGCTTCAGCCAGACCCGGTCGACGTTCCCCTCGATGGTGTGGATCGTTCCACCGTTCACGCTTTCCACGATGCCGACGTGGTCGATCCCCTTGATGTCCTTGCCGCCCGACCAGTCGAAGAAGACCAGGGCCCCCGGCTCCGGCGTCCGTGTCCACGCGCCGTGGTTCTCGAACCAGCGGGCCTGTGAAGGGGTCCAGGCGAACTGCCCCACGTACTCCTGCACCCCCGCCTTCTCCGCCGCCCAGGCGATGAACATCGCGCACCAGGGGGCGGTCCTGTACTGCGGGTCCTGGGCCACGTTGACCGCGTACCACTCGCCGAACTTGCTGTGCTGGCCCGGCCCCTCCCGGTACCCGAGTTCGGGCTTGATGGTCCTGAGCAGATCGTCACCGATCGGATCCATGGCTGTGAGCCACCCCGTCCACTCTCCTCCACCCTTCAGAGAAGGGGGCGCCGTCCGACAAAACTGGACTGTATTCGCAGAAAAATTGAGAAGTGGGGCTATTTGCGGAAAAAGCCGAGCTGAGAGGTCATCCCATACCGGATCCGGTGAAAGGCGGGAAACGCGTCCCCGCAGCACGTACCATCGTCCGGCTGTCCGCCCCGGTCCCGGCGCGACACCACAACCCGGGTGTCCGGCGACGGATGAGGTCCGGGACGCCGGCGGCTCTCTCGCTTTCCGGGCATATCTCGACTCACCCCGCGCTCACCGGTCACACCGGTACGCGTCCCGCCTATCAGAGTCCATCGGGTCGAATAGCATGTGATGGCACGTGCGCGGCATGCGTGGGTGCCGATGCCGAGACCTTCCCCCTTTTCCTCCCGGTCCGGCGGCAATGCGGACGCGAAGGCGGAACGGGTTTTCCATGTTCGACGACAAGACGCAGGAGACCCTCCGCCGCCTCCTGGACCTCGCCGAGCACCCCGCGACCCCGCAGGCCGAGCGCGCCCTGGCCGTCGCGCGGGTCCGCGCCCTCATCATGGTGCCCGAGGGCGACGCCCGCCGGGCACCGGTCACCCCGGCGATGGAGGCGGGGATCCTCAGCAGGGTCAGGCCGCTCGCCCACCGGGTCGACGAGGACCTGGTGGGTGAGATACACGGAGACCTCTACGCCTTCAGCACCCGCTACCGAGTGATCGGTGAACTCGCCGAGGAGATCGCCCTCCTGCTGGAGCGCTGGAGCGCCGTCGTCCCGCAGAAGCGCCACCGCCACGAGGAGGCCGTCAGGACCGCGGCCTCGAAGCTCGTCTACCTGCTGGAACGCCGAGACCTGTTCCGCAGGCCCAAATGGGGCAACCGCCCGAGAGCCAGATAGGTCTCTGGGGCGGGTCAGCGGTCCGGACCGCCCGGCCGGTCGGCCCCGCGGTCCGGGCGTTCGGCGAGCAGCGGCAGCAGCGGGTTCCAGACGGTCCCGTCCCGGGCGTCGCGCCGCCGCCGCGCGATGGCGCTCAACGCCTCAAGGACCACGCGGTTGGCCAGCGCGGCGGTGATGTCGGCGTGGTCGTAGGGCGGGCTGACCTCCACGACGTCGACGCCGACGACCGGCAGCTCCAGGCAGATGCGCCGTACGGAGTCCAGGAGCTGGCGCGCGGTGATGCCACCCGGCTCCGGGGTTCCGGTGCCGGGGGCGTGACCCGGATCGCACACGTCGATGTCGACGGACAGGAAGACGCCGTCGCACTCGTCGACGGCGATGGCGAACGCCTCGGTCAGGCACTCGTCCAGGCCCCGGTGCACGATCTCGGTCATCTCGTACGAGCGCATCGCCCGTTCGGCCATCCAGTCCAGCGTCTCCGGCGGCGGCCAGTAGCCGCGCAGGCCGACCTGCAGGAAACGGTCGCCGCGCAGTGCCCCCGACTCGATGAGCCGGCGCATCGGCTGCCCGTGGCCCCACAGCGAGCCGAACTCGATGTCGCCGGTGTCCGCGTGGGCATCAAAGTGGATCATCGAGATCCGGCCGTGCCCGAGGACGTTGGCCACCCCCTTGGCATCGGGGAAGGCGATCGAGTGGTCACCGCCCAGGATCACCGGGATGGCCCCCGAACGGGCGACCTTCTCGACGGCGGACTCCAGCGCGGCCAGTGACGTCGCGATGTCGCCCGGCGGCATCTCGACGTCACCCGCGTCCAGGACGCGCAGGTCGCGCAGACCGTCGGTGCGCAGCGCCAGGCTGGGGCGCGCCCCGTCGTGCGGCAGGTAGTCGGTCATCCGGATCGCCTGCGGTCCGAAGCGCGCGCCGGGCCGGTGTGAGGTGCCGCCGTCGAACGGCGCGCCCACGATCACGACGTCGGCGCCCGCGTAGCTCGCGGGATCGTCCAGCGAGCACCGTTCGACGCCGAGGAAGGTGATGTCGGGCCCGAACTGGGACCCGTAGCGGTTCGTCACTGTTCCTCCGGCGGGAAGGTCCCGGCCCGCGCGTGTCGCGGCCCGTCGCCGCCGGGCACGGCTCGCGAAGTGGCTCCGGCCACCCCGCAGGAGATCGTCATCGAGAACTCCACCCGGTCAGGTCCATCGGACCAGCCAGCATAACCGGACAAGTCGGGACATGTGTCAGCCGTGCTGTCTGTCCGGAGGGCTCAGGCGATCCCGGGCGATAGGTCGCAAGGCACGCTGAGGCGCGGTGAAGGCGGGGAGGTCGATGGTGGCCGTGGCCCGGGGAGACTTTCCGCCCGCGCGAGGCACGACCTCGCGCGATCCGGCGATTCGTCCCGGGGCCACGGCGTGTGAACTGGCGGATCCCGGATGCCCGGCGAGGAAGGGAAGCCGGCCACCGAGAGATGAATGGGACCCGCCAGAGCTCTCCGTCGACGCGCTGACCGGGAGTGCGACCGCGACGCTGCGGTACGCACAACCGTGACGGTAAGCAGCCCTGGGCGGGTGCCTCAATGATGTTGCCGGATGTTGCGCGGAATTCGCCCCGGCGCGGCGGACACCGCCTCGGGGGTTCACCGCCGATCGATATGTCCCTCGAGCGGCTCACGGCCGCACGGTACGCCGAGAAGAACCCTCACGACGGAGTCGCGAGGTCCGAGGGCCGGACTCCGCCGGTGTCATGGCGGCCGGGCGGGGCCGGTCGGGGGGCAGCCGGGGGCAGGGCCCGTCCGCGGTGTCACCTGCCGGTGGGCTCACCGGTGGGGTCGTCGGCCTCGCTCTCCGGCGCGGGATCGTCGCCGGCGCCAAGCTCCTTGCGCAACCGGTCAAGATCCATGCTGTGGCTGCTGTACTTCAGCTCACGGGCAACCTTCGTCTGCTTAGCCTTGGCTCGGCCCCGTCCCATTGGCTGTACTCCCTCGCGCAGGCCGTGCTCGGCCCCTCGTCACTGTCGCATCGCCGGCTGGCGCGCTCTGACGCCGCAGGTCAGTCTGCGGTAGCCGTACCAAGTATCCCGCTTCGCGGTCGATCCGTCATCGATCGGGCTCGAACCGGCCGCGGGCCCTGGTGGAAAACGGCCTTCGCCATCATAGCCAACGTCATTACGATTTGAAGAATTATGCAATTTGCCACATCATGAGGAACGGTGTGCCGATAAAACCAGACGCCGGGGAGTGACCTGATCCACGGGAGGTGGGGGACATGAGCGAGTTCGCGGCGGAGCTACGGGCACGCATCGCCGATGTCGACGGCGAGCTGGAGCTCATGCGCCAGGCCTTCGACGACCACGCGATCGAGGTCCTGTCCGGGCGCCTGGAGAACCTGTTGCGCATCGCCGACCAGCACGGCGTCGACGTACGACACGCCGGTGGCGGGCCTGCCGCCGGAGCTGCGTGATCATGCCGGTGCCGCTGCACCAGGCCAAGGCCGAATTCTTCCGCACCCTCGGCCATCCGGTCCGCATCCAGGTCCTGGAGCTTCTCCAGGACGGCCCCCGGCCGGTGCGGGACCTGCTGAGCGCCATCGACGTCGAGGCCTCCAACCTCTCCCAGCAACTCGCCGTGCTGCGCCGCGCGGGAGTCGTGACCGCCACCCGGGACGGCGCCACCGTCGTCTACGCCCTGTCCACCAGGGACCTGGCCGACCTGATGTCCGTGGCGCGATCGATCCTGGCCGAGGTTCTCGCCGAGCAGGGCGAGCTGCTCGCCGAGCTGCGCGCCGAGGCCGGCAGATGAACGGGGCCCTGCCCGAGCGCGACGGCACGCCTCGCCGAGGCGTCGTCTGCGGGTGAACCCGGCTCCGAGCTCGCTGTCGGGCCCGCCGTCCGATCCGCGTCCGGGATCGTCGTCTCAGTCCGCCACGGCGGTCTCGGGGTCATGGCCGTAAAGCCAGGCGCTCTGCCGGAGCGGACTACTGGCGGCCAGGGCCGCGTCGCGTTCCAGCTGGGCGGGCCCGTCGGGCAGATGGTTCAGCACCTCGCGGCCCCGGCTCATCAGCTGCACCTGCGAGGCCCGGGGCCTGCGGATCCTCTCGTAGCGGGCCAGCGCCTCCGCCGCCGTCTCGCGGGTGGCCTCGCGCAGGCAGATCGCGAGCACCACCGCGTCCTCGACCGCCTGGGCGGCGCCCTGACCGAGGAAGGGCAGCATCGAGTGGGCGGCGTCCCCCAGCAGGGTCACCCGCCCCGACGTCCAGCGTTCCAGGGGAGAGCGGTCGTACAGGGCCCAGCGCTTGGTCGCGGTGGCCGCGTCGATCAGCCCTCTCAGCCGAGGGTCCCAGGTCTCGAACTCGCCCCTCAGGTCCTCAAGCCGCCCGTCGGCCGTCCACGACTCGACGCGCCACTCGCCCGCGGGCACGATCGCGACGACGTTGATCAGCTTTCTGTCCCTGATCGGGTAGTGAACGAAGTGGCGCCCCGGCCCCAGCCAGAGCGTCTGCACCCGGCGCACCGACAGCTCAGGGGCCCGCTCGGCGTCGATGAGGCACCGGTAGGCGCAGAGCCCGGAGAAGCGCGGGGGCTCCTCGTCGACGACCGCAGGCCGGACCGCCGAGTGGATGCCGTCGGCGCCGATCACCGCGTCGGCGACCACCGTCGCCCTCGCGCCTGTGGCCGTACCGAAGGTCAGCTCGACCCCCTCGGGATCCTGCCGCAGCACCTCCAGTCGCCGATCTGTCCTGATGACGTCCTCGGGCAGCGCCTTCACCAGCATGTCGAGCAGGTCGGCGCGGTGCGCGACGTAGAAGTCGCTGCCGTACAGCCGCCGGCACTCCTCACCCATCGTCTGGGAGGCCAGCACCCGGCCGTCCTCCCAGCGCCTCAACTCCCAGGCGGCATCCATGGGGACGGCGAAGGAGGCCAGCCGCTCGCCGAGTCCGGCCCGCACCAGGGGGCGGACCATGTTGGGACTCACCCCGATGCCCGCTCCCACCTCGCGCAACTCGGCGGCCTGCTCGTACACGACGGCCTCGACACCGGCCTGCCGCAGGAGCAGGGCGGCGGTCAACCCGCCGAGACCTCCGCCGACAATGGCGACCTTCACTCAGGGGCTCCTCTCGTCGGATGGCGTCTCACCCCGAGGTACCGCTGTGCTGCCGGGGCGGCGTCCCGATGCTCCCGGCGATGTGAACCGCGGCGACTTCGAACGCGTCCGTACGGCACTCTCGGCTCACCCGGAGATCTTCGTCTATTCCATCCCGATCCGGTAGAGGGAAGGTGCTGTCGATCATGGCGAGGCGAGGTCCGGTGCTTCGACGCGCCTGCCCCGGTTGGTCCCGGTACGCCCTCGTGCGCGTGGTGCGGCCGCGCCGCGCGATGTGACGAACGTGTTCGCCGTATCGGGGTTTGAACGCCTCAGCCGAGGAACTGTCGATGTATGGACGCACTCGCGCATGTCGACGCCTACTGGCGCGCGGCCAACTATCTGTCGGTCGGTCAGATCTATCTGCTGGACAACCCGCTGCTGACCGAGCCGTTGCGGCCCGAGCACATCAAGCCGCGGCTGCTGGGACACTGGGGGACCACCCCGGGACTGAACTTCTGCTTCGCCCACCTGAACCGGATCATCACCGAACGCGACCAGGACATGATCTACATCGCCGGTCCGGGTCACGGCGGCCCGGCGGCGGTGGCGCACGCCTGGCTGGAGGGTTCCTACACCGAGTGCTATCCCGACATCTCCCGTGACCGGGAGGGGATGCGGCGGTTGTTCCGGCAGTTCTCCTTTCCCGGTGGCATTCCCAGCCATGTGGCGCCCGAGACGCCCGGTTCGATCCACGAGGGCGGGGAGCTCGGGTACGCGCTGGCGCATGCCTACGGGGCCGCGTTCGACAACCCGGAGCTGGTGGTCGCCAGTGTCATCGGGGACGGGGAGGCCGAGACCGGGCCGCTCGCGGCCAGCTGGCATTCCAACAAGTTCCTCGATCCAAGGCGTGACGGCGTGGTGCTGCCGATCCTGCACCTGAACGGCTACAAGATCGCCAATCCCGCCGTGCTGGCCCGCATCCCGGAAGAAGAGCTCCTCGCGTTGATGGAGGGGTACGGATACCGCCCGCACGTGGTGGCCGGGGACGAACCCGAGGCGATGCACGCGCTCATGGCCCGGACACTGGAGACGGTCTGGGAGCAGATCGCCGACTACCGGCGGGGGCGGGCCGAGCGGTTGCCGATGATCGTTCTGCGGACGCCGAAGGGGTGGACCGGTCCCGAGCGGGTCGACGGCCTGCCGGTGGAGGGCACCTGGCGCTCGCACCAGGTCCCGCTGTCGGGGGTGCGCGACAACGCCGAACACCTGGCGATGCTGGAGGAGTGGATGCGCTCGTACCGGCCACAGGAGTTGTTCGACGCCGACGGGCGGCCGGTGGCCGAGATCCTGGACACGGTGCCCGAAGGACCACTGCGGATGAGCGCCAACCCGCACGCCAACGGCGGCGAACTGCTGCGGCCGCTGGCGCTCGGCGATTTTCGCGAGCACGCGGTCAAGGTCACCTCACCGGCCACCGCGAGCAGTGAGCCCACCCGGGTGCTGGGCGAATTTCTGCGCGAGGTCATCGCCGCCAACCCCGAGACCTTCCGGCTGATGGGCCCCGACGAGACCGCCTCCAACCGGCTGCAGGCGGTCTTCGAGGTCACCGGCCGCGCCTGGAACGCCGAGATCCGCGACGGCGACGACCACCTCCAGGCGGGCGGCCGGGTCATGGAGGTGCTCAGCGAGCACCTGTGTCAGGGCTGGCTCGAGGGCTACCTGCTGACCGGCCGCCACGGGTTGTTCAACTGCTACGAGGCGTTCATCCACATCATCGACGCGATGTTCAACCAGCACGCCAAGTGGCTGGAGTCCTCGCGGAAGATCGGCTGGCGTCGTCCGGTGGCCTCGCTGAACTATCTGCTGTCGTCGCACGTGTGGCGCCAGGACCACAACGGCTTCTCCCACCAGGACCCCGGTTTCCTGGATGTGGTGATGAACAAGAAGGCCGAGGTGGTGCGGGTGTATCTGCCGCCGGACGCCAACACGCTGCTGTCGACGGCCGATCACTGCCTGCGCTCGCGCGACTACGTGAACGTGATCGTGGCGGGTAAGCAGCCGGTGCTGGATCTGATGGGGATGGACGAGGCGATCGCGCACTGCACCCGAGGGCTGGGCATCCTGGAGTGGGCCAGCACCGACGCCGGCGTCGAACCGGACGTGGTGCTGGCGTGCGCGGGCGACGTGCCCACCCTGGAGACGCTGGCGGCGGCCGCGCTGCTGCGTGAGCATCTGCCCGAACTGCGGGTCCGGGTGGTCAACGTGGTGGACCTGATGCGGTTGCAGCCGCCGTCGGAGCATCCGCACGGCATGTCGGACGCGGACTTCGACACGGTGTTCACCGCCGACCGGCCGATCATCTTCAACTTCCACGGCTATCCGTGGCTGATCCATCGCCTGACGTACCGGCGCAACGGTCACGAGAACATCCACGTGCGCGGTTACAAGGAGGAGGGCACCACGACCACGCCGTTCGACATGGTCATGCTCAACGACATCGACCGGTTCCACCTCGTGATGGACGTCATCGACCGGGTTCCCGGGCTGGCCGAGCGGTCGGCGCACCTGCGCCAGCACATGGCCGACGCCCGCCTGACCGCCCGGGCCTACACCCGTGAGCACGGTGAGGACCTGCCCGAGATCCGCGACTGGGCCTGGCCCCACTAAAGGACCCGTCCCGGCGCCCCGCGTCCGCCCTCGGACGGGTGTGGGGCGCCGGGACGGGGGATCCGGGAGATCATCGTCGTGCGCAGACCATAAGTCCTCCTGATCAGGGACTTTCGCCGCTGACGTCTCCAGGACCGCCTTGCGATGCTCGATGCGAGGAGGTTCGTCATGAAGGTCAGGGAAGTCATGGGCGGCACGGCGATCGCGGTGCGGCCGGAGGCGACGTTCACCGAGATGGTCGACGCCATGCGGCGCTTCAAGGTCGGCGCGCTCACCGTCATCGACGCCGACGATCATCCCATCGGCATGGTCTCCGACGACGATCTCCTGCTCAGGGAGACCGATTCGGGCGCGCGCGCCGGCGGCGTCTTCGACAGTCACAAAAGACGCCAGGAGCACCGTAAGGCCGCGGGCGGCACGGCCAGGCAGATCATGACCACCCCCGCGATCACCATCACGAAGGACACCGCCGTGCGGGACGCGGCACGGCTGATGCACCGGCATCGGATCAAGCAGCTACCGGTGATCGACGCGGTCACCGGGCGTATCACCGGCACCGTTCACCAGAGCGATCTGCTCCAGGTCTTCGCCCGCCCGCCCGAGGAGATCGAACGCGAGGTCGCCGAGGTCCGTGACCGGCTCGCCGTCCCCCCGGAGACGATGAGCGTCGCCGTCGAGGCGGGGGTGGTCACGCTGAGGGGACGGCTCCCCTTCCGGTCGCAGATCGCCCCCCTGGTCGCGGCGGTCGGCGAGATCGAGGGCGTCATCGAGGTCGAGAACGCCCTCACCTGCCGGTCCGATGACCTCGTTCCCGTTCCGCCGTTCCTGTGACAGGGGCGAGACCATGGACAAGGGGAAGATCATGAACGTCCGCACCGCCGAGGAGATCACCTCGGTGATCCGCACGGCGCTTCAGGCCGCCACGTGGGCGCCGTCGGTGCACAACACCCAGCCGTGGTCCTTCGGGGTCGACGGCGACGAGATCGCGTTGCGCGCCGACAGCGACAGGAAACTGCGGATCGGTGACGCCGCCGGCCGGGAGATGCTGATCAGTTGTGGCGCGGCCCTGATGAACGTGCGGCTCGCGCTGCGCGCGCTCGGCTACGAGCCGCAGGTGCGCGTGCTGCCCGACCCCGACCGCCCGGCGCTGCTGGCCACGATACGGCCGGGAGCGGCCATACCCGCCGACGAGAGCGCCCGGCTGCTGTATGCCGAGATCGAGCGCCGCCGCACCCACCGGGCCGGTTTCACCGAGCTGCCCGTCCCGGAGCGTCTTGTCGAGACACTGGTGGCCGAGGCGGAGGGTGAGGGGGCGCGGCTGACGCCGGTCCGCTCCGAGGCGGCGATCCGGGTGCTCGCCGCGATCACCTGCGCCGCCCAGGACGTGCAGTCGCAGGACCGGGCGCTGTCGCTGGAGCTGATCCGCTGGGCACGGCCGCCGGGTAGCGCCCGCGCGGACGGGGTCCCGGCCGAGGGCTACCCGCGCACTCCCCGGCGGACCCGCCCGCACTTCGCCCAGCGTGACTACACCCACGGCCATCCCTGGGGCAACGAGAGCGATCAGTTCTTCTCCGTCTCCACCGGTGTCGTGGCGGTCCTGACCACGAAGGGCGACTCCCGCGAGGACTGGATCACGGCCGGTCAGGCGTTGCAGCGCGTCCTGCTGCGCGCCTGCGCCCACGGTCTCAGCGCGGCCTTCCACACCCAGGCTCTGGAGATGTTTCACCTACGGGAATTCCTGCGACAGGAGCTGTGCTCGCAGGAGTATCCCCAGATGATCATGCGTCTGGGCGTCACCTTCGACGAGGGCAGGGGAGTCCGCCGGCCGGTCACCGACATGCTGGAAGAACGCTGACCGAACCGCGAGGCGACCAGGAAAGCCGTGGACGCGCGCGTGCGGCGGCGCCGCCGCTACCGCCGGGTAGGCCGGCGAACCCTGCGGTTCCGCCCTCACGGGGGGGGGGAAGGTGTTGTGCGGCGCG
>NZ_JBEPDA010000007.1:0-112485 GCF_040299985.1 Streptosporangium sp. NPDC000563 | reverse complement strand
CGGCGCCCGACATCAAATGCCAAGGACGTGATCTCGACGATGACTGCTACCGAGCTCGGGCCAGGAGGGGGACAGGGGAATCCCGCCGCCGGACGCGCCGGGTCGGCAGGCGTACCGTGCGGAGCCGCCCTCACGGGACGGGCAACGGTGATCGTCGGCGCTCACCCGGCCCGGTCGACGCCCCTGTGCACCCGGGCCGCGCGGTCGACGAGCTCACGTAGTGCGCTCTCGTCGACGTCGTCGAGCCTTTTCAGGTAGAGACAACCTTTTCCGGCTTTGTGCGGACCCAGCCGGGTCAGCACCGATGCGTAGCGCTCCTCGAACCCGCCCACCAGGTAGACGACGAGATGCTGCTTTCGCGGGGAGAAGCCCACCAGGGGCCACTCGTCCGTCCGCCCGCTCTCGTAGGTGCGACGGTAACCGCCGAAACCGACGATGCTCGGACCCCACATCACCGCGGGCTCACCGGTCACCTCGCACAGGATCGCGCGCAGGCGCTCCGCGTCGGCTCGCCGGCGTGGGTCGGGGACCGTGGCCAGAAAGTCGTCGGCGCTCACGCCGGTCGGAACCGTCACCGGCTGTTTCGATGTCGCCATGGAGGCATGCTGCCACGCCGGTACGACAAAACCTCGTGAGGGACCGGGCCCGCCGCGAGGCCTGCTTCCCTGTGACAATTGGTGGCATGGACAAGATCGCTCAAGCTCTGTCCGAGGTCGGGCCTCGCCTCAAGCGGCTCAGGATCCAGCGCGAGATCACCCTCGCCGCGCTGTCCGAGGCGACCGGGATCTCGAAGAGCACGCTGTCTCGCCTGGAGTCCGGGCAGCGCAAGCCGAGCCTGGAGCTGTTGTTTCCCATCGCCCTGGCCCACCAGGTGCCGCTGGACGAGCTGGTCGGCACGCCCGAGGTGGGCGATCCCAGGGTCCGGCTCACGCCTCGCCGCGCGCACGGCCGGACCGTGGTCCCGCTCACCCGCCAGCCGGGGGGCATCGCCGCCTGGAAGATCATCGTCCCCGCGGACCAGACCGAGCCCGATCCCAGGGTTCACGAGGGCTATGAATGGCTCTACGTGCTCTCCGGCCGGTTGAGGCTCGTGCTGGCCGACCACGACCTCGTGCTGGTCGCGGGTCAGGTCGCCGAGTTCGACACCCGGCTCCCGCACTGGTTCGGCAGCGCGGGGGCGGGGGCGGTGGAGATCCTCAGTCTCTTCGGTCCCCAGGGGGAGCGCATGCACGTCCGCGCCCAGCCCAGGGCCAAAGAGTAGTCCGCGGGGGAGGGTTTCCCGGGGCCGGTGCCGCGGAGGGCGGGTGCCGACGAGAGGTGAGTGAATCGTCGCGGTCGAGGCCGTCGGTGGCCGGCGGTGCCGTCGGGGCTTCCCGGGAGCCGCCCGGCAGGCCCGGACGTTCCGGAGCGCACGGCCGGGCTCCCGTCGCGCCGATCCGGGTGAGACTTTTTGTTAGCGTTAACATCTCACGTCGGTTTTCACGCCGCCTTCTTGGAAAATTGTGCTCTTGGGAGAACGTCTCGCGAAGGAAGGATGCGCGCCGCCGGGTGGCGGTGCGGCAGTCGCGATGCGAGAGGCGGCCTGGTTACCGATATGTTTCAAACACGAGTTTTGTCGTTAACGTAACCGCTGTCAATACCCTTTTTCCGCTCTCCGGGCTCGCGGTGGCGCCGAACCGGTATCGGGGTGGGGGTGCGGAGCGCATGCCCGTGGTGGTCGGGGGAGAGCCGCGGATCGCCGTCCCGTGCCGCCGCCCTCCGCGCGTTTTCCGGCGTTTCCGGTGAGCGGGTATCCCGGTCCGGCTCCGTGTCCAGGTGGGCTCTCCCGGAGCCGGGAGTCATGGTGAGTAATGTCCTTGCCCGTGGCAGTGGATGGTCGAGGTCTAGCAGAGCCCAGGTTTCCGGTGTGATTAGACCGTAATAAGGCGACCGCTTGACGGCACGGTTGTTAGCGTTCACAGTCTTGTCCAACGCAAGATGAGGAGCGGCCGTGCAGACAGGTGTGGAGCTCCAACCGCCGGTGACGGCCGAGGCGAGCATGTCGCGCCAGACGGTCGCCCGGCTACACAACGGACCTTCGGGCGCGTGGGAGAAAACACGCGACCGGAGACTGCGGAACTGTGAAGTGGCGCGGTATCGACGTGCCGTCATAGCAGGTCCAGGCGTCGGGCGTGGTGCGCGGACATCCATCGCGTGCCCTCGATCGCCTTGCGGGTGAGCGGCGCTTCGTCGACGCGGCCGTCAACCCGGACGACCGGCGCCAATCATGGTCCTCCGTTCAAATGTTAACGCTCACATAGAAGGACATCCCCCCATGTTCCGAAAGATCTCAGCGCTCGTCCTGGCGGGCGTCATGGCCGCGGCGATGACGGGTTGCGGCAGTACGGAAGGACCGGACACCGCCGACGCCGGCGGCGCCGGAGCCGGTGCCAACGACACGATCGTGATGGGCTTCTCCCAGGTGGGTGCCGAAAGCGGGTGGCGCACCGCCAACACCAAGTCGGTGCAGGAGTCGGCGAAGAGCGCCGGCATCGAGCTGAAGTTCTCCGACGCCCAGCAGAAGCAGGAGAACCAGATCAAGGCGATCCGGTCCTTCGTCCAGCAGAAGGTCGACGTCATCGCGTTCTCGCCGGTGGTGGAGTCCGGCTGGGACACCGTGCTGAAGGAGGCGCAGAACGCCAAGATCCCGGTGATCCTGACCGACCGGGCGGTGGACTCCGCGGACAAGACCCTGTACAAGACCTTCCTCGGCTCCGACTTCGTGGAGGAGGGCAGGAAGGCCGGCCAGTGGCTGGTGGAGGAGTACAAGGACTCCACCGACCCGGTGAACATCGTCGAACTCCAGGGCACCACCGGTTCGGCCCCGGCCAACGACCGCAAGGAGGGCTTCGGTGAGGTGATCGCGGCCGACTCGAAGTTCAAGATCGCCGCCTCGCAGACCGGTGACTTCACCCGGGCCAAGGGCAAGGAGGTCATGGAGGCGTTCCTGAAGTCCACTCCGGACATCGACGTGCTGTTCGCGCACAACGACGACATGGGGCTGGGCGCCATCGAGGCGATCGAGGGCGCGGGCAAGGTGCCGGGCAAGGACATCAAGATCATCACCATTGACGCCGTGAAGGACGGGATGCAGGCCCTGGCCGACGGGAAGATCAGCTACATCGTCGAGTGCAGCCCGCTGCTCGGCCCCCAGCTGATGGACCTGGCCAAGAAGGTCGTCGCCGGTGAGCAGGTCCCCGAGCGCGTGGTGACCGAGGAGACCACCTTCACCCAGGAGCAGGCGAAGGAAGCCCTCCCCAACCGCCAGTACTGAGCCGCCCACCTGGGAAAGAGAGGAGAGCGCGGCATGGACCAACCGGCACCGATCGTACGGATGAGCGGAATCGGCAAACGATTCCCCGGCGTCAAGGCCCTGGACGATGTCGGCTTCCGTTTGCTGCCGGGCGAAGTGCACGCGCTGATGGGAGAGAACGGCGCGGGGAAGTCGACACTGATCAAAGTCCTGACCGGCGTGTACGGCGTCGACGAGGGCGAGATCGAGCTGGCAGGGAAACCTGTCGCCTTCTCCAGTCCGTCCGCCGCCCAGCAGGGCGGTATCAGCACGGTCTACCAGGAGGTCAACCTGTGCGGGAACCTCTCGGTGGCGGAGAACATCTTCGTGGGCCGCGAACCCCGCCGCTTCGGACGCATCCGGTGGCGGGAGATGCGCCGCCGGGCCGATGAACTGATGGGCGACCTGGATCTGCGCATCGACGTGTCGGCGCCGCTGGCGTCGTGCTCGCTGGCCGTTCAGCAGATGGTGGCGATCGCCAGGGCGGTCGACATCGAGGCCAAGGTGCTGATCCTCGACGAGCCGACCTCCAGCCTGGACGCCGGCGAGGTGGCCCAGCTGTTCCGGGTGATGCGCCGGCTGAAGGACAAGGGCATCGCCATCCTGTTCGTCTCGCACTTCCTCGACCAGATCTACGAGATATCGGATCGCATGACGATCCTGCGCAACGGGAAGCTCGTGGGGGAGTACCTCACCCGTGAGCTCTCCCAGGTCGATCTGGTCGCCAAGATGATCGGGCGGGAGCTGGCCGATCTGGAGAAACTCGAAGGAAAGCCGCCCGCTCGGGTCGCGGAGCCGCTGGTGGAGGCGAGCGACCTCGGGCGGGCGGGCGGTGTCAGCCCCTTCACGCTCACCATCAGGCAGGGTGAGGTGATCGGGCTGGCCGGGCTGCTCGGCTCCGGCCGTACCGAGCTGGCGCGCCTGCTGTTCGGCGCCGACCACGCCGACAGCGGCTCGCTGCGGGTCGAGGGCAAGCGGGTCGCGCTGCGCACACCGAGGGCGGCGATGAACCAGAAGATCGCCTTCTGCTCGGAGAACCGCCGGGCGGAGGGACTCGTCGACGAGCTCACGGTGCGGGAGAACATCGTCCTCGCGCTGCAGGCCGAGCGCGGCTGGAGCAGGCCGCTGTCCCGCCGCAAGCAGGACGAGCTGGTCGCCAAGTACATCACCGCGCTGAACATCCGGCCCGGTGATCCCGAGCAGCCGGTCCGCACCCTCAGCGGCGGCAACCAGCAGAAGGTGCTGCTGGCCCGCTGGTTGATCATGGAACCCCGGCTGCTCATCCTCGACGAGCCCACCCGGGGGATCGACGTCGGCGCGAAGGCGGAGATCCAGCGGCTGGTCGTCGAGTTGTCCGACGGTGGCATGGCCGTGCTGTTCATCTCCGCGGAGCTGGAGGAGGTCCTGCGGCTCAGTCACCGGGTCGGGGTGCTGCGCGACCGTACGCTCATCGCCCAGCTCGACAACGACGACGCGCTCACCACCGATGTCCTGATGCAGAAAATCGCGAGTGGAGCACCGGTATGAGCACTGTGGGAAACGGCACCTCCGGTGCCCTCGGCGCGCTGACGCGGCACCGGCTGTTCTGGCCCGCCGTGATCCTGGGCGCGCTGCTCGCGCTCAACGTGGTGTTCACCGACAACTTCCTGAACGTGCAGATGAGGGACGGCCACCTCTACGGCAGCCTCATCGACATCCTCCGCTTCGGGGCGCCGCTGATCCTGGTCTCGCTGGGCGTGACGCTCGTCATCGCCACCGGCGGCATCGACCTGTCGGTCGGATCGGTGGTGGCGATCAGCGGGGCGCTGGCCTGCATGCAGATCAGCGACCTGACCGACCAGAACGCCGTCGGCGGCGTGCTGTCGGCGATCGGCCTCACGCTGTTGGTGATACTCGTGCTCGGGGCCTGGAACGGGTTCCTGGTGGCCGCCATCGGCATCCAGCCGATCATCGCGACACTGATCCTCATGGTCGCGGGACGGGGCCTGGCCCAGCTGATCACCGACGGGCAGATCATCACGATCAACAGCAGCCCGTACAAGCTGATCGGCGGCGGCTACTGGCTCACGCTGCCGTTCGGCATCCTCATCGTGATCGCGCTGATCGCGCTGACCGCCTTTCTCACCCGGCGGCTCGCACTGGGCATGTTCATCGAGGCGGTCGGCGGCAACGCCGAGGCCAGCAGGCTGTCGGGGATCCGCTCCCGGGGCGTGCTGATCGTGGCGTACACCTTCTGCGGGCTGTGCGCGGGCATCGCGGGTCTGATGATCAGTTCCAACGTGTCCAGCGCGGACGGCAACAACGCCGGCCTGTGGATCGAGCTGGACGCCATCCTGGCCGTCGTCATCGGCGGCACCTCGCTGGCGGGCGGCCGGTTCTCGCTCAGTGGCACCGTGCTGGGAGCCCTGATCATCCAGACCCTGACCACCACGATCTACTCGATCGGTGTGCCGCCGGAGACGACGCTGCTGTTCAAGGCCCTCGTGGTGACCATCGTGTGCCTGCTGCAGTCGCCCGCCTTCCGGCAGAAGGTGTTCGGGGGGAACAGACGTCCTGCCCCACCGCCTCCGGTTCCCAAGGAGGAGCACGGCCGTCCCTCCGCGGGCGCGGACGCCGAGCAGGCGCGGGAAGAGGGCGGGCAGGCACGGGAAGAGACTGTGAGGAACAGATGACGACGGACACCATCACGGCCGGTCCCGCCGGGCGGCTCGCGATCCCCCGCAGGTACGTTCCGGTCGCGGTGACCGCGGGCCTGCTCATCGCGATGTTCACGGCCGGCGGCATCCGGTACGAGGGGTTCGCCAGCGGCCAGGTGATACTCAACGTCTTCGTCGACAACGCCTTCCTGCTCGTCGTCGGCGTCGGCATGACGTTCGTGATCCTCGCCGGCGGCATCGACCTGTCGGTGGGCGCGGTGGTGGCGCTGTCCACGATGATCACGGCCAGCCTCGTCACGAACCAGGGCTGGCCGGCGCCGGTGGTGATCGTGCTGGTGCTGGCCGTCGGCGCGGCGCTGGGAGCAGGGATGGGGGCGATCATCCATTACTTCCAGGTCCAGCCGTTCATCGCGACCCTCGCCGGGATGTTCCTGGCGCGCGGGCTGTGCTACACGATCGGCACCGACTCGATCCCGATCACCGACGGTCTCTTCACCGCCTTCGCGCAGACCAGGATCGACCTGGTCGGAGAGATGTGGATCTCGCCCAGCGTGGTGATCGCCACGGTGGTGGTGCTGGTCGCCGCGTACGTGCTGCACTACACGCGTCTGGGCCGCACGGTCTACGCCGTCGGCGGCAGCGAGCAGTCCGCGCTGCTCATGGGTCTCCCCGTGGGACGAACGAAGATCGCCGTCTACACGATCAGCGGACTGTGCTCCGCGCTCGGCGGGATCCTGCTGTCCTTCTACATGCTGTCCGGGTACGGCCTGCACGCCGTCGGCATGGAACTGGACGCCATCGCGGCCGTGGTCATCGGCGGCACGCTGCTCACCGGCGGCTCCGGGTACCTCTTCGGCACCGTTCTGGGCATCCTCGTCCTCGGCCTGACCCAGACGATCATCAGCTTCGAGGGTACCCTCAGCTCCTGGTGGACCAAGATCTTCATCGGCCTGCTGCTGTTCGCCTTCATCCTGCTGCAGCGGCTCATCGGCGTCCGGCGGACCTGAGAAGGCGGTGACCGGCTCTCAGCCGCCCCGGACGACGCGGCTGAGAGCCTGGATGAGGTCGGGATCTTCAAGCTCGGAGGTTGCCCGGGCGGGGCCTCAGAGTTTGCCGAGCCCGCGGGCCAGGATGGTGGCGGTCTTCGCGATGGCCTTGTCGTCGGTGGCGAGGCCCGGAGTGCGGTTGGTGTAGATCGCCATGATGACGGGAGCGACGCCCTTCCTGGGCCAGATGACGGCGATGTCGTGCCCGCCGCCGAATCCTTCGGAGTTCGTGCCGGTCTTGTCGCCGATCTTCCAGGTCTTGGGCAGGCCCGCCCGGATACGCTTGTCTCCCGTCGTGTTCGCGACCAGCCAGGTGTTCAGCCGTTCCCGGTCCTTGGCGTTGAGGGCGTTCCCCGCCGTGACCGCGCGCAGGGTACGGCCCATGGACGCGGGCGTCGTGGTGTCACGCCTCTCCTTGGGACTCCAGTCGTTGAGCTCGGTCTCCCATCGGTCCAGCCGGGAGATCGGGTCCTTCAGCGTCCGGAGGTAGCGGGTCAGCCCGGCGGGACCGCCGATCTGCCTCAGCAGCATGTTGGCCGCGGTGTTGTCGCTCCGGGTGATGGTCGCCTCGCACAGCCGCGCGACGGTGAGCCCGTCGTCGGTGTGCTTCTCGGTGACCGGCGAGCCGGGCTTCACGTCGGCGGCCGTCCACTTGACGACCTTGTTCATCAGGCCGGGCTCAACGGTGCGCGCCCTGTGCAGCACGCCCGCGCAGAGGGGCGCCTTGAAGGTGGACAGCAGCGGGAAACGCTCACCGGCCCGGTACGTCACCGTCTTGCCGGTGGCCGTGTCCACGGCGTACGCGCCGATCCGGCCCTTGAAGGACGTCTCCAGCGCGCGCAACTCCTTGAAGACCCGCTCGGTGGGCGCCGGTGTCGTCACCGGCGGAGCGGCGGTCGCGTGGGCTGCCGAGGGGGCACCTGCCACAGGGATGAGCATGAGTGAGGCCAGCGCCGAGAGGGTGGCGCGTCGAACGGAACGGGTGAGCATGCGATGCCTTCCGGCGGTCGATGGGATTCGGTGAGAGTCTCGCGCTGGCGTTTGATGCCGTCAAAGACAGAAATGGTCGATTCCATGCTGAAATGGCATACGCTTGCGGCGTGGACGTCGTCGGAGCGTGCAGAGCGTTCGTCAACGTGAGCGAGCGGGGGAGCTTCACGGAGGGCGCGGCGGCCACCCGGGTGCCGCAGTCGGTCGCGAGCCGCCGCATCGCCGCCCTGGAGACTCACCTCGGGGAGCGGTTGTTCGATCGGTCGTCGCGCGGAGCGAGGCTCACGCAGTTCGGCCGTGACATGCTGCCGTGGGCGAAGCGTCTCGTGCGCCTGGTGGACGACATGGAGCACGAGGCGAAACGAGCCAGGCGCAACCCCCTTCGCCTCGTCGTTCCCGACGTCTGCACCACGCGCGATCTGGCACGGCTCGACGCGGAGGCGCGCCGCAACGGCGTCTACCTCGACCTTCAGGCCGCCGCCCCGGCCGGGCGGACGGAACTCGTCCGCTCTCGTGAGGTCCGCGCCGCCCTCGCGGCGGTACCGTCGAGCGACGCGACCTGGTCGGTGAGGCTCGGACTCGCCGGCGCCACGGACCAGATCGCGGACACCGTCTACGTCGAGACCCTGCGGGCCGGTCGAGCCGCGCGGTCGTCGCGCAGGAGCCGGGTCTGGATCCAGCCCGAGGACGACGTCCCCCACATCCGCGACCGGATGTTCCGGATCCGGGACGCCGTCGGTCTCCAGCCAACGCAGGTCACCGTCTCCACCGCGCTCGCCGCCGCCACCGCCGAGGTCCTCGGCTCGACGGATCTCCTTTTGTGCTCGTCCAAGCAGGCCGAGGAACTGGGTTTGCACTGGCGCCCCATCGGTGAGATCCAGCCCGTCCGCGGATTCGATGTCGTCGCCGCCGTCAGGGACGACGCGGAACGCATCCGTACCCGGCTGTGGCACGCGATCGCCCGCTGCCTGGGCGCGCACGACCAGGACGGAGGGACGCCGTGAACGTCGAGACCCTGATCCGCGAACTGCGAGGAACGCTCGACGACGCCGGACTGAACGGATCGTTCTTGGTCCGGGACCTGCGTTCCGGCGAGGAGATCGGTATCGAGCCGGATCTGGAGTTCCCGATCGCCTCGGTCGTCAAGATCCCGCTCGCCGTCGCGACGCTCGAACGCATCCGCAGGGGCGAACTCGACGGTTCCACGCAGGTCATCGTGCGACCGGGCGGGATCACCACCTCGGGGCCGACCGGGCTGAGCAGGTTCCGGCACCCGGCCCGGATCGCCATCGACGACCTGCTCTACCTCAGCATCGCCGTGAGCGACAACATCGCGGCGGACGCGCTGTTCACCTTCACCCCGCCCGCCGAGGTCTCGGCGCTGCTGCACGGACTGGGGCTTCAGGGCATCGCGGTGCGTCACACCATGCGGGAACTCTCCGAGACCCCGACGGCACGCCTCGACCCGACAGACGCCCATCTGGCCCATTTCCTCGCCATCGAAGCGGGTACGGCCGGGCGAGGACATCGCCTCCCGCTCCTGGACGTGACCCACGCGAACTCGGGAACCGCGCGAGCGCTGATGGAACTCCTGCAGGCACTGTGGACGCCGTCCCGGATCGACGCCGGCGTCAGCGAGCGCGTACGGACCCTCATGGCCGACAACGTGCTGCGGCATCGGCTGGCACCCGATTTCAGTTCCGACGCCTCGAAGTGGTCCTCGAAGACCGGAACGCTTCTCAACCTCCGCCACGAGATCGGTGTCGTCGAGCACGCCGACGGTCAGGTCTTCGGAGTCGTCGTGCTCACCGAGTCTCGTGTGCCGGCCATCGACCAGCCCGGGGCCGAGGCGCTCATGGCGCAGGTCGCGCGTACACTCCGCGATCGGCTACGACACCTGTGAGCGGCGTGGCGAGGTCGTCGGTGTGGTGATGGGGCCCGGGGCGTCGGCGCCGGTTCCCTCTCCGTGCGGCGAGGGTGCTTTGACAGGAAAGTCAGGGATAAACATACTCGGATGCGAGTAGTGAACTAGAGTTCGCAGAGCGAACACACGGCGGGACGGAGTGTCGTGCCCAGGGACAAGGTGGTCGCCGACGCCGCGGAGGCGCTGGCGGACGTGCGCGACGGCGCGTCGTTCGCGGTGGGCGGGTTCGGCCTGAGCGGCATCCCGAACGTGCTGATCCAGGCCCTGTACGACACCGGCGTACGCGGCATCGGCGTGGTGTCGAACAACTGCGGAGTGGACGGCGGCGGCCTGGGCGTCCTGCTCGCGGCCGGGCGGATCGGCCGGGTGACGGCCTCCTACATCGGTGACAACAAGGAGTTCGCCCGCCAGTATCTGAGCGGGGAGCTGGAGGTGGAGCTGACCCCGCAGGGCAGCCTGGCCGAGCGGCTGCGCGCGGGAGGCTGCGGCATCCCCGCCTTCTACACCCCGGCCGGAGTCGGCACGCCGGTCGCCGAGGGCGGGCTGCCGCTGCGGCACGGCCCGGACGGCTCGGTGACGCTCGCCTCGCCGCCCAAGGAGGTGCGCGAGTTCGGCGGACGGGACCACGTGCTGGAGTACGGCATCACCACCGACTTCGCGCTGGTGCGGGCGGCCAGGGGAGACCGGTACGGCAACCTCGTGTTCAACAAGGCCGCCGCGAACTTCAACCCGCTGGCCGCGATGGCCGGACGGATCACGATCGCCGAGGTCGAGGAGCTGACCGAGCTCGACCCCGACGAGGTCCACCTGCCGGGCGTGTTCGTCCAGCGCGTCGTGCGGCTCACCCCGGAGCAGGCCGCCGACAAGGTCGTCGAACGGCGCACCACCTCCGCTCCCGTCTCCCCGGGGGAGGACGCCTCATGAGCTGGAGCCGTGACCAGATGGTCGCGCGCGCGGCGGCCGAGCTGCGCGACGGCGACTACGTCAACCTCGGCATCGGCCTGCCCACCCGCATCCCCTCCTTCCTGCCGACGGAGGTGGACGTGATCCTGCACTCGGAGAACGGCATCCTGGGCGTCGGCCCCTACCCCGCTCCCGGCGACGTCGACCCCGACCTGATCAACGCCGGCAAGGAGACCGTGACCGTGCTCGCGGGCGCGTCGTTCTTCGACTCCTCGCTGTCGTTCGGCATGATCCGCGGCGGGCACATCGACGTGGCGGTGCTGGGCGCGATGCAGGTCTCGGCACGCGGCGACCTCGCCAACTGGATGGTCCCCGGCAGGCTGGTGAAGGGCATGGGCGGCGCGATGGACCTGGTCCACGGCGCCCGCAGGGTCATCGTGATCATGGAGCACACCGCGAAGGACGGCTCGCCGAAGATCGTCGAGGAGTGCTCGCTGCCCCTCACGGGCAAGGGGTGCGTGCACCGGATCATCACGGACCTCGGAGTCCTCGACGTCACGGAGCAAGGACTGGCGCTGGTGGAGACCGCGCCCGGGGTGAGCCCGGCGCAGCTGCGCGATCGTACGGGCGCGCGGGTGAGAGGGTGAGGACGGTCTTCGCCGAGGACGCCGTACGCGCGCCGTCCGGCCGTCAGGGCGCCGACGATCCCGCCGCACACGACACCAGGCCCCTCGCGTCCGGCTCCGGCCGGGACCCGGCCCTCGCTCCCGGAAGGTAGGAGTTCATGTCAACACCGCCCACGCAGGCCGACATCGACCGCGAGATCGCCGAGCTCCGCGAGCTCCGCGTAACCGGGGACGGCGGGGAGAGACACCACCCGTCCCGCGACTACGCCCCCTACCGCAGCACCGCGCTCCGTCACCCCGGGCAACCACTGATCGCGCTCAAGGACCCGGACGCGGCCGAACTCACCGGGCCGGTCTTCGGCGTCACCGACGTCACCGCGCTCGACGCCGACCTGACCAGGCAGCATCTCGGCGAGCCGCTGGGCGAGCGCATCACCGTGCACGGCCGCGTCCTGGACAGGAACGGGCGCCCGGTGCGCGGCCAGCTCGTGGAGATATGGCAGGCCAACGCCTCCGGCCGCTACCCGCACCAGCGCGACGACCACCCGGCCCCGCTCGACCCCAACTTCACCGGGGTGGGCCGCTGCCTCACCGACGGCGACGGCGGCTACGCCTTCACCACGATCAAGCCCGGCGCCTACCCGTGGCGCAACCACGTCAACGCCTGGCGTCCCGCGCACATCCACTTCTCCGTCTTCGGCACCGCCTTCGCCCAGCGCCTGGTCACCCAGATGTACTTCCCGAACGACCCGCTGTTCCCCTACGACCCCATCCTCAACTCCGTGACCGACGACCGTGCCAGGCAGCGCCTGGTCGCCGCCTACGAGCACGACCTGTCCGTCCCCGAGTGGTCCCTCGGCTACCGGTGGGACATCGTCCTGGACGGCCCCGCCGCCACCTGGACGGAGGAGAGCCGTTGACGTCCTCCCCAGGGCCGAGGCCCGGGGTCTCCGCGCCCAAGGAATTTCGATGAACCCCACCCCCTCGCAGACCGTCGGCCCCTTCTACGGCTACGCGCTCCCGTTCCCCGGCGGCGGCGACATCGCGACCGGCGGGATCATCGTGCACGGCCACGTCTACGACGGCGCCGGCGCCCCGGTGCCGGACGCGCTGCTGGAGTTCTGGCAGGCCGCCCCGTCCGGCGACCTCACCGGCGCGCCGGGCACGTTGCGCCGCGACGCGGTGAACGGCGCGGTCCTCGGCAGGAACGGTGTCGACTTCACCGGCTTCGGCAGGGTTCCCACCGACGCCGACGGCCGCTGGACGCTGCGCACCCTCGTACCGGGCAACGGCTACATCAGCGTCTGCGTGTTCGCCCGCGGCCTGCTGCACCACCTCTACACCCGGATCTACCTCGCCCACGACGCCTTCCTCGACTCGATGCCGTCCGAGCGCGCGCACACGCTGCTGGCCACGCCGGAGCGAGAGGGCGTCCACCGCTTCGACGTCCACCTGCAGGGCGAGAAGGAGACGATCTTCTTCGACCTCGGCTGAACACCGGCCGTCCAGCGCGAGCGAGTCCGTCCGCCGCACCGTGCGCGACATCGGGGGTGCGGAGCGCACATCCACCGCGAGCGAGTCCGTCCGCCCTGCGGTGCGTGACACCTGGCGTGAGAAGCACCTCCACGGTCGCGGCGCCGGGAGGTCGCGGTCACCCGCGACGACCCCACCGGCGCCGCGCGATCAGAGGGACCTGTACATGATGTGCAGTCCGACGTAGCCCTTGTCCGGATGCTCGAAACCCTCCGGCAGGGTCGCCAGCACCTCGAAGCCCAGCGAGCGCCACAGTGCCACCGCCCGGGTGTTGGTCTCCACGACGGCGTTGAACTGCATCGCCCGGTAGCCCTCGGCGCGCGCCCACTCCAGGACGTGCTCGCCCAGGGCCCGCCCGACGCCGCGCCCGGCATGGCCGGGGTCGACCATGAAGCTCGCGCTGGCGATGTGCGAGGCGGGCCCCATGTGGTTGGGATTCATCTTGGCCGAGCCCAGGACGGTCCCGTCGGTGTCGACGGCGACGACCGTGCGGCCCGGAGGCTCGGGAAACCACATCTCCCGGGCCCGCTCCTCGCTGACGTCGCGGTCCCAGGTGTAGGTCTCACCGGCGGCCACGATCCGGTGGAGGAAGGGCCAGATGGCCGGCCAGTCGCCGGGCGTCGCATCTCTGATCAGCACGACGTCCAGCATGCTGTCCGAGGTGGTGGAGCCACAAACCGTTTTTCGCGGAAAAGCGGAAAGCGGGAAAGCGAGGGCGGTCCGGCGCGGGCAGCGCGCCACCGCTTCCACCGCGGCATGGGCTGTCCGTCTCACCGGCCACCCGTCGCCGTGATCGGCTCTGTGCGCCGGGTCCGCAGGGCCCAGCGCACGGCCGGTCCCGTGGCGAGGCCGGCCAGCAGGAACAGGCCGCCGAGCACCAGCCAACCCGGAGTTCCCCAGGTGAGGATCAGCGTCGTGAGCAGTAGGGGGCCGAGCATCCTGGCGACCGCCGCACCGGATCCGAAGAAACCCTGGTACTGGCCCTGCCTGTCGGCGGGGGCGAGATCGAACCCGATCTCCCAGGCGCCGGAGGCGTGCGCCATCTCGCCGAACACCTGCAGACAGGCCGCGAGGAGCAGGACGAACGCGGCGGCCCACGCCGAGGACCAGGCCGACGACAGGGCGAACACCGCGCACGCGGCGAACAGCACCGCACCCGCCCGCCGTACGGACCGGGAGGCGGTCTCCAGATCCGTGACCCGCCGGGCCACCCGTACCTGGAACAGCACGACGCCCAGGGTGTTGAGGACCAGCAGGGCCGAGACCGTCCAGCTCGGGGCCTCGGTCCGCTGGACGATCCACAGGGGGATGACCAGGCTGAGCAGCGGCATGTTCAGCAGCGTGACCATGTTGAGCAGGGAGACGAGCGCGTACGGCCTGTCCCTGAGCACCGCCAGTGCCGGTTCGCCCGCGGGCGCGGCCGCGGTGGGCGGCACCGGGGGAAGACGGAGCAGGATCAGGGCCGAGAGCAGGAAGCTCAGCGCGTCCATCGCGAGGACCGTCAGGTAGGCGGCCCGGGTGTCGAGGTGCAGTGCCACCCCGCCGAGCGCGGCGCCGACCGCCAGCCCGGCGTTCGCCGTCGCCTGCAGGTGGGCCCGGATCCGGGTGCGCCGCTCCCTGTCCACCAGCCCGGCGAGCAGCGCCTGCCTGGCCGCGGCGAGACCGCACTGCGAGGTCGCGTACAGGCAGGCGACCAGCACGAACCAGGGAAAGGAGCGGACGAACAGAAACGAGCCCACCGAGGCGGCGGTGGCGACGGCGAGCAGGACCGCCGTGCCGCGAGGTCCACGGCGGTCGGCGAGGTGGCCGAGCGGGACCCCCGCCACGAAGCCGACGGCCCAGCCGAGTGTGAGCGCGAAGCCGACCTGGGTCGGCGAGAGTCCCACGATCCGGATGAAGTAGAGCGCCGAGCACACGTAGTACGCGCCGTCCCCGATGGAATTGGTGAGCTGCGCGAGGGCGAGGACTCTGGGCGGCCCGGCAGGGGGCATGATCCGGCTGAACACGGGACTCCTCGGTCGCTACGTGGCCGACATGGCTCCTCGCCGGCCCAGGGGCAACCCTAGGGAGCCGATTGACCCCGCATAAGATCCAATATGAGGTCAACTCATTGGGCCAATCCGAGAGGGCGAGATGGATTTTCACGTGAGCCTCAGCGGGCGCGGCGACCTGTCCGCCCGCATCTACCGGCAACTCCTGGACGCCGTCCTCGACGGCCGCCTGCGCCCGGGGGAGCGCCTGCCCGCGACCCGGGAGCTGGCGCGGCGGCTCGACGTGTCGCGCAACACCGTGGCCGTCGCCTACGAGCGGCTGGCCGCCGAGGGAATTCTCGTCGGCCAGGTCGGGGCGGGCACCTTCGTGTGCACCGAGCCTCTCGCCGGGCCCCTCACCGGAGTCCGTTCGAGGAACGCGCCCGCGGGCGGCGTACGTCCCCGCCGCCACTGGCGCCTTGAGACCGCACCGCCGGCCGAACCGGAAGGGGAGCCGGTCTACGACTTCGGGGTGGGCGTTCCCGACGGGCAGCTGTTCCCGCTCGAAACGTGGCGCAGGCTTGTCACCCGCGAGTTGCGCCCGGCGCTGGCGCGCTCCGCCGGTTACGGCGACCCCTCAGGACACGCGGGACTGCGGGAGGCGCTCGCCCGCCATGTCGGCCTCTCCCGCTCCGTGCGGGCGGGCGCCGACGACGTTCTCGTCACGCAGGGAGCCCAGCAGGCACTCGACCTGATCGGCCGTGTCATGATCGAGCCCGGCTGCCGCGTGGCCGTGGAGGAGCCCGGCTACCCTCCGGCCAGGCTGTTGTTCGAGTCGCTGGGCGCGCGGGTCGTCGGCGTCCCCGTCGACGAGGAGGGACTGGACGTGGCGGCCCTTCCCGACTCCGCCCGCCTCGTCTACGTCACACCGTCGCATCAGTTCCCCCTGGGGATGCCGATGTCCCTCGGCCGCCGCGCCGCGCTGCTCGACTGGGCCGGGCGGCGCGGGGCCGTGGTGATCGAGGACGACTACGACAGCGAGTTCCGTTTCGAGGACCGTCCGCTCGAACCGCTCCAGAGCCTCGACCGCGGCGGCCACGTCGTCTACGTCGGCTCCTTCTCCAAGACGATGCTGCCGATGCTGAGGCTGGGCTTCCTGGTCGCCCCCGCCTCGCTCCAGCCCGCCCTGCGTGCCGCCAAGCGGCTCACCGACTGGTGCGGGGACCTTTCCAGCCAGGCGGCGCTGGCCGCTTTCATCGACGAGGGCCTGCTCGGGCGGCACGTCCGCAGGGCGACGCGCGAGTACGCGGCCCGCCGCGAGCGAATCGTCACCGTTCTGCGACATGAGCTCAGCGACTGGCTGGAGCCGGTTCCCTCCGCCGCCGGCCTCCACCTCTGCGCCTATCTGACCCCGGACGCCGGGGCCGACACGGCTCCTGTGAGGGCGTACGCGCGAAAGGCGGGTATCGCGCTGCAGGACCTCGCCCCCTACTACGGCGAGACCTCCACGCGGGCGGGACTGCTGCTCGGGTACGGTTCGATCCCCACGGAGAGGGTCGAACCCGGTCTGAGACTGCTCGCGGAGAGCTTCCGCGAGACACTGAGATCCCGGTGATCCCGGTGATCCGGGCGATCGGCGCAGGAGGACGTGAGGGGCGCTGACACGGGCCGCCGGATCCCGGCGCCGGGCGCCGGCCTCATCCGTCCGCGGCGTCCTCGGCCTGCCAGCGCAGCAGGTCTCCCGGCTGGCACTCCAGGACTTCGCAGAGCGCGGCGAGCGTCGTGAAGCGCACCGCCTTGGCGCGGCCGTTCTTGAGCACCGCCAGGTTGGCGGGTGTGATCCCGACGCGGTCCGCGAGCTCGCCCACGGACATCTTCCGTTTGGCCAGCATGACGTCGATGTCGACGGTGATCGGCATCAGATCACCTCCTCCAGTTCCGCCCGCATCCGGGCCGCCTCCACGTCGCGTGCGACGGCCTGGGCGAGCAGCATCCGCAGCACGAGCACGACGAGCGCCACCCCCAGGACCGCCGTGGCGGCCCCGCAGATCAGCAGGACCATGCCCGGGGGGACCGGGTCGCCCGGCGCCAGGACGACCGCGAGCGCGAACACCAGGAGGGCGGCCGCCGTGATCGCGCCGATCACGATGTGAACGTACCGGAAGGCGGCGTGGGAGAACACGGTTCCGCGTCGCACCATCGTCACCAGCCGCCACACGCAGACCAGGACGACCTGGATCGTGACGACGCCCAGGAAGACGATCACGAGGAGCGGGGCGCGCAGGTACGCGACGTCCGCGTCGAGCGCCTCCAGGTCGACGGCGAACAGCGGCACCATCACCGCCTGGACGAACACCGATCCGGCGAGCAACACCACGAGCACGGCGCGAAGCGCGAGCACCGTTAATCTTCCCATCGTCTCTCCTTCTATCGAGCAACGATGTAAATATATCGATATTCGATAGGTTCGGCAAGAAGTCGGGCTGCCCTGAGAGGTGGAGAGCTGGAATTTTGCATAGTCATGCGTCGTGATGCATACTCTTGTCTCATGTCCAAGGTTCTCACCTCCTTGCCCGCGGGCGAGCGCGTCGGCATCGCCTTCTCCGGCGGCCTCGACACCTCGGTCGCCGTCGCGTGGATGCGCGACAAGGGTGCCGTTCCGTGCACCTACACCGCCGACATCGGCCAGTACGACGAGCCCGACATCGCCTCGGTGCCCGGCCGCGCGCTGGCGTACGGCGCCGAGATCGCACGCCTGGTCGACTGCCGCGCGGCGCTGGTCGAGGAGGGCCTGGCCGCGCTCACCTGCGGCGCGTTCCACATCCGCTCGGCCGGACGCCCCTACTTCAACACCACGCCGCTCGGCCGCGCCGTCACCGGGACCCTGCTGGTCCGGGCGATGATCGACGACGACGTGCAGATCTGGGGCGACGGCTCGACGTTCAAGGGCAACGACATCGAGCGGTTCTACCGCTACGGCCTGCTCGCCAACCCCCACCTGCGCATCTACAAGCCCTGGCTGGACGCCGACTTCGTCTCCGAGCTCGGTGGCCGCAAGGAGATGTCGGAGTGGCTGCTCGCCCACGGCCTGCCCTACCGTGACAGCACCGAGAAGGCATACTCGACCGACGCCAACATCTGGGGCGCCACCCACGAGGCCAAGACCCTGGAGCACCTCGACACCGGCATCGAGACCGTGAACCCGATCATGGGCGTGCGATTCTGGGACCCCGAGGTCGAGATCGCCACCGAGGTCGTGACCATCGGCTTCGAGCAGGGCCGCCCGGTGACGATCAACGGCAAGGAGTTCGCCACCCCCGTCGACCTGGTGATGGAGGCGAACACGATCGGCGGGCGGCACGGCATGGGCATGTCCGACCAGATCGAGAACCGGGTGATCGAGGCCAAGAGCCGGGGCATCTACGAGGCGCCGGGGATGGCGTTGCTGCACGCGGCGTACGAGCGGCTGGTCAACGCGATCCACAACGAGGACACCCTGGCGAGCTACCACAACGAGGGACGGCGGCTCGGCCGGCTGATGTACGAGGGCCGCTGGCTCGACCCGCAGGCGCTGATGCTGCGAGAGTCGCTGCAGCGCTGGGTCGGCACGGCGATCACCGGAGAGGTGACGCTGCGGCTGCGCCGCGGTGAGGACTACTCGATCCTGGACACCTCGGGACCGGCCTTCAGCTACCACCCGGACAAGCTGTCGATGGAGCGCACCGAGGACTCGGCGTTCGGCCCGGTGGACCGGATCGGCCAGCTCACCATGCGCAACCTCGACATCGCCGACTCGCGCGCCAAGCTGGAGCAGTACGCCGGCCTCGGCATGGTCGGCACCACCCATCCCGCGCTCATCGGCGCCGCCCAGGCGGCCTCGACCGGGCTGATCGGCGCGATGCCGCGCGGCGGCGCGGAGGCGATCGCCTCGCGCGGCGAGGTCTCCGACGACGACGAGATGCTCGACCGCGCCGCGATGGAGTTCGGCACCGACTGACGGAGATGCGTAGGTGAGCACCTCCCGCCGAGGTCTCACCCACCGACTGACCGGTTTCGGGTCTTCAACAGGATCTGTCCTTCGAGGACTCACCCACCGGCCTCCCGGCCGCTCGCGCGCGGGGAGAGCGGGCGCGTGTCCGCCGTCCGGGACAGAGCTCCCCGTTGGGATACCGTTCCAGCGTGGACAGGGCCGTACCGGCCGCGGCCGGAGCGCCGCGGCCTTTCGTGGACGCGGCGGCCGCGCTCCTGGTCGTCGGGACGCTCTGGCTCCCCCCGATCATCGGCGCGGCCGGGGTCTGGCGCCCGGCCGCGGGGACGGCGCTGGCCGCGGTCGCGGTGGCGGCGATGCTGCTGCGCTGGCGGTGGCCGGTGCCCACGGTGGCGGCGGCCGGGGCCGCGACGGTGGTCGCGACCCTGCTCGGTGTGTGCCAGGATCCGATGCTCGCCACGGCCTGGTGCCTGTATCCTCCGGCGCTCACCCGCGCGCCGCGGGTTCGCGGGCTCGCCCTCGTCGCGGTCAGTGCCGTCGCGGTCCTGGCGGCCGTTACGGCCGTCCCGCGAGACAGCCTGGGCGGCTCGGGTCAGCGGGTGGTGATCGCGATCGCGGCGCTGAGCGTGTCGTGGTTGCTTGGGGTCGCCGTGGGCAGGCGGATCGAGTCCGTTCGGGAGGCGGAGCGCGCCCGGGCGGCCGAGCGGGCCGCTCGCACGCAGCTGCAGGTCGCCCGTGAGGTACACGACGTGGTGGGGCACGCCCTCGGGCTGATCAGTGCCGAGGCGGGGGTGACGCGGGGCCTTCCCGACGCGGGCGAGCGGGAGCTTCGTGACGCGCTCGCCGACATCGAGGATCACGCGAGGACGGCGCTGGAGGACGTCCAGTCGCTCGTCCGCTCGCTCAGGGCGGGACCCGGCGAGGAGCGGACGGACACAGCCGGACCCGTCCCCGGCGTCTCGGACGTGCCTGCACTCGTCGCCGCCACGCGGGCCGCGGGAGTTCGTGTCGAGGCGCGGATCGCCACGCCCGGGCAGGTCGGCGAGCTCGGTGAGGCCGTCGCGGCGGTCGCGTTCCGTATCGTTCAGGAGGCGTTGAGCAACGTGGTGCGGCACGCGCCGGGCGCCGCCTGCACCGCGGAACTCCATCCGGACGGTGACGCGCTCGTCGTGCGGGTCCGCGACGACGGCCCGGGCGGGAAGGGCGAGGGGGTGTCAGGGTTCGGCCTGCTGGGGATGCGGGAGCGGGCACGGCTGGCCGGTGGCACCGTGACGTGGCGGAACCTGCCGGAGCGGGGATTCGAGGTTGAGGCCCGGCTGCCGCTGGGGGACGATCGAGCCGGTCGGGAATCGGACGGCGGCGACCGGGGAAAGAGATGACACCTGTCAGCGTGTTCCTGGCCGACGACGACGGCCGTTTCCGCGGCGTGTACCGGAAACTCTTCGACCGCACCGAGGGGTTCCGCGTCGCGGGGGAGGCGGCCGGTGGCGTGGAGGCGCTGCGCCTGATCCTCGCGCTGCGCCCAGACGTGGCCCTGCTCGACGTGCAGATGCCGGACGGCGGCGGACTGGAGGCGGCCCGTGGTGTCCTCGCCGAGGCGGAGGGCACCCGGGTGATCATGTTGACCACGTTCGATCTCGACGAGTACGTCCACGAGGCGCTGACCCTGGGCGCGTCGGGGTTCCTGCTGAAGAACGCCTCACCGCAGGAGGTGCTCCACGCGGTCCGTGCGGTTCACGCGGGCCATGCCATGCTCGCGCCGGAGGTCACCGCGAGGCTGGTGCGCCGGTTCGCGCCGGAGCGGTCGCGGCGCCGGCACGCGTTCGCGGACGAGGTGCTCTCCGGCAGGGAGATACAAGTGATCCGGCTGGTCGCGCGAGGATACTCGAACCAGGAGATCGCCGACGAGCTCTTCCTGAGCACGGAGACGGTGCGCACGTATCTCAAGCGGGTGTTCGCCAAACTCGGCGTGAACGACCGCACCCGCCTGGCCGTGCTCGCCTACGAGGCGGGTCTGCTGCACGAGCCCCGCTGAGGTGTCCCCTTTCGGGGGACGCGGCCCCGCACCCCGTCGCCGCAGGCTGGGGACGTTCGTCCAAAGCGAGGGATCGGGGTGCGCGGTGATCGAGATCAACGGGCTCAGCAAGCACTATCGGAACAGGAAGGCGGTCGACGACGTCACGTTCACGGCCAGGCCCGGCCGCGTCACGGCGTTCCTCGGCCCGAACGGGGCGGGAAAGTCCAGCACGCTGCGCGTGCTGCTCGGCCTGGACGCAGCCACCGGCGGGCGGGCGCTGATCGGGGGGAGGCGCTACCGGGACCTGCGATACCCGCTGCGCACGGTCGGCGCCCTGCTGGACGGTGCGGGGCCGGTGCCCGAGCGCCGCGCGATCGACCACCTGTCGTGGATCGCCCGGTCGAACCGGATCCCCCGGGAGCGGGTACGGGAGGTCCTCGATCTCGTCGGCCTGGCGGACGCCGCGAGACACCGGGTGAAGAACTACTCACTGGGCATGAGGCAGCGACTGGGGATCGCGGGGGCGCTGCTCGGTGAGCCGGAGGTCCTCGTCCTCGACGAACCCGTGAACGGGCTGGACCCCGACGGCATCCGCTGGGTCCGCGACCTGCTCAGGGAGCACGCGGCCCTGGGCCGTACCGTGCTGCTGTCGAGCCATCTCATGAAGGAGACGGCCGACACGGCCGACGACGTGGTGATCATCAACCGCGGCCGCATCGTCGTCAGAGGGACGCTCGCGGAGGTGACGGCCGGACACGCCTCGCTGGAGGCGGCGTTCTTCGCGCTTACCGGCGACCGGAGCGGGGCGCACCGGTGAGCGAGGTGTCCGCGGCCACCCGGGCGGAACTGAGCAAGATCCTCACTCTGCCCGGTGCCTGGATCGCCACCGGCGTCGTCCTCGCCCTGCACGTGCTGGTCCAGATCCCGCCCGCCGGGCTGTTGGCCGACGCCGTCGCGAACATCACCTCCGACGGCGTCATCGAGATCTTCACCGGGCAGCCTCAGCCCGCCGCCGAGGCGATCCTCGGCCTCTGCACCGGGGCGTCGCTGCAGATGGGTCTGTTCCTGCCCGTGCTCGCCTCCGTGATCGCGGGGCAGGAGTTCCGCTCGCGGCAGCTCGGCCTGACCGTGCTCGCGATGCCGCGCACGGTTCCCCTGCTGGTCGCCAAGCTCCTCGCCACGGCACTGTACGTGTCCGTCGTCGCGATCCTCATCGCGGGCATCAGCGCCGCGTTCACCTACGTCGCTGTCAAGGACTGGAATCCGGGCCTGCTCGTCACCGGGGAGGCGTTCCTCGGCCATGGCCGGTTCGTCGCCTTCGCGGTCCTGTTCTGCCTCACCGCGTTCGCCGTCACCCTCACCGTGCGCGGCACCCTGACCGGCGTCGTCGTCACCGTGGTGCTGATCACCGTCACGATGACCCAGGTCCTGGCCGGAATCGCGCCCGAGGTGGACGCCCTGTTCCCGCTCAGCGCGGCGAGGAACCTCATGCTCGACCCCGGCGTCAACGACCTCACGGCCGGACGGACGCACGGCCTGCTCGTCCTCACCGGATGGGCCGCCGCGACCTCCGTCGCCGCGGGTGTCACGCTCGGCGTGAGGGAGGCGCGATGAGTCCCCGGCCGATGGTGGCCGTCCGGTTCCGTGACGTCCTGGCCGCCGAGCTGATCAAGATCACTACTCTCCCCGCCACCTGGATCGTCCTCGCCCTCGGCTTCGGCGCAGGCGGCCTGCTCGGGATCGTCGCGGCCACGGACGTCGTCCGTGTCGCCGGTCAGGACGGTCGGATCCCGATCGCCGAGCTCGGCGCATTCACCCTCTCGCCGGTCTACGCGTTCGTCGCGATCGCGGTCTTCGCGGCCGGCGGTGAGTACCCTGGCGGCCAGTTGCGCGTCAGCCTCGCCGCCGTCCCCGGCCGTGACCTGCTGTTCGCCGCCAAACTCACCGCGAGCGCGGCCTTCTGTCTGGTCGCGTCGATTCCGGCCGTCCTGCCGGGACACCTCCTGCGTAACCTGTCGGCGATTCGCGCCGGGGAGCCGGAAGCCGGTGACGCCGTGGCCGGCCTCCTCGGCCTCCTCGCCGCCTACCTCCTGCTCGGCCTCGTCGGGTTCGGTCTCGCCGTCGTCACGAGAACGGTCGTCACCCCGCTCGTCACACTTCTCCTCACGCCCGTCCTCGTCTCACCGATGTTGGAAGGCACCCTTCCCCACGTGGTGAGCCTCCTGCCGCACGAGGCGGCCCTCAGCCTCATCGGCATGCCTGCCGACCCCGCCACCGCGCTCGGCCCGGCCGCCGGACTCCTCGTGTCGGCCGCCTGGGCGACCCTCTCCGTCGCCGTCGCCCGGTGGACCTTCGTCCGCAGGGACACAACGTGATGATCGTCAAGATTCACCGCGGAGCGCCGCGCTCGTCGGCGACGTCGACACGGAGGATGGCGTGATGAGTCGGAGACGCAGGGTGTGGCGGTGGCTGCCGGTCGTCGTCACGGGACTGGTCGCGGCCGCGGTGGCGGGCATCGCGCTCGCCTTCCCCTCGCTCGCGGCCACGACCTGCCCGACCTGTTACGGGATGAGACAGGTCAGGACGGGCCTGTACGTGGAGTCCGGCCTGACGGCGGACAGGGAGTGGCAGGTGGCGCAGGTGATCGACGCGGCCGGCCGGCGGGTGGCGGACTTCTACGGCGGGCGCCGGAGCTCTCCCGACATCCTGGCCTGCCTCACCGCCTCGTGCTACCGCAGAATCGGCGGCGGCGGGGAGCGTGGGATCGCCGTGCTGAACCGTGCGATCATGCTGTCACCGGGCGGCGTCAACCCGGTGATCGCCTCACACGAGATGTCGCACGTCGAGGTGCACACCCGCCTCGGATCCGGTGCGGCGCCGCTCCCGCAGTGGTTCGATGAAGGGCTGGCCGTCGTGGTCTCCGACGATCCCCGCTATCTGAAGCCCGAGACGGCCGGCGACCGGTGCCGGGTTCCCGAAGGGGAGGCGCCACCTCGGACGCTCGACGAGTGGCTGCGCACGGCGAAAGCCGACCCGGACGCGTACGCCAAGGCCGCGTGCCGGGTGAGCCGGTGGCTTCGGGTGAACGGCGGTCCCGGAGCCGTCCTCGAACTGGTCGAGCATGTGGCAGGCGGCGGTGAACTGCCCGCCTCTCTGCGGGCCGCGTCGCGCGAAACTCCTTCGTGACGGCGTTCGTGACGGCGTTCGTGACGGTGGTTCATAGCGGGGTCGTGCCGTCCGCCGTCTCCGGCGAACCACGTGCGGCTCAGCACCCGGGTGACATCTCGCGATCGGGTGCCGCGTCGGGGAGTGGCAGCGCCTCACGTGCTTCGTGTTCCTCGTGTCCGGACGGGGTGCGGTAGTCGCGCAGGGGCCGGTTGACCAGGCCGATGGTGACGACGCAGAGCGCGGCCGCGAGGCCGCCCGCGACGAGCGCGACGGGTGCGGACGTGAGGGAGGCGAGAAGTCCCCCGCGGAAGTTGCCGGCCTCCGGTCCGGCGACGCCGATGACGTGCTCGACCGAGGAGACCCGCCCCCGGTAACGGTCGGGTGTCTCGAGCTGGACCAGTGCGCTGCGGGTGACCACGGCGACCGTGTCGGCCGCACCGGCGATCACGAGGCAGCCGAGGGCGAGCCAGAGCGGCCCCGCCAGGCCGAAGCCTGCCAGGGCGAGACCCCAGAGTGTGGCCGCGAAGAGCTGGACGAGGCCGCCGCGGTGCAACCGGGTGACGGTTCCGGACAGCAGGCCCGCACCGAGCCCGCCGACCGCGATCGCGGACAGGAAGAGCCCCAGCGTCCGTGGGTCTCCCTCGAAGCGGATCTCGTTGATCAGGGGGAAGAGCGCGATCGGCATGGCGAGGAGCGTGGCGGCGAGGTCGGTGGCGAAGGCGCCCCACAGGGTGGGGCGCCGCAGGATGATCCGCCAGCCTCCCCTGGCCGGACCGCGCCGCGGGGGCGTGCCGTCGACGGGCGGCCGATCGTCGCCGGCGCGTGAGACGGCCATCGCGGGCAGCCGCATCACGGCGATCAGTGACGCGACGCCGGCGAGGGCCTGGATCGCGTACGCGGCGGGATAGTGCCACTGGGCGAGCACGAGGCCGGCGAGGGCCGGTCCGGCGAGCATGGATGCCTGGAAGGCGACGTTCTGCAGGGCGAGCCCGGCGGCGACCTGGTCTGCGGGGAGCAACCGGACGGGGAAGGTGCGCTTCGCCGGGGCTCCGAGCGCAGCGCAGCCGGACTGCGCGGCGATCAGGGCGAGCAGCAGCGGGACGGAACGGTTGCCTGCGGCGGCCTGCGCCACCAGGCCCACGGACACCAGGACCTGACCCGCGGTGGTGGCGCGGACGAGGTTCCTGCGGTCGACGGCGTCGGCGAGCGATCCGCCGGCCAGCCCGAGCACGAGGAGGGGTACGGCTGTGGCGAGGCCGATGGCGCCGGTCCAGAGCGGGCTGCGTGTGAGGTCCCAGACCTGCAGGAGGACGGCGACCCCGGCGACCTGCCGGCCGATTGAGGCGAGGGAGGATCCGATCCACAGGTCGCGGAAAGGCCTGCTGGTGCGCAGCGGGCGGAGGTCGATCAGCCGTTCGCGCCAGGTCACGGGGACGGCTCCGCCGGGGCGGGCGGCTCGTGGAGGTGGGCGAGGATCCGCTCTCGCATGGGCCGCCGCGCCAGGGCGCGCTCCAGCTCGGCGACGACGGCACTGAGCGCGTGCGGGATCTCGTCGTCGAGTTCGGAGACGGCGGCCTCGGTCGCGCGCCATTCGGCCTCAAGGAAGGGGATGAGGGCGCGGCCGCGGCCGGTCAGGGTGATGCGGCGGGTGCGGGCGTCGGTGCCGAGCTCGGAGTCGACCAGCCCTTCGCGCCGCATCGCCGTGATCGTCTGGCTCATCGCCGAGTGCGAGCGGCCCAGTGAGTCCGCGAGTTCACGGATCGTCAGCGGGCCGGTGTGCGCGAGGCGGATCAGCGGATAGGCGAACCGGGGGCGCACTCCCTCGATGCCGCGTTCGACGTAGACGGTCTCGATCTGGGCGTCCAGGGCGGCCAGCATGGCGTGAACCGCGTCCCATCGTCCGGGGGAGGCGGTGGGATCCAAAGATGTCATAGCACTAATATAACAGTGCTCATACAAAGCGGCGCAAGGTGAGCCGGAAGGCACAGCCGCCGGCCGGGTGGGGAGGATCCAGCGTGAGGTCGCCGCCGTGGGCCAGGGCGATCTGCCTGGCGATCGGCAGGCCGAGACCGGTGCCGGGGACGTCGCGCCGGCCACGCCAGAAGCGCTGGAAGACGTGTTCCCGTTCGTCGGCGGGAATGCCGGGGCCGTGGTCGGTCACGACCAGCGTCGCCTCGGTGTCGGTGACCTCGACGCCGATATCCACCTCCGATCCGGCCGGGGCGTATCTGATCGCGTTGTCGACGAGGTTGGAGATCGCGCGGCTCACGGTGGGCTCGTCGACGGAGCACACGGCGGTGGGCGGGCCGGTGACCGACAGGCCGATCTTCTTGCCGGCCGCCGGCACGCCGGCCTGCTCGACGACGCCGCGTACCAGGGCCATCAGGTCGGTCGGCCGCCGGTCGACGGCGCGGGCCCGTGCGCGGGCGTCGACCAGCAGGTGGTCGATCGTCGTCTGGAGCCGCTCGGACGCCGCTCGCGAGCGTTCCAGCCCTCGCCGGTAGATCTCCACGGTGGGTGCGGGGTGGTCGAGGAGCACCTCGGCGTTGGTCATCAGCACCGACAGCGGGACGCGCAGCTCGTGGCTGGTCTCGTCGATCAGCCGCCACTGCGTGGCGGCGGCCTGCTCCAGCCGGTCGAGCATGGCGTCGAAACTCGCGGCCAGGGCCATCACCTCGGCCGGCCCGCGCTCCAGGGCGATACGCCGGCTCAGGTCCGTTCCGCCGATGTCGTCGGCCGCCGCGCGGATCCGCTCGATCGGGGCCGTCGCCCGGCCCGCCCACCACCAGGCCAGTGCGGCGGCGGCCGGGGCGAGCGCGAGGATGGTCCAACTGACCCACGCGGACCTGTGCACCGAGGTGCTCCGGACGCTCTGTGCGCCGTCGAGCGTCTGGAAGGTCGTCTCGGTGTCGGTCACGAGGACCACGCCGAACAGCAGCAGAACCGGGAGGTAGATCGCGAGGAATCCGAGCACGGCGAGGCGCGCGCGCAGTGACCGCCAGGGACGGGTCATGAGGGGGGCCTCTCCAGCCGATAGCCGACGTTGGTGATCGTGAAGATCAGGGCGGGCTCGCCGAGCTTCCTGCGCAGCCGGCTGAGGATGACCCGCACCGAGGCGGTGAAGGGGTTGGCGTGGGCGTCCCACACGTGCTCCAGCAGGTCCTCGGCTGAGAGCGTCACGCCGGGATGGTGCATGAAATAGCGCAGCAGCGCGTACTCGCGCGAGGTGAGATCGAGTTCGACGCCGGACCGCCAGACCCGGTGAGCGGTGAGGTCGAGGGTGAGCTCGCCCACCCGCAGGATCGATCCGTGCTCGTCGGCGCGCCGGCCCAGTGCCCGCAACCGGGCGACGAGCTCGGTGAAGTGGAACGGCTTGACGAGATAGTCGTCGGCGCCGGCGTCCAGCCCGGCCACCCGGTCGGCGACGGCGTCGCGGGCGGTCAGCACGAGCGTGCGCCGGGGCCGGTGCAGGTCGGGATCGCCGGCGAGCCGGCGCACCAGGTCGAGCCCGTCGCCGTCGGGCAGGGAGAGGTCGAAGCAGGCCACGTCGTAGGCCGTGGTCCGCAGCGCCTCCTCCGCCTCACGGTAGGTCGCCGCCAGGTCGACCGCGTACGACTCGTTGCGCAGGCCGAGGGCGACCACCTCGGCCAGGTCGGGGTCGTCCTCGACGAGGAGGATACGCACGGCGCGTCAGCCGGTCCGTCGTGCGGACGTCGTCCCGTCCGCCCGGGAGACGAGCAGCTGCCGGTCCTGGAAGGAGAGGCTCACCCGCGGCCCGGTGCCGGCCGGGTCGTCGGGACGGTAGCGGCCGTCTCCGGAGGCGACGAAGGTCAGTTCCGGGGCCTTCGTGGGAACCTCGGCCGCCTCGATGCCTCCCTGTTCGTTGACGGAGTACCAGCCGAGGACCTGTCGCGTTCCGGCGGTGAGGGTGACGTAGGTGCGCACCTGGCCGCCGCCGGTCACCGTGCCGGCAGGTGTGACGGCGCCGAGGGGCCCGAAGGCGGCCTCCAGGGACGCGCGTTCCTTGCGGCCCTCCTGCGTCTTACCGGCCAGCAGCGCCAGTACGCGCTCGTCGTGCCCGCGCGGATCGCCCGCGGTGGGATCGCGGGGCGGGAACAGCGCCGCGACCGCGTCGGGGCCGGTGGCCGAGACCGTCAGCCCGCCGTCGGAGGTGCTCACGTCGAGGGAGCCTCCCGTCTTCAGTTCGTACGACCCGACGATAGCGGCGAGATCGCCACCGCCGCGGGCCGCCGCGGTGGGGGTGGGCAGCGGGCCGCCGACGAGCAGCGCCGGCCCCACCACCCGCAGCAGGTCCTCGGCGCTCACCTCCGGTTTGTTCGCCGATATCGCGACCACCCGCTCCTGCCCGGGGATCCACGCGACGACGGTGTTGTGGCCGACGTCGCCGCCGCCCCCCGCGGTGCTCAGGAACGGCTCGCCGAACAGCGACTCGTCGAACGCCACCCACCCCGGGGTCTCGGACCTGCCGTCGCCCAGATCGTGCCCCGGCCTGCCGATGATCTCGGCCGATTCGCGGGAGAGCAGCCTTCCGGTGAACAGCGCGTGCGTCCAGGTCGCCAGGTCCCGCATGGTCATCGCGAGGCCGCCGTTGCCCTCCACCGCCCAGTACGGCCCGTCGAAGCCGCCTGAGCGGCCGATCGCGCCGTTGTCGAGCCGCCCGACGGCCCGAGGCCCCGTCACGGCCGGCTCGCCCTCCCAGAATCCTCCCGCGACCCGGCCGCCGGGCAGCCGCAGGACCCTCTCGGCCAGGTAGGCGCGAAAACTCCTGCCCGACGCCTTCTCGACGATGAGCGCGAGCAAGGTGTAGCCGGCGTTGGAGTACAGGTAGCCGCGGCCGGGCTTGAAGGCCGGCCTCAACGCGCCGATCGCCGCCACCGCGGCGTCCCGGCCGAGCGGCTCGTAGTCGCCGCGGCCGTGTGAGCCGTTGAGCCCGCCGGTGTGCAGCAGCAGCTGCCGCACCGTCGCCTTGGCCGCGGCGCCGCCCAGTTCGGGCAGGATCTTCCCCGCCCGGTCGTCGAGCGCGAGCTTTCCCTCCTCGACCAGGGTGAACACCGCCGCCGCGGTGAACGCCTTGGTGACCGATCCGATGCTGAACACCGTCTCCGGGGTGTTCTGCCTTCCCGTGGCGTCGTCCGCCGTGCCGTAGGCGGCGAGGCAGGTGGCCCTGCCGCCTTCGAGGATCGCGATCGATCCGCTGAACCCCGCGTCGGCCCACGCGCCGAACGCCACCTCCAGCCGGTGGTCGCACCGGGTGGCGCCGGCCTCCGTGGCCCGTGGCGGTCGCGGGCCGCCGGGAGCGGCGCCGCACGCCGCCAGGGTCGCCGCCAGTACGACGGCCGTGATCGCTGGAAGAGTCTTTCGCATGGGGGCGAAGTTAGGCTCCGCCCTGCAAACCTGACGTGAACGACTTCGCGTCCCCGGGTGATCCGCTCGCTTCGACGGCGCGCCTGCTTCTACCGGGTCAGCGCGCGAGCCGGGTGCCGTCCTCGTCGAGGAGAACGGGGGCGCCGGTCGCGGCGGAGAGGTTCGCCGAGATCCCGACCATCACGCCGGCGACGCCCGCGAGGTGCCCCGCCTGGCGGCCCAGCGGATCCTCGCCCGCGCCGCGGAAGACGTCGTTCAGCATGAGGGCGTCGCCGCCGCCGTGGCCGCCCGCGCCCGAGGGGATGGCGACCTCCTCCGGTTCGCTCCAGTGCCGGTGCAGGACGAGCCGTTCGAAGGCGCCGGGGGCGTGGGCCTTGTCGGCGGCGGTCGGGTCGATCGCGGCGCGCGGCGGGGTCCAGGCGCGTTCGACGACCTCCAGCTCCAGCCGTCCCGCGGTGCCGTTGAAGGCCACCCGGTAGCCCTCGAAGGGGCCGTGGGCGTTGAGTGAGTAGGTGAGCGTCGCCCCGCGCGAGTAGCCGACGAGGACGGCCATGTTGTCGTCGATGCTCACGCCCTCGCCGAACACGTCCTGGTCGCGGATGTAGCCGTCCTCGTGCTCTGCGTCCAGGTACAGGCGCTTGAGCCGGGGATCGGCGGAGATGTCGAGGAGGTAGGGGTCGGTGCCGAGTTCCGGTGCGCCGTGAGCGCGTTGTGGCCGGTCGCGCAGGCCACGGGCGCGGGCGTTGGCGGCTCCGTAGAAGCGCAGCGCCGACCGGGCGTAGACGGAGCGGGCGGTGTCGGCCAGCCACCAGTTGACCAGGTCGAAGTGGTGGGTGGACTTGTGCACCAGCAGCCCGCCTGAGCTGGACCTGTCGCGGTGCCAGCGGCGGAAGTAGTCGGCTCCGTGGATGGTGTCGAGCACCCACTCGAAGTGCACGGAGGCGACGTCGCCGATCGCTCCGTCGGCGATCAGCCGGCGGACGGCGCTGTTGCGCGGCGAGTAGCGGTAGTTGAAGGTGACGACGAGCCGGCCGGTGCTGCGCTCGGCGGCCTCGACGATGGCCGCGCAGTCCTCGGCGGTGGTGCACAGCGGCTTCTCCACGATGACGTCCTTGCCCGCCTCCAGCGCGGCGACGACGTAACGGGCGTGGGCGGCGTCGACGGTGGCGACCACGACGGCGTCGGCGAGCTGGAGCAGCTTGTCGAACTCGTGCGGTGCGAAGCTCGGGACGTCGCGTCCGATCCGGTCGAGGTAGTAGCCGATCCGGGTCCGGTTGACGTCGCAGAGGGCGGCGATCTCGCCGGTGTCGCCCCACTCGCCGAGCAGCGCGTCGATGTACAGCTGCACCCGGTGGCCGAGTCCGACGAAGGCGTATCGCATCAGGAACTCCATCAGGGGGACGGGAAAGTGGCGGGTGTGCCGTACGGCTCGGCGCGAGCCGTACGGCACACGTCAGGGGAGGCCGGTCACTGGGAGATGGCGGCGTTGGCCTCGTTGAGGAAGGACTTCACCGCGTCGTCCGCGGAGGCCTTGCCGAACAGCACCGAGTCGCTGGCGCGCTTGAGGATGTCCTCCATCTCCATCGCGCCCTTCGGCGGGATCACGATCGGGCTCAGCTCGCTCCTGATCGAGTCGATGAAGGCGAGCACCTTCTGGTCGGTCGGGGTGAGCTTGTCCTTGACGGCGTCGACGACCTTGGCGTTGGTCGGCAGGCCGCGGTCACTGAGCAGGATGGCGCCGGCCTCGGGGTCGTTGACGAGGAATTCGACGAACTTCTGCGCGGCCTCGGCCTGCTCGGTCTTCGACGAGATCGTGTAGTACATCGCCGGCTGCAGGAACATGCCGGCGGTGGTCGCGCCCTCGGCCTTGGGCATCCGCAGCAGGTCGAGTTCCTGGCCGGAGCCCTTGTTCAGCGCGGTGAGCTGGTTGCTCCACCAGCTGCCGAACGCGCTGGCGTTCGTGGCGAGCAGTGCCTGGTCGACCTTGGTGCCGGTCTCCAGCATCTGGGCGGCGCCGGGACCGGCCTTGGTGGAGACGATCTTCTGTAGCAGGGCCCACCAGTCCTTGATGGTCTGCTCCGACATGCCGATCCTGCCGTCCTTGTAGAACTGCTCCCCGCGCTGGGCGGCGAACAGCTGCAGGAAGGCGGGGTTCACGTTCCACTCGGTGCCCCAGATCTTGCCGTCGCCCTTCTCGGTCACCTTCTGGGAGATCGAGATGTAGTCGTCCCAGTTCCAGGTCGTGTCGTCGGGGACCTTCTCGCCCGCCTTCTCCACCGTCGCCCTGTTGACGATGATCGGGAAGGTGTTGACGCCGGTGGGGACGGCGTACTGCTTGCCGTCGATCTGACCGGCCTTGAGCACCTCCTGGTCGAGGTCGGCGGTGTTCAGCTTGCCGGTGAGGTCGGCGAGGGTGGCGCGGCCCGCGTACTCGGCGAGGCCGCGGATCTCGATGGACATGACGTCGGGGGCGTCGCCGGCCGCGGTCTTGGTGGCCAGTTTCTCGTAGTAGCTGTCCCAGTCGGAGAAGTCGCCTTCGATGTCGATCGTCGGGTTCTTCTTCTCGAAAGCGGCGATGGCCGACTCGGTCAGCTTCTGCCGGGCGTCGCTGCCCCAGTACGAGAAGACGACCTTCGTCTTCCCGCCGGAATCACCGCTGTCGTCGCTGCCGCAGGCGGTTGCCGACACGGCGAGCAGGGTGATGGCGGTGGCCGCCAGGATGCGCTTCATCGGGATACCTCCGGGGGTGGGGGATGGGGAGGGTTATTTGAGACCGGTGGTCGCCATACCGCGGATGAGGTACTTCTGGCCCGCCAGGAAGAATCCGAAGATCGGGCCGAGCGAGATGATCGACATCGCGAACAGCGGCCCCCAGGAGGACTCGCCGCTGGAGTCCATGAACTGCCGGAGCGCGACGGGAACGGTGAGGTTGTCGGAGTTGGTCAGGTAGAGGTTCTGGGTGAAGAAGTCGTTCCACGTCCAGATGAAGGTGAAGATCGCGGTGGTCGCGAGCGCCGGGACGCACAACGGCATGATCACCCGGGTGAACGTGCGCCACTGGCCCGCGCCGTCGATCGCCGCCGCCTCGTCCAGCTCCCGGGGAAGGGTGCGGATGAACTGCACCATCAGGAAGATGAAGAACGCGTCGGTCGCGAGGAACTTCGGCGCGACGATCGGCCAGATCGTGTTGATCCAGTCGATCTTGGCGAACACGATGTACTGCGGGACGACCGTGACGTGGTGCGGCAGCATGATCGAGCCGAGCATGATTGCGAACCACATCTTCTTCAGCGGGAACTCCAGCCGGGCGAAGGCGTAGGCCGCGAGCGAGCAGGCGGCCAGGTTGCCGATCACCGCCAGGGCGGTGAGGACCGCCGAGTTCCACAGGTAGTAGCCGAAGGAGTGCTTGAGCGCGCCCCAGCCCTCGGTGTAGTTCTCGGCCGTCACCGCGGTCGGCATCAGCCCGGGCTCCCGGAAGATCAGCTCCTCGGGCTTGAACGAGCTGGAGACCATCCAGAGCAGCGGGTAGAGCATGAGCAGCCCGGCGGCGATGAGCAGCAGGTGCCTGACCAGGCGCGGGGCGGGCCGGAAGAGGGCCGGTACGCGCTTACTTGTCGTCGCCATAGAAAACCCAGAATCGAGACATGAGGAAGTTGACGGCGGTCAGCGCGGCGATGATGAGCAGCAGCACCCAGGCCATGCCGGCCGCGTAACCCATTTCGTAGTTCTTGAAGCCCTTGATGTAGAGGTAGAGCGTGTAGAACAGGGTCGAGTCGACCGGTCCGCCGTTGCCGCCGCTCACGATGAACGACTGGGTGAAGGACTGGAACGACTTGATCACCTCCAGCACCAGGTTGAAGAAGATGATCGGGGTGAGCAGCGGCAGGGTGATCGAGCGGAACTTCCGCCACCTGCCGGCGCCGTCGACCGCGGCCGCCTCGTACAGGCTCTGCGGGATCTGGCGGAGCCCGGCCAGGAAGATGACCATCGGGGCGCCGAACGTCCAGACGTGCAGGATGATCAGCGTCCACAGCGCGGTGTCGGGGCTGGTCACCCAGCCGTGGCCCTGGTAGCCGAACAGGCCGAGGAACGAGTTGACGATGCCGTCGGTCCCGAAGATCTTCCGCCAGAGGATCGAGATCGCCACGCTGCCCCCGAGCAGCGACGGCAGGTAGAAGATCGAGCGGTAGAACGGCAGGCCGCGCAGGCCCCTGTCCAGCACGAGCGCGAGCGCCAGGGCGAAGGCGAGCTGCAGCGGGACGGAGACCACCACATAGGTGGTCGTCACCTGCAGCGAGGCCATGAACCGGTCGTCCTGGACGAACATCTTCTCGTAGTTGTCCAGGCCCACCCAGTGGGCTTCGCTCAGCAGGCTGTAGTCGGTGAACGACAGGTAGAGCGAGGCGATCATCGGACCGAGCGTGATCGCGAACAGGCCGATGAACCAAGGGGCCAGGAACAGATAGGCGGCCAGCGCCTGCGATCGGCCGCGGGAGCTCTTGAGACGCCCTGGGCGGGGGGCACCCGCCTTTTCCCGGGGTGCGACCGGTATCTCGGCCGTCCCCGCCGGTGCGGGACTCAGCGTCATCACTGGCCCTTCGGGGAGTTGGTGAATGGGATGCGCTTTTCCTATAGCGTCACGAACTAATACGTCAACCCTTTGCAGTGAGCTGGATCACGAATCGTAACGTTAGCTTTTGGCATTATCGCAGGTCAGACGAGGTATTCCCTGTCGGGTTCCGAATGGAAAAATCTCGCACGAAGACGAGTTTGTACAACCGATTGCAGTTGCGGGCATACGCGTGCCCCCGTTGTGGCGAGCGGAAAACGCCTGGTCAACGCCGTGCGGGCGGCTCCCGGCGCACCCGTTTCCGGCAGGGGTCCCGGGCCGGGTGCCTGCGGCGGCCCGGGTCTCATCGGCCGGGGAGTCACCCCTGCGGGCGGACGCGCCTTCCCCCGGCGGTGTGGTCGCCGAGGGCGGCGCCCGTCTCAGCCGATCGGCCGGTGGGGCGGGCGCGGTGCCCGCCCGGCTGCCTCTGGGAAGTTCACGGGGCCTGTCTGGGAGGCGCGGTGGACTCGCGGACCACCAGGTGGGTCTCCAGGACGGTCGTGGCGCTCATCGACTGGATGAGGAGGTCGACCGCCATCCGGCCGGCGTCGCTCGCGGGCATCGCGACCGTGGTGAGTTTGGGGCGGTGCAGCCGCCCGGTGATGCTGTCGTCGAAGCCGATCACGCTGACGTCGCCCGGCACGTCGACGCCGAGGACCTCCAGTCCTCCGATGAGGCCGATGGCGACGAGGTCGTTGTAGGCGAGCACGCCGGTCACCCCGGCCTCGGCCACCTTGGCCGCGGCGGCGATGCCGCCCTCCTCGGTGGGGGAGTTGGGGCCGATGACGACCGTGTCGAGACCGGGGATCTCCGCGACGGCCTTGCGGATCTCCCCGCTGGTCCACGATCCGGCCGGGCCCGTCACCAGGGCGACGCGCCGGTGACCGAGTCGCACGAGGTGCTCCATCGCGACGCGGGCGCCGTGGGCGACGTCCATCACGACCGTGGTCAGCCCGCGGATACGCCGGTTGACCAGCACGAACGAGACGCGTTCCGAGAGCTTCTCCAGAGCCTTGTTCGACAGGCGCGGGCTGCACAGCACGATGCCGTCGACCTGCTTGGAGAAGGCCAGGACGAGGTTCTCCTCCTCGGTGGGGTCCTCGCCGGTGTCGGCCACGAACAGGTGGTAGTCCTGGCGGCGGGCGGCGGCCTGCGCGGCCTTGATCAGCGGAGGGAAGAACGGATTGGCCAGATCGGCCACGATCAGCCCGATGTTGTTGGTGCGGCCCGTCTTGAGGGAGCGGGCCGCCCGGTTGGGCCGATAGTCGAGCTTCTCGGCCGCCGCGAGCACCCGGGTCCGGGTCTCGGCGTTCACCAGATGAGGTGCCGAGAAGGTTCGGGAGACCGTCGACACGTGAACACCTGAGGCGTGGGCGACGTCCCGAATGGTCACTGACATGCGCACACCCTAACGCAATCGTTTGCAGATCAGCTAACCATCCTGAGACCGGTTGCGGGCGATTGACCCCGCTCACTTGACGTATTGTCTCGCCTGACGCGATTGTTTACTGCAACTGATTGCAGTCTTCAGAAGGAGTCCACACGGTGAGCAGAGTGCTCGTCACCGGTAGCGCGGGCCGGCTCGGCCGCAGCGTGGTCACCTCGCTCGCGGCGGCCGGACATGAGGTGATCGGCGTGGACAGCGCGCCGGGCACCCCGCGAGAGGCCGCCTCGGCCCTTCCCGCGGATCTCACCGACCTGGGGGAGGCCCACTCGGTGATCGCACGGTTCCGGCCGCAGGCGGTGGTCCACCTGGCGGCCATCGCGGTGCCGTTCAGCCGTTCCGAGCCCACCACGTTCCGCGTCAACACCCAGCTCGCCTTCAACGTCTGCACGGCCTCGGTCGCCCTCGGGGTGGAGAAGCTCGTGGTGGCCAGCAGCCCCACGGTGATCGGATACGGCGCGCCGGGCGGATGGACCCCCGCCTACCTGCCGCTCGACGAGGACCACCCGACGGAGCCCTGGAACGCCTACAACCTGTCGAAGGTCGTGGCCGAGCAGACCGTGCGGACCTTCGCCCGCACCACCGAGACCACCCGGATGGCCGCGTTCCGCCCCTGTTTCGTCGTCGCGCCCGAGGAGTGGGAGGGCGCGCCCACCCAGTCCGGGCACACGATCACCGAACGGCTGAACCGGCCCGAGATAGGCGGAGCCTCGCTGTTCAACTACCTCGACGCCCGCGACGCCGGCGACTTCGTCGACACACTGCTCACCAGGCTCCCCCTGCTGGAGACGAACGGCGAGGTCTTCTTCGCGGGCGCCGGCGACGCCCTGGCGCGCGAGCCGCTGGCCGAGCTGCTGCCGGCCGTCATGCCGGAGACGAAGACGTTCGCCGCCCATCTGACCGGCACCGCCCCCGCCTTCTCCTCCGCCAAGGCCGAGCGGCTGCTCGGCTGGACCGCCAAGCGCGGCTGGCGCACCGAACTCTCCTGACTCTCCAGAAAGAGACCCTGATCATGAATCTCGACGGTGTCCTCTTCTTCCCCGTCACCCCCTTCGGCGCGGACGGCGACCTCGCGCCCGGCGTGCTGGCCGACCACGTCCGGCGAGGCCTTGAGCACCGGCCGGGCGGCGTGTTCGCCGCCTGCGGGACGGGCGAGTTCACCGCGCTGTCGCAGGCCGAGCACGCCGAGGTCGTCCGGGTGGCGGTGGAGGCGGCGGCCGGGGCCGTCCCGGTGTTCGCCGGAGCGGGCGGGCCGATCGGCGCGGCACTCGCCCAGGCGCGGGCCGCCAGGGAGGCGGGCGCCGACGGGCTGCTGCTCATGCCGCCCTACCTCGTCCAGGGGCCCGGCTTCCCCGCCTACGTACGGGCGATCGCCGCCGAACTCCCGGTGATCATCTACCAGCGCGGGCCGATCGCGCTCGAACCGGAGGCGGCGGTCGAGCTGGCCGCGATCCCCGGTGTCATCGGGCTGAAGGACGGCCTCGGTGACATCGACCGGATGCAGCGGATCGTGCTGGCCGTCAGGGAGACCCACCGGGACTTCCTGTTCTTCAACGGGTTGCCGACCGCGGAGCTCACCCAGCCCGCCTACCGGGCGCTCGGTGTCGGCCTGTACTCCAGCGCGGTGTTCTGCTTCGCCCCCGAGATCGCCAACGCCTACCTGAACGGCGACGAGCGGCTGATCACCGAGTTCTACGCGCCGCTGGTGCGGCTGCGTTCCAGGGTTCCGGGCTACGCGGTGTCGCTGGTCAAGGCCGGGGTGCGGCTGCGCGGGCTGGACGCGGGCGAGGTCCGGCCGCCGCTGGTGCCCGTCGCGCCCGAGCACGAGGCCGAACTGGAGGCGCTGATCAAGTCGGGGCTCGCCCTGGTAGCGTCATGATCAAGGACTTGACGGTCACGCCACGGTCGGTACCCCTGAGCCGGCCCTGGGGCCCGGACGTCTCCCACAACCACGTGCTGCTCGTCACGATCACGCTGGACGACGGGCGGCGCGGCACCGGGATGGCGTGGACACCGCAGATCGGGGCCCAGGCGATCAGGGCACTGCTGGAGCACGACATCCGCGAGGCGGTGGTCGGCCTGCCGGCGCATCCGGAGCTGGTGTGGGACCGGCTGTCGGCTCACCTCGGCGAGGCGGGCCGGTCCGGGATCGTCCCGATCGCCCTGGCCGGGGTGGATCTCGCGCTCTGGGACCTGCGCTGCGGGGAGCGGGCGCTGGTCGAGATCCTCGGCGCGCGGCGCGAGAGCGTCCCCGTCTACGGCAGCGGGGTCAACCTCCACTACTCGCTGGAGGAACTCCGGGCGCAGGCCCGGCGATGGGTCGCCGCCGGATACACCGCGGTCAAGATCAAGGTCGGGCGCCCCTCGCCGGCCGAGGACGTCGAGCGGGTGGCGGCGGTCCGTGAGGTGATCGGCCCCGACCGGCTGCTGATGGTCGACGCCAACCAGCGCTGGGATCTGCACCGGGCCCGCGTCGCGCTGCGGGCCCTGGAGCGCTACGACCTGTTCTGGATCGAGGAGCCGCTGCCCGCCGACGACCTGTCCGCCCACGTGGAACTGCGGCGCGGCGTCACCGTCCCGATCGCGGTCGGCGAGAACGTCGCCACCGTCCACGGGTTCCGCGACCTGCTGACCGGGGGCGCCTGCGACGTCGTCCAGCCGAACCTGGTGCGGGTCGGCGGCATCACACCGTTCCTGCGGATCGCCGAGCTCGCCCGCGCCTTCGGCGTCCCCGTCTACCCGCACCTGCTCACCGAGCTGTCGGGCCAGCTCGCCCTCGCGCTGCACCACCCCGCGATGGTGGAGAGGGTGGAGGAGGCCGCGCTGACCGACCTCGGGCTGCTCGCCCCGCCCTTCCCGGTGGAGATCAGCGGGCCGGAGCTGCGGGCGACCGGGGCGCCGACGAGGTGGGCGTCGTGAAGCCGGTGCGAGTGGTGGTCGCCGGAGTGCACGGCTACGGCAGGAACCACCTGGCGAACGTCCGGCGGCTCGCCGCGGCGGGCCGGGCCGAGCTCGCCGGGGTATGCGACACCCTGCCACCCTCGCCCGGCCTCGACGTACCGTTCTCGGCGGACCTGCCGTCGCTGATCGCCGAGACCGGCGCGGAGGTCGCGGTGATCGCGACGCCGATCCACACCCACGCTCCGCTCGCCATCGCGGCCCTGCGGGCCGGCGCGCACGTGCTGCTGGAAAAACCGCCCGCGCCGTCGATGGAGGAGTTCGAACGGATCTCCGCCGCCGTGGCGGAGACGGGGCTCGCCTGCCAGGTGGGCTTCCAGTCGCTCGGCTCGGCCGCCGTCCCCGCCGCGGCCGGAGCGCTGGGCGAACCACTTCGGGGCGTCGGCGTCGCCGGATCCTGGACACGCCCGTTCACCTACTACTCACGCGCCCCCTGGGCGGGACACCGCAGGCTGGACGGCGTGGACGTGATGGACGGCGCGCTCACCAATCCGTTCGCGCACGCGACGGCCACCGCGCTGGCCGTCGCGGGTGCCGACACGGCCTCCTCGGTCGAGGGCGTCGAGCTGGAGCTGTACCGGGCCAACGCGATCTGCTGCGACGACACCTCCAGCGCGCGGCTCCGCCTCGCCGACGGCACCGTCATCGCGATCACCGTGAGCCTGTGCGGCGACCGCAGGACCGAGCCCTACCTGCACCTGCACGGCGAGACGCGCTCCGCCCTGCTCTTCTACACCCTCGACGAGATCGAGGTGGACGGTGTCCGCACCGGCTTCGACCGGGTCGATCTGCTCGGCAACCTCCTGGCGCACATCGGGGAGGGGGCGGAGCTGCTGGTGCCGCTGGAGCGGACCGGGGGCTTCACCCGGCTGCTCGACGAGATCCGGCGCGCTCCCGATCCGCTGCCCGTCGACGGCTTCCGCACGGAGCCGTCCCGGCTGGTGCTGCCGGGCATCGAGGGTCTGGTCGCGCGAGCGGCGGCCGAGCTGAAAACCCTCTCGGAACTCGGCTTCCCCGGCGGTCCCGGCTCCCGGGCGGCGACCGGACCGAAGACGGTCCGGTCCGAGACGGTCCGGTCCGAGACGGTCCGGTCCGAGACGGTCCGGTCCGAGACGGTCCGGTCCGAGACGGTCTGGCCCGAGACGGTGCTGAGGGCCGGTTCGCGGCAGGTCGCGACCTACCTCCAGCGGGGCGACCTGCAGCCGACGGACGCGCCGCGCCCCCACCTGCATCCGGTCCGCACCCTTGGCGGAACGGTCGTGACCGAGAGCCGGCCCGCCGACCACGTGCATCATTTCGGGGCGAGCGTGGCGATCTCCGATGTCAACGGGGTCAACTTCTGGGGCGGCTCCACCTACGTACCGGGCGCCGGCCCGCGGATCCTGCCCAACCACGGGCGCCAGCGGCGGCGCTCCCTGCGTCCCGTGCCCGGAGGCTTCGCCGAGAGCCTCGACTGGGTCGGACCGGACGGCACCGTCCTGGCCTCCGAGGAGCGGACCCTCACCACCCGCGTCCTGCCCGGCGCCTGGGCGCTGGACGTCGCCTTCACGCTGGACAACCGGACCGGCGCGCCGTTGTCGATCCAGAGCTCGGCCTGCAAGGGCAGGACCGGCGCCGGCTACGGGGGGTTCTTCTGGCGGGCGCCCAAGGACTCCACCAGGCTGGAGGTCTTCGCCGAAGGCACCTCCGGCGAGCGGGCCGTGCACGGTGGCCTCTCGCCCTGGCTCGCGCTCACCTGTGACGACTGGAGCCTGCTGTTCGTGCAAACCCTCGGGCTCGACCCGTGGTTCGTGCGCGTCGCCGAGTACCCGGGCGTCGGACCGGCCCTGGCCTGGGACGCGCCGCTGAGCGTGCCGGACCGGTTGGAACGCGCGATCACCGTCGTGGTCGCCGACGGGCGGCTCACCACGCGACGAGCCTCGGCCCTCGCCGCGGAGCTCCTCACCTCGTGACGGACCTCGCCGCGGGCGGCCTCGACGACGACCGCGACGGTGGACCTCGCGCGCGACGGTGAGTCACGCGCGAGGCCGCGAGAACCGATCGGCACCTTCCGCTCCGCCCCCGGAGAGGTCGAGGCCCGCAGCGTGCCCGCCTTCCGCGTGGCGATCGGCGGGCACTTTCTCGCCGCCGGCCACACCCGGGCACAGGTCCTCGCCCGCGCCGCCGACCTGCCGTTGAACCGCCCCCGCGAAGAGCACGGCCGTTGGGCCGCGTACCCGGGAAGTCCGAGTCAGGGATCATGTCGGTCGCATGCCACGCCATCCCGGCGGGTACGTTTGTGCGAGCCTCACAACTCCGGTCGCGAAAGACGCTCAGTCCCCGCCATTTCCGGTAGCGGGGGGCGACCGGGAGTATGTACCACGATCGGGGCGGGGACGGCCGCCGTGTTCACCGCTTCGAAAGGTTCGCTCAGTGTTCAGTCGTGTCGCCATCGTCAACCGCGGTGAAGCCGCCATGCGGCTCATCTATGCCGTTCAGGACCTAGCCGCGGAGACGGGAACACGGATCGAGACCGTCGCCCTGTACACCGACTCCGACCGGACGGCCACGTTCGTCCGCGAGGCGGACATCGCCTACGACCTGGGGCCCGCCGCGAACCGGCCCTACCTGGACCATGCCGTCCTGCGGAAGGCCCTGGTCGAGACCGGTGCGGACGCGGCCTGGGTCGGCTGGGGCTTCGTGGCCGAGGACCCGGCGTTCGCCGAGCTGTGCGCCGAGATCGGCGTGACGTTCGTCGGCCCGGGCGCCGAGGCGATGCGCAAACTGGGCGACAAGATCGGCTCGAAGCTGATCGCCGAAGAGGTCGGTGTGCCCGTCGCGCCGTGGAGCCGTGGCCCGGTGGAGACGCTGGAGGAGGCGAAGGCGGCGGCGGAGCGGATCGGCTACCCGTTGATGCTGAAGGCGACCGCGGGCGGTGGCGGCCGCGGCATCCGGATGATCTCCGGCCCCGACGAGCTGACCCTGGCCTACGAGCTGACGCGCCAGGAGGCGGCGCGCGCGTTCGGCAGCGGCGTCGTGTTCCTGGAACGCCTGGTGACGGGCGCCCGGCACGTGGAGGTACAGGTCATCGCGGACGGTCAGGGCACCGCGTGGGCGCTGGGCGTGCGCGACTGCTCCGTGCAGCGGCGCAACCAGAAGATCATCGAGGAGTCCGCCTCCCCGGTCCTCGACGCCACGCAGGTCGCCGAGCTGAAGGCGGCGGCCGAGCGGCTCGTGCTCGCGGTGGACTACAAGGGCGCGGGCACCGTCGAGTTCCTCTACCACCCCGGCGAGCGGCTGTTCGCGTTCCTCGAGGTCAACACGCGTCTGCAGGTCGAGCACCCGATCACCGAGATCACCACCGGCGTCGACCTGGTGAAGGCCCAGCTGCACGTCGCGGCGGGCGGCAGGCTGGAGGGCGAGGCCCCCGAGGAGTGGGGACACGCCGTCGAGGCGCGTCTCAACGCCGAGGACCCCGACCGCGACTTCGCGCCCTCACCCGGCAGGATCGCGCGGCTCGCGCTGCCCAGCGGTCCCGGCGTCCGGGTGGACACCGGGTTCGGCGAGGGCGACACGATCCCCGCCGACTTCGACTCGATGATCGCCAAGATCATCGCACACGGCCGTGACCGCACCGAGGCACTGGCCCGTCTGCGTCGCGCGATGACGCAGACGACCGTCATCATCGAGGGCGGCGTGACGAACAAGGGCTTCGTCCGCATGCTGCTCGACGAGCCCGAGGTGATCGACGGCTCGGCCGACACCGGCTGGATCGACCGCGTGCGCGCCCAGGGCGCCCTCGTGTCACACCGGCACTCCGCGATCGCGCTGATCGCCGCCGCCGTCGAGGCGTACGAGGACGAGGAGACCGTGACGCGGCAGCGATTCCTGGCCGCCGCGCACGGCGGCCGCCCGCAGTCGCAGCACGAGAGCGGCCGCGCGCTGGAACTCAAGCTCCGCGACATCGGCTACCGCGTCCAGGTCGCGCGCACCGGCGGCCACCGGTTCCGCGTCGGCATCTCGGCGGGCGGCCTGCGGCACACGGCCGACGTCGACATCGAGCGCTTCGACGAGCACAGCGGCCAGATCACCGTGAACGGCGTCCGCTTCAAGGTCGTCACGAGCACTCACGGTCCGATCCACCTGGTCGAGGTCGACGGCGTCACGCACCGGATCAGCCGCGACGAGGGCGGCATCGTGCGCTCGCCCGTGCCGGCGCTCGTGGTGGCCACGCCACTGCAGCCGGGCGACGAGGTCGAGGCCGGCGCGCCGCTGCTCGTGGTGGAGAGCATGAAGATGGAGACCGTGCTGCGCGCGCCGTTCCGCGGACGCCTGCGGGAGCTCGCGGTCTCGGTCGGCAGCCAGGTGGAGGCGGGCGCCCGCCTGCTCCGCCTGGAACCGCTGGGCGACGGCACGGCAGGTCCCGTCGCCGAGGTGCGGGAGATCGAGCTGGATCTGCCGCCGGAGCCGGTGGACGTGCCCGCGGCGGAGCGGGCCGCGCGCGGCCTGCAGGACCTGCGCGGCCTCCTGCTGGGGTTCGACATCGACCCGCAGGACGAGAAGCGCCTGCTCACCGGTTACCTCGCCGCGCGCGCCGAACTCGTCGCGAAGGGCGATCACGAGCCGGCCGGTGAGGTCGAGCTGCTGCACCTGTTCGCCGACCTGAGCGAGCTGAGCCGCAACCGGCCCGCCGGCGAGGAGTCCAAGCCCGACTCCTCGGTGCACAGCCCCCGCGAGTACTTCCACACCTACCTGCAGTACCTCGACCCCGACCGGTCCGGGCTGTCGGAGAGCTTCCAGCAGCGGCTCACGCACGTGCTGTCCCGCTACGGCGTCGAAGGCCTGGAGCGCACGCCGCAGCTGGAGGACGCGGTCTTCCGGATCTTCCTCGCCCAGCGGCGCGCCTCCGCCGACGTCGCCGTGGTGACGACCCTGCTGCGCCAGTGGGCCAAGGAGGCCCCGCCCGCCCAGGCCGACCGCGTCGCCGTCGGCGTGGTGCTGGAGCACCTGATCGCCGCCACCCAGATCAGGTTCCCGGCCGTCGCGGACCTGGCGCGCGGCGTGGTGTTCGCCTGGTTCGTCCAGCCGCTGCTGCGCCGCACCCGCGCCAAGGTCTACACGGCCGTACGCAAGCACCTGCGCCACCTCGACCAGCACCCGGACTCGCCCGACCGCGCCGAGCGGATCTCCGCCATGGTCGCCAGCTCCGAGCCGCTCGTCCGGCTGGTCGGCCAGCGGATCGGCCGCGAGGACGTGGACCCCGTGCCGCTGCTCGAGGTGCTGATCCGCCGCTACTACGGCAACCGCGCGCTCAGCGGCATCCGGACGAGCAAGGTGGCGGGCTGCACGTTCGTCGTCGCCGACCACCGCACCACGAGCGGTGCGGGCCGCGTCGTGGCCACCGCGGTCGACTTCCTGGCACTGGCCGAGGCCGTCAAGGCGGTCGACGAGTTCGCCGGCACCGGCGAGCTGGTGGCCGACATCTACCTGACCTGGCCGGACGCTCCCGACGACCCCGAGGAGATGGCCGCGCGCCTGCGCGAGGTCATGGCCGCGCAGCAGCCGTCGCACCGGATCGGCCGCATCGCCGCGACCGTCACGGGCGACAGCGGCGCCGTGATGCACCACCACTTCACCTTCCGGCCGTCCGCGGACGGCTTCGTGGAGGAGCGGCTGCTGCGCGGCCTGCACCCGCGCATCGCCGAGCGCATGCAGCTGGAGCGGTTGCGCGACTTCGACCTCACCCGGCTGCCCGCGCCCGACGAGGAGGTCTACCTCTTCCGCGCCTCGGCACGGCAGAACCCGTCCGACGAGCGGCTCGTCGCCCTGGGGCAGGTCCGCGACCTGACCCCGCTGCGCGACGACGAGGGAGGGCTCGTCGCGCTGCCCGCGGCCGAGAACGTGCTCGCCACCTGCCTCGACGCGATCCGCCGGGCCAAGAAGCCCGGCGCGAAGACCTCCGCCACGAACCGGATCGTCATCTACGTGTGGCCGCCGAACGACCTCTCGCCGGACGACCTGAACACCGTGGCGAAGCGCGTGCTGCCGACGACGGCGGGTGCGGGCCTGGAGGAGGTGCTGTTCCTGGGCAGGCGCCGCGACGGCGTCACCGGCGAGCTCGTCGACATCGCCGTCCGGATCGGCTACGACGTGGGCTCCGGCGTGCGGCTGTCCATCGTGCCGCCGCCGACCGAGCCCGTCGAGCCACTGGACGACTACCGCCAGGAGGTGCTGCGCGCGCACAGCCGCGGCACGCACCACCCGTACGAGCTGACCGACATGCTCGCCGGGCCGTTCGGCTCCTTCACCGAGTACGACCTGGACGAGTACGCGAGGCTGGTGCCGGTGAACCGGCCCAAGGGGCGCAACGGCGCCGCGCTCGTCGCGGGTGTCGTCAGCACACCCACGCCGCGCCACCCGGAGGGCATGACCCGCGTCGTGCTGCTGGGCGACCCGACGAAGGCACTCGGTGCGCTGTCGGAGCCCGAGTGCGCACGGGTGATCGCCGCGCTCGACCTCGCCGAGCGGATGCGGGTGCCGCTGGAGTGGTTCGCGCTCTCCGCGGGCGCCCGGATCTCGATGTCGTCCGGCACCGAGAACATGGACTGGGTGGCGGCCGCGCTGAAGCGGATCGTGACCTTCACCCAGGACGGCGGTGAGATCAACATCGTGGTCGCGGGCATCAACGTCGGCGCCCAGCCGTACTGGAACGCCGAGGCCACGATGCTCATGCACACCAAGGGCATCCTGGTGATGACGCCGGACTCCGCGATGGTGCTGACCGGCAAGCAGTCGCTCGACTTCTCCGGCGGCGTGTCGGCCGAGGACAACCACGGCATCGGCGGCTACGACCGGATCATGGGCCCGAACGGCCAGGCACAGTACTGGGCGCCGGACATCCGCGGCGCGCGGGAGATCCTGATGTCGCACTACGACCACAGCTACGTCGCGCCGGGGGAGAGCGGGCCGCGCAAGGCGATCACCGGCGACCCGGTGGACCGCGACGTGTCGACGTTCCCGCACGCCGTGCCGGACAGCGACTTCACGACGGTGGGTCAGATCTTCTCCGCCGAGTCCAACCCGGACCGCAAGAAGCCGTTCGACATCCGCACGGTCATGCGCGCGCTGTCCGACCAGGACCACCCCGTGCTGGAGCGGTGGGCGGGCATGGCCGACGCCGACACCGCCGCGGTCTGGGACGTCCACCTCGGCGGCCGGCCGGTGTGCCTGCTGGGCATCGAGTCGCGGTCCGTGCCGCGCCGCGGATTCCCGCCCACCGACGGCCCGGACACCTACACCGCGGGCACCCTGTTCCCCCGGTCGTCCAAGAAGACCGCCCGGGCCATCAACGCCGCGAGCGGGAACCGTCCGCTGGTCGTGCTGGCCAACCTGTCGGGGTTCGACGGCTCCCCCGAGTCGATGCGCAAGCTGCAGCTGGAGTACGGCGCGGAGATCGGCCGCGCGGTGGTGAACTTCAAGGGCCCGATCGTGTTCTGCGTGATCTCGCGCTATCACGGTGGGGCCTTCGTGGTGTTCTCCAAGGCGCTCAACCCGAACCTGACCGTGCTCGCGGTCGAGGGCTCGTTCGCCTCGGTGCTCGGCGGCGCCCCGGCCGCCGCGGTGGTCTTCGCGCGAGACGTCGACAAGCGGACCGGCAACGACCCCAGGGTGCTCGCGCTCGCCGCCCGCGTCGCGGAGGCGCCGGCCGCCACCCGGGCCGCGCTCGCCGCCGAGCTGGCCGAGCTGCGCTCGTCGGTGCGGGCCGAGAAGCTGACCGAGGTGGCCACCGAGTTCGACCGCGTGCACAGCATCCAGCGGGCGGTCGACGTCGGCTCGGTGGACGCGATCATCAGCTGCTCCGAGCTGCGGCCCCGGATCATCGAGGCGGTCGAGAAGGGCATCGCCCGGCAGGTCTGACCCGCTCCGAAGCCCCGGACGCCCGCGTCTTTTCCGGCGGGTGTCCGGGGCGTTCGCGTCGCGGGGGGCGACCCGAGATGACGGGTGTGCTTCTGTGCTGCGATGATCGTTGTCGGGCGGATAGGATCGCCTCTTGGTGGACATGGCCGGACGGTGGGCAGGCAACCGGCCAACGAGCCAGATCGTCGTCCGGGCAGCCGGTCTCCCGGCGACCGCGGAGGGGAGTCGGCTCCGGTGGGAAGATTCGACCTGAACCGTGAGGCGCTGGCCAAGCTGCGCGTCACGGTGAACACCCAGGGGGGAAGACTCGCCGGCGTCGGCGACGACTTCCCGGCCAAGGGCGGCGCGAGTTCCTCGATCTTCGGGACCCTGGCAGGTGCCCAGGAGCTCGCCGACGCGATCGGCAGGGTCGAAGGGTACGCCGACCGGGAGCTGGGCACGGTGAAGAGCCGCCTTGACGGCGTCGAGCGTGCCCTCGACACCATCGAGGAGAACGTGACCAGGGCCGAGCGGAACACCGGTAACCACCTGCCCGTCCTATGACCGACATGAACGCCGTGGCGGCGCTGCCCGGAGGGCAGGTCCTGGCCGCGCTGGTGAAGAGGACGGACGGGGATCCCGCCGCGATCCGGGCGATCGCCACCCGCTGGCGCGGGGCGGCCGGCTCGTCCGCCGAGCCGTTCACGCTCCTGAAGAAGGCGGTCGACCAGGTGGACACCGCCTGGAAGGGCGCCTCCGCCGACGCCTTCGTGGCGTACATGCGGCGCTACCACAGTGCGGGCGCCTCCCTGCGGGACACGATGGGCGACTGCGCGACCTCCCTGGAGGCCGCCGCCGGCGCCGTCGAGACGGCGAGGACGAACGCCGAGCGCGTCTGCGACGACCTGCTGGCCCGGGTGGCGGAATACCGGCGTCGCAACCCGCACGCCACCCCGGAGCAGCTCGAACCGGGCATCGGCGAGGAGGTCGAGAGGGCGGTGTTCCTTGTGCGGGGACACGTCGGCTCGGCCGAGACCGCGCTGTCCACCGCGCGGCGCGAGATCGACAAGCATCTCGGTGACGCCACGCTGTTCTCCGCCATCCCGGCCGCGGGAGACCAGGGTTTCGTCCCCGGCCCCGGGCGCGTCACCCCGTGGGTGCCGGTGGCGGGGGAGGACGAGCCCCGCACCACCACGCTCGCCGGTACGGAACCCGGCTCGCAGGGCGGCAGCGGTGGCGGTGGACAGGGTGGCGGGGGATCGTCGTCGGGGAACCACGAGGGCGGCTCGGGCGGTGGCGGCGGAGGAGGCCGGGCGATCCCGTTCACGGTGACCGGCGACGGCAGCGGAGCCGACATCGTGGCCGCCGCGAGGAGCCACATCGGCAAGCCCTACGTCTGGGGCGCGGACGGCCCCGACGCGTTCGACTGCAGTGGCCTGGTGCACGTCTCGCTGAACGAGGCGGGAATCAGGATTGTGGACAACACCGCCGCCGGATACCAGGCGAGCGGCAAGCCGATCACCGGTCCGCCGCAGCCGGGCGACATCGTCTTCTTCGGATATCCGGCGAGCCACTGCGGCGTCTACCTGGGCGACGGCATGATGATCGCCGCCCCGAAGCCGGGAGACCACGTCAAGATCCAGTCGGTGGCCGGGGCGCACCCCATCACCTACCGGCGCTTCACCTGAGCGTCCGTACGAGGATCGGGTGAGGACGACCGGCCCTGCCGGGGCGCCGCGGTGCCGCCGGGCCCGACACCGCCTCGGCGGGCGACCGGCCTCGGGCCATTCCTGGAGGCACGCGTGTCATGTCCGGGGGCCCGTGTGTCGTACGGGGCGGTTTCCTGCTTCTAAGCTCGGGGGGTGGCGAAATACTTCGATGTGCATCCGAGCAGTCCCCAGCCCCGGCTCATCGGGCAGGTGGTCGATCTTCTGCGTGCCGACGGGCTGATCGCGTACCCGACGGACTCGGGCTACGCGCTGGGTTGCCGGCTGGGCAACAAGGAGGGCATCGACCGGATCAGAGAGATCCGCGACCTCGGAAGTGACCATCACTTCACCCTGGTCTGCAGGGACTTCGCGCAGTTCGGTCAGTTCGTGCATGTGAGCAACGCGCTGTTCCGCTCGGTCAAGGCGGCGACCCCCGGCGGTTACACGTTCATCCTGCCCGCCACCAAGGAGGTGCCGCGGCGGCTGTTGCACCCCAAGAAGAAGACGGTCGGCGTCCGGATCCCCGATCACGTCGTCGTGCAGGCGCTGCTGGCCGAGCTCGGCGAACCGCTGGTGTCGAGCACGCTGCTGCTGCCCGACGAGACCGAGCCCCTGACACTGGGCTGGGACATCAAGGAGAGGCTCGACCACGCGGTGGACGCCGTCATCGACTCCGGCGAGTGCGGCGCCGTCCCGACAACGGTCGTCGATCTCTCGCAGGACGAGCCCGAGATCCTCCGCCGGGGCACCGGAGACCCGTCCCTCTTCGAGTAGGGATGCCGTGCGTGGCGCGGTCGATCTGTGGGGTGGCGAGTGGAGTTGCAGGACAGCGGTCCACTGCCACGTCAATGGCCGGTGATCTCGGGTGGAGCGGCGATGGGCGGGTGGCCGCGGACGCGGGCACCCGCCCATCGGTCCGTGGCCCGGTCCGCGGTGTCAGGCGGTGCCGGGGCCGGGCCACGGAGGTCGGGTCGGACGGGGCGAAGGGTCAGGGCAGGTAGATGTTCGGCTGCGGCGGGGTGGACATGCCGTCGCCGATGAAGAAGCCCGGGTGCGGCGGCTGGTTGTAGGCGGTGTTCTGCCAGGCCAGGGCGACCCGGTACTGCGGGTCGTGCAGCAGGGTGTGGATCTTGGTGGTGGTCGTGATCGGCGTGCTGTAGATCCGCAGCGCGGTGTTGTTCGAGGTGGGCCAGATGACCTCCTCGCGCCAGTCGCCGAGCAGGTCGCCCGAGAGGGACGGGGTGGACTTGGTGCCGTTGTTGGAGTGCACCCCGGAGGCGGTCAGCAGCCGGGTGTCCCCGCCGGTGCCGTACTTGTCGATGCGGGTGGCGTCCACCAGCTCGCGGACCGGGTCGCCGTCCCACCAGGCGAGGAAGTTGGCCGAGGAGGGGGTGCGGCCGACCGAGGCCCCGGAGGAGTTGTACAGGTTGCCCATGTTGGTTCCCGCGCCCCAGAACTCCGCTCCCGGGCTGCCCGCGTAGATGTCGGCGGCCACGCCGCGGCCGGGTCCCTCCACGCCGCCGTTGCCCGGACGCTGCCAGATGACCTGCCCGGTGCGGGCGTCGTGTACGTCGGCCGCGGGCTGGTCACCCGCCTCGTGGATGGTGAACACCTCCAGGCCCGCCCGGCTCGGGATCAGGTCGCCCACGTGCAACGCGTCGCCGTGCCCGAAGCCGGTGCGGTACATGCCGACGCCGTTGTCGTCGATCGTGGCCGAGCCGTAGATGATCTCCTGCCTGCCGTCGGCGTCCACGTCGGCGATGGACAGGCTGTGGTTGCCCTGCCCGGCGTAGCCGCCGTTGCCCGAGGAGTTGGAGTCGAACGTCCAGCGGCGGGTCAGCGAGCCGTTGCGGAAGTCCCAGGCGACGACGACCGATCGGGTGTAGTAGCCGCGCGCCATGATCAGGCTCGGCCGCCGTCCGTCCAGGTAGGCGGTGCCCGCCAGGAACCGGTCCACCCGGTTGCCGTAGTTGTCGCCCCAGGAGGAGACGGTGCCGCGCGGCGGCTCGTAGTTGACGGTCGACATCGCCGCGCCGGTCTGGCCGTTGAACATCGTCAGGTACTCGGGACCGGCCAGGATGTATCCGGAGGAGTTGACGTGGTTGGCGCCGCCGTTGCCGATGGTGGTGCCGCGGCCGTCGACCGTGCCGTCGGCGGTCTTCATCGCCACCTCGGCCCGGCCGTCGCCGTCGTAGTCGTACACCTGGAACTGGGTGTAGTGGGCGCCGGCGCGGATGTTGCGGCCCAGGTTGATCCGCCACAGCCGGGTGCCGTCGAGTTTGATCCCGTCGATGTAGACCGGGCTGGTGGTCCCCGACTGGGAGTTGTCCTTGGCGTCGTTGGGCTCCCACTTGAGCACCAGGTCCAGCCTGCCGTCGCCGTCCAGGTCGCCGGTGCTCGCGTCGCTGGCCGTGTGATTGCCGCTGGGCGGGCTGATCGGCACGTCCAGGTAGCCGTTGCCGAAGCGCAGCGAGGTCTCCGAGTCCGCCTGCTCGGTGCCGCCGACCACGGCGCGCACCGTGTACGAGGCGTCGGCCGCGGCACCCTGGTCCAGGTAGTTGGTGGAGTCGGTGACGCCGGCGATCCGGGTGCCACCCCGGTAGACGTTGAACGTGGTGTCGCGGGACTCGGTGCCCAGCAGGCGCCAGGAGACCAGGTTGCCGTTGCCGGAGCGCACGCTGATCAGGCCGCGGTTCAGCTTCTCCATCTGCTTGGCGTCGCCGGGCACCGGGTCGGTGCCGCCGATCTTCACGAGTTGCCACTGCTGGTTGGCGCCGTTGAGGTCGGTGTACTGGGAGACGCGGCCGCCGTCGGCGGTGGACCATTCCCAGGTTTCGAGGGCTTTGCCGCTGTTGCGGTTGATCAGGCGGATATGGTTGGCGTCGCTGTCGACGACGCGGAACTGCTGGTTGGTGCCGTTGTTGTCGCTCCACTGCACGACGTTGGCGCCGTCGGCGGTGGAGCGGGAGGCGATGTCGATGACCTTGCCGCTGTGGCGGGAGCGCAGCCGGTAGTAGCCGCCGCCGGAGTCGACGAACTGCCACTGCTGCCAGGCGCCGTCGTTGCGGGACCACTGGACGAGGGGGGCGCCGTCGTTGGTGGCGAGGTCGAGGACGTCGATGGCCTTGCCGCTGTGCCGGTTCACCAGGAGATACCAGGCACTGGTGTCGATCGTCGCGGCGGCGGCCGGGCCGGCGGCCACCAGTGACTGGCACAACGCGAGCAGCAGCGCGACGGCTGCCGCGCAGGCGATGCCGGTACGGCGGCGCACGCGTCGCGGGGGAGGGCTGGCGGGTCTGTTCACGGGGGGGTACCTCTCGTTACGGACGATAGGTCCACGAACGCGCGACGGATGCTGATGGCGCCGATGTTTCCGCCGGATGCCTGGAACCTCACAGGCGGGAAGGCGGATGTGTGCCAAGTGTTGGCATCGGCGTCACGGCCGTCAAGAGAGGTGCGAGATTCCCGGAGTCCCTGACGCGCGGCCGGTGTTCCGCACGGCTCTCGCGGTCATCGTCGGCCGGTGGCCACTGCGCGCGTCACCTGCGCGTCACCTGCGCTTCCCCGGCGGCCGGAGCCGCGGGCCGACGTCGTCCTCCCGCTTCGCGGCGGAGTCGGCTCGGTACTGAAAGTTTCAGTGCGGCCCGGCCGGGAGCGTGACTCCTTTGAGCCGTTCCGTCCTGGACGGCTCAAAGGAGTTCGGGCGCTCAGTCGTCGTGGTGGCCCTCCGGGACGCCGTCGGAGGTGATGGCGCCGTCTCCCGGCGTGCTCGTCAGGTAGGTGTGCTGGTGGCCGTTGCCGGCGTCGACGTTGAGCTGGTCGAGCTGGGTGGCCGCGACGGACCACATCGTGACGGCGGTGGAGCGCTGGCGTGCGGCGAGGTCGAGGAGGTCCTTGCGGGACCCCTCGGGGAGCCGCAGGCCGGCCGCGTAGGTGTCGACCGCGGTGACCAGAGCGGTCACCGCGGTGCGGAGTCCGCCGCGCGCCACGTTGGTCCCGGTCGCTCCCGAGGGGGTGGGGGCGTGCTTCTCCGCGGTCTCGCGGAGGATCCGCTGCCATTCCTCGACCCGCTCGCGCGCCGCCGGTGGCGCGTCGGAGTTTCCTTCCACCGGGAGTGCCTCGGCGAGCCCGGCCAGGATCTTGTTCAGGTCGTCGGCGGTCGTGCGCGCCAGGGTGGTCAGCTCGGTGATCTGCTGGACGTCTCGCTTGGACTCCGCCTCTCGCATCTCGGCGATGGCGTTCTGGGTGGCGTCGGGGCGGCCGCTGTTGTAGCCGATCAGGGCTCCGAGGGATCCGGCTATCAGGGTGGTGGCGAGGACGGCGGCGACGTAGCCGGTCGCTTTCGACCGGCGGGTGTCGGTCTGGGATCGGGCCGCCGCCGGCCCGCCCGTCTTTCGAGCCACCTTCTGAGCCACTGACGACTCCTTTCCCTGATCTGCTCGCTCTCCTCCGGGAACCCGGTGGACAGCTGACGCCGAGATTACTGTTTTCCAGGATCTCCGTCCATTTTTGGGCGTATCATCCAGCGCCTTCGCCGCCGAGACGGCGAAAGGCCGGTGAGCGGGGGAGAACATCACCGCCGACGGCGCGTGAACGGTATCGCCCGGAGCGGAGCGAGGCTCGAAGTCCTGTTAGCGTTACCGCATGGGGGTTGAGCTGCTTTGAAGGCGAAATCGAATGACGGCCTGCCACGTTCCAGGCCCGCTGTGCTGGAAGACGTCGCCGCGCTCGCCGGGGTGTCGGCGATGACCGTGTCGCGGACCCTGAACGCGCCCGAGCGGGTGCAGGCGAAAACCCGGGAGCGGGTGCTGGCCGCGGTGCGGGAGCTGGACTACCGGCCCAACACCGCCGCACGTCAGCTCGCCACCGGCCGCTCCGGGGTGCTGGGCGTGGTCAGCATCGACACCACCCTGTACGGTCCGGCCTCGACCCTCTACAGCATCGAACGCGCCGCCAGGCTCAACGACTACTCCGTGAGCATCGCGAGCCTGAGCATGCTCACCCGTCGCTCGATCGAGGAAAGCCTGCGCCAGTTTCAGTCCCAGTCGGTGGACGGCGTCATCATCGTCGCGCCGCACGAGTCGGCGGCCGACGGCCTGCGTCACCTGTCGTCGAAGATTCCGGTGGTCGCGGTCGACGCCGGGGCGGGCCTTTCCGTTCCCGTCGTCACGGTGGATCAGCGGGCGGGAGCCGCGCGGGCGACCAGGCACCTGCTCAGCCTCGGCCATGAGACGGTGTGGCATCTGGCGGGCCCGGCGAGCTGGATCGACGCCAACGGCCGGGTCGAGGGCTGGCGCGAGGTGCTGGAGGCCGGGGGGCATCGGGTTCCCGAGGTGTCGCGCGGGGACTGGAGTTCGCGCTCCGGTTACCAGCTCGGCCGGCGTCTGGCGCAGGACCCCGAGGTCACGGCCGTCTTCGTGGGCAACGACCAGATGGCGTTGGGGGTGCTGCGGGCGTTGCGCGAGGCCGGGCGGCGCGTTCCCGAGGACGTCAGCGTGGTGGGTTTCGACGATGTGCCGGAGTCCGCCTATTTCTGGCCTCCGCTCACGACGGTCCGGCAGGATTTCGAAGAGGTCGGCAGTCACGCCTTCCACGTGTTGCTCGACCAGATGGCGGGCAGGTCGAGCCAGGTACGGCGGCTGGTGGAGCCCGAACTCATCGTGAGGGAGAGCACCGGACCCTCACGGGGCTGACGTGCCGCCCGGTCGTCCTCGGCCGGACGCGGTCGGCGCGGGGGCCGCGATCTTTCTGACCGCCGCGATGTCGGGGCGTGTACCGGCGAAAAGACCGGCTCGCTGATCGGGCTGAAACATTTCGGGCGCGACGGCGTCGTCAAATCGCTCACGTCTGAGCTGCGGGTAAGGCGTGCGCGACCTTCACAGGTGACAGGGTCATCTGACTGGTCCCTTGACGAGCCTTTGTAAGGCGCTTATATTTCCGCAATATTAATAAAAAATCTTGAAAGTTTCAGTCTCCGGATCTCCGATGCTTCTGTCCGGCAGCGTCAGGTGACGCCGTCGCAGGCCGAAAGGATGGCATGCGAGAAAGGGAACTCCACGACCTGGATTCCGCGTCGAGTGGGTTCGTCCGGTGAAGGGGGCCCCGGGGAGCGCAGACCTCTCCTGCCGGGCGGGCCGAGCCGCCAAGGATGCCGGATGAGGCCGGGGACTCGCGAATGAGCGCGACCAGGACAATCGACGCCTCGCCCGGCGATCAGGATCCGCGCGAGGCGAGTCCCGGCCCCGTCCGCCGGAAGCGCACTTTGGGCCGCACCTGGCGGCAGGCGTTGCGTCACGACTGGCAGCTGTACTCGCTGGCGATCCTCCCACTGCTGTTCTTCGCGATATTCCGGTACCTGCCGATGATCGGCAACGTGATCGCCTTCCGGAAGTTCGAGCCCGGTGGCAGCGTGCTGGGCGAGGAGTGGGCGGGCCTGCGCTACGTGCGGATGTTCCTGAACGATCCGACGTTCTGGCAGGTGTTCACCAACACACTGGTGCTCGGCGCCCTGACCCTGCTGTTCTGCTTCCCGATGCCGATCGTGCTCGCCCTGCTGATCAACGAGGTGCGGCAGCGGCGCCTCAAGCGGTTCGTCCAGTCGATCTCCTACCTGCCGCACTTCCTGTCGATCGTGGTCGTGGCCGGTCTCGTCATAGAGCTGCTCTCGGTCGACGGGCCGGTGAACCAGATCCTGCGCGCGGCGGGCGACGATCCCATCTCGTTCCTGCAGCAGCCGGAGTGGTTTCGGACGATCTACGTCTCCTCGGAGATGTGGCAGACCGTCGGGTGGGGGACGATCCTCTATCTCGCCGCGCTCACCACCATCGACGACCAGTTGTACGAGGCGGCGAGGATCGACGGCGCGGGCCGGTGGCGCCAGACCTGGCACGTGACCCTCCCCGGCATCCGGCCGACCGCGGTCACCCTGCTGATCCTGAACATCGGCGCGTTCATGGCGGTCGGGTTCGAGAAGGTCCTGCTGCTCTACAACCCGCTGACGTACCCGACGGCGGACGTGATCTCCACGTACCTGTACCGCATGGGCGTCGTTTCCAACAACTTCAGCTACGCCACGGCGATCGGCCTGTTCGAGGCCCTGATCGGGCTGATCCTGGTCCTGTCGGCGAATCTCATCTCCCGGCGCACGGTGGGGACGAGCCTGTGGTGACCGTGGACGCCTCCAGGGGCTACCGGGTGTTCCAGGCGGTCAACGCCGTCGTCCTGGCCGCCGTCGTGATCGTGACGCTGTATCCCTTCGTCAACGTCGTCGCCCGTTCGCTGAGCGACGAGGCCGCCATCCGCTCGGGTCAGGTCAACCTCATCCCTCGCGGGTTCACCCTCACGACGTACGAGTACCTGATCTCTGATCCGACGTTCTGGACGAACTACCGCAACACCGTGGTGTACACGGTCGTGGCCACGATGATCGCGATGTTCATGACCACCTGTTACGCCTACGTCCTGTCCAAGAAGCATCTCAAAGGGCGCAGGTTCCTGATCGGGATCGCCGTCTTCACCATGTTCTTCTCCGGCGGCATCATCCCCAACTACGTCCTGATCACCAGTCTCGGGATGAAGGACAGCATCTGGGCCATCGTCCTGCCGAACGCCATCAGCGTCTTCAATCTCCTGATCATGAAGGCGTTCTTCGAGGCGCTGCCGGTCGAGCTGGAGGAGGCCGCCGCGATCGACGGCATGAGCACCTACGGCATCCTGCTGCGCATCGTGCTGCCGCTGTCGAAGGCGGTGATCGCCACGATGGTGCTCTTCTACGCCGTCGCCTTCTGGAACTCGTGGTTCGCCGCCTTCCTCTACATGAGCCAGTCCGACCTCTTCCCGGTGACCGTCTTCCTGCGCAACCTGATCGCCGGAGCCACCGGCGCGTCGTCGGTGGGCGCCGACGCGACGAACATGACGGTGGCCGCCAACATCAAGGCGGTGACGATGGTGCTCACCATCCTGCCCATCCTGGGGGTCTACCCCTTCGTCCAGCGCTACTTCGTCACCGGTGTCACGCTCGGCGCGGTCAAGGGGTAGCCCCGCCGCCCGCACTCAACCCGTTTCCGAATCCGAGAAAAAGGGGCTCCATGTACCAGATGAACCGGCGTCAGGCGATGGTCGCGATGGGCGCCTTCGCCGTACTCGTGGGCTGCGGCAGTGACGACTCCAAGAAGCAGGCCGACGACCTCTCGGCGAACCGGGAGGGCGCGATGCCCGGCTACGGCGCCGGCACCGGGTTCAAGGCCACCGCCCCGCTCTCGTTCACCGTCCTGTACAACAACCACCCGATCTACCCGATCAAGAACGACTGGCTGTTCTGGTCGGAGCTCGGCAAGCGGACCAACGTGACGTTCCAGCCGAGTGTGGTGCCGCTCAGCGACTACGAGAACAAGCGCAGCCTGGTGATCGGCGCGGGTGACGCCCCGCTCATCATCCCCAAGACGTATCCCAGCCAGGAGACCCCCTTCGTCGCCTCCGGCGCCATTCTGCCGGTGAGCGACTACCTGGACCTGATGCCGAACTTCAAGGAGAAGGTCGCCAAGTGGAACCTGCAGCCTGACCTGGACACGCTGCGGCAGTCCGACGGCCGCTTCTATCTCCTGCCCGGTCTTCACCAGGAGCCCTGGGTGGAGTACTCCCTGGCGATGCGCGCGGACATCCTGGAGGAACTCGGGCTGGAGATCCCGGGGACCTGGGAGGAGTTGCGCACCGTGCTGAAGGCGATGAAGGAGAAGTATCCCGACTCCTATCCCCTGTCCGACCGCTGGGGGACCCTCACGCCCGGCGCCAGCCTGCTGAACGTCATCGGCACCTCCTACGGCGCTCCCGGCGGATGGGGCTACGGAGAAGGGGTGAAATGGGACCCCGCCCTGCAGAAGTTCGCCTTCACCGGCGCGATGGATCAGTACCGGCAGATGCTGGAGTATCTGCACACGCTGGTGGAGGAGAAGCTGCTCGATCCGGAGAGCTTCACCCAGTCCGACGACCAGGCGATCCAGAAACTGGTCTCCGGCAAGTCCTTCGTGATCAGTTCGAACGCGCAGACCCTGGTCAACGAGTACCGGCCGCCGCTGCAGAAGGCGAACCCGAAGGCGAGGCTCGTGAAGATCCCCGTGCCCGTCGGCCCGCTCGGACCCATCAAGTACGGCGCGGGCAACACCCGCCTGGAGAACGGCGTCATGATCTCCAAGAAGGCCCGCGACAGCAAGAACTTCGTCGCCATGATGCAGTTCATCGACTGGCTGTGGTACTCCGACGAGGGGCAGGCGTTCGCCAAGTGGGGCGTCGAGGGGGTCACCCACACCAAGGACGCGTCGGGGAAGTACAAGCTCACCCCCGACGTCGACTTCGTCGGGCTCAACCCCAAGGCGCCCAAGCACCTGCAGAAGGACTTCGGCTTCTCCAACGGCGTCTTCGCCTACGGCGGGTCCACCGAACTGCTGCAGTCGACCTTCTCCGAGGAGGAGATCGCGTTCCAGAAGGAGATGAACGCGAGGAAGACCCTGCCGGTGCCGCCCCCGCACCCGCTCACCGACGAGGAGCGCGAGCAGGTGACGCTGTGGCAGACGCCGCTGAAGGACCACGTCACCCAGAACACGCTCCGGTTCATCCTCGGCAAACGCGATCTGAGCGAGTGGGACGCCTACGTCAAGGAACTCGAGGCGAACAACATGCGCGCCTTCGTCGACATGGTGAACGGCGCCTACGAGCGGTACAAGAAGCAGCACGGTTGACGGCCACCCCTGCCGGAAGGAGGAGGGCTACCCTCGCGGGAACTCCCGCCGCACCGCCGGCCGCCCACCAGGACGAGGGTTTCCACACCGGAGATGTTCGATGAGCGACACGCTGCCCGACAGGATGGCCGGAATCCGGTTCGGCGAAGGGCCCCTGGCGCGCGCCTGCGCGCTCGTCTACACCCTCGCGGTGGTCGAGTCGCTCTTCCTGCTCACGGCCGTGCCCGGCCTGGCCGGGCTGGTGCTGCTCAGCCGCGACGCCGGCAGCATCCCGCTGGCGGCGCTCTGCCTGATCCCGGCCGGCCCCGCCCTCTCGGCCGCGCTGTACGCGCTGCACCACCGCCGCCTGGATCTCACCGATCTCCGTCCCGGGGCGGCGTTCTGGCGTGGCTACCGGGTCAACCTCCGAGGGGTCGTGAAACTCTGGGTCCCCTGGCTGCTGTGGATGGCCGTCATCGGATCGAACCTCGCCGTCGCCGGCGTCGGGGGATGGTGGGCGGTGTCGTCGGTCGTCATCGCCGTGGCGGCGACCCTCTGGATCGCGAACGCGCTGGTGATCACCTCTCTTTTCGCGTTCCGCGCGCGAGACGTCGCCCGCCTGGCCGCGTACTTTCTCACCCGTTCCCCCCGGGCGTCGCTGGGCAACGCCTGCCTGCTGGTCCTGGCGGCGACCGTCACGCTGATCGCCTCCGAGGTGGCGGCGCTGCTGCTCGCCTCGGTGCTGGCCTCGCTGCTCCTGCTGAACGGCCGCACGATGATCGCCGAGGTGAGGGAGAGATTCACGGCCTGAGCGCCGAGCGTCGAGAGGTCGCCTCCACCGTCAGGTGGCCGCCGTCAAACCCAAAGGAGTCTCACATTCGATGACGAAGAGAACACCCGTACGGGTCGCGATCGTCGGCACCGGCGGAATCGCGACGGTCTGTCACCTGCCCGCGCTGAAAGCCCAGGGCGACCGGGTGCGGATCGTCGCGGCCTGCGACGTCGACACCGAACGCGTCAAGGCCTTCTGCGCCGAGAACTCCATTCCCGGCGTCCACACCGACCTGGCCGAGATGCTGGACGTCGCCCGGCCCGACCTGGTGCACCTGTGCACCCCGCCTGGGCTGCACGCCCGGCAGGCCGAGCAGTGCCTGCTCGCCGGGGCGTGGGTGTGGCTGGAGAAACCCCCGTGCCTGTCGCTGGCCGAGTACGACACGATCACCGCGGCCGAGCAGGCCGGCGGCGCCTACGCCAGCGTCGTCTTCCAGCACCGGTTCGGCGCGGCGGGCCTGCACGCCGCGAGGCTGATCGCCTCCGGCGAGCTGGGCCGTCCCCTCGTCGCGCACTGCAGCACCACCTGGTACCGGCCGCACTCCTACTTCGAGGTGCCCTGGCGCGGGCGCTGGGACACCGAGGGCGGCGGCCCGACCATGGGCCACGGCATCCACCAGATGGACCTGTTGCTGACGTTGCTCGGCGACTGGTCGCAGGTCACCGCCATGGCGGGGCGCCTGGACCGCGACGTGCAGACCGAGGACGTGTCGGTGGCGAGTGTGCGCTTCGACAGCGGGGCCCTGGCGACGATCGTCAACAGCGTGCTGTCGCCACGGGAGGAGAGCTACGTGCGCGTCGACCTCGTCGAGGCGACCGTCGAGCTCAGGCACCTGTACGGCTACGGCAACGACGACTGGACCTACACCGCGGCGCCGCATCTGACCGGAGCCGCGGACGGCGCGGCACGCCAGGAGCACTGGTCGGCTCCCGGCTCTGAGACGCGCAGCTCCCACACCGCGCAGCTGACCGCGCTGCTCGACGCCTACGACCGGGAAGAACGGCCTCCGGCCAGCGGCCACGACGGGCGCCGCACCCTCGAACTCGTGACGGCGATCTACCGTTCGGCGTTCACCGGGACAACGGTGGCGCGCACCGACCTGACCCCCGGCGACCCCTTCTACCACCGGCTGCACGGCGACGTCGACGGCTGGGCGCCGACGGCCACCACAGGAGGAAACCGATCGTGACCTCGACCGAATCCGCTCTGGCACTGACCCGTTCGGACGACACCGCCTTCACCCTGACCGGGCACGGCGTCGAACTGCTCGGCTACACCTTCGGCTCCGACGCCGCGCCCTCGGAGTGTCCGGCGCCCTACTTCCATCCGCTGCGTACCCTGGGCGGCCAGGTCGTCTCGGGGCACCGGCCGCACGATCACCGCTGGCACAAGGGTCTGGCCATGACCCTCTCCCACCTGTCCGGGCAGAACTTCTGGGGCGGCCCCACCTTCGAGGGCGGCCCCGGACACGGCTACGTCCAGCGCGACAACGTCGGGACCCTGCGCCACGAGGGATTCGACGCACTGGAGTGCGACGGCCGGGAACTGACGTTCACCGAGCGGGTCACCTGGCTGACCGCGCGCGGTGAGCGGTGGATCACCGAGCTGCGCACCGTGCGCGTCCACGGCGTCGACCTCGCGAACCGATCATGGATCCTGGAGTTCGGCACCGAGCTGACCAATGTGCGCGGGCAGGAGCTCAGGATCGGCAGCCCCACCACGGCGGGCCGGCCCAACGCCGGATACACCGGCCTGTTCTGGCGAGGGCCCCGCGACATGACCTGGGGAGGCATCCTGGCCGAGGGGGACCTCGAAGGCGAGGAGGTCATGGGACGCAGAGCGGGCTGGCTCGCCTACGGCTCGCCGCACGACGAGGTCGACGCCGCCTCCACCCTGATCTTCGAGCAGCACCCGGACAACGCCGACGCGCCCACCCACTGGTTCGTGCGCAACCAGCCCTTCCCCGCGGTCGCCCCCTCTCTCGCCTTCCACGAGGAACTCGTCCTGCCGGACGGCGACACGCTGGCCCGCCGTTACCGGATCGTCGTCGCCGACGGGCTGTGGGGGCGGGACACCGTCGAGGGCCACCTCAAGAACAACCCATGGTGATCTTCGTCGTCGGGACCGCGGTGTCCTGGCCGAAGAGCGGCGCCCGACTGTCCTAAGCGTTGCCCGGATGCGAGACTTCGCGCTATGACGGAAAAGGAGTCGCGTTCCCTGATCCCGAACATGCGGCTGGACGAGTTGCTGTCAGAGTTGCAGGGGCGCCTGGAGGCGGTGCTGGCGACCCGTGACCGGGTGCACGCGCTGCTCGAGGCCGTGGTCGCGGTGGGCAGCGACCTGGATCTGGAGACGGTGCTGCGCAGGATCGTGGAGACCGCCACCACCCTCGTCGACGCCACCTACGGCGCGCTGGGGGTGGCCGGCGAGCAGAACACGCTCGTCCAGTTCGTCCCGGTGGGGCTGAGCGAGGAGGAGATCGCGCGGATCGAGCACTGGCCGCACGGGCTGGGCCTGCTCGGGTTGCTGATCAAGGAGCCGCAGGTCCTGCGGCTGGCCCACATCTCCGACCACCCCGCCTCCTACGGTTTCCCGCCCGGTCATCCGCCGATGGGGTCGTTTCTGGGGGTGCCGGTGCGGGTGCGTGAGGAGGTGTTCGGCAATCTCTATCTGACCGAGAAGCGTGGTGGGGGGGAGTTCGACGAGGAGGACGAGGCGATCGTGACGGCGCTGGCCACCGCCGCCGGTGTCGCGATCGAGAACGCTCGTCTGTACGAGGAGACGCGGCGCAGGGAGATGTGGTTGCAGGCGTCGGCGGAGATCACCACCAGTCTGCTGTCGGGGGCGGAGCCGCGCGAGGTGCTCGGGCTGATCGCGCGGCGGGCGCGGGACCTGGCCGCCGCCGACATCACGATGATCATGCTTCCCGACGTGGACCGCGAGGTCCTGCGCGTGATGATCGCCGACGGCCCGGAGGCCGGCAGGCTCGACCGGGCCGGGGTGGACGTCACCGGCTCGCTCCCCGGCAGGGCCCTGCTGGGCGGCGAGCCGGTCATGGTCGCCGATCTCGGCGAGGCGGACCTGCCCGCGGCCCTCATCCGGGATCTGACGGTGGGCCCCGCCGCCGCGGTGCCGCTGGGCGTGGCCGGGGTGGTGCGGGGAGTACTGGTGCTGGGTAAGCGACCGGGCCGCATCCCGTTCAGCGGCAGCGAGCTGCGGGCACTGCACTCCTTCGCCGGGCAGGCGGCGGTCGCGCTGGAACTGGCCGAGGCCCGTCAGGACGCCGAGCGGCTGGGGCTGCTGGAAGACCGCGACCGGATCGCCAAGGACCTGCACGACGTCGTCATCCAGCGGCTCTTCGCCATCGCGATGACCCTGATGAGCATCGTGCGCCTCGTCGAGCATCCGGAGGCCTCCGAGCGGCTCCAGCACGGGATCAACGAGCTGGACGAGACCATCCGGCAGATCCGCTCGACCATCTTCGCCCTGCAGACCCCCCGCGATGCCGAGGAGCCCAGCCTGCGCGCGCGGATCGTGGAACTGGTCGAGGGCGCGCGCGGGCACCTGGGCTTCATGCCCGGCCTGCGGATGGAAGGACAGCTCGACCACAAGGTGCCCGCCCCGGTCGCCGAGCACCTGCTGGCCGTCCTGCGCGAGGCGCTGTCCAACATCGTGCGCCACGCCAAGGCTTCCAAGGCCGACGTCTTCGCCGAGGCGGCCGACGACCGGCTCACCCTCACCGTCACCGACAACGGCGTCGGCCTGCCCGGCGAGGGCAAACGCAGCGGCCTGCGCAACATGCAGGAACGCGCCACGGCGCTCGGCGGCTCCTTCGAGGTCGACTCCTCCCCGCGGGAGGGGACCCGGCTGACCTGGTACGTCCCCCTCACCTGACGGCGGGACGGCACCGGGGCCTCGGACACGGTGACTCCTCGGCCAAGGGATCTTTACCGCCGTCGCGGGCCGGTCGCCCGCCGGTGTGACGGCGCCTTGGGCACCATGGGGAGGGGAGGACGTCATGATCGTAGTAGGAGTCGACGGTTCGCCGGCCGCGCTCGCGGCCGCGGGCTGGGCGGCGCGGGAGGCCGCGGCGCGCGGTGGCACGCTGAGCGTCGTGCACGCCATGCCCGCCTGGCCCTTGGAGATCTCGGAAAAAGACCGTTACGCCGATGTGGGCCGCTGGATGCGCGAAGGGGCCACGTCCATGCTGGACGCGGCGGTGGAACGCGTCCGGCAGGAGGATCCACGCGTCGTGGCGGAGCCGCGGCTGCTGGGCGGCGACCCGCGCGCCATCCTGATCGAGGCCGCCGCGGACGCGGAGCTACTGGTGGTCGGCAACCACGGTCTGGGGGGTTTCGCGGGGATGCTGCTCGGTTCGGTCGCACTGGGGGTCGTCGGGCGGGCCGCCTGCCCGGTGGCCGTCATCCGCGACCCGTCCGCCTGGCCCGCCGGGGAGGTGGTCGTCGGTGTCGACGGTTCGAAGGCGGGCACGGGCGCCCTGGGCTTCGCCTTCTTCGAGGCGTCCCTGCGCGGCGTCGGCCTGCGGGCGGTGCACGCCTGGAGCCGTCCGGTCGTCGGGGGCGGTCCCTTCGCGGAGGACAGCGCCGAGGTCGAACGTCGTCTGCTGGCCGAGGCCCTCGCCGGCTGGAGCGAGCGTTATCCCGACGTCAAGGTCACCGAGCAGCTCGAAGACGGTCACCCGGTGCGCGTCCTGGCCGAGGTCTCGGCCCGTTCCGGCCTGCTGGTCGTCGGCTCACGCGGTCGCGGCGAGCTGACCGGCCTGTTGCTGGGGTCGGTGAGCCACTCGCTGCTGCACCACGCCGGCTGCCCCCTGGTCGTCACCCCCGCTCCGGCCTCTCCCGGCTCCTCCTGACCGGCCCCTCCCGCGACCGGTGTGCCCTTCGGCCGGCAACGGTCGGGGAGCGGCATGGCCGGAGGCGGTGTGTCGCCGCCGTCGCGGATCCGTGAACGTCGGCGGCTTCGCCGGCGTTCGCAGGCGTGCCGTCCTCTCCCTGGTGGTGAGACTCCCCGTTCCCGTCGTGCGCGGCGTGACAGGGCCGAAGGTCCCGCGCCGAGGGGACGTTCGAGAGCGTGACGCGGTCCGTACGGCACTGTGGCCGGGCTCGGGGAAACGGTGTGATGAGTACGTCACGAAGACCGCCGAGCATCACGCGACACCACGAAAAGGGGAGCCGTCATGGCCACCACTCACAGGCACGACGTTCACACCGGGCCGGTCATGGACACCGTCCCCGCGCCGGCCGCCAGGCGTCCGGTCGACTACGTCTGGGCGATCGCCCGGATCAGCCTGGGCTGGATCTTCCTGTGGGCGTTCCTGGACAAGACCTTCGGCTGGGGGTTCGCCACCCCCGCCGAGCGCGCCTGGATCAACGGCGGCAGCCCCACCACCGGCTTCCTCAAGGGCACCGGCGAGAACGCCCTGGGCGGGGTGTTCGGCGGCCTGGCCGGACAGGCGTGGGTGGACTGGCTGTTCATGCTCGGCCTGCTGGGCGTCGGTGCCGCCCTGCTGCTGGGCGCGGGCCTGCGCGTCGCCGCCGTGGCGGGCGGCCTGATGATGGTCCTGATGTGGGCCGCCGAACTCCCTCTGCAGACCAACCCCTTCATGGACGACCACCTCGTCTACGCCGTCGTGCTGACCGGCCTGGCCCTGAGCGGCGCCGGCACCACCTGGGGCCTGGGCACCTGGTGGGCCGCCACCCCCCTGGTGCGTCGCTACCCCGTCCTTCGATAACCGTCCCCCGGACACATCCGTCCTCCGAACACCACCCCCGGATCACCCAAGGCTCGCCCCCCGTACGGGGAGCGGGCCTTCTCGTGTCGGCCCGGGGCGGTCCGGACGTCCTCCAGCGTGCCGACACCGTCATGCCGACACCGTCGCCGGGTGAGCGCGGCGACGGTGAGGCTCTCACCAGCCCAGCTCGTCGCAGCCCAGGTGGTCGGCCGGTTCGACCTGCAAGGTCGCGTGGGCCACGTTGTGGCGCCTGAGCAGCAGGTCGCGGGCCTGGTCCAGGACGGCGTGGCTGTCGGCGCCGTCGGAGGTGACCAGGTGGGCGGTGGCGACGTTCATGCCGGAGGTCAACGTCCACAGGTGCAGGTCGTGGACGTCGCGCACGCCCTCGACGGACTCCAGGTCCCTGGCGACGGCGGAGGCGTCCATCCCGGCCGGTACGTGCTGGCCAAGGACCGCGAACACCTGCCGCCCGAGCGAGATGGCGCGCACCGCGACGAAGACACCGATGGCGAGTGCGATCAGCGTGTCCCAGACCGGCTGGCCGGTCGTCGCGACCAGCCATCCGGCGACGATGACACCGACCGACCCGGCGGTGTCGGCCACCACCTCGTAGTAGGCGCCCTTGACGTTCAGGCTCTCGGCCGCGCCCGCGCGCAGCAGCAGCAACACGATCACGTTGATCACCAGGCCGATGGCTCCCACGACGAGCATCGGGCCGAAGGAGACCTCGGCGGTGGCGCCGATGCGGCCCACCGCCTCGGCCACCACGTACACCGCCACGCCGAGCATCAGCAGCACGGCCAGCAGGGAGGCGAACACCTCCGCGCGGTAGGAGCCGTAGCTACGGCGCCCCGTGGTGTCGGGACGGGTGGCGATGCGGGTGGCCACCAGGGCGGCGCCCAGGGTCACCACGTCGGCGGCCATGTGCCCGGCGTCCGACAGCAGTGCCAGCGAGCCCGACAGCAGCCCGTAGACCAGTTCGACCACGAAGAAGGAGCCGATCAGGGCGAAGGAGACCGCGAGCCGCCATCGGTGCCGGCCCGCCGCGTGCCCGTGGCCGTGCCCGGTGCCCATCAGCGGGTTCCGTCGCGTTCGGGGTGGATGGCCTGGGTGTGCTCGGTGTGGGCGAGCGCGAGGTCGAGCAGCATCCGCACGTGCGCGTCCTCCAGCCGGTAGAAGGCCATCCGGCCGGCCCGGCGAGCCGTCACGACGCGGTGCGCCCGCAGCAGCCGCAATGCGTGGGAGACCGCCGACTCGCTCTGGCCGCTCACCGCGGCCAGATCGCACACGCACATCTCGCCCTCCAGCAGAGCGAGCAGCAACCGCAGGCGGCCGGGATCGGACAGCAGCCCGAACACCTCGGCGGTGTCGGTCAGATCCTGCGCGGCGGGCATCCGCTCACGCACCACCGCCACCCGCGGCGCGTCCACGATCCGGGTTGTACACCCATCTATCGCCACGAATCGCTCATCTGAAGAACTATTCATATATAAAGATTAGCGTTCGCCGGAGGCGGCCTGTCAAGCGACGCCGTGCCCGGGCCTGTCCGGCGGACGGTGGCTCAGCCGCTGAGCAGGTACTCGCGGGCCTTCTCCAGCGGGGAGACGCCGTACTCCTCCTCCACCGCGGAAGCGATCAGATGGCAGAACAGGTGCCGCTGGATCGGGGTGACGCCGAGCCGGGCCAGGTGGGCGTAGAGCATGTTGACCACGAGGCGGTGGGCGAGGAACCAGTCCGATTCGAGGATCTCGGTGCGGTGCCGGTCGGTGGACATGAGCACGTCGAAATAGTCGACCCGGTGGCGCTGGAGCACCGGCTGCTCGGAGGCGTCCAGATCGATCTCCTTACGGGCCAGCAGCGGCAGGGCGATCTCCTTGTGGCGGCGGGTGAAGGCGATCCAGTCGCGTACGTGCGGCGCCGGGTCGCCCGCGTCGATCGACGCGACCACGTCGGCCACCGTCGCGCGCATCTGCCTGGCGTTCTCGCGGTACCTGGCCTCGAACGCGGCCATGACCGCGTCCCGGTCCTCACAGCACGAGGTGGCCGCCGCGACATGCGAGCGGTACGACATGTAACCGCGGCTGACCGGAGGGACGCTCACGTGCGCCACGGCGACCATGAGGTCGATGGCGACCGCGAACAGCGCGAGCTCACCCCGGCGGACCCGGTCCAGCGTGCCGAAGACGAGCCGGGTGCTCTCCGCGGCGGACGCGTCGATCAGGTCTGCCAGCGACCGGCCGCCGAAGACGCGCAACCGGTCGTCGTACGGCTCGGTCTGCAGGGAGTTGTCCGGATGCCACGGCAGCAGCGGCCCGGTCTCGTGCTCCCGTACGGCGAGCAGGCGGTGGGCGGCGAGATGCTCGTGCTCGTCGAGGCGGGTGGTGGAGGGATGCTCACGCAGATAACCGGTGATCGCCTCGGTCGCGACGGGGAGGATCTCGCGTTCCCAGTCTCGCGGGGTCGCGCGGAAGTTGAGCCGCAGGTGCGGCCCCCGGCGCCAGTGGCGGACGAGGTAGGGCTGCCGGATGAGGCCGTCCAGGCGCTGGAACAGCGGGCGGACGCAGTCCAGGATCAGCGCGTCCTTGTCCCGGTCGTAGTAGCGGATCTGGATGCCGTGCCAGGGGAGGTCGCTCACGGGGTTCCCTCGCATCGTGCAACCCCCTCCAGGGTGACTGCGGTCAGGTAGCGCAGGTGCGCCTCTTCGGCGATCGACAGGCCGAGACGGTTGCAGAACAGGTGGACGCATCGGTCCAGCACGCTCAGGACGTCGTGGCGGTCCGCGTCCGCCGGGGCGTCGACGGCGCCGGAAGTACGGAACGCCTTGCGGGCGCGGACCGGGGAGAGGCGCCCGGCCCGCTGGAGCGCGACAAGGCGCCGGTGCAGGGTGTCGACCGAGCGCCACCAGGCGCCGGGCGAGTCGTACGCGTCGCCGGTGTCGGGGACGCCGCCGGAAGACGGCCCGCCGGCGGAGCGGCCGGCTGTGACGTGGTTCCGGCAGGAGACGGCGCGGGCGGCGATGAGCCGGCACCTCTCCGCCTGTGCGGTGAGGGCTTCGCGCTGCTTGGTGAAGATCTCCACCTGCCGGGCACGGGCCGGTGCCGGATCCCATCGGTCACGCTCTCCGGCCAGCAGGAGGCCCAGGCGGCGGGGGTCGGGTTCCCAGGCGATGAGGGTGAGCATCATCGCGGCGAGGGCGTGGCCCAGCCGCCGCCGGTGGTCGTGCTCGCCGCGCAGGATCGCGAGCGCGATCCGGCTGGAGTCGGTGAAGTGCCGCTCGACGGCGGTGATCGCCTCCGGCCCGCCGAACGTCGCGTACTCGGGCCGGTAGGCGACGGCCTCCACGTGGTCGTCGGGCCGCAGCCGCCGGTCGTAGATGTCCATGCCCTCCCGCCCGGCGAACTCCCGGGCGAGCAGCGCGTAGCCCTCGCGGTCCCACGGGGCCGTCGTCGGATGCGCCGCGAGGTGCTCTCGCAGCACGGCCGTGGCGTGTTTCTCGATCGTCGTCGCGTCGCCGGGGACGCGCGGCAGCAGGCGGAGCCGCAGATGCGGGCCGCCCTCCCAGTACCGCAGGAAGAAGAACCGGTCGAGCCGTTCGTCCAGCTCCCGCACCAGCCCGTCGACGGCCGTGCGGAGCAGCAGGTCGGTGTCGGTCCGGTGGAAGGCGTGCAGGGAGATCCAGCGGTCAGGCACGGCCCACCTCGACCACGTACTCGCTCACATGGCGGCGGTGATCGGGGTGGTCGCCGCCGCCTCCGAGGTCGGCCGCCGCATCGAGGTCAGGGAGCGGCTCACGAAAGACGACCATCGATCCGCTCGCGTCCAGCCCCCGGTCGAACAGCGCGACCAGCGCCGGATCGGCCAGATCGAGATAGGTCGGCTTGGCGAGCCGCCCCAGGCGCAACCTGTCGCGGACCGGCGCGCCGGGATCGGCCGAGGAGACGAAACAACGTTCCGGCAGGGCGTGCTCGGCGAACCAGGCCGCGAGCGCGAGCAGATGCGCAGCGTCGGAGTCACCCCTGCCTCGGCGCGGGATCTCGCGCACCGGGACGTACCAGGCGGCACGGGCCACGGTGACCCGGCCGACCGACACCCGGGCCGTACGCTCGACGCGGGCCGGCACCGACTCCGGCGGCCGGGAGAAGATCGACTCCAGCCCCGTCACCGGGCTGGGCATGTCGCCGAAGAGCTGGAGCAGGAGGCGTGCCGTACGCGGCAGCAGCATGGGCGCGACCATCCCGGTGTACACCGGCAGGAGCGGGGTGTCGTGCCCGGCGCGCGTCAGAACGAGACCGCCGGCGCCGGGCTCGTGCCGGACGGCGAGGTCACGCAGGTCGAACACGGCCGGGCCGCTCGGGACCACACCCGGATAGCCGATCTCCTGGGCCGCCACCGTGGAACGCAGGTTGACGTTGCTGCCGAACAGCCCGGTGATCTCCACCGGCACGCCGCGTTCCGTCCCGAGCGGATGGTTCTCACCGGCGGGAACCCCGGCGACCCGCAGCAGGCGGTGCACGCGGCTGCGCATCGCGCCGTGCCCCGGGCCGAGCCCGTTGAGCACCAGCCGAACCGGCGTCTCCTCCGGCGGGCCGATCGTCTGCACGAAGCACGACAGCGACCCCACGGGACGGACGAACGCGGGACGGCCGGCGGTGAGACCGGCCAGCACCGCCGGATCGACGGTGAGCGGGTCCGGGGTCTGGGGCAGCAGCCCGCGCACCGCGGCCAGCGCCGCCGCGCGGGCGTCTCGAAGCTCGTCGAGCCGGGGTACGGCGGGCGTCCGGCCTTCCGGGGGCCGCTCCTGCCACGGATACATGAGCGCGTGCAGCTCACCGGCGAGGGTGCCGGGTGCGGCCCGGCGGGTTCGCTCGGCGAGCGTTCGGTGGAACAGGCCGAACGGCACCCGCGCGCCGGCGCCGAACCACCGCGCGAACAGGTCGGCGGCGAGCAGCCGGGCGACGCCGTCCCGATCGAAGACCGCGGCGAAGTCGGTGATCGCGTGCAGGTCGCCCAGGGCGGGACGCCAGGCGGTCAGGCCCAGCCGAGGTCCGGGCGTGCTGAGCACCGCGTTCTCGTGGAAGAGGTTGCGGTCCGGCAGGCGATCGGCGTCGTCTTCGGCCAGCCGGGTGAACGCCGAGCGCACCTTCCGTCGCAGCGCCTCGCGTTCCGGCACGCGGGCCGCCTCCGGGTAACGGGCGAGCGCCTCCTGCGCGGCGGCGAGCGCCTTGCCCGCGGGATGCGTGCCGAGCCGATCGGTCAGGTCGGCGAGGTGCGCGGCGGCCTGGTCGGCGACCGGGGGATGGAGTTCCAGCACCCCCAGGTCGAGCAGCCCGCCGAGTGCGCCACCGGCCCTGGTGCGGAGATCGTCGTAGGGCGGGCGCAGCAGCCGCCGGAGCGGCTCGGAGGCGGCGATGCCGTTGTAGGCGTCCTCCTGGCCGGTCACGTACCACAGGCGGCCGTCGTCCTCGTCGAGGCTCGGGTTGGGCCTGACCACGAAGAGGTCCGCGAGGCCGTCGTCGGCGCGGGCCAGGTCGGTGAGCAGCCGCAGCAGCAGGGGGACGTTCGGCTCGACCGCGCTGCGCCACGCCCACGTCCCCTCCCAGCGGACCGGCTCGCCGTCGTCGCTCCACCGCCCGAGAGCCGCGATCATGAAGGTCGCGTGCGGGCTCGTCTTCGCCACGACGCGGGCCAGGTAGCGGGTGAGGCGGAGCGCGACCTGGCGCGGCGGGACGGTGCCGGGCGGCGCGGCCAGCCACCGGTGCAGCGCGGCGGACATCGCCGGTCCCGCCTGGAGCACGCCATGGCCGAAGGCGTCGGTGCCGACCCACCGGCGCAGCACCTCGTAGGCGTCCCGGCGCTCCTGATCGAGCTCCTCCGGCAGTCGCCGGACGAGCGCGTCATGCCGGTCGAGGTCCGCGATCCAGTCCGCGACGCGCGGAGCGAGGCCGGAACCGACCTCCACCGGCCAGGCTCGGCCCGCCGGGCGTCTCGCGTTGTACAGCGCCCGGCGCAACGCCACCAGCGCCGGCCGCTCCGGACCTGGTCCGACCGCTCCGATCACCGGCTCCAGCTCGTCCGCGAGCCGCCGGCCCTCGTCGGCCAGCCGGCGACGAATCGCCAGGATCTCCCGGACGCTCCGCCAGGTGGCCGTGCACCTCAGCTCCGCGAGTGCCGCCACCGGCAGCGCGGCGATTCTGGCGACCACGGTCGCGTCCACCGTGCGACGAGCCGCGTCGATCTCGACGCGTCCCGGCAGGCCACGACGCGTCGAGACCATGTGCGGGGAGCCTAGATGAGCCAGCTCGTGCGCCCGGTGAGACCCGAGGCGCCCACCTCGGTGTTACCGAGACCCATGCCCAGGGCCTTCACGAGATCCTCGCCGGGGAGCTCGACCGTCATCACGTCGAGCGCCTCCAGATCGAGGTGGAGTGGTTCGTTCGTCGCCATCTGCACTCCCATTCCTGCCCGCCGGAGCGGGCTGTGTCGGTGACGATCGTTATCGTAGGCACGGTCGACTGTCTCGTCATCCGGCAGTGGGAGAAATAAATGAGCGGGAGGCGCGGGGGGCGAATATCAATCGACTCTCGATGCTGCGGTGATGAGTGTCGTCACCTTTTCCACCAGCCAGGTGTCACCGTCAGCAAGATCACAGAACCATTCGGTGCCACGATGGTAAGAGATTGCTGTCTGTCGGAATAAGGGTCTTCGTCGGTGTCGACAGCGGGTTTTCGGGCGGGCGGAAGAACGGTTCTTTATTGAGCGTCCTAAGGACGGTGTGATTAACGGTGAGTCATCGCGCGTTACGTTCTTGTTTCGCTGCCGTGCGGTCGTGGGATCGTGAAGCCGAATCGCGTGGCGTCGCGCTTTCCGGCGATCGGATCGCGTTCTTCTTCCAGGATCGCTCGCCGCTCGGAAGGGTCCCGGCCCGGACGCGTGAGGGGTGGGGAGTGGCCGGCTCAGCCTCCGCTCCAGGCGTCGTCGTCCTGGATCCAGCGCACTTCGTTCACCACGTCGACGACGCCGTTGACGCGGCCGATCACCCGGGCCGCTATCTCGGCTTCGCTGCGACGTTCCATGGTGCCCGTCAGGATGACGACACCGTGGTCGACCCGGACGTTGACCTGCGCGGTCTCCATGCGCAGGGAGCGGCCGAGGACCTCCTCGCGCACCTCGTCGGCGATGTCGGAGTCGGGCCGGACGAAAACCCTGATCAGGTCGCGGCGGCTGACGATGCCCACCAGGCGGCCATCCTGGTCGACGACGGGGAGCCGCTTGATGCCGTGCGCCTCCATGAGCCTGGCGGCGCCGACCGTCGGCGTCTTTCCGGTGACGGTGATCGCGGGGGAGGACATCAGTTCGGCGGCGACGTCGCCCCGCGCCCTGGCCTTCGGGTCGCGGACCTCCTGGTTCAGCCGGTGCCGCAGCCGGGCGCGCAGCGGCGGCTGGTAGCCCTCGCGGTAGTACTGCTCCCGGAACTCCTCCTTGGCGAGCAGATCCGCCTCGGAGACGACGCCGATGACACGGCCGTCCCCGTCCACGACGGGGACGGCACTCACCGCGCACGCGATGAGCGTCTCGGCGATGTCCTTGAACGGGGTGTCGGCGGTGACCAGCGCCACGTTCCTGGTCATGACGTTCTCTACCTTGGTGCGCATGGCATGTTCTCCACCCGTGATGATGCGGGCACACTCCGCCCGGCTCGAAGGTCCGTCCGGCGGACCTTCGAGCCGGGCGGAGTTCTCCGGGAACGATCTCTTCCGCTTCCTGCGGATGAGTGTGGTCATCTGCCCGGCTCTTCTCATCCCCATCTCACCCCCGTCGGGGAACCGTATGCAGGGCCGGAGGTCCCTGGCGGGCTGCCACCGGACGCGGCCCGTGGGCGTGCCGGAAACGGGCCGTCAGGTCTCCCGCTCGTCATGCCTGGACGAGAGGCGGCGGCCGGTGATCTGTTCGGCGCGTACCACGATGTAGTGGTCACGGTTGGCGGGCGCCCAGGTGCGCAGGGGGAGTGCGGACAGGCGCTCGATCTCGTTCGGTTCGCGTACGGCGCGTGCGGGGCCCACGGCGGTGACCGACCAGCCGGTGCGGGCGGTGAGGTCGAACTCGTCGGCCTCGAAGGCGACGATCGCGTCGCTGGCCGCGGCGGCGAGCTTGGACCCGAAACCCGTGCGGATCACGATGTTCTCGCCGTCGAGCACGAAGTTGACCGGTTGCACCGCGGGCAGGGCCCGGTCGGTGAACACGATGCGCCCGATCGAGGCCGACGCCAGGAGCGTGACGCACTCCTGGCGCGAGAGGATCTGCAGACCTGCCGAGTCGAGCTTCATGCCCCTAAGGCTGCCCGGTCGCTCTCCGGCGACGTTAGGGGCGAAAGTCCCCTTCATCACCGACGATCTGCCCTCGGGCCGGGCGTCGACGGGACGCCGACGGGACGTCGATCGATGACGCGTGCCGGGCCCGGGACGAAAGACTCTGCCCTCACGCGGTGAGATCGGGACCTGTGGCCCTGGAGCGGACCGCCGGGAGGGGGGTCTGATGGGGGAGAGGACGGAGGACACCACGCGCGTCGCGATGTGGCGGTCGTCCACTCCGGGCGGCGCCCGGAGGCCGGGAACATCCGTGAGGACTCGCAGGAATTGGGGAAGAAAATGTCGATCACCGTGAGTGACGTGATGGGCCGCACCGCCATCGCCGTGCGGCAGGACGCGGGTTTCGCCGACATCGTGGCCGTGATGCGACGCTTCGCCGTGGGCGCGGTGACGGTCGTCGACGTGGAACGCCGTCCGGTCGGGGTGGTCTCGCAGGACGATCTGCTGCTCAAGGAGAGCGACGCGGTGCGCCACAGCATCTCCATCTTCGAGAGCACCGCTCGCCGGCGCGAGCACGAGAAGGCCGCGGCGGTCGTGGCCAAGGATCTGATGACCTCGCCCGCGATCACCGTTACGCCGGGCATGCCCGTCAGGGAGGCGGCGCGACTCATGCACGACAAGAGGATCCAGCAGCTTCCGGTGATCGACCCGGTGACCGGCCGCCTCGCCGGCATCCTGCACCGGGCGAACCTGTTGCGCGTCTTCGACCGCGCCGAGGCCGAGCTGCGCGCCGAGGCCGAAGCCGTCGCCCGTGACCTGAACACCACCGCCTCGGAGGTGGTGATCGGTGTCGAGAACGGTGTGGTGACGCTCGACGGCAAGGTCGAACGCCGCTCACAGGTCGTCCAGCTCGTCGAGGCGATCCGCCGGCTCGAAGGCGTCGTCGACGTCACCTCACGGCTTGAGCACGGTGACGACGACCTGCTCGTCCTCCCGCCCCTGCTGTAGGCCGGCGCACCATCGGGATCATCGCCGGACGCGGTGGGCATGACGGTGGGCATGCGTTGTGCCGCCGGTCCGGTGGTGGTGGCGCGTGCTCGAAAGGTTCGAAGGGGATGTGAAAGACATTACTGATCTACTTTGTAAAGGGCGCACGCTAGCTCAAAACCGAAAAACAGGATAAAAAGGACTAAAGGCGGCATTGAACAACAAGGGCGTGTCAGGTCCGGTGTGCGCTACGGGAAGGCAGGCCGTCGTTCGCTCGTAAGGTGCCCAATGTCGCCACACGTGCCTTCTCCCCGGGCCCGGTAGGTGGCGCCACGGTGGTCTGTGCCGGGAGGGCTCAACTCCGATGGTCGTGCGAGGTGTGATGGACGGCGACGGGCGCCCGAGCGTGGTGGAGCAGGGCGCGTACGGTCGAGCTGAGGAACATCGCCCGGCCGCGGGCGCCCACGACGACCAGTTCAGCGGTCTCGGAGGCGTCGATGAGCGCCTTGGCCGGATGCTTGTGCACGACCTGCTCGATGAGGGGAACGTCGGGGAACCTCTCCCGCCGGCCACTGAGCGACTCGGCCAGCAGGCGGGCCTCCTCGTCACCGACCTCTTCGACGTCGTAGACGAGTGGCTGCATGTCGCCGGGTGCTCTGCTGGCCGGGTGGGTCCAGGCGTGGAGCGCTCGCAGTGGACGCCGGTGCAGGGCCGCCTCGCCGAAGGCGAACTCCAGGACGGGGTCCTGGTCGGGACGTCCGGTGACGCCGACGACGATCTCGCCGCCCCGGGTGGTGTGCGGCTGATTGACGATCACTACCGGGCACGGGGATCGGGCGGCCAGGTCGTGGCTGACCGAGCCCAGTAGCAGGCCGGCGAATCCGCCCAGGCCTCGGTGGCCGACGACGACCAGCTGTGCGCTCTCGGCCACGGCGGCGATCGCCTCCGCGGCGTTTCCGTCGAGGATCTCGGTGGTGACCTTCGGCGCGGGGTCGTGGGAGCGGACCTGTTCGGCTGCCCGGTGAAGGAGTTCCTCGCAGGCGGCTTCCTCGGCGGGGCCCCAGTGGCCGGGCTGGGGGACGAGCGGGACGTCATAGGCCCAGCGCAGGGCGGCGTGGACGATGCGCAACGGCGCCTTTCTCAGGGTCGCCTCCCGCGTTGCCCAGGTCAGGGCCTGTAGCGAGGGCGTCGAGCCGTCGACGCCGACGATGATGGGTGCTGTCATGGTGACCGCCCTCGGTGCGTTGTCAGGGGCCGATGCTCTGATCGCGGTGGCCGGGCCCGAGATCCGGCGGGTTCTCGCGTGTGCCCCTGGCTCGTCTCATTCTTCGTGGCTCCGCCGTTCGCCGGGTAGGGACGAAGGTCCCCTGGGTTTCCTCGGGGGCCGTCTCGTCGTCCGGCCAGGTGACGGTGGGGTGGAGGATCATGGCTCGTCGCCCGGGTTTCGCGGGTGGGTGCCGTGCGGTGAGCAGGGCGGAAGGTCCCACCACGGTGGGACCTTCCGCCCTGCTCTTCGGCGGGTGTCCTGGTGAGCATGGAGAGGGAGGTGAGGGCGATGAGCGATATTCGTGAGGTTGTCGTCGGCTATGACGGCTCTGACTTCTCCATGCAGGCCCTGGAGTGGGCGATGGACGAGGCCGAGCTCGGGGGGTTGCCGCTGAAGGTGGTTCACACGTGGCGGTGGCCGTATGGGGAGGCCGATGAGGATGCCAGGCTTCATCTGCGCAACGCCGCCGAGCATGTGCTGTATCACGGGGCCGACTGTGCTCGCGCGTGTAGCACGCTGACCGATGTCGCGACGGATCTGTATGAGGGCGCGGCCGCCGAACGGCTGGTCGAGCTGTCGGAGCGAGCGGCGATGATCGTCGTGGGTTCTCGGGGCATGGGCACCCTGGCGAGGACCGTTCTGGGGTCGGTAGCTGGGTATGTGGCGGCTCATGCGGGTTGTCCGGTGATCGTGGTGCGGGGGCCCGGTCCGCTTCCGGTGCCGGCGAAGCGCGGTGCCGTGGTTCTGGGGATGAGCGGGGACACCTCTGACGGGGTGATCGAGTTCGCTTTTCGTGAGGCCGCCCTCAGGCGGTTGAAGCTGACGGCGGTGCATGCCGGGCGCCTGCAGCCGTTGGTGCACGACACGCGGGTCGCGATGCACGCGGCGGAGGACGGCATGCTGGAGCGGCTGGGGCCATGGCGGATCGCCTACCCCGGGGTGTCGGTCCGTGCCTGTTTCGCCGCGACGTCCGCGAAGGACCTGCTGGAGGACGTGTCCAGGGAGGCGAGTCTGGTGGTGGTCGGCGGGGCACGTGATCACGGCAGGCTCGGCTCGACCTCCAGGTCGGTTCTTCAGCACGGCTTCTGTCCCGTGGCGGTCGTTCCCGTGGGCTGGGAGAGTCCGCCGCGGAGTGAGCCCGCTCGGGCGGGCTTCGACACCTCCGGTGACCTCTGAGGTCTCTTCGGGCATTCGGAGGGGCCGATGGGGTGAAGGCCTCGGGTCTTCGAAGCCGCCTGGATCACGGTCGAGGGGCTGAAGAACCCGGGGGAGGTGAATTCTTTACCTTCGGTGTCTTGTCCGGGCTGGGACGTCGTCGACGTCCCACTTCAGGTTGTCGATCACGTCGACGACTCCGTTCACCCGCTGGGTTATCCGTACCGCGAGCCGGGCGTCCTCGCGCCGGTGCATGTGGCCGCTCAGGGTGACGACGCCGTGTGCGACGGTGGCGGTGGCGGTGTTGGGGGCGGCCCACAGGGAGTGTCCGAGAATGTTCTCCTCCACCTCGCGGGCGATGTCGGCGTCATCGCGGACGAAGATCTTGAGCAGGTCGTGGCGGCTGACGATGCCCTGGAGCGATCCGTCGGCATCCACCACCGGCAGTCTTTTGACGCCGTGTTCGATCATGAGGCGTATGGCGGACACGACGGAGGCGTGCTGCTGGACCGTGATCGCGGGGGTGGTCATCAGGTCGGCGGCGGTGTCGCCGCGGGCTTTGACGCGGCCCGCGGCGACACCGCCGCCCTTCTGACCCAGGCGGTGGAGTAGCCGGATGCGTAGCGGCGGATGGTAGTCCTCGCGGTAGTAGCGCTCCTTGAAGCCTTCCTTGTGGAGGAGGTCCTCTTCGGAGACGATGCCGATGACGTGCCCTTCGTCGTCGACGACGGGGAGCGCGCTCACCGTGTGGGTGATGAGCGCCTCGGCGACGTCCTTGAACGGGGCGTCACCCCTGACCGACGTCACCTTCGTGGTCATGACGTCTTTGACCGTGGCGTACATCGGCGACCTCCTTCTGGACGCGGGTCCTTCGTGGGTGTGGCGGCCCCGCACGGATCGAGGGTGGCTCGCCGCTGCCCGCCGGGTTCCCGGATCTCCATCTCACTGCCGGCGGGGGCGTCCCGGCAGAGGCCACAGGTCCTCGATGTGGAGGTCTTTCGGCCACCGGGTGGCAGGGCTCCCCGAGCCGGTCGGCGAGGTCGTGTCTCGTCGGTCAGGTGTTCGTCATCGGGAGGTAAACGATGGCCGGAAGAGTGGATACGGCCTCCTTGGCGGGCGGGTGTCCGCGTGCCCGGGTGCGAAACTTGGGGTATGGCGAAGATCGAGCCGGGTGCGTTGATCACGCACATGCGCCTGGACGAGCTCTTGGCGGAGTTGCGGGTGCGTCTGGAGGCGGTGCTGGCGACCCGTGACCGGGTGCACGCGCTGCTCGAGGCGGTGGTCGCGGTGGGTGGCGACCTGGATCTGGAGACGGTGCTGCGCAGGATCGTGGAGGCCGCCACCGCGCTGGTGGACGCCACCTATGGGGCGTTGGGTGTGGCCGGTGAGCACAGCACGCTCGTTCAGTTCGTTCCGGTGGGGTTGAGTGAGGAGGAGATCGCGCGGATCGAGCACTGGCCGCACGGGCTGGGTCTGCTCGGGTTGCTGATCAAGGAGCCGCAGGTTCTGCGGCTGGCCCACATCTCCGACCATCCCGCCTCCTGTGGGTTTCCGCCCGGTCATCCGCCGATGGGGTCGTTTCTGGGGGTGCCGGTGCGGGTGCGTGAGGAGGTGTTCGGCAATCTCTATCTGACCGAGAAGCGTGGTGGGGGGGAGTTCGACGAGGAGGACGAGGCGATCGTGACGGCGTTGGCGACCGCCGCGGGGGTGGCGATCGAGAACGCTCGTCTGTATGAGGAGACGCGGCGCAGGGAGATGTGGTTGCAGGCGTCGGCGGAGGTGACCACCAGTCTGCTGTCGGGGGCGGAGCCGCGCGAGGTGCTCGGGCTGATCGCGCGGCGGGCGCGGGAGATGGCGGGGGCCGATGTCGTGGCTGTTCTGCTGCCTGATGAGAGTGGCCGGATTCTGCGTACGTTGATCGCCGAGGGGGAGGCCTGTGAGCAGGTGGCCCATGCCGAGGCGTTGGTCGCCGATTCTCTGGCCGGTCGTGCTTTCGTCACCGGTGAGCCGCTCATGGTGACCGATCCGGGTGAGGTGAAGATCCCGATCGTGATCGCCGAATACATCTCGCTCGGCCCGGTGGCCGCGGTGCCGATCGGGGCGTCGGGAGGTGTGCGGGGGGTGTTGTCGCTGGGTAAGCGTTCGGGGCGTCTCCCGTTCAGCAGGGATGAGCTGCGCACCCTGCACTCTTTCGCGGGGCAGGCCGCGATCGCCCTGAAGCTGGCCGAGAGCCGGATGGACGCCGAGCGGCTGAGTCTGCTGGAGGATCGCGACCGGATCGCCAAGGACCTGCACGATGTGGTGATCCAGCGGTTGTTCGCCGTGGCCCTGACCTTGATGAGCACGGTGCCGCTGATCGAGCGGCCGGAGGTCTCGTCGCGGCTGCGCGGCTCCATCGACGAGCTCGACGGCACGATTCGGCAGATCCGTTCCACCATTTTCGCCTTGCGTGCCTTCCCTCAGGAGGGCGATTCCGGGTTGCGTGCGGGGATCGTGGCCCTGGTGGAGGGGGTGCGCGGTCAACTGGGTTTCATGCCGGGCCTGGAGATGGAGGGGAGGCTGGACGGTGCGGTGCCGGAGCCGGTGGCCGAGGACCTGCTGGCCGCGTTGCGTGAGGCGTTGTCCGATGTGGTGCGTCATGCCGAGGCCTCGAAGGTCGACATATCGGTGGACGCCGGTCAGGAGCGGCTCGTCCTGACCGTGGTCGACAACGGGGTCGCCGTGTCCGCGGACGGCGGGCACGATGGGCTGCGTGATCTGCGGGAGCGGGCCGAGCGGCTGGGCGGGTCCTTCGTCGTCGGCTGCTCGCCGGAGGGTGGCACCCGGTTGGTGTGGAGCGTTCCATTAGGTTAGGTGCGGGCGGTCGTGAGGGCGGGTTTCACAGCCGTTCCCCGGTGCGGGTGTTGTCCCGGTCCCAGGCGAGTTCGTCGATCACGTCGATGACTCCGTCGATCTGGCGGGTCATGTCCAGGGCGATCCTGGTGTCCCCGCGCAGGGTCATTCGTCCGCTCAGTGTCACCACGCCGTCCTTGACGGTGACCTGGACGAGGGAGGTGTCCATCCACAACGAGCGTGTCAGGACGTCCAGGCGGACCTCGCGTTCGATGTCGTGGTCGGAGCGGATGAACGCCCTCAGCAGGTCGCATCGGCTGACGATGCCCGCCAGGCGGCCCTGTCCGTCGATCACCGGGAGCCGTTTGACGTCGTTCTCACTCATGAGCCGGCCGGCGTCCGCCACCGGGGCGTCCTTCGAGATCGTGATCGCGGGGACGCGCATCAGCTCCCTGGCGACCTCGCCTCCGGTGCGGTTCGCGCAGGTCTGCCGTTTGGGCGGAGTGGGCTCGCCGGAGTGTGTGTCCTGGGGTTCCTTTCCGCGGAGCAGGTCGGCCTCGGAGACGATCCCCACCACGTGGCCGTCGTCGTCCACCACCGGTAGGGCGCTCACCGTGTGGGTGAGAAGCGTTTGCGCGATGTCCTTGAAACCGGTGTTCTCACCGACCGAGATCACCTTGTGGGTCATCACGTCCTTGACGGTGAGGTGGTGCATCTCGCCTCCGAACAGGTGGTGACATGGGCCGGCCTGGTCACTTCCGCGCCCACCGGCCGTGACTCGTCCATAGGGGCAGCATCGGTCGTGCTCGCGGCGTTTTCCAGGGTCCAAGGACCCTATGAGCCGGGACCGTCGGCTCTAAGGGGGGTGCGGGGCGCCTGAGCGATCAGGGGGCGGTTTCAGTCGTAGTTCGGCCAGGTCGGTGACGACCAGGTCGGCTCCGGCGGCGCGCAGGGCCTGTCCCCGGGTGTGCCGGTCGACGCCGATGACGAGTTTGAAGCGGCCTCGCCTGCCGGCTCGCACACCGGCCAGGGAGTCCTCCACGACGGCTGCCCGGCTCGGGGCCACTCCCAGTCGCCGGGCCGCGTACAGGAACAGCGCGGGATCGGGTTTGCTCGCGAGTCCGAGCCGGGCGGCGGTCACGCCGTCGACCAGGACGTCGAACAGGCCGGTGGCGTGCGCGGCGTCGAGCACCCGTGCGCAGTTGCGGCTCGCGGAGACGGCGGCGGTGAGTACTTTTTCGCGTCGCAGTTCGCGAACGAGTTCAAGGGTCGAGCGGAAGGGGGTCACGCCGTGGGTGTCGAGTTCGGCCAGGAAGGAGGCGTCTTTCGCGGCGGCGAGATCCGCCGCCGTGTCGGGATCGATGGTGATGTTTCGGGAGTGCAGAAAGTCGTTCACCCCGTCCAGCCGGGATTTGCCGTCGACGTGGGACAGATAGTCCTCATCGGTGTCGAACGGCCGGAACGGCTCGCCGGACCGTTCGGCGTGCTCGCCCAGGAAGGCGTCGAAGACCTGTTTCCACGCGGCGGCGTGCACGGTGGCCGTGTCGGTGACGACCCCGTCGGTGTCGAAGATCATCGCGGCGATCTCTTCGAGGTCCACCACTGCGGGAGGCGTCATGGAGCGCTTCCTTTCTTGCCGGGCACGACGGCTGCCCGATCTCGCAGTCAGGACTGATCGGCCCTGCCGCCTCCGCAGGCCGGTGATCTTCCCCGGAAGCGCGGACGACCGTCCGGGCGGCCACACCGGTGTGGATCACGGGCCGTGCAGGATGCGGCGGCCGGTGATCTCGGAAGGAGTGATCTTGACGTAGAGCTCGCGGTCGCCGCCGGCCCAGGGGTGGACGCCCAGGGTCATCACGGCCGCCTGCTCCTCGGCGGTGGAGACATGATGGACACCGCCTCGGATGAGGACGCTCCAGCCCTCGCGGTTGGCGTCGTCGATCCGATCGACCTCGAAGGCGACTTTGAACTCGACCCCCTTCACGCCGGTTCTCAGGCTCTCGTCGAGCGGGCCGCCGAAGGCGGTACGGAAGATCACGCAGTTTTCGTGCAGGACGTAGTTGACCGGCAGGATCGTCGGGCCGCCGAGGTCGTCGAAGGCCAGCCGGCCGACCCCGCCGGGGGAGATGAGCCGCAGGCACTCCTTCGCGTCCAGGTGCTTCAGCTCGGGGTGGAGTGCGGCTCTTCCCTGCCCGGGGGGCTGGTCGACGGTCCCTCCCAGGAGTTCGGCGGTGCTGGTGTCCAGGGCGGAGGCCAGGCGCTCGATGGTCTCGATGGCGGGGGCGGCCGCCCTCTGCTCCACGTAGGCGAGGTAGGAGGGGTTGATGTCGGCGCGCTTCGCCAGTTCTTCCCGGTCGAGGCCGAGGCTTTCACGTCGTCGGGTGATCCGGCGGCCGAGGTCACCGGGAGCGGCGAGGCGTTCAGCCATGGGGTTTTCCCCTTTCAAGGTGGGTGTCGTCCGCGGAGACGGGCTTTTCATGCCGTCGCGGTGTTTTTCGAACCTCCCCCCGTAGGACGGCCACGTCGGATGCGACGCCGGGCTCTGGCGGCCGGCCTTCGGGGAATCTCTTCACTGGGAACGCTATGGCGCGGGCAGGGGCGGTAACAGGGCCGAAAGTCCCGTGCGCCATGGCCAGGTGACCTTGCCGGTCGCATGCCGGTCGCGTGCCGGTTCGTCAGCGGAGCCGGCGGCGCAGAGGGGAGGGGACGGGTGAGGCCGGGGCCAGCCGGATCCGCACGTCCACCACGACGGCGTCGGCGGGACCGGCGACGATCGGGTTCAGGTCCAGCTCGGCGATCTGGGGAAGATCTTCTGCGAGTTTCGCCACCCTGACGATGTGATCCTCCAAGGTGGCGGTGTCGGCCACCGGGCGCCCCCGGTAGCCGAACAGAAGGGGGGCGCAGTGCAGCTCCCGGATCATTTCCGCGGCGTCCTGGCCGCTCAGCGGGGGACTGCGGAAGGCGCGGTCGGTGAGCAGTTCGGCGCTCACGCCTCCCATGCCGACCATGACCAGAGGACCGAAGGAGGGGTGGCGGACCGCGCCGACGATGATCTCCACGCCGTCGGGTGCCATCGGCTGGACGATCGCGCCGGTCATCTCCCGGCCGACCGTGTCCTTCATCGCCCGGTAGGCGCCGCGAACCTCCGCCGAGGTGCGCAGCCCGAGCCGGACGCCGCCGACGTCGCTCTTGTGCACCGGTCCCGTCGCCTTCAGCGCGACGGGGAATCCGAGGTGGGCGGCGGCACGGGCGGCCTCTTCGGGGGTGTCCGCCTCGATGAACTCCGCCACGGCGACCCCGTAGCAGCCGAGAAGCCGGGCGGCCGTCACCGGGTCGAGCCAGCGGCCCTGGGGATGGTGCGACAGGTCTTCCTCGACGAGTTCCCGTGCCGCCTGGATGTCCGTCCCCGCAGGAGGGACGAAGGGCAGGACCGGACGTGAGCGCCACCGCCTGTAGGCCACGGCCCGGCTCACCGCCTGCACGGCCTGCTCGGGAAAGGCGTACACGGGCACCGGGCCGGTCGTCCCGTCACGGCCGACCACGCAGGCGACGACGGTCTTGTTCGCCGAGCTCGCTACCCGCGCGATCGCCTCACAGGTGCGTTCGGTACCCGAACCGAACGGCGGGGTGTAGACGATCAGCACGGTGTCGACCTCCGGGTCTTCCAGCGCGGCCAAGGCGGCGAACTCCAGCTCCTCGGCCTGCCCGTCGGCCGTCAGGTCGACCGGGTTGGCGACGGCGGCGGCCGGGCGCAACCCGGAGCGCATCCGTCGCTGGGTGCCGGGCGACAGTTCCGGTACGAGAAGGCCGTGACGTTCACAGGCGTCGGCGGCGAGCGCCTGTGGCCCGCCGGAGTTGCCGACGATCGCCACCCGGTCTCCGGCGGGCAGCGGCTGGGTGGCCAGCAGCCGTGCGGTGTCCAGCAACTCCTGCATGCCGTCGACGCGAATGACTCCGGCGGCGCGCAACAGGGCGTCGACGGCGACGTCGGGGGTCGCGGCGGCGGCGGTGTGCGAGCGTACGGCCCGGTCCCCCGAGGTGCTGCGGCCGCTCTTGATCGCGACGATCGGCTTGTGCCGTCCCACCCGGCGGGCGATCCTGCCGAACTTCCGCGGGTTGCCGAAGGACTCAAGGTACAGGGCGATGACCGTGGTCTGGGGGTCGTCCTCCCAGTACTCCAGCAGGTCGTTGCCGCTGACGTCGGCCTTGTTGCCGACCGAGACGAAGGAGGAGATCCCGATGTCGAGCGTGGTGGCCCGGGCGACGAGCCCGGCGGCCACCGCTCCGGACTGCGACATCAGCGCGACGGCGCCCGGCAGCGGAGGGTGGGGCAGGAAACTGGCGTTGAGGGCGGCGCCGGTGCTCACGATTCCGAGGCAGTTGGGGCCGATCAGCCGCATCCCTCCGGTACGGCAGATGCGCAGCAGTTCGGCCTGGCGCTCCGCTCCCTGCGGGCCGGTCTCCGCGAAGCCGGCGCTGACCACGACGAGCCCGGCCACACCGTGGCCGGCGCACTGGCGTGCGACGTCCAGGACCGCGTTCGCGGGCGTGGCCACGACGACCAGATCGACCGGCTCGCCGATCGAGGACAGGTCGGGATGGGCGGGGAGGCCGAGGATGTGAGTCGCCTTCGGATTCACCGGGTAGACCGGGCCGGGAAATCCGCCGTCGAGCAGGTTTCCCAGCAGCCGATGCCCCACCCGGTCCGGCTCGCGGCTCGCCCCCACGACGGCGACCGAGCGGGGAGACAGCACTCGCCTCAGCGAGGCGCGCTCCGCCTCGTGGTCGCGCCGCTCGATCGCGGCCGTGAGCGCGTCCGTGGGGCGCAGGTCGATCCGGACGCGTATCTCGTCGCCGGTGAACTCGCGTGTCGTGGTGAGACCGAGGTCGGAGAGAACCTTCAGCATCGTCCCGTTTCCGGTGAGCACGTCGGCCACCAGTTCGCCCACCCCCCGGGCCGCGGCGTCGAGCGCGAGGTGTTCCAGCAGAAGGGTGCCCAGACCACGGCCGTGGACGTGGTCGTCGATGAGGACGGCCACGTCGGCGCTGTGCCGTCTCTCGTCGGGGATGTACTCCGCGACCGCGACGAGCCGCCCGGAAAGGAGGGCGACCTGGGCGTGCCCGCGGTAGCCGGAGCCGGTCAGCCGGTCCATGTACAGGTGGGCCGTGGCGCGACCTCCGGCGAAGAACCGCAGGTAGGCCGACTTCTCCGAGGTGTGGTCCACCAGGGCGTGCAGGGCCGCGCCGTCCGTGTCGCGCAGCGGTCTGATGTGGGCGATCTCCCCGGTTCGAAGGAGTGCGTCACATTCGTCCAGGATCGACATGAAGCAAGCCTTTCCCGGTGTTCCGCCGCCTGTCAGGGGTCCTTCGGCCCCATCGCCCGGCCGAAGGTCACCCGCGGGGTCACCGGCGAAATCACTGTCGAAATCACCGTCACCGGGCTCCGGGACGGTGCCCGGTGACGGGGCCGGGAGACGGATACCGATCCATTCGGGACCCTTCTTCCACGGCTCTTTTACGGCGTCCTCAGCCGGGTTCCATCCGGGGGCGCCGGAACCGCCGGGCGACGACGGCCGAGGGAGGATGGATCGCGGCCAAGGCCCGCTCAAGTGCCTGTTCCACGGTCGTGCCGGTGTCGATCTCGGTCGCCTCCGGCCAGGGCGCCGTCCTCGCCGCCATGGTCGCGGCGATCGCCTGATCGGCGTCGGACACCCCGCCGGTTCGCCGGGCGAGCCGCTCGGCGGTGATCTGTGGAGGGGCGGTGCAGCGTAGCGCCACGAGGTCGCTGAAGGTGCGCCGGGCGAGGTGCTCGGCCGCCGTCCGGTGCTCTGCGTCGATCCAGGAGGCGTCGAGGATGACCGGCTCGCCCTGCTGGAGCAGCTTCTCGGCTCGAAACAGCAACTCGTCATAGGTGCGCTCGGTGCGCCGGCGATCGTAGATGCCCTCGCCGAAGGGGGCCGCCGCCGGTTGTTCCGGCGCGATGCCGGCGAGTTCCTTGCGAACGCGGTCGCTGTTCAGCAGCGTGTGTCCGAGGCGGTCGGCGAGGGCGGCGGCCAGGGTCGACTTGCCGGTTCCCGGACCTCCGCCGACGAGGACCAGGGAGATCGCCCCCGCCCGCAGGTGGCGAAGTGTGAGCTCGGCGAGTTGCCGGGCCTCTCGCGCCGAGCCGGGGTCCTCCTGCCGTTGCCGCAGGCAGGCGACCTTGGCGCGGACGAAGGCTCGGTAGGCGACGTAGTGGTGCCAGAGCGAGGGCGGGGCGGGATCGGCGGTGAACTCGATGTAGTGGTGCAGGAAGGTCCCGGCCAGGCGAGGTGCCCCGAGCCGTTCCAGGTCCATGGCGAGGAAGGCCACGTCGTCAAGGCCGTCGAGAAAGCGGAGTCGTTCGTCGAACTCCAGGCAGTCCAGGATCCTCGGCCCGTCGTGCAGGCAGAAGATGTCTTCCGCGAGCAGGTCGCCGTGGCCGTCCACGATGCGGCCCTCCTCGACGCGGGCGGTGAGCAGGGGGTCGCGGCCGTCGAGGAAACGCAGCGTGAGCCGTTCGATCTCCGTGACGATCTCGGGGTCGAGAACCGCGTCGGGAAGCGCGCGGATCTGGTCGAAGCTCGCGTTCCAGCGGGACCGCAGTGCCTGTCTCTCCCCGCTCCGGTCGATGCGCGGGCTGTGGGGGGATCGGGCGTGCATGCTCGCGATCATCCGCGCGATGCTTCGCAGGGGCTCCTCGACCGGTTGGCCCAGGCGGACCATGACGGCGAGGCGGCGTTCCTCGGGCATGCGCCGCATCACGACGAGATGATCGCAGACCTCTCCGTCCGGGCCCAGTACGTCGGCGACCCCCTCGTAGACGTCCGGGGCGAGCCGCCGGTTGAGTTCCACCTCCCGCAGGCAGGCGGCCCGCCGGGCCTCACGGGTGGTGAAGTCCAGGAAGCCGAGGTCCACCGGCTTCTTGAGCTTGAAAACACGATCTCCGAGCAGGAGCACGACGGCGATGTGCGTCTCCTTGATCTGCGCCCACGATCCCATCGGCAACGCCTTCCACGCTCAGCTCCACCCCTCGGATGACCGAAACCCCGGTTGAACGGCCGGACCCGCCGTTGAGGTGATCTCGGGCGGGTGGGCGGACTCCCCATCTCCCAGTCCTTCCCCTGGTCGCGACCTGTGACGCGGTCGCCGACGATCGGCCGGGGCGGCATGGGGAGACAGTGAAAGGCATCAACGGGTGCAGAGGCGCAGGGGGATGCGGGGAAACACGGTGTGGGCGGGCCGGATGTGCTTGTCGCTCACCGTCCTCCGACCTACTCAAAAAAGGATTTATGTCCTGATTTCGGGTCTTTAGACCCTGCACGGTTCCTGCCGGGTGGCTGAAAACTGGCAGGTGAGGGGCGCATCGGGGAGGCCAGGTGGTGATCACGCGAATCCGGCCGCACGGTCGGCACAGTCGGCATATGACCGGTAAGGCGAAGCCCGGACCGCCGAACGAGCCGCCGCCGACGCCCCCTTCGTCGTCTCCGCCGCCCACCGGCTGGCGGCGCTGGCTGCCGACGATCGGCATGCTGATCGTCGCGCTGTGGCTGCTGGTGCCCCTGCTGTTCACCGGGCCGTCGAGCGCGTCGTACCCCTACAGCGATTTCGTCGCCAAGGTGAGCACGGGACAGGTCAAGGCGGTGACGATCGACGATCAGGGCGCGGTGTCGGGCACGCTGAACAACGGCGCCACCTTCACCAGCCAGATCCCCACCGCGCTCAACGCCACCCGGCTGGAGGACCAGCTTCGCTCCAATCACGTCCAGATCACCGCGACGCGGGCGGAGAACTCCCTGATCTCGCTCCTGGTCGGCTTTCTGCCGCTGGTGCTGCTCATCGCCCTGTTCGGCTGGATGGGAAGAAAGGCGCAGCAGTCCATGGCCGGTGGGATGGGAGGTTTCGGCCGGTCGAAGGCGAAGATCATCGAGGCCCAGCGGCCGGCGACCCGGTTCGGCGACATCGCCGGCTACGACGGCGTCAAGCAGGAGATCAGCGAGATGGTGGAATTCCTGCGCGCCCCCGATCGGTACGCGGCCGCGGGCGCGAAACCACCCCGGGGAGTGATCATGGTCGGTCCTCCGGGAACGGGCAAGACGCTCATCGCCCGGGCGGTGGCCGGAGAGGCGGCCGTGCCGTTCCTGTCGGTCACCGGCTCGGCGTTCGTGGAGATGTTCGTCGGCGTGGGCGCCTCACGAGTCCGCGACCTCTTCGACGAGGCGCGTAAACGCGCCCCCTCGATCGTCTTCATCGACGAGATCGACGCCATCGGCGGCCGGCGTGGCAGGGCGATCGCCGGCAACGACGAACGCGAGCAGACGCTCAACCAGCTGCTGGCGGAGATGGACGGCTTCGACCAGAGCAGCGGGATCGTCGTCCTGGCCGCGACGAACCGGCCGGAGACCCTTGACCCCGCTCTGCTGCGTCCCGGCCGTTTCGACCGGCAGGTCACCGTCCCGCTGCCCAACCAGGTCGAACGCGCGGCGATACTGGCCGTTCACGCGGCCGGCAAGCATCTGGCCCCGGACGTCGACCTCGGCGTGATCGCCCGTGCCACGCCGGGATTCTCCGGCGCCGACCTGGCCAACCTCGTCAACGAGGCCGCGATCAACGCGGTCAGGGCCGGCCGCACGACCATCAACGCCAGGGACCTCGACGCGGCACGCGAGCGGGTGCTGCTGGGACGGCGGGAGACGACCAACGCGCTGCTTCCCCAGGAACGCCACTCGGTGGCCGTGCACGAGTCCGGGCACGCCCTGCTCGCCACGCTGTGCGAGCAGGCCGACCCGGTCGCGAAGGTGACCATCCTGCCCGCCGGTCTGACACTCGGCGTCACCGAGCAACTGCCCGAGGCCGAACGGCATCTCTACAGCGAGACCTACCTCACCGACCTGCTCACCGTGCGGCTGGGCGGCCGGGCCGCGGAACTGGTCGTCTTCGGTGAGGGCTCCACCGGCGCCGCCAACGATCTCGCGGCCGCCACGCAGATCGCCACCCGCATGGTGCGCGACTTCGGCCTGTCACCCGCGCTCGGTCCGGTCGGCTACTCTCCCGCGGGCCCTCAGTTCCTCGGCGAGGACGGTGAGGAGCTCCAGCGCAGGCCGTACTCGGAGCGGACGCAGCAGGTCATCGACGAGGAGGTCGCCCGCCTGATCCGCGAGGCCGAGAAACGCGCGGTCGACCTGCTGAGAGTGCACCGTGGCGCCCTGGACCGGCTCGCCGCGATCCTGGTCGAGAAGGAGACGGTCGACGGTGACGTCGTCGGCGGCGTGCTGCGCGACGAGCGGCAGGCGCATCCGGACCTGAACGCCGCCGACGACGTCACCGTCTGATCACTGTCTGAGAGGGGGACGTTTCCCGCATACGGGGAGGTGAATCGGGACCTTCGGCCCTACCGCCGACGTGATTTTTCCATCGACGCCGGTGAACGGGGGCGTGGTGTCGCAGATTGCGAGGTGGACGGGGTGTTCGTCGATCGCCATGAGGCGGGGATGCGGCTGGCCGAGCGACTGCGCGGGCTCGTCGACGTCAAGAACGCCGGGAACGCCGGGAACGCCGGAAACACAGTCGTCGTGGGGTTGCCCAGAGGGGGAGTGCCGGTGGCGTTCGAGGTGGCCAAGGCCCTCGGCGCTCCGCTGGATGTGATCATCGTCCGCAAGCTCGGGGTGCCGTTCCAGCCGGAGGTCGGGTTCGGTGCCCTCGGGGAGGGCGGGGTACGCGTCGTCGATCGCGACATCGTGTGGCGCGCGAACCTGACCGAGGAGGAGATGGCCGCGGTGGAGGAGCGGGAGCGCGAGGAGCTCCTGCGCCGCGGGCGCCACCTGCGCGGTGAGCGCGCCCCGCTGGATCTGACGGGCCGTACGGTGATCGTGGTGGACGACGGTGTCGCCACCGGCGGAACGGCTCGTGCCGCCTGCCAGGTGGCTCGGGCGCGCGGGGCCTCCCGAGTGGTGCTGGCGGTTCCGGTCGGAGCGCCGGGAACGATCGAGAGCCTGCGTGAGGTCGCCGACGAGGTGGTCTGCCTGCGAACACCGCACGCCTTCTACGCGATCGGTGCCTGGTACCTCGATTTCTCCCAGGGCAGCGACGAGGAGGTGATCGAGTTGCTGCGGCAGGCCGAAGCCTGGGGCGGCAGGGGTGAGGAGCACGCACGGGGAGACGATCCTCCCGGCCCCGCCGAGGAGGTCTGGGTGGACGCCGGCGAGGTCCGGCTGCCCGGCAGGCTCGTCGTTCCCGAGAGCAGCGCGGGGGTGGTCGTGTTCGTGCACGGCAGCGGCAGCAGCCGCCACAGCCCGCGCAACCGGTACGTGGCCTCGACGTTCAACCGGGCGGGCCTGGCGACGCTGCTGTTCGACCTGCTCACACCCGAGGAGGAGTTCGACCGGGGCAACGTGTTCGACATCGGGTTGCTGGCGGAAAGACTCGTCCGGGTCACCGGCTGGCTGGGGGATCGGCCTGAGGTGGCGGGCGTCCCGATCGGTTATTTCGGGGCGAGCACCGGAGCCGCGGCCGCGCTGTGGGCGGCGGCGGAGCCGGGCTGCGAGGTCGCCGCCGTCGTCTCCCGGGGTGGGCGGCCCGATCTGGCCGGTCCGCGACTTCCCGCGGTGCGGGCGGCGACCCTGCTGATCGTGGGAGGCCGCGACGAGGCGGTGATCGACCTCAACAGGGCGGCACAGGAACGGTTGCGTTGCGAGAACCTGCTCAGGATCGTCCCCGGTGCCGGTCACCTGTTCGAAGAGCCTGGAACGCTCGAGAGCGTCGCGGCTCTGGCGCAGGAGTGGTTCGCCCGCCACTTCGGACCAGCGGTGAGCTGAGAGTCGTCGCAGCCACCTCGCCGGGGCGAGCCGTGCCGCTCGGCGTGCCCCGGCCCGGATGCCTGAGGGACCTTGGCCTCTAACGCGGCGGCGGCGCGAGCGCCCAGGATCTGAACAGGACCAGGGCGCGAGGTATTAGGGAGCCGATGATGGTTGCGACGGCCCGCCTGGGCGGCACGGCCCGGCTGGACGTCGCCGACGCGGCGGCGCTGCCGGCCGAGGAGGTGCTGGCCCGGCTGGGCAGCGGGCGCGAGGGACTGACGACGGAGCGGGCGCGCGATCGGCTGGCGGCGCTGGGACCCAACGCCGTGCGCTCGCACCGGGCACGGTGGCCGGTGGTGCTGGCCCGCCAGCTGCGCTCACCGCTGCTGATCCTGCTGGCGGTGACCGCGCTCGCCTCCGCCTTTCTCGGCGAGCCGAAGGACGCGCTGATCATCGGGGTGATCCTCACGGCCTCGGTCGGGCTGGGCTTCGTCAACGAGTACCGCGCGGAGAGGGCCGCCGAGGCCCTGCACTCCCAGATCGAGCATCGCTGCGTGGTCTGGCGCGACGGCCGCCCCGGCACGGTGGCGGTGACCGCGTTGGTTCCCGGCGACGTCGTCGAACTGCGGCTGGGCGAGATCGTGCCGGCCGACCTGCGACTGCTGTCGGTGAGCGACCTGGAGTGCGAGGAGTCGGCGCTGACGGGGGAGTCGCTGCCGGTGGCCAAGGCGACCGAGCCGGTCGCCGCGGGTACGGCCCTGGCGGATCTGACCTGTGGCGCGCTGATGGGCACCGTCGTGCACGGGGGCCTGGGCGCCGGCGTCGTGGTGGCCACCGGCGGCCGCGCCGAGTTCGGCAGGATCGCGCTCGCGCTCGGTGAACGCCACCCCGAGACCGAGTTCCAGACCGGGCTGCGCCGCTTCTCCCTGCTGCTGGTGCGCATCGCCGCCGTGCTCACCACCACGATCTTCATCGTCAACGTGATCCTGCATCGGCCGATCTTCGACGCACTGCTGTTCTCCCTCGCCATCGCGGTGGGCATCTCCCCGCAACTGCTCCCGGCCGTCGTCTCGACCAGTCTGGCCGCCGGCAGCCGGCGGCTCGCCCGGCACAAGGTGCTCGTCAAGCGCCTGGTGTGCATCGAGGACCTGGGCAACGTCGAGGTGCTCTTCACCGACAAGACGGGAACCCTCACCGAGGGCCGCATCACCTTCACGCGAGCCCTGGACGCGGACGGGCAGGCCGCGCGGGAACCGCTGGAGCTCGGCCTGCTGTGCGGCGAGGCCACCGTCGATCCGGGCGCCGGGCGGGAGCGGGCGGTGGGCGGCAACGCGCTGGACCTCGCCCTGTGGGACTCACCCGACGCCGCCGCCCTGCACGGGCGGCTGGGCCGCTACCGGCGCCTCGCCCTGCTGCCCTTCGACCACGAGCGGCGGATGGTCTCGGTCCTGGTCGAACGTGACGACGGCCACCGCCTGATCATCAGCAAAGGCGCGCCGGAGGCCGTCCTGGCCCGGTGCGCCGACGTCCCCGCCCGGGCGTCCGCGGCCCTGGAGGCCGAGTTCGCCGCGGGTAACCGGGTGGTCGCCGTCGCCACCCGAGACGTGACCACTGCGGACGTGACCGCCTCGGAGGTCTCCGGCGCCGCCACGATCACGGCTGCCGACGAGCGCGATCTGGTCTTCCGCGGCCTGCTGGTGTTCCTCGACCCGCCCAAGGACGGCGCCCGCGAGGCGCTGCGCCGCCTGGCCGAACTCGGCGTCACCGTCAAGGTCCTCACCGGCGACAACCCCGCCGTGGCCGCGAAACTCTGCGCCGACCTCGGCCTGCCCGCGGCGCGGGTGCTCACCGGAGCCGACGTCGAGGCCGCGGACGACCCCCGGCTGGCCGAGCTGATCGGCCGGACCACCGTGTTCGCCCGCGTTAGCCCGGAACACAAGGCCCGCATCGTGCGCCTGCAGCGCGGCAGCGGCCTGGACGTGGCCTTCCTCGGCGACGGCGTCAACGACGCCGTCGCCCTGCACGCCGCCGACGTGGGCATCTCGGTCGACTCGGCCACCGACGTCGCCAAGGACGCCGCCGACGTGATCCTGCTGGAAAAGGATCTCGCCATCCTGGCCGACGGTGTCGTGCAGGGGCGCCGGATCTTCGCCAACACCATGAAATACGTCCTGATGGGCACCTCCAGCAACTTCGGCAACATGTTCAGCGCCGCCGGCGCCTCGCTGGCGCTGGGCTTCCTGCCGATGCTGCCCTCGCAGATCCTGCTCAACAACCTCCTGTACGACAGCAGCCAGCTCGCGATCCCCACCGACAACGCCGACCCCGAGCAGCTGGCCCGCCCCTCCCACTGGAACGTCCGGCTGATCCGCCGTTTCATGCTGTTCTTCGGCCCGATCAGTTCCCTGTTCGACGTCGCGACCTTCGTCATCATGCTGGGGGTCTTCCACGCCGGGCCGCCGCTGTTTCGCAGCGGCTGGTTCGTCGAGTCCCTCGCCACCCAGACCTTGGTGATCTTCGCCATCCGTACCCGCCGCGTCCCGTTCCTGCGCAGCCATCCCAGCCTGCCCCTGCTGCTGGCAGCCCTCGGCGTCGTCGGTGTCGGTGCCCTGCTGCCGTCCACCCCGTTCGCCGGCGCGCTCGGCTTCCAGCCCCTGCCCGCCCTGTTCTTCCTCGCGCTGGCCGCCATGGTGATCGTCTATCTGGTTCTCATCGAGTTCGGCAAACAGTGGTTCTACCGCACCGTGCCCGCCGCACCTCCCACCCGCCCGCGCCCTCCCGGTCACCGCGTCCACCGCCGAGCGAGCCGGTTCAGCACCCCGGAGCCCGTCGCGTCCGCCGAGTCCGTGAAACATCCGTGATCCGGTTCAACGGGGCCGTGCCGGCTCCGAGCGGACGAGCTCGACCACCGTCTTGGCCACTGTCTCGGCGAGCCGTTCGACGGCGAGCCCGACGGCGGGCGTCACCGGGGCGCCGAGCCCGAAGTCGGCGCCCTCGACGGTGTGGAGCACGAGCTCCCGAGGCAGGCGGCCGAGGACACGGCCGAGCGCGAGCGCGTCGGCGATGCCCAGGGCGTGTGAACTGCCGTGCCGGACGACGGGCGGCGTCCAGCGGTCGCCTCGGGCGCGCGGCGCGGAGCCGAGGAGGGCACGGCGGCCGGTCGTGCCCGGGGGCGCGCCGGAGACCACCGTGTCGATCACGATCGCGAGCCGGGCGCCGGTCCACGCCTCGATCAGCTCGGCGGGGTCGCCCGCGTTCTCCAGCACGGTGACCCGCGCCGGGAGCGTGCCGCGCAGCAGCCGGGCCGTCAACAGCCCCGCGGCGTCGTCTCCCCGGAACTCGTTGCCGATCCCGACGATGACGACATCGGCGTCGGGATCGGTGCCGGTGCCGGTGCCGGTGGCGGCGACGCGGTCGCGCATGGGTCCTCCCGGGTGCGGACCGGCCTCACCGGTCCAGGTGCAGGCGCAGGAAGTGGGTCGAGCAGGAGATGCACGGGTCGTGGTTGCGTACCGCGCGCTCACACAGCGCCGACAACTCCTGCTGTGGCAGGCCGAGGCGGGGCTCGATGAGATGACGCAGATCCATCTCGATGCGGGCCTGGTTCTGCGAGGTCGGAGGCACGATGTCGGCCTCGGTGATCAACCCGGCGCCGTCGATCCGGTAGCGGTGGTAGAGCGTGCCGCGCGGGGCCTCGGAGACGCCGCCGCCGACCCCCGGGCGTGGTTCGACCGCGACGGCCGGCGCGTCCGGCTCGGTGTAGTCCTCGATGATCCGCAGCGCCTCCTCGCAGGCGTGCAGGACCTCCACCGCGCGGACCACGATGCTGCGGAAAGGGTTGCGGCAGACGGGGCCGAGCCCGGCGTCGGAGGCGGCCGAGCGGGCCAGGGGGGAGAGCAGGTGGGCGTTGAGGGCGTATCGGGCCAGGGCGCCCACCAGGTAGCCGGCCTCTCCGTCGAGCCGCGCGTGCAGGGCGGTGGAGTGCGGCACCTGTTCCTCCACGACGTGGGCGGGCCAGTCGGCCGCCGCGAACTCGGTGCCGTCGCTCACCGCGACCGAGCCGGACAGGATGGCGTACTCGGCCGGATGGCGCAGGGCCAGGAAGCGGTAGTCGTGTTCCACGTCGGGAAAGTCGAAGCCGGCCACCCAGCCCACCGTCTCCAGCGCCGCGTCACGGGCCCGGCGCAGCCGTTCGGCGAGCGGTGCGAGCTCGGCGCGGGCGGGCACCCGGTAGAAGCCGCCCACCCGCACGTTGACCGGGTGGATGGCCCGGCCCCCGAGGGCGGCGACCAGTTCGTTGCCGGTCTTCTTCAGCGCGAGCCCCCGCTCCACGGCGTGGCGGTGGTCGGCCGCCATCGCCACCCCGCTGTCGTAGCCGAGGAAGTCGGGGGCGTGCAGCAGGTAGATGTGCAGGGTGTGCGACTCGATCCACTCGCCGTAGTACATCAGCAGCCGCAGGTCCCGCAGCGGCCCGGCCACCTCCGCCCCGCAGGCCGCCTCGATCGCCTGGCAGGCGCTCATCTGGTAGGCCACCGGGCAGATGCCGCAGATGCGGGCGGTGATGTCGGGAGGTTCGGTGTGCGCCCTTCCGCGCAGCAGGGCCTCGAAGAAGCGGGGCGGCTCGTAGATGTTCAGCTCCACGTCGGTGACGCGGCCGTCGCGGGCGCGCACCAGCAGCGAGCCCTCGCCTTCCACCCGGGCCAGCCCGCTGATCCTGAGCGACCTATGCGTCATCGACGGCCTCCTCGGCTGCCTGAAGGAACGGTTCCTCGGTGGCGTTGAACGTCCGGTAGACGCGCACCAGCTCGGGGGTGCTCATGCCGAGCTCTCGCAGCCGCGCGTTGAGCGCCCGGGCGTTGGGGCTCTCCATCGGGCCGAAGCAGCCGTAACAGCCCCGGTTGAACGCCGGGCAGAGCGCTCCGCAACCTGCCTGGGTGACCGGACCCAGGCAGGGGGTGCCGTGGGCGACCAGGACGCAGACGTTGCCCCGGGCCTTGCACTCGACGCAGACGCTGTGGCCGGGCACGAAGGGGCGGCGCCCGGCCAGGAACGCCGAGATGACCTCCAGCAGCTGCCGCTTGTCGATGGGGCAGCCGCGCAGTTCGAAGTCCACCGGCACGTGGGCGGAGATCGCGGTGGAACGCTCCAGGGTGGCGATGTAGTCGGGCCGGGCGTAGACGACGGAGAGGAACTCCTCGACGTCGGCGAAGTCGCGCAACGCCTGGATGCCTCCCGCCGTCGCGCAGGCGCCGATCGTCACCAGGCGCTTGGAGACGCGGCGTACGTGCCGGATACGGCGAAGATCGTCCGGGGTGGTGATCGACCCCTCGACGAGCGACAGGTCGTACGGTCCGCGCCCGATCGCGCTCGAGGCCTCCAGGAAGTAGGCGATGTCCAGCTCGGCGGCGACCGAGAGCAACTCGTCCTCGCAGTCCAGCAAGGTGAGCTGGCAGCCGTCGCAGGAGGCGAACTTCCACACCGCCAGCCGCGGGCGCCGGGGCGCGGGCCCGGCCATCACAGCTCCGGCACCGCGAGCAGCCCGGCCGCCCGCTCGTAGCTCAGTACGGGACCGTCCAGGCAGGTGAGCAGCGGGCCGAGCTGGCAGTGACCGCAGCGGCCGACCCCGCACTTCATGTCGCGCTCCACCGACAACGCCACCCGCCCGGCGGGCACCCCCCGCCGTACCAGCCGATCCGCGGTCTCGCGCATCATGAGTTCGGGGCCGCACACGAAGGCGAAGGTGCGGCGAGGCTCGAAGACGATCCGGTCGATCAGCCGGGTGACCAGTCCCACCGGCCCCTTCCAGGCGTGGTCGGGATGATCCACGATGATCTTGACGTCGATGCCGTGCTCGTCCCGCCAGCGGGCCAGCTCACCGGGATACATCAGGGTCGCGGGGGTGCGGGTGCCGACGATCAGGCTGACCCGCCCGTACCGGGAGGCGTGGGCGGCCAGCTCGCGGACCACCGGTCTCAGCGGGGCGAGGCCGAGGCCGCCGGCCGCCACGACCACGTCCAGCCCGGCCGCCGCCGGCAGGTCCCACGACGTGCCGTACGGGCCGCGGACCCCCACGACGTCACCGGGGCGCATCCGGCACAGCGCCGCGCTGACCGCGCCCACCGCGCGGATCGTCTGCACGTATCCGCCGGAGCGGGCGCGGCCGCTGATCGAGATCGGTATCTCCCCGACCCCGGGGGCGTACAGCATGGTGAACTGGCCGGGCAGGAACGGCAGGCAGTCGCCCTGGACCGGCCTCAGCGTCAGGGTCACCGTGTCGGCCCGGTCCGGGCGGCGCGACCGGACGCGGTAGGGCACCGGCGTCATAGGATGCATCCCAGCTCCTCGGTGACGTCGATACCGGTCGGGCACCAGGTGATGCACCTGCCGCAGCCCACGCAACCGGACATGCCGAACTGGTCGTACCAGGTGGAGAACTTGTGCGTCAGCCACTGCCGGTAGCGGGCCGGTCCCGAGGCGCGTACGGGGGATCCGCCGACCTCGGAGAAGTCCAGGGTGAAGCAGGAGTCCCACAGTTCCGTCCGCTCCGCGACGGTGCCGGTGAGGTCGGTGGAGTCCTCGACCGTGGTGCAGAAGCAGGTGGGGCAGGCCATCGTGCAGTTGGTGCAGGCCAGGCAGCGGGAGGCGACCTCGGCCCAGCGCGGGGAGTCGTGGGCCGCGGCCAGGCGCTGCTGGATGTCCGTGGTGTCCACCTGCCGGCCCATCCGGGTGGCGGCCAGCCGTGAGACCTCCGCCGCGGCGGCGAGGTCGTCGTCGGTGCAGGGCCGGTGCGGAAGCGCCGCGGCGATCTGCGAGCCCTGCTCGCTTCCCGTCTCGACCAGGAACCGGTGCGGGCCGCTCAGCTCGGTGAGCGCCAGGTCGAACCCGCCGGTGGCCTTCGGGCCGGTGCCCATGGAGACGCAGAAACAGGTGCCGCCGGGCACCGCGCAGTTCACCGCGACCAGGAACAGCGCCTCACGACGCCTGCGGTAGGCCGGATCGGGGTGCCTGCCGCCGAGGAAGACCCGGTCCTGGACCGCTATCGCGGCCAGGTCACAGGAGCGTACGCCCAGCAGGGCGATCCGGGGCGCCGGTTCCTCGATCTCCTCCATCGTCTCGCCGTACGTCCGGGACAGTCTCTGCCGGGGCGGCTGGGTGTAGCGTTTGGCCGAGTCGGGGCTCGCGGCGAAAGCGAACACCAGCTCGTCGTCCCGCTCGGTGAGCCGGTAGTGGCCGGGGCGCTGCTCGTCGCCGCGCCCGGCGGGCAGCTGCGCGGCGCAGGAGAGTTCGGCGAACCGGATGGCTCCGTCCCGTGCCGTGGGACCGACCACGGTGAAGCCGCGCGAGCGCAGCTCGGCGATGAGTGCTTCCAGCGAATCTGTCACAACGGTGCTCATGAGCCGTTCCCCCCGGTCCCCGCTGTTGTCATGCTGCCGTACGAGGGCTCCACGCCCTGGCGGGAATCGCCGTACGGTGAGGCGCCGGTTCGCGAACCTCGCGATCGGCGGATGGCGCGGTCAGGCCCCGCCCCAGATGATCGAGAGTGGTACGACGTCGTCCTGGCGCCAGGTGAGCTCGTCGGTCACCTTGACGACCCCGTCGAGGTTTCGTGCCTTCTGCGCGAGGGTGACGGCCTGGCTGTGCTCGTCCACCTGGCCGGAGAGCCGCACGAGGCCGCCTCGGACCTCGATCCCGACGCCCGTGGGATCCATGCCCAGCTCGTGGACGACGAGGTCCTCGCGGATGCGGCGCCCGATCTCGTCGTCGCTGCGGACGAAGACCTTGATCAGGTCCCGGCGGCTGACGATGCCGGCCAGCCTGCCGTCGGCGCGTACGACCGGCAGTCGTCTCACCCCGTGCAGGTCCATCACGCGAGCGGCGAGCAGCACGGGGGAGTCGGCGGTGATGACGACGGCGGGGCGGCTCATCAGCTCGCCGGCGGTCTCACCCGCGGCCTTCCTCCGCAGGCCGCTCTCGCCGCTCATCCGGTGACGCAGCCACGCGCGAAGCGGCGGCCGGTAGTGCTCGCAGTGGTAACGCTGTTTGAACTCCTCCTTGCGCAGCAGGTCGGCCTCGGAGACGACGCCGAGTACGCGGTCGTCCTCGTCCACCACCGGTACCCCGCCGACGTCGGTGGCGATGAGGATCTCGGCGACCTCGCGGAACGCGGTGTTCTCCCGCACCGTGGTGACTCCGGTGCTCATGACATCCTGAACAGTCATTTTCATGACAAACCCCCGCATATTTCTAAATTTCCACGTTATGGAGTGCCTGGGGCTCGTGAGCAGAGCCGAAAGTCCTTCACGGCGTGGCCGGACGGCCCGAGTCACCGGTGGGACGCCTGGCCAGGGGCCTGAGACCTGAGGTCTCTCCCCAGGAAACCCGGGGAGAGGGTCGGACACCCGCCGACAGCGAGCCTTGCCGGGACGAAAGTCCTTTCCGGCCGGGGCGGAAGGCTCTGCCGCGACAGCGGGGGCCACGAGAACCTGTGGGGGCCGCCGTCGCCGCTCCCGGCGCCGGCGCGAGGCGATATGGGGGCCGATGGACGACCCGGACCGCCGACGGCGTGATCGTACCTTCGAGGCGGTGGCGTTCGACCGGTGCGCCACCGAGATGCCGCACGGGGTGCCGCACGGGGCTCGCGACGGGCGGGTTCCCCGGGTGGACGACGATCCTGCGTGGACGATCCGCGAGACGGGCACCGATCCGTCGCGGCACCGGGTGACCGAGACGCTCTTCACCCTCGGCGCCGGAGGTTTCGCCACCCGGGGATCGGTGGAGGAGGACGCCCCCGGATCGGTTCCGCTGGTGCTCGCCGAGGGGATCTACACCGGGACCGGATCGGGGCAGCACCTGCTGCCGGGTCCCCAGTGGACCGGGCTCGTCCTGCGCCCGCCTCCCGAGGAGGACCTGCGCGTGCTCGACCTGCGCGCCGGCGTGCTGGTCCGGGAGGAGATCGGCCACACCTGTCCGGTACGGACGCTGCGGTTCGCGTGCGTGAGCCGGCCGGGGGTGGTGGCGATGCGCGCCGAGGCGGGCGCCGGGCGGCTGCGGGCGGGGCCCGCCCTGCGATCGCCCTCGGAGGGCCAGGTCACCGAGGGCCGGCTCGACGGCCACACCTGGTCGCGCGCCACCGCCGACCACGCGGGCATGGCCGCCGTGGCGACGCAGCGTACGGGCCGCGACGGCGAGGTACGCACCCTGGAGCGGATCGTCGCCTACACGGCCGACCCCGCTCGCCGGCCGGTGCCGCGCGACGCCGTCGCGGCGCTGGAGGCGGCCAGGGAGCTCGGCTTCGACCGGCTGCTCGCCGAGCAGCGGGCGGCGTGGGCGGCACGCTGGGAGGCCGTGGACGTCCGCATCCCCGATGATCCCCAGGCGCAGCTCGCCGTCCGGTTCGCGCTGTTCCACCTGTGGAGCGTCGCCGGGCGCGGTGAGGAACTGGCCGTCGGCGCGCGAGGGCTGTCCGGTGGCGGCTACGCCGGTCATGTCTTCTGGGACGCCGACGTGTTCGTCCTGCCCGCCCTCGCGAGCGTTCATCCGGCCGCGGCCAGGGCGATGGTCGTCTACCGGATCCGCCGCCTGGCCGCGGCGCGGGCCCGCGCCGCGGCCCTGGGCCTTTCCGGCGCGCGCTTTCCCTGGGAGTCCGCCGCCACCGGAGAGGAGGTGACCCCCGCCCGAGGGTGTCTGGGCGGCGAGCCCCTCGCCATCCTCACCGGGCGGATGGAGGAGCACATCACCGCCGACGTCGCCTGGGCCGCCGCCCACTACGCGCGCTGGAGCGGCGACGGCGCCTTCCTGGCCGGACCCGCGCGCCCTCTCGTGATCGAGACCGCCCGCTACTGGGCGTCGCGCTGCCGGGTGGACGGGGAGGGGCGGGCCCACATCGGGGAGGTGATCGGGCCGGACGAGTACCACGAGGCGGTGACGGACAACGCGTTCACCAACGTGATGGCCCGGTGGAACCTGCGGCAGGCGGCCGATCTCGTCGCCCCGGACTGCGAGGAGGGCCGCCGGTGGCGCGCGCTCGCCGACCGCCTGGTGGACGGCTACGATCCCACCTCGGGAAGATATGAGCAGTTCGCTGGATATTTCCGGCTGGAGCCGCTCACGATGGAGGGAATCGCCGTCCCGCCGGTCGCCGCCGACCTGCTGCTCGGTCACGAACGGCTCGCCGCCACCCAGATCATCAAACAGCCCGATGTCCTCATGCTCCACCACCTGGTGCCCGAGGAGGCCGAGGAGGGCTCGCTGGAGGCGAACCTCGACTTCTACGGTCCCCGTACCGCCCATGGCTCGTCGCTCTCACCGGCGATCACCGCCTGCCTGCTGGCCAGAGCGGGCCGCCCGGAGGAGGCGCTCGACCTGCTGCGCACCGCGCTGGTCCTGGATCTGGACGACCTCACCGGGACCACGGCCACCGGCCTGCACATGGCCACGTTCGGGGGTGTGTGGCAGGCGCTGCTCACCGGCTTCGCGGGAGCGAGGGTACGCGGAGGGATCCTGTGCGTGGATCCCCGGCTTCCCGCGTCGTGGGGAAGCCTGGGCGTGCGATTTCTGTGCCTGGGCCGCCGGGTGCGGCTGGACATCACCCCGGAGGCGGTCGACGTGCGGACCGACGGGGCGCTGCGGGTGCGGCTGGGCGCGGGCGACCCGCGGGAGGTGATCGGCTCCGCCCGCCTGCCGCTGGGCCGATGACGCGGAGAAAAGGGAGAGGAGTGGACGAAGTGAACATGGCGGATGTGCTGGCCGTGGTCGACGACGGCGGCGACGAGGATGAGGCCGCGGCCGTGACCGGCGTCGCCCGGGCGGTGGCGGAAATTCTCCGCACGGGCATTCGAGAGATCCACCTCGCCCCCGGCTCCGGGGCACGGGAGACCGCGGCGACGGTGCTCCGCGAACTGGAGCGGACGAGCACGCTTCTCGGCGTCCTCGCCGACGGCGCCCCGCCCGGGGTCATGTCCTGGTGGGTCGTACGCCGCTGCACCAAGCCGGTCGTCCTGCTGCCTCCCTCACCGGTGCCCGTGGTGCCTCCGGTGCCTCCGACGACTCCGGTGACACCGGTGGCGCGAGGGACGCCGCTGACACCTCACCACGTCATCTCCCGGGTGCTCCTGCCGCTGGACGGATCCTTCGAGGCCGCGGCGGCCGTCATCGAGACCGCGCGGCTGTTCACCCGCACCGGCGTCGATCTGGTGGTCCTGCACGTCTTCGACGAGGTGACCGTTCCCCGCTTCTGGGATCAGGCCGCACACGCCAGGCAGGCGTGGGAGCAGGAGTTCCTGGCCCGTCACTGCGCGTGTCCCGGGGTGCGCCTGGAGCTGCGCAGCGGAGTCGCCGGAGAGCAGGTGGTGAGCGTGGCGGCGGCCGAACACGTGGATCTCATCGCGCTGGGATGGTCACAGCACCTCGACGAGGGAAGGGCGCGGACCGTACGCGAAACCCTGGCCGGCGCCCGCGTCCCGGTGATGCTGATCCCGGTGGCCCGGCACGAGGAGACCTCGTCCGGCGAAAGCGGGCCGCGAGAGCGGCCGGCCCGATGATCGGACCCGCGGGCGACGGGCAGGCGACGTTTCGCGCGGCGGGTCGGAAGTCCCTGACGGACGGGCCTTTGGCCCACTGCGCGAAACGCCGCCGACCGGTCGAATGGAAGCAGAACCCAAGGAGGTCGACATGGCAGCGCACACAGTGGTGGGCGTGGACGGCTCATCTCCCTCGGACGTCGCGGTCGAATGGGCCGCCGACGACGCGGTCCGGCGCGGATGCGCCTTGAAGATCGTTTATGCGTGCGAGGCGTGGCCCGGTGACATCCCGCTGCAGACCCCTCCGGGTTTTCGTGACTCCGTCGCCGAGTACGGCCTCCAGACGCTGGAACGCGCGGCCGCACTCGCCCGGGAGCGCGCCCCGCACCTGGAGGTGGACACCCTGCTGGGGACGGGCCCGGTGATCGAGGTCCTGCGGCGGGAGGCCGAGGACGCCGAGCAGGTCGTGCTGGGCAGCCGAGGGCTGGGCGGATTCACCGGGCTGCTGCTCGGATCGGTCTCGCTGGCCCTCGCCGGGCATGCCGCCGCCCCCGTCGTGGTCGTCAGGGCCGTCCCCGAGCGGACCTACGGCCGCATCGTCGTGGGCTTCGACGGCTCCGACCACTCGGCGGTGGCGCTGGAGTACGCCTTCGAGGAGGCCGCCCGCCGCGGCGCCGGGCTGCGGGCGATCCACACCTGGCAGATGCCCGTGGTGGGACCGGGCGCCCTCGTCTACACCCCGCTGGTCGAGGACATCCTCGCCGCCCAACAGAACCTCTGCACGGACACGCTCACCGCCTGGCGGGAGAAGTACCCGCGGGTCGAGGTCGAACAGACACTCGTCTGCGGGCATCCGGTCGGCGTCATCTGCGAGGCCTCGGCCACCGCCGACCTGGTCGTCGTCGGTTCCCGGGGACTGGGCAGGGCCGGTTCGGCCCTGCTGGGCTCGGTCAGTCACGGAGTCCTGCACCACGCCCGCTGCCCCGTCGCCGTCGTCCAGGCCCGAGGGGAGGCGTGATGGACACCGGTAACCTCACGGTGGCGCAGGTGATGAGCCGGACACTGGTCGCCGTCGACCTCGGGGAGTCCCCGCTCATGGCCTGGGAGATCATGCAGCGAGCGGGGGTCCACCACCTGCCGGTCGTCGACAGGCATGGTTGCCTGCGCGGGATCCTGACCCGCGAGGACCTCACCGCCCACTGGTCAGGCGGCCCGATCGAACAGTCACGCGTGCCGGTCCACGCGTTGCTGGCCGACCGACGCCGCCCGCACACCACACCCGACACGCCTCTGGCCGACGCCGTCGCCGCGATGATCGACGCCGGCGTCGACGCGATCGGGGTCATGGGTAAAGGCCACAAGCTGGCGGGGATGATGACCTCCACCGACGTGCTGCGAGCCGTGGCCGGCCGCATCACCGAGCAACCGGAGCCGCCGGAGCTGATGACGGGGATGTTCCGCCTGGTCCCGGTGATGCCGTCCCACGTCCCCTCGGGATGAGCCGGACGCCGCGCATCGGCTCCCGTCGCCGACGTCCGTCCGCGGTCCCGGAGCCCTGATCGAAGCAGACCTCCGTCCCCGGGCCGGGACGGCTACCCGCGGGAGGCGCGGATGACGAGACGCCTTGGCATGGTCGTCTTCCTCGCGGTGACCGCGTGCGGGCTCCTGGCCGGAGCCGTACTTCACCTCGCCGGCGCGGGCGCCGCCGGTGATCTGCTGTGGGCGGCGGTCACCTGCGTCGCCCTGGTGCCCGCGGCGGGATGGGTGGTGGCGGCACTGCGTGGCGGCCGGCTGGGCGTGGACGCCATCGCCGTACTCGCCCTGGCCGGAGCGCTCGCCGTGCGGGAGTATCTCGCCGGAGCCCTGATCGGCGTGATGCTCGCCACCGGCAGGGCACTGGAGGACTACGCCTCACGCCGGGCCCGCCGGGACCTGACCGCGCTGTACGAACGAGCGCCCCAATCGGCCCGGCGCTACCGGGACGGGGTGGCCGCCCTCGTGGAGGTCGATCAGGTGCGGCCCGGCGACCTGCTGCTGATCCCGCACGGTGAGACGGTCCCCGTCGACGGCGTGATCGCGAAGGACGCGGCACTGCTGGACGAGTCGGCCCTGACGGGAGAGTCGGTCCCGGTGAGGCGCGCCACGGGGGAGAGCGCGCGCAGCGGCGTCGTGAACGCCGGCCCCGCCTTCGACCTGTGGGCGAGCCGCAGCGCGGCCGAGAGCACCTACGCGGGGGTGGTGCGGCTGGCCCGGCAGGCGCAGGCCGACAGCGCCCCCGTCGTACGGCTCGCCGACCGGTTCGCCGCCTGGTTCCTGCCCCTCACGCTCCTGCTGGCGGGAGCCGCCTGGCTGCTGTCCGGCCAGCCGGTACGGGCTGTGGCCGTACTGGTCGTGGCCACCCCCTGCCCGCTGCTGCTCGCCGCACCGGCGGCCATCGCCTCAGGACTGTCGCGTACGGCGCGGCACGGCGTGGTGGTGAAGGGCGGGGCGGCGCTGGAAAGGCTGGGACAGGCACGCACCCTCATCGTGGACAAGACCGGAACGCTCACCGCGGGACGCCCCCAGGTCGTCGACGTCGTGGCCGCGCCCGGCGTCCGCGCCGACGACGTGCTGCGCTGGGCGGCGGCGGTGGATCAGATGTCCTCCCACGTCCTGGCCGCCGCGATCGTCGAGGCCGCCCGCACCCACCGGGCCGAGCTTCCGAGGCCGACCGAGGTTCTGGAGCGGCCCGGAATCGGTACCGAGGGGGTGGTGGAGGGCCGCCGGACAGCGGTCGGCAAGGCGACGGCATCCCCTGCCGCGGACTCCCCGGGGTGGGAGCGGGCCCAGCGGGCGCGGGCCGCGCTGGACGGGGCCATCACGGTCTGGGTGACCGTGGACGGCGAGACGGCGGGCGTGATCCTGCTCCGCGACGCCGTACGGGCGGACGCGGCACGGACCCTGCGGCGGCTGCGCACCGCCGGCATCGAGCGGGTGATCATGCTCACCGGGGACCGGGCCGAGGTCGCCGAGAGCGTGGGCACGGTGCTCGGCGTCGACCGGGTCTTGGCCGAGCAGAGCCCCGAGGCCAAGGTGCGGGCCGTACGGCAGGAGACGGCCAGGGCGGTGAGCGTGATGGTGGGCGACGGCGTCAACGACGCCCCCGCCCTGGCCGCCGCCGACATCGGGGTCGCGATGGGCGCCCGCGGCTCGGCCGCCTCCACCCAGGCGGCCGACGTGGTGCTCACCGCCGACCGCCTGGACCGGCTCGCCGACGCCATGGACGTCGCCCGTCGCTCCCGCCGCATCGCCGTGCAGAGCGCGAGCGCGGGGATGACCCTCTCGTTGCTGGCCATGGCCGTGGCGGCGGCCGGAGCGCTGCCACCCGCCTCCGGTGCCCTGCTCCAGGAGGTCATCGACGTGGCGGTGATCCTCAACGCGCTGCGGGCCCTGCGTCCCGCCCGGGGGACCCGCACGGTGGTCGACGCAGGCACCGAGTCCCTGCTGCGCCGCTTCAAGATGGAGCACTCCTCGCTGAGGCCGCCTCTGGAACTGATCCGGGAGACCGCCGACGAGCTGGCCGGCACCTCCCCGATGGAGGCCCTCGGCCGGCTGCGGGAGGTCCATACCTTCCTCACCGAACGCCTGCTCCCGCACGAACGGGCCGAGGAACGACGGCTCTACCCGGCGATGGGACGCGTTCTCGGCGGACCCGAGGCCACGATGACCATGAGCAGGGCACACGCGGAGATCGAACGGCTCGTGCGCCGGCTGGGGCGTCACCTCGCCCTCGCCGAGGACGGCGGGGTGCGCCCCGAGCAACTCGACGACCTGTGCGCCTGCCTGTACGGCCTGCACGCGGTCCTCCTGCTGCACTTCGACCAGGAGGAGGAGGCCTACTTCTCCCTGGCCTCCCTGTGACGCCGATCGCGACCGAGCGCAGGCGTCCGTCGTCCGGCGTCTCCGTCCGGCGGGGCGGTTCATCACTCGCTTAGTGCTGCTTTAGCAGGCGTCATTAGCGTTCCGACGAGGAAGGCCGACGTGGGATCCGCGACGCCACCTCGGGAGTACCGGACCGCCCGGCGACGACACGCGTGACGCGGACACGGCTCGATGGAGGAGCAGCATGGGGGAAAGCCCGATACGAGTTCTGTCCGTGGGGACGGCCCTTCCCGGGCCCCCCGTCGACACCGCCGCACTGGCCGAGCGCTTCGGGATGGACGACCTCTGGCGGCAGTGGGTCGACACCTTCATCGGCACACGGACCCGGCACCTCGCGATCGACCTGAAATCGGGCGAGCGCCACCACGACCTGGCCGATCTCGGCGAGCGCGCGGCGGTTCAGGCCCTCGACCGAGCGGGGATCTCCGCCGCGGAGATCGACGTGGTGGTGCTCGGTACCGCCACCCCGGACACGCTGATGCCGACCACCGTGAACGTGATCGCCGACCGGCTGCGTATCGACGGCGTGCCGACCTTCCAGCTCCAGTCGGGCTGCTCGGGGGCCGTGCAGACCTTCGACGTGGCGGCCGCGCTGCTGGGCAGTGGCCGGTACCGGACCGCGCTGGTGATCGGCGGGGACGTCATCGCCAAGCACTACGACCTCAAGGCCGACCTGGCCGCGTTGCCGCCCGACGAGGTCGTCAACTACCTGCTGTTCGGTGACGGAGCCGGAGCCGCGGTGCTCAGCACCGAGGACCACCCCCAGGCGCCGGTGGTCCGCTCTGTGCTCACCAGGCTGTCGGGCCTGGACCGCGCCCCCGGCCAGACCCTGCGGTGGTACGGCCTGGCGGACCGCGACACCGCCGAGGCGCCGGCGAGTGAGGACTACAAGGCCATCGAGAAGCTCGTGCCCGTCCTGGCCGAGGAGGTCGCAGAAGAACTCCTGGACGACCTCGGCTGGGAGCGGGACCAGGTCGACTATCTGCTGCCTCCCCAGCTGTCCGTCACCATGACCGACAAGATCGCCAAGCGGCTTGACTTCTCGTCGGCCAAGGAGATCTCCTGCGTCGGCGAGACCGGCAACAACGGCAACGCCCTGCTGTTCTTCCAGCTCGACCGCCTGCTGCCGGAGATGGCGACACCGTCGCGCGCGGTCGCGGTGGCGATCGAGTCGAGCAAGTGGATCAGAGCGGGCCTCGCGCTGGAGCGTGACCGATGACGGCCGGGATCTCGCGGGCGGAGTTCGTGGACCTGCTCCAGGACGAGATCGGGCTCGACGTCGGCGCGGAGAACCTGGGGCGGGCCTTCGACGATCTTCCCGGCTGGGATTCGGTACGGCTCCTGGCGATGCTCGTCCTGCTGGAGAAGCACCTGGGAAAGCCGTTGTCGCTCCCGGACTTCCTGGAGGCGGCGAACCTCGAATCGATCTACGAGGTGGTGAACCGTTGACCGAGCAGCCTTTCGCCGACCAGCGCCGCCACACCCTGTTCTTCCTCGACCAGATCCGTGACTTCTCGCCGGTCTTCCTCGACACCGAGATCGACGCGACGGCGATCGTCGCGGGACGCGAGCGGGCGCGGCGAGCGGGGGAGCGCCGCTCGGTGGTCTCCTACGTCGTGCACGCGGCCGCGGGCGTGCTGCGCAAGCACCCCGAGGCGAACACGGCGATCCAGGGCCGCCTGGACCCGGTCGTCGCCACGTACGACACCGTCGCCGCCAAGGTCACCCTCGACAAGACGCTGGACGGCCGCAGGGTCGTGCTGGCGACGGTGATCCCCCGCCTGGAGAACGCGAGCCTCGCCGACGTCCAGGCGCACCTGGACCGGGCGATCGAGGCCGATCCCGACACCGCAGAGGAGTTCGCAGGTATCCGGGCCCTGCGGCTGCTTCCCTGGCAGGTGGCGCTCGACCGGTTCCGGGAGGCCGCGGGACTGCTGGAGCGGCGCCCCGCCGTCACCGGGACGTTCAGCGTCACCTCGCTCGGCCACCGGGCGGTCGACGGTTTCCACTCCGTCGGCGGCACCACGATCACCCTGGGGGTCGGCCGGATCGCCGACCGCCCGGTCGTCAGGGACGGCGAGATCGTGATCGCCCCGGTCATGCGGCTCTCCATGGCGTTCGACCACCGCGTGATCGACGGAGCGGAGGGCGCCGACGTACTCACCGAGATCAAGGACGCGCTGGAGGGATACGCCGAATGAACGACCTGGCCGAGCTCAAACGGTTCGTGGTGGCGCACGCGATCTCCCAGAACCTGCCCACCGGCCACTACGCGAGCCCCCTGGAGCGGATCAGCTCCGACAGCGGTGACGAGCCGGGCTCGTGGCCGTATGAGTGGATCCGAGCGGGGGAGGAGGCGGAGGCCGCGGGTGAGACGCTGGCGGCCTGCCAGTACTACAACCTGGGACGGTTCCCGTTCGTCGACGGCCCGGGCCGCAAGCGGGCGCTCGCGCGCTGCGTCGAGGCGTTCGAACGCTGGCGGCGGGAGTGGCCGGGGATCGAAGCGGTCACCGTCGAGGTCGATGGGCTGCCCGTCAAGGTGTGGGCCACGGGCCTGTCCGCCGAGGAGCCGCGCCCGCTGCTGGTGATGACCGGCGGCATCGTGAGCCCCAAGGAGCAGTGGGCCCCGGTGCTGCCGCAGATCGCGGCCTTCGGGATGGCCGGGGTCGTGGCCGAACTCCCCGGCGTCGGCGAGAACCCCCTGCGCTACGGTCCGGACGGCTGGCGGCTGTTCACCGCGATACTGGACGCCCTGGCCGGGCGGGCGAAGGTGTCCGAGACGTATCTGCTCGCGCTGAGCTTCGGCGGTCATCTGGCGCTCACCGCCGCGCTGCGCGATCGGCGGATCCGCGGCCTGGTCGGCAACGGAACGCCGATCCACGACTTCTTCACCGACACCGCCTGGCAGGCGCGGGTGCCGACGATCACCAGGGACACCCTGGCGCATCTGGTGGGTGTGCCGCCCCAGGCGGTGTTCGCGCGCATCCGGGACTGGGCGCTCGACGACGAGAGCCTGCGCGACCTGGAGGTCCCGTTCGCCACCGTGACCGCGACCAGGGACGAGATAATCCCGCCTGGCGACACCGAGCGGCTCAAACGCTCCGTGCGCGACCTGAGGCTGATCGAGCACTCCGACGTGCACGGCGCCCCGTCGCACCTGGCGGAGACCCGGGCGTGGAGCCTGCTCGCGATACAGGAGATGCGGCCCGACGCCGACCCCCGGGTCACGGCGGCGCTCGGCGCCGCCCTTGAGGCGGCCCGCGCGGGGACGGGCCGATGACCGCGACGGGAACGGCGGCGAGGAGCGACTGGCTGCGGCAGTTCGCCCCGGCCGACGCCGACGCCCCCTGCGTGGTGGTGTTCCCCCACGCCGGTGGGTCGGCCGCCTTCTTCACCCAGTTGGCCCAGGAGCTCTCACCGGCGGTGCGCGTGCTCGTCGTCCAGTACCCGGGCCGCCTGGACCGGCGCGGTGAACCGGCCGTCGAGGACCTGCGGGAACTCGCGCGCAGGATCGCCGCGGTGATCGCCGAGGAGCGGCCGGCCGCGCCCCTCGCCTTCTTCGGGCACAGCATGGGCGCCCTGGTGGCCTTCGAGGCCGCACTGCTCGGCGAAAAGGGCCTCGGCGCCGCCCCCGACCTGCTCTTCGTCTCCGGCGGGCGCGCCCCGGCCCTGACCCGGGTCGACCCGGGGATCCTGCGAGACGACCGCGCCCTGATCGAGGAGGTCGTGCGCCTCGGCGGGACCTCCCGGCGGGTGCTGGAGGACGAGACCCTGCGCGACCTCGTCCTTCCCGCGCTGCGCAGCGACTACCGCGCGCTGCGGGCGTACGTCCCGGCACCGGGCGCGCGGGTCGGCTGCCCGATCGTGGCGCTGACCGGGGACCGTGACCCGCTCGCGGCCGTCGCCGAGGTGGAGCGGTGGCGCGAGAACACCTCCGGCGGGTTCCGGCTCAGGGCCTTTCCCGGGGACCACTTCTACCTGACCCCGCGGTCGCGGGACGTGGCGGAGACGGTGTGGCTGGCGCTCACCGGCCGGGACTGAGCTCGCGTACCTCCCACCACGACATCAAACCCACGACACCGCCACGACACCGCCACGACACCGGCACGACACCGCACCCACGGCCTCGCACGGCCCTGCCGTCATGCCGTCACGAGCGAGAGTGAGGCAGCAGTTGAGCAGCAACGACCAGCGGGTGTCCCGGCCGATCGCGGTGATCGGAGCAGCGTGCCGTCTCCCCGGGGCATCGGACCCGCGCGCTTTCTGGCGGTTGCTCGACGAGGGGCGCGGTGCCGTTCGGGAGATCCCCGCTCATCGGGGCCTCTCCGCCGTCCCGGCCGAGCTCGCCCAGGGCAATCCGGGCCTCCGCTACGGCGGCTACCTCGACGACATCGCCGGGTTCGATCCCGAGTTCTTCGGGGTCTCACCGCGCGAGGCCGCCGCGATGGACCCGCAGCAACGGCTCGTACTGGAGCTGGCCTGGGAGGTGCTGGAGGACGCCGGGCTGGTCCCCGCCACGCTCCGCGACAGCGCGACCGGCGTTTTCGTCGGCTCCATCGCCGACGAGTACGCCGCGCTGTCACGCGCCTCGGCGATCGGGCGTCACACGCTCACGGGAACGACCCGGGGCATCATCGCCAACCGGGTGTCCTACGCCCTCGGCCTGCGGGGGCCGAGCATCGCGGTGGACACCGCCCAGTCGTCGTCGCTGGTCGCCGTGCACCTGGCCGTCGAGAGCCTGCGGCGCGGCGAGAGCAGGCTCGCGCTCGCCGGTGGCGTGAATCTCATCGTGGACCCCGCCGGCACCGCCGCGGTCGCGCGCTTCGGCGGGTTGTCCCCTGACGGGCGCTGCCACACCTTCGACCGCCGGGCAGGCGGCTACGTTCGCGGTGAGGGCGCCGGGCTGGTGCTGCTCAAGCCGCTGGACGCGGCGGTCGAGGACGGCGACCGCGTCTACGCGGTGCTGCTCGGGAGCGCCGTCAACAACGACGGCGCGACCGACGGGCTCACCGTGCCGAGCGCGCGGGCGCAGGCCGAGGTGATCGGGAAGGCGTGGGCGGCGGCCGGGGTGTCACCGTCCGACGTGCAGTACGTCGAACTGCACGGCACCGGCACGCGGGTCGGGGACCCGGTGGAGGCCAGAGCCCTCGGCCTCGCCCGGGACGGCGGCCCCGTGCTGCACGTCGGCTCCGTCAAGACCAACATCGGCCATCTGGAGGGCGCGGCCGGGATCGCCGGCCTGCTGAAGACCGTTCTCAGCGTCAGCGAGCGCCGGCTGCCCGCGAGCCTCAACTACTCCGAGCCGAACCCGGACATCGATCTGGACGCCTGGCGCCTGACGGTACGCGACCAGGGCGGCGTCTGGCCCCGACAGGACGAGAGGCTCGTCGCCGGTGTCAGCTCGTTCGGCATGGGCGGGACCAACTGCCACATCGTGGTGGCCGAGGCGCCCGAGCCGCACGGACATTCCACGCCGCACGGACATTCCACGGTGCCGGGACCTTCTCGGGAGCCGGACGTCCGCGCGCCGCGGACTCCCCTGGTGCTCAGCGCCAGGACCGAGCCCGCGCTGAGGGAGCAGGCGGCGCGGCTGCGAGACCTCGTCGCCGAACACGGTGAGATCCCTCCGGGGCTGCCGCGGAGCCTCGCCACCACACGGACCGCGTTCGAGTGGCGCGCCGCCGTCACCGGTGACGCGCCGGCCGGGCTGGAGGCGCTGGCCGACGGCCGTCCCGCGGCCGGGGTCGTGACGGGACGGGCAGGGAGCGCGCCGGTCGCGGTGCTGTTCCCCGGGCAGGGCAGCCAGCGGCTCGGCATGGGACGCCGGGCACACCGGGACTTTCCCGTCTGGCGGTCGGCGTTCGACGAGGTGGCCGCCGCCCTGGACGATCGGCTGTCACGCCCGATCAAGGACGTCGTCTGGGCAGAGCCCGGCAGCGCCGAGGCCCGGCTGCTCGACCGGACCGCCTTCACCCAGCCCGCGATCTTCGCGGTCGAGGTGGCGACCTTCCGCCTGCTCGCCTCCCTGGGTGTCGAACCGTCCTTCGTGGCCGGTCACTCCATCGGGGAGGTGGCCGCCGCACACGTCTCGGGCATCCTCGACCTGCCCTCCGCCGCGGAACTGATCGTCGCCAGAGGCCGGCTCATGGAGTCGCTGCCCGCGGGCGGCGGCATGCTCGCCGTGAGCGCGGGGGAGGCGGACGCCGCGGAGCTGCTCGCCCTGGCCGGCGGAACCGCGGTGATCGCCGCCGTCAACGGCCCGGAGTCGGTGGTCGTCGCGGGCGGGACGCGCACGCTGGAGGAGGTCGCCGCGCTCGGTACCGCTCGGGGGTACCGCACGCGCAGGCTCCCGGTGAGCCACGCGTTCCACTCCCCGCTGATGGACCCGGTGCTCGACGACTTCCGGGAGGTGCTCGCCGGGATCTCGTTCGGCGGATCCCGCATCCCGTTCGTGTCCACCGTGACCGGTGAGCTCGTCGAGAGCACCGATCCGGAGTACTGGGTGGAGCACGCCCGCCGACCGGTGCGCTTCGCCGACGGGCTCACCCGGCTCCGCGAGCTGGGTGCCGGGATCTTCGTGGAGGCGGGACCCGGGGCGACCCTGAGCGGGCTCGGCCGGGAGGCGGAGGGCAGGAAAGCGGCGTTCGTGCCGGTCCTCGGCAGGCGCGACGAGGTGGAGGTCGCCGTCGGCGGGCTGTTCACCGCCGGTGTGCCGCTGGACTGGGACGCGGTCTTCCCGCCCGGCGGACCCCGCCTCGCCCTGCCCACCTATCCGTTCCAGCGCGAGCACCACTGGCTGGACGCCGTTCCCGGCCGGGAGGCGGCTGTCGCCGAGGTCCCGGTTCCCGGCAGGGGACCCGCCCCCGCCGCTCCCGCTCTCTCCGCCGGGAAGGCCGACGTGGGGCGCCGCGTCCTCGGTGAGGTGGCGGCGGTGCTGGGCTTCTCGGATCCGGCCCGCGTCGACCAGGACGTCACCTTCAAGGACCTGGGCCTGGACTCGCTGGGCATGGTCGAGCTGCGCGACAGGGTCGGTGCCGCCCTCGAGGTCGACCTGCCCGCGGCCACCCTGTTCGGTTACCCCACCACCGCCGCCCTGATCCGACACCTGACCGCCGATACCGCCCCGGACGCGCCGGCCCCCACCGCCGGTCACCGCGACGACCCGGTGGTGATCGTGGGGATGGGGTGCCGGTTTCCCGGTGGGGTGGCCTCGCCCGAGGATTTGTGGGAGCTGGTGGCGTCGGGGACGGACGC
>NZ_JBEPDA010000006.1:338883-362150 GCF_040299985.1 Streptosporangium sp. NPDC000563 | reverse complement strand
CGCCCAACGACTCCGCCAGGAAACCCTCACCACCCCCGGCCCCAACCAACTCGTCCCCGAACTGGAAAGACTCACCGCCCACCACCGCGACACGGCGGGCTGAGGCCGGGCGCGGGCGATCAGACGACGTGGACCTCGGGCACGTACAGGATCCACCTGCCGCCCGCCTCACGGAAGGCGCGCTCCTTGGCCATGATCTCCTCGGCGTGGTTCCAGGCGAACAGCAGCGCGTAGTCGGGGTACGGCTCGGCGAACGCCGAGGGCTCGCGGACCGGGATGTGCGATCCGGGGGTGAGTCTGCCCTGCTTGGCGACGGTGGTGTCGCAGACGAACGGGACCAGCTCCGGGCCGATGCCGCAGTAGTTGGTCACCGTCGCGCTCTTGGCGGTCGCGCCGTAGCCCACGACCCGCTTGCCGTCGTCGCGCAGGTCGCGCAGCAGGGCGACGAGGTCGTCGCGGATCCGCTCGACGTTGCGCGCGAAGCCCTTCAGCGTGGGCATGGCCGCGAGGTTGCGCTTGTTCTCGTCCGCCAGCAGCTCGGCCACCGCGGCCGTCGGCGTCCTGGTGCCCGCGTGGGCCAGCGTGTAGCGGACCTCGCCGCCGTGCACCGGGAGCCTCTCGACGTCGACGAGCTCCAGGTCGAAGCGTGCGGCCATCGCCTGGACCGCGCGGACGGTGAAGAAGTAGAAGTGCTCGTCGTAGATCTGGTCGAAGGACGTGCGCTCGACGATCTCGGAGAAGTAGGGGTCCTCGAACACGAAGACGCCGGTCGGGGCGAGCAGCGCGGTCACCCCGCGCAGGATCGACTCGATGTAGGGGATGTGGCACAGGGTGTTGGCGGCGTAGATGACGTCCGCCCTGCCGTCGACGGCGAGGATGTCCTTCGCGGTCGTCTCCTCGAAGAAGTCCTTGCGGACGCGGATGCCCTTGGCGTGCGCCATCTCCGCCACCCCTCCGGACGGCTCCACCCCCAGGTGCCTCACCCCGGCGTCGGCGATCGCCTTCAGCATCACCCCGTCGTTGCAGCCGAGTTCGACCACGAACGGGTCCTCGCCGGTCAGCTCGGTGGCGAGCAGCCGCCTGGCCAGCTTCTCGAAGTGCGCGCGCATGACGGCCGACCCCGAGGACACGTACGGGTAGTCCTCGTGGAACATGCGGTCGCGGGGGATCTCCTCCATGAGCTGAACCATCGTGCACGCCTCGCATATCCCGACGGCGAGCCGCACGAAGAATTCGTCCGCGAAATCGCCGGGGCGGACGAACGCGTCGGAGAGCGGCTGGCGCCCGAAGTCGAAGAATTCAGCGAGGGATCCGGCGCAGACACGGCACCGCGACGTGGCAGACATACTTTGCTCCTCGATTCTGGATGGCACGGGGTGAATCAGCTGTAAATCGCAGCGCGGCCCGCCGCCTGCGTGCGAGACAAAGAGGCGCGGGGGCGTTTTATCAGGGCACGGGGACGCGGCCGGCGGCCACTTTCCTCGCTTTTCATGTTCATATCGTTATCCGCCGGGCCCGCTCGCGGATCGCGTCGACGAGCTCGGCCTGGGCGAGGGCCGGCTTCGTGTGCCCGGCCTGCCCGTCGCCCTCCCGCACGGATCGCGCGAAGGACTCCAGGATGTTGACGAACTGGCGGTCGGCGGCGAGCGTCCGCTCCTGCACGAGGTCCTGCCGCTCGATCCGCACGACGGGGCGCATCGAGTCCGGAGGGGTGTAGGCGCGGTCCAGCAGGATCGACCCCTCCGAGCCCCACAGCGCGTACGAGCTGCGGTAGGAGTGCTCGAACCCGAACCTGATCTGCGCGGTGACGCCCCCGGGCGAGCACAGCAGCGCGCTTCCCTCGACGTCCACACCGCTGGCGGCGTCGTAGCGCAGGAACGCGCCGCAGACCTCGAGGTCGTCGCCGAGGAAGAGCCGCGCGGCGCGGATCGGGTAGACGCCGACCTCGAACAGGGCGCCGCCGCCGAGTTCCGGCCGGTAGCGGAAGTCGCCGGGGTCGCGCGGGGGGATGCCGAAGTCGCCGGTGAAGGAGCGCAGCCGCCCGATCGTCCCGTCGTCGAGCAGCCGGCCCACCTCCTCGTGCTGGGAGTGGTGCGGGAAGACGAGGTTCTCCACGAGGAGCAGGTCGCGCTCCTCGGCGAGGGCGAGCAGCCTCTCGGCCTCGGCACGGCTGGTGGCCAGCGGTTTCTCGGCCAGCACGTGCTTGCCCGCCCGCAGCGCGCGGTCGACCCACTCGGCGCGCAGCCCGGTGGGCAGCGGGATGTAGACCGCCTCCACGTCGGGGCGCTCCAGGAGGTTTCCGTACCCGGTCACCGCGTCGCAGCCGAAGCGCCGGGCGAAGGTCTCGGCCTTGGCCGCGTCGCGGCTCGCGACCGCGACCGGCAGCACGGCCGGGGCCTCCGCCATCGCCGGGAGCGTGCGCCGCCAGGCGATGTCCGCGCAGGAGAGCACGCCCATGCGCACGGGTGAGGTCGTCGTCAACGCTCTCCTCCCCAGAGTCCCTGCAGGCAGGCGACGAGCGTTCTGGCCTGGACGTTGAGGTAGTAGCTGTGCCGCAGCAGCCCGGACAGCTGGCCGACGGTGACCCAGGTGTAGTCCTCGGGCACCTCGACGGGGAAGTCGTCGTCGGCCTCGATCACCAGGTATCTGATCACCGCGCCCATGAAGCGCCCGCCCTCCTCCGACAGCAGCGACTCGAAGCGGATCCGGGAGCGGTCGGCGTTCAGCACGTAGTCCATGAAGTACGGGCGCCGGTCGGCGGGCACCCCCTCGTAGCTCTCGGGCGCGCACTGCAGGGTGGCGGCCAGCTCGACCATGTCCGGCAGGCCGCCCTCCATCCTGGCGTGGACCAGCACGTGCAGCACGCCGTGGATCCGCTTGACGACGAAGGCGACCACGCCCTGGCCCACCGGCACGAACAGCGGCTGGCTCCACGAGCCGACCTCCCTGCCGGCCCCGCTCACCGCGACCGCGGCGACCGTGAAGTACTTTCCCTCCTCGTGGGCGATCTCGTCGCGGGACCGCTTCCAGCGGGTGACCTGCTCCAGGTTCACGCACCAGCGGTCGACGAGCTTGCTGCTTCTCGCCGCGGTGAACCAGCTCAGCAGGCTGGAGGTGGTGTGCAGGGCGGCCCCGCCGCTCACCACCGAGCGGCGCAGCGCTCCCAGAAAGTCATCGCAATCCTCGCGGTCGCCGTCGGCGAGGATCGCGCCGTCGAAGGGGACGCACGCGAGCACGGTCCTGGAGTCCATGTTGACGAGGTTGTCGACACGCAGCAGTTCCTGCAGCTGGCCGATGGTGAGCCAGCGAAAGCCGTCGCGGACCTCGACGTCCTCGGTCACCTCGACGACCATGTTGCGGTTGCGTTTGCACCAGAACCAGGAGCCGTGCTCGGACTGGAGCACGTCGACGAGCACGCTGCCGGGCCGGGGCCGGGTGAAGTACTCCAGGTAGGGCACGCCCGCGCCGCGGTGCACGCCCACGTAGTTGCTGTGCGTGGCCTGCACCGTGGGCGACAGCTGCACGGAGTTGACGTTCCCCGGCTCCATCTTGGCCTGCATGAGGAAGTGGACGACGCCGTCGATCTCCTTGGCGAGGATGCCGAGGATGCCGATCTCGGACTGGTTGATGATCGGCTGCGACCAGCCCTCCGCCGGGTCCGAGCGGGTGCTGACCCGCAGCCCCTCCACCGAGAAGAACCGTCCGCTGCGGTGGACCAGGTTGCCGCTGCCCGGCGTGAAGCTCCAGCCGTCGAGGTCGGCGAAGGGGATCCTGGTGACCTCGGCGCGCTCCGTGCGGTGGCGTTCGGCGAACCACTCCCTGAACTCGGCGAGCGGCAGGACGGCGCTGTCCCTGGCCATGGACGATTTAGTGAGGCGGGCTCTGAATTCGTTATTCTCCCGGCGCAGAGAATGTGATATCTGGGGGAGGCTGGTCATATTCCGACCCTCCGGTCTTTGGATCGCACGGCCTTCGCCGGAGAGTAATTATATAAATCTCGTTAGTCCATTGCATTCGTTCTTCCGGAGGGCTTCCAAGGCGCCGAGAATCACTTGACCGCCGGGTTCTCGAAAAATAGCGTTTGTCCCGCTGGCGAGACGGGACGGGGCGGAACGACCCCTCGTCCGAGGGAGGGTGGAGGCTCGATGAGTTCTTCGGTGAACGGCGGCGAGGACCTCGCGGTCGGCAGGGTCGAGCCATGCCGCCTCGTCGAGCTTCCGGAGATCGTCGACCCTCGGGGCAGTCTGTGCGTGGTCGAGTCCGGCAAGGAGATCGACTTCGACGTCAAGCGGGCCTACTACATGTTCGACATGCCGCCGGGCACCCGGCGCGGCGGGCACGGCCACCGCCGCCTGCGGCAGCTGATCATAGCCGTGCACGGCCGCTTCGAGGTGAAGGTGGACGACGGCTTCAACCGGCGCACGTTCGTGCTCGACCACCCCCGGCTGGGGCTCTACATGACCCCGATGGTCTGGCGGGACATGGTCGACTTCGCACCGGGGACGGTCGGTCTGTGGCTGGTCTCCGAGCCCTACGACGAGGGCGACTACTACCGCGACTACGACGAGTTCCTGCGAGACGCGCGGAGCGGGGCGTGAAGGTCCCCTTCCTCGACCTGCGGGCCCCGTACGAGGAGTTGCGGGACGACCTCGACGCGGCGCTCCAGCGGGTGCTGAGCTCGGGCTGGTATCTCATGGGTCCCGAGGTGGAGGCGTTCGAGGCGGAGTTCGCGGCCTACTGCGGCAACGCGCACTGCGTGGCGGTGGGCAGCGGCTGCGACGCGCTGGAGCTGTCCCTGCGCGCGATGGGCGTGGGCCGGGGCGACGAGGTGATCGTCGCGTCCCACACGTTCATCGCGAGCTGGGTGGCGATCTCCAGGGTCGGCGCGCGGCCGGTGCCGGTGGAGCCGGACGAGCGCACCTGCACCCTGGACCCCGCGCGGATCGAGGAGGCGGTCACCCCCCGCACCAAGGTGATCATGCCGGTGCACCTGTACGGCCACCCCGCCGACCTGGGCGCCGTCGAGGAGATAGCGGCCAGGCACGGCCTGCGCGTCCTGGAGGACGCGGCACAGGCCCACGGCGCCCGCGAGCACGGCCGCCGGGTGGGGTCGGGCGCCACCGCCGCGTTCAGCTTCTATCCCGGCAAGAACCTCGGCGCCCTCGGCGACGGCGGCGCCGTCGTGACGGGGGACGCGGAGCTGGCGGCGCGGGTGCGGCTGCTGCGCAACGTCGGGGCCCGCGAGAAGTACCGGCACGAGGTCGTGGCCGCCAACTCCCGGCTGGACGAGATGCAGGCCGCCACGCTGCGGGTCAAGCTGGCGTGGCTGGACGAGTGGAACGATCGCCGCCGTGCCGTGGCCGCGCGCTACCTGGACGAGCTCAAGGGCGTGGGCGACCTGCTGCTGCCCGTGCCGGCCCCGTGGGCCGAGCCGGTCTGGCACCTGTTCGTGGTGCGCACCGCCCGCCGGCGGGAGCTTCAGGAGCGGCTCGCCGCCGCCGGGATCGGCACGCTCGTGCACTACCCGATCGCGGTGCACCGCTCCCCCGCCTACGCCCGCGAGGGGTACGCGCCCGGATCGCTGCCGCTGGCCGAGCGGCTCGCCGACGAGGTGCTGAGCCTGCCGATCGGCCCGCACCTCGACGACCGGGCGGTGGACGCGGTCGTCGCCGCGACCCGCGCGGCCTGCCTCTGAGCGGAGGCAGGCCGCCGGTCAGCCGGAACCGCTGTCGGGCTGCTCCAGCCACCAGGGGTTGGCCCGCGCCCAGTCGATCGTCCTGGCCAGGCCGTCCCGCAGGGTGGTGGTGCTGCGCCACCCGAGCACGGCGAGCGCCTTGGAGGTGTCGGGAACGCGCCGCGACAGGTCCTGGTAGGCGTCGCCGAAGCCGTCGCGCGGGTCGACGGGGACCGCCTCGTCCCCGCCCGTCAGCTCGACCACGAGCTCGATCACCGCGCGGATGGTCGTCTCGACGGAACTGCCGATGTTGAAGCACTCCCCCAGCGCCGCGGCGGCGGTGCCCGCCTCGATCGTGGCCTCGATCGCGTCGTCGACGAAGGTGAAGCAGCGCGTCTGCCCGCCGCCGTCGTACAGGATCGGCGGCAGGCCGCGCAGGGCGCGGTGGACGCTGCGGCTGACCACGAAGCCCGGCCGCTGGCCGGGTCCGTAGACGTTGAAGTAGCGCACGATGGTGGCGTCGAGCCCGCGCTGGCGCATGTAGGCGAACGTCAGGTGCTCGGCCAGCGCCTTGCTGGAGGAGTAACTCCACCTGTCGGTGGCGGTGCTGCCGAGGACGCGGTCGTCGTCCTCGGCCCACGGGACGGCCGGGTTCTTGCCGAACACCTCGCTGGTGCTGGCCAGGACGACCCGGGCACCGGCCTTCTCGGCGAGTTCCAGGACGTTCTTCGTCCCCGACAGGTTGATGTCGATGACGTCGAGCGGCCGGTCGATGTAGCGGTCGACGCCGACCACGGCGGCGAGGTGGTAGACGGTGTCCACGTCGCCGGTGATCGCGCCTGCGAGCGCCTCCGCGTCCCTGATGTCGCCGCCGACGTGGCGGGGGGCGTCGCCGTCGCGGCCGGGCGGGGGCGGCCCACCGTCGAAGACCGCGTCGAAGACCGTCACCTCGTCCCCGCGCCGGGAGAGCGCGTCGGCGAGATGGCCGCCGAGGAAACCGAGACCGCCGGTGACCACCACGTTCGCCACGGCCCCTACCTCCCGATCCCGCGGTAGGCGAACCCGGCCTCGCGCAGCAGCTCTATGGTCTCGCGCGGATAGTAGGCGCGGCCGTCGACCACCGCGCACGAGGGGGCGACCCGCTCGCGGAGCGCGGCGAGGTCGATGTCCTCGAACTCCCGGTGCCAGGCGAGCACCGCCAGGCAGTCGGCTCCGCGCACGGCCTCCTCCAGCGAGGAGGCCCTCGGCAGCCCGAAGAGCTTCTCCGCCTCGTCGCCGTCGACCAGCGGGTCGTACAGGCTCACCTCCGCGCCCGCTTTGCGTAGTTCCTCGACGACCGGTCTGACCGGTGTCTCGCGCAGGTCGCCGGTGTTGTTCTTGAAGGCGAGCCCGAGGACCGCCACCTTCGCGCCCACCGGCGACCTGCCGAGCTTGGCCAGCTCCTGCACGATGAGGTCGCTGGTGTAGTGCGGCATGGAGTCGTTGACCTCGCGGGCGGCCGGGATGGTCAGCAGGTCGATGCCGCGCTGCCTGGCGGCTCGCCAGACCATCCAGGGGTCCTTGGTCAGGCAGGAGCCGCCCACTCCCACGCTCGGCAGCAGGATGTTGACGTTGCCGTTGCCCTTGGGGATCGAGTTCGCCGCGGAGATGATGTCGAGGACGTCGACCTCCAGCGCGGCGCAGAGCCGGGCGAGCTCGTTGGCCAGGGCGATGTTGTGGTCGATCCACCAGTTGTCGGCGAGCTTGACCATCTCGGCCGCCTCCAGGGAGGCCACCGGGATCACCTCCACCCCGACGGCCCGGCGCCAGAACGTCACCGCCGCCTGGGTGCTGTCGGCGCACCACCCGCCGACGATGATGGGGAAGCTGAGCAGCTCGCGCAGCGCGGTCCCCTCGGAGAGGCGTTCCGGGCAGAAGGCGAGGCCGAAGTCCGCACCGCAGACCAGGCCGCCGCGCTCCAGCAGCGGCAGGGCGAGTGAGCGGGTCACCCCCGGCGGGACGGTGCTCTTGAACACCAGGAGCTGGCCCGGCCTGATGTGCCGGCCCAGTTCCTCGCAGGCGCCGCGCAGCTGGCTCTCCTTCATCACCCCGCGCTCACCGGTGGGTGTGCCGACCGCGACGATGACGACGTCCGCCTCGGAGACGCTCTCGTAGCTCGTGGTGACGCGCAGGCGGCCGGTGCCCGCGTGGCGGGCCACGAGCTCGGGCAGCCCGGTCTCGCTGAACCGGCAGTGCCCGGCGTTGAGCTCCTCGACGAGTACGGGGTCGGTGTCCACCCCGATCACGTTCACGCCGCGGTCGGCCAGGACGGCGGCGACGCACGAGCCGACGTATCCCAGGCCGAGGACCGCGGCAGTGATGTTCTCCCGATCGGGCAGGAAACGCATGTCATCTCCAATGGTCGCGGCTTTACCGGGTGAGGACACGGCGCAGGCGCCAGACGCCGAGGGCGAACAGGACGGCCGCGTAGCAGCTCAGGACACCGAACTGGGGCAGGATGTCGACGATGGTGCCGCCGTTCCTGACCAGTTCGGCGAAGGCCTCGTAGGCCCAGGCGTGCGGGGTCAGGTGGGCGACGACCTGCATCACGCCGCCGAACGACTCCAGGGGCAGCATGGAGCCGCCGAGCGCGGCGAGCCCCAGTCCGAGGATCATGGCGACGGAGATCACCGCTCCCGGCGTCTTGAACGCCGACCCCAGGAGCATGGCGGCCCCGCTCCCGACCAGGGAGAAGACGACGACGAGCGCCGCCGCCGCCGGCGGGTCGCCCCAGTCGACCCCGAAGATCAGCGCGGAGCCGAGCATGATCAGCAGCGCCTGCGTCAGCGCGATGACCATCCGGCCGAGCGCCTCTCCGGCGACGATGGCGCGGGCCGAGATCGGGGTCGCGTACATCCGGCGCGCCACTCCGAGCAGCCGGGTCTCGACGAGCCCGATCGCGGCGGTCAGCGAGGTGAGGAAGGTGAACAGCAGCAGCAGCGGCGGAGCCGAGGCGGCGAAGGGGTTGAACCCCTCGGGGAACAGGCTCCGGCCCGTGGTGGTGACGCGCACCTGGACCTCGGCGACGCTCGCCTGCCCCGCCCTGCTCAGGCTCTCGTCGAAGCTTCCCGCCCCCTCCTGCTGCCCGAAGCGGGCGGCCCGCAGCAGGGCGGCCTGCTGGGGGACGACGGAGCGGACCCAGGTGCCGATCTCGGCCGCTCCCGGATCCTGCTGCCGGGTCAGGTAGCGCACCTCGACCTGGCCGCCCTCACGGATCCGGGCGTCGTAGTCGGCCGGGACGACCACGCCGGCCCGCAGCTCGCCGCGCTCCACCGCGGTGCGCAGCGCGGACTCGTCCCCGATCCTTTCGACCGTGACGCGCTCGCCGGAGCCCAGCGCCCCGACCAGCTGCTGCGTCAGCGGTCCCGGACCGCTCACCACGCCCAGCCTCAGCTGCTGGTCGACGCCGAACATCTGCCCGAGCACGAAGACCATCAGGAACGGCGCGACGATCACGAAGAAGATGTTGGTGCGGTCGCTGAAGACCCGGCGGAGGTTGACCATCCCTATGGCGAGGGCCTTCACGCGTGCACCATCCTTCCGACACGGGACAGGGCGAGGGCGCCGCCCAGTACGGCGAAGCCGAGCAGTGCCGCGACCGGGACCGCCACGGCCTGCACCGACCCTCCGCCGGCCAGGTCGGCCAGCCCCTGCATGAACCACTTGTGCGGCGTGAGATAGCCGAGCGCGGTGAGCCCGCCGAGTTGCGCGCTGGGGAAGAACACCCCGCCGAGGATGCCCAGCACCATCGCCACCACCGACTGCCAGTTCGACGCCTGCTCGGCGGTACGGGCGAACGTGGCGAGCGCGGCCATCAGCCCGGTGGCGGCGAGCACGCCGGAGACCACCAGCGCGGCCACGCCGAGCGGATCGCCCCAGCGGGCGCCGATGACGAGGGTGGTGACCACGACGAGGATCGCCATGCTCACGATGCCCACCAGGACGCCGCTGAGCAGCTTGCCCAGCACGATCGCCGGCCGGGAGATCGGGGCGGCCAGCATCCTGGTCAGCGTCCCCGCCCTGCGCTCGTCGAAGACGCTGGTGATGCTGAAGACGACGGCGAAGAAGAGGAAGAACATCGCCATGCCGGCGGCGTAGTAGGTGGTGACGTCCAGCTGCCGCCGTACGGCGGAGGCGTCCTCGCGCACCGACACCGGCACGGGGAGCGCGCCGGCCCGCTCCGCGAGCCGGGCGGCCCGCTCCGCGTCCGGCGCCGTCCCCGAGGGGGAGACCACGGCCACGGCCAGCTGGACCGAGCGCAGCCCGGTCGCGTAGGCCTGCCCGACCTCGCGGGCGACCTGGACCGCGACGGGCGCGGCGACACTTCCGATGATCTCCAGGGTGGCGGCGCGTCCCGCCCGCACGTCGGCGGAGAAGCCGGCGGGGATGACGAAGGTGGCCTCCACCTCGCCGCGCTGCGTCAGCGCCCGTCCCTCCTCGGCCGTCGCCACCGGCCGCAGGGTGACGATGCCCGAGTCGCGCATCGGCTCAAGGACCTGCTGGACGAACCCGCCGCCGGCGGCGCGGTCGGCGTCGGCCACCGCGTAGCGGGCCGTGAAGTCGCCGCCCGTGCCGCCCAGGACCGCGTTGAGGATGAACGCCATGCCCAGCGGCAGCACGATCGCGAAAACGATCAGGGTGCTGTCCTTCGCCCGCTGGCGCAGGTCCTTCAGCAGGATGATGATCATTCCACGCACCGTAGGCCCCGTCCCACTCAGTCCCGAAGCGCCTTACCGGTGAGGTGCAGGAAGACCGCCTCCAGGTCGGGTTCGCGCACCTCCGCGGACCGGATCGCCGCGTCCTGGCCGGCCACGGCCTCGAAGAGCCGGGGCAGGATCGCCCTCGCCCCCTCGACGAGCAGCTCGATGTGCGGGCCCTCGCCGCTCACCTTGCGGACCCGCGGCAGCTCGGCGAGCGCGCGCCTCACCCGGTCGAGGTCGCCGTCCACCTGCAGGACCACCTGGTCGTTCTCCCCCACCATGTCCACCAGCTCGCGGCGGGTGCCCTCGGCCTTCATCTGGCCCTCGTCGACGATGCCGACCCGGTCGCAGAGCCGCTCGGCCTCCTCCATGTAGTGGGTGGTGTAGAGCACGGCCACCCCCTCCCCCGCCAGGCGCCGCACGCTCTCCAGGATGGAGTTGCGGCTCTGCGGGTCGACTCCGGCGGTCGGCTCGTCCAGGATCAGCAGGCGTGGCCGGTTCAGCAGCCCGATCCCGATGTTGAGGCGGCGGGCCATGCCTCCCGAGTAGGCGGAGACCGCCTCGTCGGCGCGGTCGGCCAGCCCGATCGTCTCAAGCACCTCGCCCACCTTGCTCCTGCCCTGGCGTCCTCGAAGGCCGTACAGCTGCCCGAAGAACCAGAGGTTCTGACGTGCCGTGAGATCCTGGTAAAGCGCGAGCTCCTGGGGCACGTAACCGATCAGCGCTTTCGTCTTCGTGTTCCGCGCGTCGTGCGGCTGCCCGTCGACGAGAACCGTTCCCTCGTCGCGCTCGACAACTCCGACAATCATCGAAATCGTCGTCGTCTTTCCCGCCCCATTCGGACCGAGCAGGCCGTAGACCTCGCCCTCCGCAATGGAAAAACCGACTCCGTCGACCGCGACCATCTGGCCATAACGTTTACGCAGTCCTTCGCACGCCAGAATGATGTCGCTCATGGGGCCCAATTGAACACGGCCCCTTCTCGGGGCACAAGGCGAGAGAAAATCGGAAAGGATCGCGGCGCGTTTTGCCGTCTCATCGGCGGTCGCGCGGCCCGTCACGGAGTGTGGTGCCCCGCCCCGGGGAGGGCACCCTGCACCCGGCGCCCGGCCGCGAGATCCGCGTCCACCGGGTGTGCCGGTGACCGCGAACGCGGGGGGAGGCACGAGACCGCCCCCCGCGAACACGGAGGAATCAGCAGGTGCTGTTGCTGATGGTGCTACTGGGGAGATCGGCGTACTCGGGTGCGACGTCGATCTCCTGCAGCTCAAGAATGTTGGACAGGTCCATTAAGACACCTCCTTCGAGGGCTCGAAAGTCAGACCGGCCGTGTGGCGGCCCCGGGCCGGCCGGGTCTTCCTCTCTGACACACCGCCGCCCTCGCCGGCTTCGGAGGGTGAACCGCGCGCATTCCACGGATTTCACGGAGTCTGCACCGTGACACCTGCACCGAAAAACGATGACGAGCGAAAGCGCCATAAAGGCGTTAATCCCGGCCGTTCCGCTGACGAAACATAGTTATGGAACCCCGGAATGCGCAACGGCCTGTCCTAAAACGGCCATGCCCGGCGTTTCCATAAGTCGGAAACGACGACGGTCCCGAGACTTTAGCCATGACATTATATTTTCATGCGCCACGCCGATACAAACAGCAGCGAGGATCGGATAATCACACCACAGGAACTGCGTGAAGTGTTTTCCCGGATGGCCGAGAGCCGGTATCGGGAAGTCCTGGCGGTGCTCTCCGACGATCCGCTGGGGCGCCTCCTGTCCGGCCGGGTGGGAGAGCTGCTCGTCGAGGGGAATTGCCCGGTGTGCGTCGTGCGCGCCGGGGGCGGCGAGGAGACCGAACCTCTCGCGGCCCCTTCCTTCGATCCCCCGTACGCCCGGACCAGGACGCTGGCCTCGGTCCCGCTGTCGGCGGTGATCGCCGACCGGCGGGTGGCGCTGCTGAGCCTGCGGCCCCCTCCTGGGGAGGTGGCGTCCGTGACCCTGGTGACGCGGGCCGGTCACCTCTCCACGCTGCTGGCCATCTTCGGCCATCTGTGGGGCACCGCGCACGTTCCACCACCCCAGGAGACCGGGGCCGGGCAACGGCGCGGCGCCGTACTGAGCCTCCTGGCCGAGGGACTGACCGATGGCGGCATCGCGGCCCGGCTGGGCGTCGCGGAGCGGACGGTCAGGCGCGAGGTGAACGGGCTGATGCGCTCGGCGGGCGCGACCAGCAGGTTTCAGCTGGCGTTGCGGGCTCAGGAACTCGGCTGGCTGTCCCGTCCCGCCGGCGAGACAACGCCGGATAACGATTCCGCATTTCACGGGCGCGCCGCTTTCTCATAGCCGCGGATAGCGAAACGTTGACGACCCGGGAACGCCAAACCTAGTGTCCAGATATCGACGAGCTCAGGACGGTTCGATCCCCACGGGACCATCGGGTCCGGAAACCATCGCCGCCGAAAGAATTCAAGGTGACACAGTCGTGCTCATTCCCCATGTCGAGACTCAGCGGACGGCGCTCACCATCGCCGACCCGTCGGACGGGGTCGCCCTCTACGAGCTCCTTCTCGGCCTGGGACTGCACAGCATGCCGCCGCTCAAGGTATTCGTTGACCAGCTGAAAAAGCAGGACATCTCCGCGATTTTCGCGATCAGGCTGCGGCACAGCGGGGAGACCGTCGGATTCGGGACCCTGCACGAGATGGACCCGGCCGGACACATCCAGGTCGGCATATTCACCGACACCGACAAGGCCAGATACGGCCTCGGCGGCGAGGCGATGATGCTTCTGGTGAATTACGCGTTCGCCACCTGGGAAGACATAAGAAAAGTATATTTCGTCACCACGGACGCCAGTATCGACCGGATCGGCTGGGTCGGTGACCTCATTCCCAAGGAGGCGACCCTCCCCAAGCACATGTTCTTCCGGGGATGCCTCTGGGACGTGCATTTCTACGCCATTTATCGGCATATGTGGGAAAAGCAGGGCGCGGATGTTCTCACCCGGCTGGTCCGGGGTCCCGAGGCCGAGCGCCCGAGGGGCATCAGGGCGCTCATCCACCACCTCAGGTGGCTCGTCACCAGGCCGAAGCCCGCCACGAGCCCGAAGGAGTACGCGCGGTGACCGACACACCGGCCGACCGCCGGCCCCCCGAGTTCGGCGGCGAGCGCCTGCTCGTGATCGGCACCGGCGCCATCGCCGCGATGTACCTGCCGTTCTGGCTGAACTGGCTGATCACGGCGTACCGGGACCTCGAGGTGCAGGTCGTCCTCACCCCGAGCGCGGAGCGCTTCGTGAGCGGGGAGGCGTTGAGCGTGCTCGTCCGCCGGGAGGTCGTGCGGGACCGGTGGCCCGAGGAGGCGCGGCCGGACGCGCTGCACGTGCGGCTCACCGAGTGGAGCGACAGCGTGATCGTCTATCCGGCGTGCGTGAACTTCATCTCCAGGCTCGCGCTCGGGCTCGCCGACACCCCCGCGCTGCTCTCCCTGCAGTGCACCTCCGCCCCCATCGCGCTGGCGCCCTCGCTGCCCCCCGGAGCGCTGGACAACCCGACGCTGCAAGGCCATCTGCGGACCCTCTCCGAACGGCGCAACGTCGTGGTGGCACCGGTACGGGCGACGAGAAGCCTCAGCACCGGACGCCAGGACGCGGCGGGCGCGCCCCCGCTGTCGACGATGATCGGCCTTCTGGAACGACTGCGCGGGTCCCTCTCCGCCGACGGCGAGAGCGACACGGACGACAGGAGCAACCGGGAACGCGAGAGCGAAGCGGACGGCAAGAGCAACGGGGACCGCGAGCGCGACGGTGGCGGCGGGGACGGCGCGGGAGCGACGAGCACGGGCGAGGAGCACCACGCGTGCAGGACATGATGCAGATCTACACCCTGGCCGACCCCCTCTTCTTCGAGGAGCCCACCCGCTGGTCGGGTGGGGTGGGCTTCATCCGGGACCATGCGTTCACCGTGTCGGGCACGGCCGTTCCCGAGGGGTGGGTGCGCAAGGAGCGCGGGGTCTGGGTGTCCCTGCGCCCGCAGGGCCGGACCACCGCCGAGCAGGGCTGGAAGGTCCACCTGTCCGCGACGCTGGAGAACGCCGACCGGCTCTGCTCCGCCGCCTGGGACTACTGCGTCGAGCGCGGCATCCCCTTCAAGCACCTGCGCGACCGCAACATGCTGCTCGTCTTCAACGCCAAGTACTCGCCGCGCGGCTCCAGCGGAAAGCTGGTCACCGTCTACCCGCGCGACGAGGAGGAGTTGCGGGCCGTGCTGACGGACCTGTCGGTGGAACTGAAGGGCGAGCAGGGGCCGTACATCCTCAGCGACCTGCGCTGGGGCGACGGCCCGCTGTACGTCCGCTACGGCGGTTTCACCGAGATGACGTGCGTGGACGAGCACGGCGAGACCGTCTTCGCGGTCCGTCACCCCGACGGCACCCTGCTGCCCGACCGGCGCAGGCCGTTCTTCGACCCGCCCAAATGGGTGGAACTGCCCGGTTTCCTCCAGCCGCACCTGGACTCCCGTCGCGACGGTGCGGGCGCCGAGCTCCCCTACCTGGTGCGCCGGGCCCTGCACTTCTCCAACGCCGGGGGCGTCTACCTCGCCACCCGCCGCACCGACGACAGCCAGGTCGTGCTCAAGGAGGCCCGCCCGCACGCGGCGGTGGACGCCAACCATCACGACGCGACGACGAGGATGGAACGCGAGAGCTGGGCCCTCACCGCGCTGCGCGGCATCCCCGGGGTCCCCGCCCTGTACGACGAGCTCGACGTGGCGGGGCACCGCTTCCTGGTCGAGGAGTACGTCGAGGGGCAGCCGCTGAACGTGTGGTGCGGCACCGCCCATCCCTGGGTGGTCATGGCCGAGCCCACGGCCGAGGACATCGAGTCCTACACTCGCAGGGCCGTGCAGATCACCGACCGCGTCGAGGCGCTGATCGCCGAGATACACGCCCGCGGGGTGGTCTTCGGCGACCTGCACCTGGGCAACGTCATCGTCCGGCCCGACGAGACGGTGGCCCTGGTCGATTTCGAACTGGCGTTCGATGCCACGGACACCGACTGGCGGCCGGGACTGGCCGCGACCGGTTTCGCCGGCCGGGACACCAACGGTGTGGCCCGCGACCTGTACGCCCTCGCCGCGTTACGCCTTGCCATGTTCCTGCCGTTCAGCAAGATCACCGCACTGCGGCCCGACCGGGTCCACCGGCTCGTACGCACGATGTGCGACAACTTCCCGGTTCCCGCCGGCTGGGCCGAGACGATCCTCTCCCACCTCGCTCCTTCGCGGGGGCTCCCGGACTCCCCCGCCACCGAACCGGTGGAGGTGGAGGTGGGGCCCGCCGGTCCTGACGCCCCCGCCGTGGACTGGCGGGCGGTGCGCGAGTCCCTGGCCAGGGGAATCCTGAGTTCCGCGACCCCCGAACGCGAGGACCGCCTGTTCCCCGGCGACGTGCACCAGTTCGTGTCCGGCGGGCTCGGGTTCGCCTACGGCGCCGCCGGGGTGCTGTGGGCACTGGAGGTGACCGGCCACGGCAGGCATCCGGAGCACGAGAGGTGGCTGCTCGACGCCGTACGGCGCGACAGACCGCGCCGCCCCGGCTTCTACGACGGGACCGCCGGCATCGCCTACACCCTCGACCACCTGGGATACCCACAGGAGGCGGCCGAGCTGCTCGACCGGCAGCCGGTGCCCGATCGCGCGAACATCTCGATGTTCTCCGGGTACGCCGGCATCGGGGCGGCGCTGGCGCACCTCGCGGGCACCCAGGGCAGGCCGGAGCATCTCACCGCGGCACTCGCCGTCGCCGACCGGCTGGCCGACGCGGTGGAACGCGGAGACCCCGGCACGGCACGCGGCCCGGGGCTCCCGGCCCCCACCCGGCCCCTGGAGGCCGGCCTCATGCGGGGCTGGTGCGGAGTGGCCCTCTTCCTCGTCCGGCTGTTCGAGCGGACCGGCGACCCCGCCCTCCTCGACCACGCCGCCCGAGCCGTCGGGCTGGACCTCGACCGGTGCGTGACGACCGCGGACGGCTGGCTCGTGGTCGAGGAGGCGGGCGTGCGCACGATGCCCTACCTCGACGTCGGCAGCGCGGGCATCGCCCTCGTCGCCGCCGAACTCCTCGCCCACCGCGAGGACGACCGGGTGCGCGCGAGCCTCCCCGGCCTGCTGCGCGCCTGCCGGACGCGCGTCTCGCTGCAGGCCGACCTCTTCCGCGGCATGGCCGGACAGGTGGCCGTACTCTCCCGGCTCTCCCAGCTCTCGAACGGCGGGACGGACGACGCGGCGGAGGACCGGCGGCTGCGTGACCTGTGCGAGCACGCCGTCTCCTTCCAGGGGCACCTCGCGTTCACCGGTACCAGGGGTTTCCGGATCTCCATGGACCTGGCGACGGGTGGCGCGGGCGTCCTGCTCGCCATGTCGCAGGCCACCGGAAGCACCGGAAGCACCGGGGGAACTGGGAGCACTGGGAGCACTGCCCCCTTCCTGCCGTTCTTCTCCCCTCGCGGGGGGCGGTGAGGTGGACGATGGCGCGGCGGTGTCCGTGAGGGGACTGCGCAAGGAGTACGGAAAGATCGAGGCCGTCAGGGGCGTCGACTTCGACGTCGCCCCCGGCGAGGTGTTCGGCCTGCTGGGTCCCAACGGGGCCGGCAAGAGCACGACGATCAACATGTTGTGCACGCTGATCCGGCCCAGCGGGGGCAGCGCGACCGTCGGCGGGCACGACATCGTGCGGCGGCGCGACGAGGTGAGGCGCGACATCGGCCTGGTCTTCCAGGAACCGACCGTCGACGGATACCTCACCGGCGCGCAGAACCTGAGCTTCCACGCCGAGCTGTACGGCCTGCCCAAGAACGCCATCGACGACCGGATCAGGCGGGTCCTGGACATCGTCGGCCTGTGGAAGCGCCGCGACGACCGGGTGCACACCTACTCCGGCGGCATGCGGCGGCGCCTGGAGATCGCCCGTGGCCTGCTGCACTCCCCCCGGGTGCTCTTCCTCGACGAGCCGACGGTCGGGCTCGACCCGCAGACCCGCGCGGCCATCTGGGGGTACATCACCGAGCTCCGCGACCTGGAGAAGATCACGATCTTCATGACGACGCACTACCTGGAGGAGGCCGAGCACTGCGACCGCATCGCGATCATCGATCACGGTTCCGTCGTGGCGCTGGACACCCCCGAAGCGCTCAAGGCCGCGGTGGGCAGGGACCGGATCCGCATCCAGACCGGCGACGACCCGGCCGCCACCGTCATGCTGCGGGAACGCCTCTCGGTGGAGGCCGAGGCCCGCGACGGGGGACTCACCTTCTCCGTCCCCAGCGGCGAGGAGTTCGTCCCGCGCCTGTTCGCCGAGTTGGGCGTCCCCATCCTCTCCGTCCAGATGACCCGCCCCTCCCTGGACGACGTCTTCCTCTCCTACACAGGCTCGACCATCCGCGACGCGGAGGACACCGGGGGGAACGGGAGAACCGGCGGCCCCGAACAGGTCGGCGCGAAGGCCCACGCGGAGACCGGGGACGGCGAGGGCGCCGTGGGCGGGAAGGCCCACGCGAAGATCGAGGACGGCACGAACGCCGAAGGCGACGACACCGCGGGCACGAAGACCCACGCGGAGACCGGGGACGGCAGGGACGGCGAGGGCTCTGTGGGCTCCGTGGGCGGGAAGGCCCACGACGAGGAGGTGCCGGCCCATGGTCGCGGCTGAGACGGCCACGCCCCGCGTCCCGCTGCGCGGCGCCGCCCACAACCTGCGCGCGGTGAAGGTGGTGCTCCGCAGGGAGCTGATCCGCTTCGCCACCGACGGCAAGCGGGTCACGGCGATGCTCTTCCAGGCATTCATGTGGATCTTCATCATCGGCACGGGATTCGGGTCCCTGATGCCGGGGGTTCCCGACGGCGTGGACCTGAAGACCTTCATGTTCCCCGGCGTGATCTCGATGACGGTGATCCTGACGGCGATGTTCTCCGCCTCGTCGATCGTCTGGGACCGCGAGTTCGGCTTCCTGCGGGAGATGCTCGTCGCCCCGGTGAGCCGTACCGCGATCGTGGTCGGCAAGATACTCGGCGGTGCGCTGGTCGCGACGCTGCAGAGCCTGGTGATCGTGGCCATGGCGGGACTGGTCGGCGTACCCTACGACCCGGTTCTCATCGTCTCGCTGGTCGGGGTGATGTTCCTGACCGCCTTCACCATGTCGGCCTTCGGCGTGCTCGTCGCCGCGCGGATGACGAGCATGGAGTCGTTCCAGGGGATCGCCCAGATGGCGATCATGCCGCTCATGTACCTGTCGGGCGCGCTGTTCCCGCTCACCAACCTGCCCGGGTGGATGAGCACCGTGACGCTGCTGAACCCTCTGACGTACGCGGTCGACCCCGCGCGTCAGGTCGTCTTCGCCCACCTGTCCGTCCCGCCCGAGGTGATGGCCGTGTACGGTCCCGGGGTGTCCTGGTCGGGATGGGCCGTCCCGATGGCGCTCGAACTCCTGCTGGTCGGCGGCGCGGGCCTGCTCATGCTCGCCCTCGCCGTCGCCCGCTTCCACCGGACCGGCTGAAACCGGCCGGCCACCTCCACCGGACCGGCTGAACCCGTCAGCCGCTTTCACCGGACCGGCTGAAAACCAGCTGAAAGGTTGTCACCCGCTCCCACCGAAACGCAGGAGAACCGAGGCCCACCACCCGCGCCCCCCGGTGGCGGCCGGGTCAGACGGACTGCGCGTCGACCGTGCCGAGCAGCTCCCCGAGCCGGTCCTGCTGCTCGGGGGTGAGCACGGAGAACAGCTCCTCGGCCACCCGCCTGCGCGCCTCACGCACCTGTTCGTACCGCTTCCTGCCCTCGCCGGTGACCACGAGCAGGGTGGAGCGGCGGTTGGCGGGATCGACCTCGCGACGGACCAGCCCGGCCTCCTCCAGCGCGTCGACCACCGGGGTCACCGAGCGGGGCACGATCCGCAGCCTCTCGGCGAGCTGCACCATCTTCAGCGGCGGCTCGGAGTCGACGATGACCCGAAGCGCCCGCGCCTGACCGGGGCTCAGGCCGAGCGGCCCGAGCCGCTCACCGTACCCCTGCCGCAGCCGACGGCCGACGCCGTGCACCAGGTCGGCCAGTTCCGTCTCCACAGCGCCGAACCTATCCCAGTGCCATAGGGAATGAATGTGAGTTAACCTCTGTTTGAGACTACATCAGAAAGGAGTTCCATGGAGGAACAAACCAAAAGTGCCATACGGCACGAAACACCTGAGGTGAACGACGAACCTCGCGCCCCCCTGCGACGCGTCATCGCCCTCTTCCGCCCCTACCGGGGCCGCCTCGCCATCGTGGGCATCCTCATCGGACTGTCCTCCCTCGTCTCGCTCGCCTCCCCGTTCATGCTCCGCGCGGTGCTCGACGACGCGATCCCGCACGGCAGGACCGGCCTGCTCACGCTGCTCGCGCTCGGCATGGTCGCGGTCGCCGTCGTCACCAGCGTGCTCGACGTCGTCCAGACGCTGATCTCCACCGGGGTCGGCCAGCGCGTCATGCACGACCTGCGCACCAGCGTCTACGGCCACCTACAGCGCATGTCCATGGCCTTCTTCACCCGCACCAGGACCGGCGAGGTGCAGTCGCGCATCGCCGGCGACATCGGCGGCATGCAGCTGGTGGTCACCTCCACCGCGGCCTCGATGGTCTCCAACCTCACCACCGTGGTGGCGACGATCATCGCGATGCTGGTGCTGGACTGGCGGCTCACCATCGTGTCGCTGCTGCTGCTCCCCGTCTTCGTCGCGATCAGCCGCAGGGTCGGCAGGGAACGCAGAAAGATCACCTCCGAGCGGCAGCGGAAGATGGCCGCCATGTCGTCGATGGTCCAGGAGTCGCTCTCGATCAGCGGCATCCTGCTGGGCCGGACGATGGGCCGCGGCCCCGAGCTCGCCGGGCGGTTCTCCGCCGCCTCCGACGAGCTCGCCGACCTGGAGGTCCGCTCCAGCATGGCCGGGCGCTGGCGGCAGTCCACCATCCAGATCATCATGGCGGCGATGCCCGCGGTGATCTACTGGGCCACCGGGCTCACCTCGGTCGTCTCCATCGGCACCGTCGTCGCCTTCACCACGCTGCAGATGAACCTGTTCCGGCCCGCCGTGTCGCTGCTGCGGCTCGGCGTCGACGTGCAGAGCTCCCTCGCGCTGTTCGCCCGGATCTTCGAGTATCTGGACCTGCCGGTGGACATCCACCCCGGCACCCGCACACCGGAGACCGTACGCGGCGAGATCCGCTTCGAGCACGTCGACTTCGCCTACGGCGACACCCCGACCCTCTCCGACATCGACCTCACCGTCCCCGCCGGCACCACCCTGGCCGTGGTCGGCGAGACCGGCTCCGGCAAGACCACGCTGAGCTATCTGCTGCCCCGCCTGTACGACGTGACGGGCGGCCGGGTCACGATCGACGGGGTGGACGTGCGCGACCTCACCTTCGAGGCGCTCGCCGAGACGGTCGGCGTGGTCTCGCAGGAGACCTACCTGTTCCACTCCTCCATCGCCGACAACCTCAGGTTCGCCAACCCCTCCGCCACCGACGAGGAGGTCGTCGCGGCCGCGCGGGCCGCGCGGATCCACGACCACATCGCCGCACTGCCCGACGGGTACGACACCGTGGTCGGCGAGCGCGGCTACCGCTTCTCCGGCGGCGAGAAGCAGCGCCTCGCCATCGCCAGGACCCTGCTGCGCGACCCGCCCGTGCTCATCCTCGACGAGGCCACCAGCTCCCTCGACACCCAGACCGAACGCGCCGTCCAGGAAGCCCTGGACACCCTGTCGCGGGGCCGGACCACCATCACGATCGCCCACCGCCTGTCGACGATCCGCGACGCCGACCAGATCGTGGTCCTCGACCACGGCCGCGTCGTCGAACGCGGCACCCACGACGAACTCCTCGCCGCCGACGGCCCCTACGCCGCCCTCGTCAACCGCGACCGCTCCCTCACCTCCGCCTGACCCGAGCCGTGTTCGCCCTCCTGGAGCCCGCCAGGCCGGTCGTTCCCGCCTCGGCCACCACACCCGTTTCCGGTCTCGCGTGATCGATCGAAGCTGTCGGCCCCAGCGGGAATCTTGCGACCAAAAAAATGATCCGGTTGTCCCGGAATGACCGGCCGTAGAGGGCGACACACCATAACGAACATGCCGACAAGGGGCATTGTCGCTGGTAAGCAAGGGATATAGTCTGCCGCGTGTGGTGGAACGAGACGACTACGCGGCCATCCGCGACCGCATCACGACTCTCGCCCGCGACCACGGTCTGCGTTGCGACTGGGCCGAGACGACCAGAAGGCAACGCTTCCTGCTGCTGTGGGACGCCGCAGGCCGCGTCGTGGCCCGTGCGATCGTCCCGCTGTATCCGGGCGAGACACCTCACGTTGTGGACAATCTCGAACGAGGGCTCGCTTTCCTCTTCGGTGATGACTGGCTGGAGGACTGATGGGCGCCCAGGACAGCGTTGACGTTCACGTCACCAAGACCGGCACGCTGTGGCTCGCGACCGTACAGGGCGTGGCGGGCGGCATGTCCGCACGGTCCCTGAAAGAGCTGCACGGCGACATCGCAGAAGGGTTTCCCTTCCTTTTCACCGACCGCGACCAGCCGCCCGTCCCGGTGTTCCACTACACCCTGCCCGGTCTCACCGAGGACGACCTGAACGACTTCGCCGAGCTTCAGCGGCGGGCGGCCGCGATCGCCGACGACTACACCAGGACGGCCAGGGCCCGTGTCGACCAACTGGCCGGGCTCGGCCTGTCCGACCCCGACATCGGGGAGCTGCTGGGACTGAGCAAGCAGCGGATCCAGCAGATCCGCACAAGCAGGAACGAGGACCGCCAGACCGCCTGACACCCCTTCCCCACTCGTCACCGGGCAGACCGGGAGCGGAAGGTCACGCCTTGGCGGACGGGATCCGGTCGAGAGTGATCCCGAAGTGGTCGCGGTAGGCGGGGAGAAGTTCGTTCTCGTCCAGGTCGCGTTCCGTGCGCTCGCCGTCCACGGTGTGGATCAGCTTGCGGTCGCGGAGCGTGATCCGGCCCTCGGCCGTGCGCATCGAGCAGACCGGCGCCTTGGTGAAGTGCGACTTCGGAGAGGTCTGCTGCCACCAGCACATCGGGACGAAGTCCGCCAGCTCGTAGGGCCGGGCGGTCAGCCGGTAACCCGGGTCGCCGTTGTGCGTGACGTCGAGGTCGCCGTGGTCGCCGGGGGCGAGCCCGACCAGGAAAGTGCCACCGCCGTTCTTCTGCTCCGCGCGCCCGTCGAGCCGCAGCGGCTCGTCGGAGAAGTCGCCGAATCCGACGTCGACCAGCCACGGCTCGTCGAGATCGACGCGCAGCGCGAGGTGGTCGAAGAGCGGCCCCGGCACACCACCACCGCCGAAGACACGGGCGGCGAGCAGCGTCACGCGGTAGCCGAGCGCGGTCAGCAACTCGGCGAGCAATCCGTTCAGCTCGTAACAGAAGCCACCGCGACGGCGGACGACGATCTTGTCGTACAGCGCGTCGAGGTCGAGCGAGATCGGCTCACCGAGATGAATGCTCAGGTTCTCGAACGGCACCGCCCTGAGGTGCGCGAGTTGCAGGGTCCGCAGGCTCTCGACGCCCGGCTCCACGGGCCGGGTCACACCTAATCTGTCCAGATAAAGAGCGATCTGCGAGTCGTCCATGGGGGTAAGCAAATCATGTGTCCGCGCTCGTCGAATCCCGTCGCCGGAGAACGCCCTCCGCTCGGCACGAACGCAGCGATCGCCTCACCCTCGGGCTTTCCCTCAACACCATCGGCACCCGTGACGTCGCCCGCACCACGGCGATGTCTCATGTGACGGAGAAGTCGAACTCCCCGTCCTTGACG
>NZ_JBEPDA010000006.1:122947-338786 GCF_040299985.1 Streptosporangium sp. NPDC000563 | reverse complement strand
ACGCCACCGACGAACGCCTCCCACTCCGCACGGCTATAGACGATCACCTCGCCATCAGGCCGATGACTATGCCGCACCGCGACCCGCCCACTACCATCCACCAACGATCCAGCCTCAACGCAATTCCCACCGCCGTTCTCGCTTCTCGCGCTGATGCGCCAGGCGACACCGGCGAGTTCACCAGGACCGAGCCCTTCATGCCCTTCCATCGCGTTCACCTCGGCTCCCTCCACTGTCGGCGAGCTTCCACGATGTCTCACGGGGCGGAGAAGTCGAACTCCCCGTCCTTGACGCCACCGACGAACGCCTCCCACTCCGCACGGCTATAGACGATCACCTCGCCATCAGGCCGATGACTATGCCGCACCGCGACCCGCCCACTACCGTCCCCCAACGGCCCAGCCTCAACGCAGCTCCCGCCGCCGTTGTCGCTCTTCGTACTGATGCGCCAGGCAACGTGGGCCAAATTCATGGAATCAGGCATTTCACACCCTTCCCTCGCGTTTACCGCAATAGCTTCTCTGCTATCGCGGAGATCAATACAGCCGACTCCTCGGGAGTCAGAGCCAGCTCCCGCAGTTCATCGTACGTCCGCACGAAACGCTGAGCATCTGGCGATTCAATATAAATAGCCCCTTTCGGAGTCTCCGCGTAGCCGACCTCAGGAAACGGCTTCTCCATCGTGAAAATCCGGAACGCACCGGCCGGACTGGCATGCGCCCCAGCGCTGAATGGCAGGACGCGGACCTCGATGTTGGGCTGAGCGGCATGCCTGGCCAGTTCTCCGAGTTGCTTCGCCAGGCATACGGCACCACCGACCTGCCTGCGCAGCACAGACTCATCGATGATCGACAACAGACGGGGTGGGTTGTCTCCCGCGAGGATCCCTTGACGAGTCGTGCGAAGCTCGACCCAGCGGTCGATCTGCTCGCCTTTCGCGTCATACTCAGCCGCCGTGATCGCCGCCCTCGCATACTCCGAGGTGTGGAGCAGGCCGGGCAGCAGAGTGTTATCGAAAGCCCGGATCTCACGCGCCCGGGACTCCAGCCACACATAGTCGACGAACGCACCGGCGACCTCGGTGGCGTACCCGTCCCACCAGCCCTTCTGCCAGACCTCCTGGCTGAGCTTCATCAAGCTTTCACGCCGTCCGCTGTCCGCCACGCCGTACAGATCAAGGAGGGCGAGCAGGTCAGGGCGCCGGATCGGATACTCCCCCGATTCGAAGCGACCGGCGGTGGACGGATCTCGCTGGAGGTACTCAGCCACATCTTTGAGCAACAGAGAGTTGGCCTCACGTAGCTCACGGAGTTGCTGGCCGAGCCACTGAGCTCGGAGCGTTACCCACTTGGGAGCAGCCATGCTCACCTTCCAGGCCGGGCTGTACAGGCCAGCGCTTTCAGCAACCTGGCAGATACAGCTTGTGAACTTCGGTAACCGCGTGTCACTATACCCAAAGTAGCGACCCGGTCACAGAGAGATGAAGAAAAGGCGTGTCCGACCACGAAAAGGGTCGCGTGATCACAGAAAGACCACCAAAAAGAAGAAGGCCGGGGCGGGCTTCGCTTGGAGGCCCTGCTCGCCCCGGCCACAAAGCCGGAAGGAAGCACCCGAGATGGAGCACTTCAACGGTTCAGACAACCCGACTGTCTACCATGGCGCGAGCTCGTGGGAGAGCACAACCGGAAGTGACGGCTACGCCCTTCCCAATGGAATCGACCACGGCCCCACCAGGGAGGACGTGAGGGCGTTGGCCGGCGGTCTGCCTCGGGTGTTCGCCCTGGTCCAGGAGTTCGGCGAGGACGTCCCCGAGGTGGTGGCGTACGGGCTGGCGCTGCCGGGCGGAGAGGCGGCCACCGTCGGGGTGACCGCTCGGGGGTTCGGCAGCTGGCGGAGCGCCGACAGCGCCGCGTACCGGCTCCACTCCGATCTCGTCTGGCTCGGAGAGAGCCGAGAAACTCCCGCCTGAAAGGACTACGGACCGCGTCCCCGTACGGCGACGGCCTGGCCGCGCCAGGTGACCGCTCGGCGTCGCACGAGCCCGGACAGGGAGTCGCCCGCCTCGGCGGGTCTCGCCGTCCACGCTCGGTGCCACGCGAGCCCGGACGGGGACGCCCCTCAGCGGATCTCCCCGTCCGGGCTCGCGCGAACACCGTCCAGGCTCGCGCGCAGACCCGCCAGGATCGCGTTCAGCCCGTACTCGAAGTCGGCGTCGGCCGCCTCGCGCGACTCCCCCTCTACAGGACGACCGGCGCTCGCCTGCTCCTCGACCACCCACCCGACGATGTAGCGGCCGATGACGAGAATCACCCGCCGGGCCTCCTCGGGAGGAAACCCCGCCTCGCCCAGCACCTCGACCACCGAGTCGGAGATCACGACCTGGTTCCCGACCGGCCGGGCACCGACGTGCAGCCGCGCGCCGTCGCGATAGGTGAGCAGGCTCCGGCGCAGCGCCCGCCCCCGCTCGGCGAGCCAGTCGGCCCAGTCCTGGCCCGGTCCCGGGCGGGCCAGGTGCGCGAACGCGTCCTCGATCATGGTCGCGGCCATGTGGTCGAGGAGTTCCCGCTTGCTGCCGAAGTGTCGGTACAGGGCCGGTGAGCGTACGTCGAGCTCCTGCGCGAGCCCTCGCGTGGTCAGGCCGTCCAGCCCGACCTCGTCGAGCAGCCGCAGCGCCGCCCGCATCACCGCCGCACGCGTGTGTCGCATCCCCCGCCTCCCCAGGCCATTCCCCACATCCCCACGTTCCGTTATCGACGATAACTTGGCGTGACAGGGAACGCGCGGGTCGCGGTTCCGCCCGGAACCGGACCCGACCCGCAGAGGGGTTCCACGCGTTCCCGCGTCACCCCACCTCGCCCACTCTTCGCGCGCTACGGCGGGCCACGAGGAAGAGAGCGAGCGCGCCGAGGACGAGGACCGTCTGGCCGATCAGGTTGGCGGTGGTCGCGGTGCCGTGAAGGAACAGCAGCAGGAAACCGAGGAACGCCTGGGTCAGCAGCGCGCCCCCCGCCAGCGCGAGCCGGTGCCTGACGTCCCAGCCGTCACCTCGCGACCACCGGCCGACCACGACCGCCGCCGCGACGATCAGCGCGATGCCCGCGGCGGTCCCCCACCAGTCCTCGGGACGGACGACGAACGCCGCGGACGCGACGAACGCCACCACGCCCACCAGCCAGGGTTTCGGCGACCGCCCACCCTTCGCCGGCCGGGGGCGCCGTCCGACGAGGAACGCGGCGACGACCAGGAGCACGACCACGGCGGCGGCGCCGATCCTCTGCGGCGGCGAGGCCATGAATCCACTGTCGTCGCGGATGCCGCCGAAGAGCACGAGGGAACCGAGGCCGAACACGACGCAGGTGACGATGAGGCCGGGTATGCCCAGCCAGGGAGTCGTGGCGCGGCGGGGCACCAGGGTCTCGACGACGGCGATCGGGACGCCGATGCTCCAGACGGCGTGTCCCGCGGTGAATCCCACGGCGTTGACCGCGCTGAACCCCAGCGCCGGGATGAGGGTGGAGGTGCGGGAGACGTCCCCCTCGAACAGCGGGGCGGGATTGAAGAGGGTCTGGTCGATCAGGGTCGCCTCCAGCACGCCGTACGCGCCCCCGAGCAGGATGATCGTCGGCCAGCCGCGCCCGGCGCGGCGTGCGACCTCGCGGATGATGATCGCGCCACCGCCGTACATCGGCGCGAGGACGACCAGGCCCCAGATCTCGGACGGGGGAACGTTGCCGAGAAGGTACTCGGCGACCAGCGGGGAGAGGAGGAAGAGCCCGAGTGCGGGCGCGACCCGGCGCAACGGCCCCGGACGCCCGCCGGGGGCCGCCTGAGCCGGCCGCGCCATCCTGGCTGCTTGGTCCGCCTCAGCCGCCTGAGGCGTCCGAGGTGTCGGGACCGGCTCAACAGTCGGGGCCGCCTCAGAGGTCTTGGAGGGCTCGGAGATCCGAGCCGTTCGGTCCTTCTGGATCGCGTGTCGTCGGTCGTCGGGAGGATTTCCGGTCATGACGGCGACGCTAGGTCCGGACGCCCTCCGAGCACATCGAACGCGGGAGTGGCCTTCACCCCCCTCCCAGGACGGAGCCGGGCCGTACCTCTCCCCCCTCGGACGGATTCCGGCCGAGGAGGATCTCAAAGGGAGCGCGGGCGTACGAGTCCCACGTCGTAGGCGAGGACGACGGCCTGGACCCGGTCGCGCAGACCGAGCTTGCGCAGCATCGAGGACACGTGCGTCTTGACCGTGGCCTCGGTGAGCACGAGCCGTTCGGCGATCTCGGCGTTGGACAGCGCGAGCGCGACCAGCCGCAGCACCTCGACCTCCCGCCCGGTCAGCGAGCCGAGGTCGGGCGGCGTGGCACCGGGATCAGGCAGAACGGTGACGAACCGGTCGAGCAGCCTGCGGGTGACCGACGGCGCGAGCAGCGCGTCGCCGCGCGCGACCACGCGGACCGCCTCCACCAGTTCCGCGGGCCGCACGTCCTTGAGCAGGAAGGCACTCGCCCCGGCGCGCAGGGCGGCGAACACGGACTCGTCGACGTCGTAGGTGGTCAGCACGATGACCCGGGCCGGACTCCCCGAGGCGACGATCCTCCTGGTCGCCTCCAGGCCGTCGACCCCGGGCATCCGCACGTCCATCAGGACGACGTCGGGCCTCAGCCGCTCGACCAGAAGCGCGGCCTCTTCGCCGTCCCCGGCCTCACCGACCACCTCAAGGTCCGCCCTCGCCTCCAGGATCATACGGAAACCGCCGCGGACCAACGCCTGGTCGTCGGCGAGGACCACCCGCACGCTCATCGCGGCGCTCCCAACGGGAGGCGGGCGCGCACGCGGAATCCGCCTCCGGGTCGCGGACCCGCGTCGAGGGTGCCGCCCAGCATCACGGCGCGCTCGCGCATCCCCGCGATCCCGTGACCGCCGCCACCGTCACTCCCGCCGGTTCCCATGCCGCCATCGCTCCCGCCTCCGCCGCCCATGCCTCCGCCGCTCCCCTCGCCACCGCTGTCCGCACCGTCACCGTCTCGGCCGCTCTCACCACCGCTGTTCACACCGTCGCCGCTCCCGTCACTGTGCCCGTCGTCGAAAATGTCCACTTCGAGCATCCCTGAGATGGCCCTGACGGTGACCTCCGCGCGACCGGCGCCCGCGTGGCGCAACGTGTTGGTGAGCGCCTCCTGAACGATCCGGTAGGCGGCGAGGTCGACCCCCGGCGGCAGCGCGCCAGCGGCACCGACGTCCTCCCGGCGCACCGCGACCTGCAGACCGGCGGCGCGGAACGGCTCCACGAGCTCCCCGAGCCGGTCGAGTCCCGGCCGGGGAGATCCCGGAGCGGCATCCTCGGCCGACCGCACCACGGCCAGCAACCCGCGCAGCTCCCCGAGCGCCTCACGTCCCGCCGCCTCGATCGAGCGCAGCGCGGCGCGTGCCTGGTCGGGATGTTCGTCGAAGACGTCGTCGGCGGCGGCCGCCTGCACCACGATGACCGAGACACTGTGCGCGATCACGTCGTGCAGCTCGCGGGCGATCCGCGCCTGCTCCTCGCTGACCGCCCTGCGCGACTCCTGGTCGATCGCCACACGCCTGTTGCGTACGACCTCGCCGAGCGCCCAGGCGAGGACGGGGAACGCCATCGCGAACTGCGCGTCCTGGCTGGGAGCGGTGCGGAAGTTCAGCGCGGTGAGAGCGAGCAGCGCCGCGAGCGCGGGCAGCGACACGCGGGGCGGGCGGAGCGCGGCCAGCGAACCGATCGCGAAGAGGCCCGCGAACGGGAAGAGCCCCTGCGGCGCGAGGTAGTGGACGACAAGCCCTCCGGCGAGCGCGACCGCCATCACCGTCACCGGATGGGAACGCCGCCACCACAGCGCCACGCCCTGCGCCGCGCCCGCGATCATCCCGAGGACCGTCAGCGGTCCCGGGCGCGCCACCGCCTCGTCCATCACCAGGGCGACGAGATAAAGCCCGACGACGAGCGAGACGGCGATGTCGGCGATCAACCGGAGAGTGCTGCGGGACGAACGTCGCACTCGCGGAGTATCCCAGATCGACCACCACGTTTCCGTTGTCCCCGGTCCGCCCGCCGGTCTCCTGTACGGGAGCGAACACGTCCGGCCAAGAGATCCGCGACCCGGCCCGACCGTCACGCCTCCGACACACCGTCCCCACTCCCCCGTACGAAGGACCTCATCCACATGAGTGAGACTGTTCCGCGCGGTACCGCAGCGGTTCGCGCAACAGGTCGCCGGGTACGCCGCGCCGCGCTCGCGGGCGTGCTGATGGCCGTCCTGGGCGCCTCGATGGTGAACGGCGCCCTCCCGGCCGGCGCGGCCGAGACCCCCGTGTCGCAGGGCCGGAGTGCCGTCGCCTCCTCGGTCGAGCGAGGCGACCTGTCCGCCGCGGCCGCGGTCGACGGCAGGAGCGACACCCGCTGGTCCAGCGCGTTCAGCGACCCCCAGTGGCTGCGGGTGGACCTGGGCAGGCCCACCGCGATCAGCAAGATCGTGCTGAACTGGGAACACGCCTATGCCACCGCGTTCCGGATCCAGACGTCCAACGGCGACGGCCGGTGGAAGACGATCCACCGCACGGCCGCGGGCAAGGGCGGCGTGCAGACCATCAACGTCTCGGCCACCGGCCGGTACGTGCGGCTTCACGCCACCCAGCGGGCCGGCCGGTACGGTGTCTCGCTCTGGGAGTTCCAGGTCTTCGGCAAGGGCTCGGCCACCCCCGTACCGGGCGTCACCCCGACCGCGCCGACGCCGAGTCCAAGCCCGAGTCGCCCCCCGACCGTCACACCGACGCCGAGTCCCGCCCCCAGCAGGACCCCGACCACACCGGTCCCCGAGGTTCCCGTGGGAACCTCCGCCAAGAAGGGTGTGGGTGTGTGGCAGGCGCCCGGTGTCAGCGCGGCCCTCGCGGCCTCCGGTGCGAGCTGGTACTACACGTGGTCCACGAACCACAACGGTGTCACGACTCCGAAGTCGGCCGAGTTCGTCCCGATGATCTGGGGAGCCGACAGCGTCACCGACCAGAATCTCGCCCAGGCGAAGAACGCCGGCCCCTATCTGCTCGGTTTCAACGAGCCGGACATGGCCGAACAGTCCAACATGACCGTGGAGAAGGCGCTGTCGCTGTGGCCGAGGCTCACCGCGACGGGCCAGAAGATCGGCAGTCCCGCCGTCGCCTACGGCGGTGACCGGGCGGGCGGCTGGCTGGACCGCTTCATGTCCGGGGCGGCCCAGAGGAACTACCGCGTCGACTTCGTCACGCTGCACTGGTACGGCGGGGACTTCCGCACCGAGGCGGCGGTCGGCCAGCTCAGGTCGTACCTCCAGGCCGTGTACGAGCGCTACCGCAAGCCGATCTGGCTCACCGAGTACGCCCTGATCGACTTCTCGAACGGTGTCCGCTTCCCCACCGACGCCCAGCAGGCCGCCTTCGTCACCGCGTCCACCGCGATGCTGGCCTCCCTGCCGTACGTGCAGCGCTACGCCTGGTTCGGCCTGCCCTCCTCGGACAAGGAGCCGAACAGCGGCCTGTTCCTGAGCAACGGCGTCGCCACCCCCGCGGGCCGCGCCTTCCAGGCGGCCAAGTGAGCTGAGCAGCCCGTTTGACTATGATGCGCAGGATCGGGCGACTCGATGACCGCACGTGTCACCGCCTGTCCAGACGATCACCCCCGCCTTCCCTTTCACGCCGGAAGGCGGGGTTCTCCTGCGCAGAAAGGACTCCTCGGATGAACACCCCCTCCCGGACCACACGGCCGGTCTTCCGCGCGGCCACCGTCGCGGACGTGCCCGCCCTGGTGCGCCTGGTCCACTCCGCCTACCGGGGGGAGTCGAGCCGGGCCGGGTGGACGACCGAGGCGGATCTGCTGGACGGGAGGCGGACGGACGTCGAGAGCGTGACCGCCGAGCTGGAGAAGCCGGAGAACCACATGATCCTCATGGAGGTGGACGGCGAACTCGTCGCCTGCTGCCAGGTGGAGCACCGCGGCGAATACGCATATTTCGGGATGTTCGCCGTACGCCCCACCCTGCAGAACGGCGGCTTCGGCAAGGCGCTCCTCGCCGAGGCCGAGCGCTTCGCCCGCGAGACCTGGAACGCGAGCGAGATGCGCATGACTGTGATCTCGGTCCGCGAGGAGCTCCTGGCCTGGTACGTACGCCGCGGCTACTCCCGCACCGGCGAGACGGCCCCCTTCCCCTACGGCGACGAGAGCTTCGGCCTGCCGACCAGGGACGACCTGGAATTCGAGATCTTGGTCAAGAAACTCGGCTGAGCGAACGCCCGTGCGCGGGCGGACCCGCCTGTCCCGAGGCGGACGACCGGTCGCGGCTCGGCGACCCCGGCCCGGGACAGGCGATGGCAGGCCGCATCGAACAGGTGGGCAGGTTCGCCACAATACACAGATCATCGATATATGCTGATGACATGAGACAGATGCAGGAGCCGACGTTCCTGATCCTGACCGCCCTCGCGGCCGGGCCACAGCACGGATACGGCGTGATCGCCGACGTCGAGGAGATCTCCGGCGGCAGGGTCGTGCTGCGCGCCGGGACGCTCTACGCCGCCCTCGATCGGCTACGCGCCGAAGGCCTGATCGAGTCCGATCGCGAGGAGATCGTCAACGGCCGCGTCCGGCGCTACTACCGCCTCACCGGCGAAGGCGCCCTTCGCCTCTCCGCCGAGGCCGACCGCCTCGCCCGGCACGCCACCACCGCCGTCCGCCGCCTGCGCCAGGGCTTCAGCACCGCTTGGGGACTGTCATGAGCGAACTTGAAGCGCGCTACCGGCGGTTGCTGCGGTGGTATCCGCGCACACATCGCGCGACGCACGAGGAGGAGATGCTCGGCGTCCTGCTGACCCGAACCGAGCCCGGCCGCCGACGTCCGCGCCTCGCGGACTCGGCCGACCTGATCCGGGGCGCGGCACGGATCCACCTGCGAAACGCCTTCGGCCCGGAGTCGGCCTCGTCCTGGCGGAGCGCGTTCGCCCTGGCCGGGCTGGTCTCGGCCCTGGTCCTGGCCTGCGACCTCATGGCCCTACGGCTCATCGGGGTCGCGCACGGACACCGCGGGGACATCTCGGCCATCATCCCCCTCACCCTGCCGATGGTCATCGCGCTGATCCTGCGCGCGCCACGCTGGCTCGCCGCGGGGAGTGCCTGGTTGTGGGGCACCGCCTACATCGCCTGGTATCTACCGACACAGGTGTTCTCATTCGCCTCGGGTACCGACAACCCGGGCACCTATATGTTCGACTCCGGCCAGCCGCTGCCCGTCATCCTCTATCTCGCCCCCATCGCACTGACCGCGCTTCTTGTCACGTTACGACCGCAGCGGCCCACCTTGCCACATCGGACGATAATCGGCTGGTCGGCGCTGCTCACCGTCGCGGCCATAGCGCAGACGCTGCCCCCCTTCCTCACCCCTTTCCTGAGCTACGAGGCGGAGACCGCCTTCCTCATGTTGCCCCTGACCGTGCTGGCGGTCGCCGCCGGATACGCCGCCCGCACCCCGACCGGTCGCCGCACGATCCTGCTGGCCGCGGTCCCGGTGCTCCTCACGGTAGGCAACGAACTCCTCATCCGGCTGATGACAGGAAGCCGGCTGTTCGGCTCACTCGGCCTGCTCATCCCCCTGATGATCATGATCTGGCTGGCCCGGCGCGAAACCTCCGACCCCGAGGTGGCCGTCCACGGTTGAGATCGCGATACGGTGCGCGGCGGCCGGCAGACGACCGCCGCGCGTCGGCGGGTTCCGGCCACGACCGGCCGTCGGCGAAGGTAACGTGACGCGGATGAGCAAGCCTTATCTCGACCCCGCCGAGTGGTACGCGTCCCTGCCCACCGTGTTCGTCTCGGCCTGCATGCTGCTCACCGACGCGGAGGACCGCGTCCTGCTGGTCAAGCCCAACTACCGGCCCGGCTGGAACTTCCCCGGCGGGATCGTCGAGGAGGGCGAGGCGCCCCACGACGGCGCGACGCGCGAGGTCGCCGAGGAGCTCGGGGTGTCCGTCAAGGCGGGCGACCTGCTCGTGGTCCAGTGGACACCGCCGGCGAAGGACCGTCCCCGCCCGGTGATCCACTTCATGTTCGACGGTGGCGTCCTGGACGACACCGCCCATATCCGGTTGCAGGCCGAGGAACTCGACGAGGCGGCGTTCCTCCCCTGGGACATCGCGATGTCCCTCCTGCCGGGGGAGATCGCCCCACGCCTCGCCGCGGGGCGCCTGGCCCGCGAGAGCCAACGTCCCGTCTACCTGCCGAACGGCCTCTCGGACACCGGCGGCTGAGCCACCCGGTCACGGGCCCCGCCGGGGAGGGGACGAACACCTGACCTGGGATTCAAGGCGATAAAACGGGTAGGGCCGCGGTATGAGTGAAATGCCCCCAGACCGCGAGGGTCTGAGCGACGAGCAGGCGGTCGAGGTCGAGGAGTGGACCGACGACCTCGGCCTCAACCACGAGATCGTCGAACACGACGACGAGCACCGTGACACCCTCGACGAGCGCCTCCGGCGCGAGGCACCGGACCGCGAGAGGGCCCCGCGCGACGATACCCGCCTGGTGGCGCCGGACGAAGGGTTGAGCCCCGACGAGACGTCCGAGGAGTACGCCTCGGACGTGGGCCCCGACGACGGCGACCTGTCGGCCGAGGAGCGCGCCGTCCACATCGAGCCGGACATCGAGTACCGCGACACCTGAGCACCGGGAGCACGCCACCCGCTCGGGCACCGCGACACATGAGGACCCCGGGGCCCCGCGAAGCCGCGACTCGGCGATGCGGTGAGGTCCCGGGGCCGGCTCGGTCTCGTCCCCGGCGGTCAGCGGGCGAGGGCGGCGGCCAGGGCGTGCAGGTCGTCGACCACGTGGTCCGCCTCGGCGGCGCGGGGGCGCTCCGCGTGGAGATGCCCCCAGGGCCCCCGGCGGATCAGCGCGGTCCGCATGCCCGCCGCTCGGGCGGGCAGGACGTCGTTGTCCAGCCGGTCGCCCACGTAGAGGATCTCGCCGGGCTCGCGGCCCGACACCGCGACGACCCTGGCGAAGAACTCCGGGGCCGGTTTGGAGACACCCCAGCCGTCGGAGGTGTGGATCGCGTCGACGGGCAGGTCCATCGCGACGAGCGCGTCGCGCGCCTGCGGAGGCTGGTTGCCCGCGATGATCAGCTCGTATCCGAGGTCGCGCAGCGCCGCGAGGGCGGGCCGTACGTCCGGATAGAGGTCGTCGGCGTCGAAGTTCACCCGGAGCCCGGTGGGGTCGTCGCGCTTCCACGCCTCCTGCTCGGCCTCGACCTCGAACCCGGGCCTCAGCAGCCGGAACGCGTCCTCGAACGACCGGTCGAGCGCGGCCATGCCGCCGAGCACGCCGAGCATGGTGAACCGGGTGACGCCCAGCCTGTCGGCCCAGCGCGACCAGATGCGCGTCTCGTCGATCAGCGTCTCGCCCACGTCGAACACCAGCGCCCGGACCACGGTGCCTCCCTTTCCCTTTCAGGCCCACGATCGTAGTCCGGCGACTCGGGACCGCATCGAGCGGGACCGCGTCACCCACCTCCCTCACCGAACGGGACCGGGGCCACCCGCAACCCGGCCATGCTCCCGGCCCCGCCTCCACCCCCGCGCCACGTCGCCGCCAGGCCGACCCGCGACCACGGACCATACGCGTCGCGCCGCACCACACCACCATGCAAGACTTAGAGTCATCACTCGAACACGAAGGGAGAGACTTCATGGTGACAACGGCACGCGGCCGTCCCGCCCGCCATGCTCCCCGGAAGAATCCGTCGCCGACCCATACGGCGCGGGATCTTCTCGAAATCCTGCCCCCCACCCCCGGATTTCGCGCCGAAGTCATCGACGGGAACCTGATCGTGAGCCCCGTGGGCACCCCCGAACACAGCTGGAGCGCGACGCTTCTCTCGTACGCGCTGCAGCCGGTCGTCATGGAGCGGAAGTGGCACGCCCACGTGGGTGGGGTGAACGTCTGCATCGATGGCCCCCGAGACAGTCTCGTCCCCGACCTCGTGCTCGCCCCCGCCGACTGTCCACGCTGGGGCACACTGGAGCTACGATCCTCTGGATTGATCATGGTCACCGAGATCGTCTCCCCCGGGAGCACGCGGGTCGACCGTGACGACAAACCTCGCATCTACGCCACGGGCGAGGTGCCCGTCATGCTGCTCGTCGACCCGATCGCCACCCCTCCCACGGTCACGGTACTGAGCGACCCGGAGAACGGGACCTACCAGACCGTCACACGCGTCCAGATGGGCAAGCCGCTCCGCATCTTCTCCCCCGTCGACTTCGACCTCGACACCTCGATCCTCCTTTAACCCGACCGGCCGGCCACCCACCGGACGGCGACCTCAGCGCCCCATTCAAGGAAGGCCCCCGCATCCGGCTCGCCCAGCCGCGGCACCTTCGGCCGTTCCGCTCGTTGCGGACTCTCTGTTCACGGAAAGCCTCCACATCCGGCGCCGGAAACTCCGCCGCGGCCCGCACGCAGGGATCATTTTTCTCTCACCCCGGAAAGCCTTGTGACACACTCAGAGTGCATGTTCGGACACGGAGGGATACAAATCCGATGGTTATGACAGCGTCTCAGCGATCCGTCCCGCGCACCGCACCCCAGCCACCCGCTCAGCCCTCCGTCCCAGAAGAGCAACCATTCCCTCGCACCCCGAGGGAGATCTTCGAGTCCCTTCCCCCTATCCGCGGCCTTCGGGCCGAAGTCATCGACGGGAACCTGATCGTGAGTCCTTCCGCGACCCCCCGGCACGCGCGCGTAGCCAGATCTCTCAGCAGAGCCCTGATTCCCGTGGAGGACGAGAACGGCTGGGAAAGCTTCTCCGGCGATGTCGACATCTGTGTCGAAGGCCCTCGTGACACCATCGTGCCCGACTACTGTCTGGTCCCGGTGGACGCTCCACTCTGGGGTGAGCGTGAGATCCTCTCCTCGGGGCTCATTCTGGTGGCGGAGATCGTCTCACCCGGGAGCATGGAGATGGACCGCGCCACGAAGCCCAGGATCTACGCGGGCTGCGGCGTCCCGATCATGCTGATCGTCGATCCGGTCGCCTCCCCGCCGGCGGTCACGGTCCTGAGTGATCCCGAAGAGGGCACCTACCGGACCATGACCCACACCGAGATGGGCAAGCCGCTCCGCATCCCCTCCCCCGTCGACTTCGACCTCGACACCTCGATCTTCCTGTGACTCCCGCCCCTTGACGGGGCCTCGGCCTGCGGCAACGGTTCCGCGGGAATCACTCCGGAGCCGAACGGCCCCTCCTGGGACAGCCCCTCAGAGTTTCTCCATCGCCTTGCGGATGCGCTTGTCGGAGATCGAGTACGGAGTCCCGAGGGTCTGCGCGAAGTAACTCACCCTGAGCTCCTCGATCATCCAGCGGATCTGGCGGACGTCGTCGTCCGAGCGGCGGGCCGGTGGGAGCTTCTCGACCAGTTCGTGATACTCGTCCTCGATGTCGTGCACCCTGTCCATCCGCTCCCCGTCGCGGAACGCGTCCTCGTGCACCTTCTCCAGCCGCCGTTCGGCCCCCTTGAGATAGCGGAGCAGGTCGGGCAGTCGCTTGTAACCGGTGTCGGTGACGAAACCCGGATAGACGAGGTTGGCCACCTGGTCGCGGATGTCCTCGATAGCGGGGGTGGAGCGAGACTCGGGCAGCAGGGTCGAGACGGTGTGCCAGACCTTGAGGACGCTCTCGACGCGAGTGACCACCTCGGCGGTGGTGTCGAACAGCTCGGCCCTGACCCTGTCGTGCAGTGCGGTGAAGGCCGTCTCGTCCCAGACCGGGCCGCCGTGCTCGGCCATGAGGTGATCGGCGGCGCAGGCGATGCAGTCGTCGAACAGCGCGGTGGCGCCGGCGTGCGGGCTGCGGCTCAGGGCGAGCTTGGACTGGTTGCCGAGGCGGCCGAGCACCCATTTGGCCGGTGACGGGGTGTTGAGCAGCAGCAGCCTGCGGGTGCCCTCCCACATCGCCCGGCGCTGCTCGGTCTCGGTCTCGTACATCCGTACGGCCACGGTGGCGCCCTCGTCGGCGAGTGCCGGGTACGCCTTCATCCTGCGCTCTTCGAACGTCTTGGGCAGCGCGCCCACGGTCCATCCCGTCAGGCCGGTCTTCTCCAGCCCTGCGGCCTTGGACAGGGTCTGGCGGAGCTTGGGGGCGAGCCGCCGTTTCAGCTCGGCCAGGTCCTTGCTCTCCGCCAGCTTGTGCCTGCGCCCGTCGATCACCCGGAAGGTGATCCTGAGGTGGTCGGGGACGAGGTCGGGCTGCCATGCCTCGCGCGGCACCTGGACACCGGTCAGGTTCAGCAGCTCGCGCTCCAGCACCGCGAGCAGCGGCTCCTGGGTGGGCTCGGCCCGCTGGAGCGCCTTCTTGGCGTAGTTGGGGGCGGGGACGAAGTTGCGCCGGATGTGCTTGGGCAGGCTCCGGATGAGCGCGGTGAGCAGTTCCTCGCGCAGCCCGGGGATCTGCCAGTCGAAACCCTCGACGTTGACCTGGTTGAGCAGCGCGAGCGGGATGTGCGCGGTGACGCCGTCGGCGTCGGTGCCGGGCTCGAACTGGTAGGTGAGGGGGAAGCGCAGGCCGCCCTGGCGCCACACGTCGGGGTAGTCGCGTCTGCTGACGTCGCCCGCCGTCTCGCTGATCAGCATCGACTTCTCGAAGTTGAGCAGGTCGGGCTGGTCGGCGCGAACCTTCTTCCACCAGGAGTCGAAGTGGCGTCCGGAGACGACGTCGGCGGGGACGCGCTGGTCGTAGAAGTCGAACAGCGTCTCGTCGTCGACGAGGATGTCGCGGCGCCGTGCCCGTTCCTCCAGCTCCTCGACCTCTTCGAGCAGCCTGCGGTTCTCGGTGAAGAAGGCGTGGTGGGTCTCCCAGTCGCCCTCGACCAGGGCGTGCCGGATGAACAGCTCCCGGCTCAGCTCGGGGTCGATGCGGCCGTAGTTGACCTTGCGCTGGACCACGATCGGGACGCCGTACAGCGTCACCTTCTCGTAGGCCATCACCGAGCCCTGCTTCTTCTCCCAGTGCGGCTCGGAGTAGGTGCGCTTGATCAGGTGCTGGGCGAGCGGCTCGACCCACTCGGGCTCGATCTTGGCGTTCACCCGGGCCCAGAGCCTGGAGGTCTCCACCAGCTCGGCCGACATCACCCAGAGCGGCTGCTTCTTGGCGAGCGCGGAGCCGGGGAAGATCGCGAACCGGGCGTTGCGCGCGCCGACATACTCCGTGAACGGCCTGCGCGGCTCGTTCGGGGGGCGGCGACCGCCGCCGGCGGCGTCGGCGGTCTTCTTGTCGATGTCCTTGACGCCGACGTGCGACAGCAGACCCGACAGCAGGGAGATGTGGATCTTCTGCTCGTCGCCGGGGGTGCTGTTGAGGGTGACGCCCAGGGTCTTCGACATCTGGCGGAGCTGGCCGTAGACGTCCTGCCACTCGCGGACGCGCAGGTAGTTGAGGAACTCGGCCTTGCACAGCCGCCGGAACGCGCTGGAGGAGAGCTCCTTCTGCTGCTCCTGCAGGTATTCCCACAGGTTCAGGTACGAGACGAAGTCGGACTCCTTGTCCGCGAAGCGGCGGTGTTTCTCGTCGGCGGCCTGCTGCTTGTCGGCCGGTCGCTCGCGCGGGTCCTGGATCGACAGGGCGGAGGCGATGACCATGACCTCGCGGACGCAGCCGTTGTGGTCGGCCTCCAGCACCATGCGGGCCAGTCGCGGGTCGACCGGCAGGCCAGCCAGCTTGCGGCCGAGCGGGGTCATCCGCCGCCCCTGGTCGAAGGCGCCCAGCTCAAGCAGCAGGTCGTAGCCGTCCTTGACCTGGCGCTGGTCGGGCGGCTCGACGAACGGGAAGGCGCCGATGTCGCCCAGGCCGATCGAGGTCATCTGCAGGATGACCGAGGCGAGGTTGGTACGCAGGATCTCCGGGTCGGTGAACTCCGGCCGGGTGACGAAGTCGTCCTCCTCGTACAGCCGGATGCAGACGCCCTCGGAGACGCGGCCGCAGCGGCCCTTGCGCTGGTTGGCCGAGGCCTGGGAGATCGCCTCGATGGGCAGGCGCTGGACCTTGGTGCGGTGGCTGTATCGGGAGATCCTGGCGAATCCGGGGTCGACCACGTACTTGATGCCCGGCACGGTCAGCGAGGTCTCGGCCACGTTGGTGGCGAGCACGACCCGGCGGTTGGTGTGCGACTGGAAGACCCGGTGCTGCTCGGCGGCGGACAGCCTGGCGTACAGCGGCAGGATCTCCGCGTCCTTGCGCTTCGACAGCGCCTCGGCGGTGTCGCGGATCTCGCGCTCGCCGCTGAGGAAGACGAGGATGTCGCCGGGTCCCTCCGCGCACAGCTCGTCGACCGCCTTGCCGATCGCCTGGATCTGGTCGTCGTCCTCGGCGATCGGCCGGTAGCGCACCTCGACGGGGTAGGTCCGGCCGGAGACCTCCACGATCGGCGCGTCACCGAAGTGCCGGGAGAATCGCTCGGGGTCGATCGTCGCCGAGGTGATGATCACCTTCAGGTCGGGGCGGCGCGGGAGCAGCTGCTTGAGGTAGCCCAGGATGAAGTCGATGTTGAGGCTGCGCTCGTGCGCCTCGTCGACGATGAGCGTGTCGTACTGGTCGAGGTCGCGGTCGTTCTGCAGCTCGGCCAGCAGGATGCCGTCCGTCATGACCTTGACGAGGGTGCCGTCGCCCACCTGGTCGGTGAAGCGCACCTTGTAGCCCACGGCGTCGCCGAGCGGGGTGTCGAGCTCCTCGGCGACGCGCTCGGCCACGGTGCGGGCCGCGATGCGGCGGGGCTGGGTGTGCCCGATCAGGCCCCTCACGCCCCTGCCCAGCTCAAGGCAGATCTTCGGCAGCTGGGTGGTCTTGCCGGAACCGGTCTCTCCGGCGACGATCACGACCTGGTTGTCGCGGATCGCCTCCAGGATGTCGTCCTTGCGTTGACTGACCGGCAGCGCCTCCGGATAGGTGATCGCGGGGACACCGGCGCGGCGCCGGGCGACGCGCCGTTCTGCTCGCTCGATGTCGGAGGTGATCTCCGTGGCGATCTTCTGCTGCGCGGCGCGGTTTCTGACCCTGCGTGCCCCGTCGAGCCTGCGGCGAAGCCGCCGCTGGTCACGCAGCGTGAGCTCGGGCAGGCGCGCGTGCAGGTCGGAGAGAGACGATGTCAAAGGAGGCGTTCCCATACTGAACCCAGGATACTTTCGGCCCACGTGTGAAGGCTCACCCGCGGTCGTGAGACGCGTGTGGGGCTCCACACCTGAAGGCCCCTGTGCGAAGGCCCAACCGCCCATGCTGCCCGAGACACCGCGCCACCGCATCCCAATATCGGACCGTACGCCGTCCCCTTCCCCGGAAGGGGACGGCCCCGCCTCCCCCTGTAGGGGGTGACGGGGCCGTCGCATCGGGCCTCACCCGGATCCCGCCGGGGCGGGATCCGGGGTCAGCGGGTTACGGGAGGGGAGGGTAGGCGTTCTGCAGCAGCTGGCGGAACTGGGCGGAGAACCACTGGCCGGAGACCGGGGCGTCACCCAGGGCGCCGGTGGGGTTGTTGCCGTTGCGCTCGTTACCGCCGTAGGTCGGGTCGCACATCCGGTCGAAGCCCTTGCCCTCGTTGTTCGGGATCTCCTTGCTGGAGCCGTCGGACTCACCCGGAGGCTTGACCCAGACGTAGGCGTCCAGACCGGCGGCGGGGCTGGCCTGCGGGCGCTCGCCCAGTCCGGCACCGTTCTGGTTGCACCAGTTGCCGGCGTGGACCCTGCGGTCGACGCGCGACTGGTTGACGAAGGTGTCCACGTTCGTCGAGGTGCTGGGAGCGGCCGGGCGGGCCGAGCCTCCCCAGCCGTTGCGGGAGGTGTCGATCAGCATGCCGATGTTGGACTTGAAGCCCTTCTGGATCAGCGTGTTCCTGAACGCCTGAGCGAAGGAGAGCTCGTCGACGTAGTAGTTCCAGTCGACCCACTTGGACTGGCGGACACTCTGGCCGTTGACGTTGGTGTTGATGGTGAAGTGCGGCTCACGCAGCGCCGAGTAGTTGGCGGTGTTGGTGATGAAGCCGTCCACGCTGTCGAAGCCCTTGAGGGTGCCGGAGACGGTGCTCGCGAACAGGTCGGCGGACGGGCCGAAGTTGGAGTCCCAGCCAAGCCAGCCGTGGTGACCGGCGTCGATGTAGGTGTAGACGTTCTTGATCGCGCTCAGCTTGTCCAGGGCGTAGCGGACGCCGTTGACGTAGGCGCCGCTGTCCTTCGCCTCCTGGCACGCCGCCAGGTTGAGGTTGGTCACCAGGTTCGGCAGCGAGTCGATCTCGATGATCGTCGAGATCCGCAGGCCGGCGTACTTCGACTCGGCCATGATCGCGGCGATCGGGTCGATGTATTCGGTCTTGTAGCGGTTCATGCCGTTCTCGGAGACGCGCAGCTCACCGTTGGAGGCGAGCGCCGAGCAGTCGCGGTTGGGCAGGTTGTAGATGACGACCTGGATCGTCAGCGGCTTGCTGCCGTTGGCCGCGTCCTGCAGCAGGGCCTCGTCCAGGTGGGCGCGCAGGCCCCTGCCCGAGGAGGTGCCCTCGATGGCGGCGATCCGGTCCAGCCACACGGCGGTGGAGATCTTGGAGACCGCGGTGCCACCGGGCTCGGCGGCGGCCTTGGCCGACCAGTCGGGGTTCACGTAGCCGTCGGCGTCGGCGTAGGGGTTGTCGACGTGCTCCACCGGCGTGGTGGGGCCGTCGTCGTCGGCCTCGGTCACGGCCACGGTGGCGGCGGTGTGTCCGGGGGCGGTGGCCGTGATGGTGGCGGTGCCGTTGGTCTGGTCGGCGTCCTGGGCCGCCGAGACCGTCACGTTCTGCGCCGTGTTCCAGTTGGCGGTGGTGAAGGTCAGCGTGCTGGGCGCGATGGTGATGTCGCTGTCACCCGTCTTGGCGAGGCTGACCGTGACGTTGCCACTCGGCGCCTGGCTGAGCCGGAAACCAACCGTCCTCGACGAGCCCTCGGGGACGCTGAGGGAGGTCGGGGAGGCGACGATCGACGGCGTCGTGTTGCCGCCGCCCACGGTGAAGGGCACCGCGGCGGTCTGGGTGGAGAGCGCCGGGGAGGCGTTGTCGTACGCCTTGGCACTCGCGGTGTGGGAGCCGCTCGCCAGACCGGTGGCGGAGTAGGAGTAGGGGGCGGTGGTGTCGGTGTTGACCAGCGTGCCGTCGACGTAGAACTCCACCTTGCTGATGGAGCCGTCGTCGCTCGCGGTCGCCGCGAGCGGCACGGCGGCACCGGCCTGGTAGGTGGCTCCGGAGGCGGGGCTGGTCAGGCTGACCGTGGGGGGCTGGTTGACCGGGGTCTGCCCGCCGCAGGTCACGCCGTTGACCGTGAAGGAGGTGGGCTTGGGGTTACTCCCGTTCCACGATCCGTTGAAGCCGATGCTGGTGGAGGCACCGGTGGCGAGGGCGCCGTTCCAGGCGAGGTTCTTCGCGGTGACCTGAGCGCCCGACTGTGCCCAGGTGGCCGACCAGCCCTGCTGGATCGTCTGCCCGGCGCCGAAGGTGAAGCCCAGGGTCCAGCTCGTGAGCGGGTCACCGAGGTTCTTCAGAGTGATGTTGGCGGTGAATCCGCCCTGCCAGTCATTGGTGGTGTAGGCGACGTCGCAGGCGACCGCGGCGTGCGCCGTGGCGGCCTGCCCGGTGGCAAGACCGGCGGCGGCCACGAACATGGCCGCCATGGTCGCCACCCGGTTGCGCCAGGTATGGCGGCGCGGATTGACTGTCATTCGTAATCATCTCCAGGACGATGGTGGGAGCGCTCCCATAGTCCGGATGTTTCGAGGATGTGTACAGCTTGTTGCACGTCGGAGGCCCCTGAATGGGACCGTCCCAGCCTCTGACCTCACCGAACAGTTTTCTGGAGAAATGAAAGTTTCAGACTCCTCTCGGAAACCGCTCCCGGACCGTGCGTGATAGCCGCCGGTGAGCACCGCCGGGAGCCTTTCTTGAGGACGACCTTCGAGCTCTCACGAGAAACGCGTGTCCCGGCGAGGGCGGTCTCGCGAGCCGCCCGCGCGAAGCGCGCACCCGGGCGGGCGGCTTGGGGAAAGGTCGCCGCTACGCCAGGGCCGCCATGGCGGCGCCCACGATGCCCGCCTCGTTCTGGAGGCCGGCGGGGACGATCGGGGTGCGCAGCTTGATCAGGGGCAGGAACCTGTCCGCCTTCTTACTGACCCCTCCCCCGATGATGAACAGCGAAGGGGAGAACAACGCCTCGACGTGCTCCAGATACTCCTGCACCCTCTCGGCCCACTCTGCCCAGTCGAGGTCGTGCGCCTCGCGCGCGTGGTCGGAGGCGCGCTTCTCGGCCTCCTTGCCCCTGATCTCCAGATGCCCGAGCTCGGTGTTGGGCACCAGGCGGCCGTCGATGAGCAGGGCGCTGCCGATCCCCGTGCCGAAGGTCAGCATCATCACCACCCCCGGCCTGCCCCTCGCGGCCCCCGCCGCCACCTCGGCCAGACCGGCCGCGTCCGCGTCGTTGAGCACGGTGACGGGCAACCCCGTGACCTGGGAGAACAGCCTCCGCGCGTCCGTGCCGATCCAGTCCTTGTCCACGTTGGCGGCCGACCTGGCGACCCCGTCGAGCACGATCCCGGGGAAGGTGACCCCCACCGGCCCCTCCCAGGCGAAATGCTTGACGATCTCCGCCACCACCTCGGCCACGGCCTCGGGCTTGGCAGGGCTCGGTGTGGGGATGCGCCGCCTCTCCCGCGTCAGCCGCCCTCTCGTGACGTCCACCGGCGCACCCTTGATCCCCGACCCGCCGATGTCTATTCCCAGCGCTTCCATGCACTTACCTCCTGTTGACTCCACATTCCCCCTTATAAGTGGCTGATACTCGTTTGCAGTGAGCGGTCAACCCGGTTGAAAGCGGCCCATCACACACTGTGGTCACACCAGCAGGAAAGGAATCCCTCCCATGACGATCAGCCGCCTTCTCACCGGACTCACCCTCGCCACCGCACTCGTCTCCATCGCCCCGGCGACCGCCCAGGCGGCGACCGCGCCGGCCCGAAGCGGCCCGGCGACCGCCGGCCCGACGGCGGAGCAGGGTGCCGGCCCGTGGGGCACCTACTACGCCCCCGGCAGGAGGGCCAAGGCGCACGGCTCGATCACCGTCTACGGTGAGGACCACGCCGACATCCCCGCCGCCGAGAGGGGCAAGATCTCCGGCAAGGTCTACGACCTGACCAGGGACTCCTCCTGCGGCTGGGCGGTCTTCCGCCTCACCTACCGCACCCCCGACGGCAAGAACCTGCCGTTCAAGCACCGCAGCGTCGTCGACTGCTCCTACGGCACCCCGAAGTCGTTCTCGTTCACCCAGCACGACCTCTACCAGGTCGAGCTCAAGGTCTGCTCCGAGCGCAAGGCTTCCAAGCCCTCCCTGAACTGCCTGTACGCGGGCAGCTGGAAGATCCTCTACGTCTCGAAGTGAACGCCGGGCGAGCGGGACCTCCCCGCCCGCCCGGCACGGCCACCGGGCCGCCGCCTCGGCGGGAGCGTCAACCCGCCGAGGCCGCGGCCCGGCGCCTGCGGCGCACCACGATGCCGAGGGCGGTGGCGGGCACGATCAGGCCGGCCACCAGTCCCACCAGGGGCAGGTAGTTCTCGTCGGGCTCGACGGACAGGCCCGCACCCGCCGCCGGGAAGGTGAGGGTGGCGGTGGCCATCCGTTTCACCATGCCGCTCATCAGGGTCAGCCTGGCCTTCCAGGGACCGTCGGGCATGCGCCGGTCCATGGTCACGGTCACCCGGGCGGCGGCGTCCGGAAGCAGCGTGACGCCCAGGTCAGCGGGGAAAGGCCCGGCCTGCAGACCGCCGGGGCCCTCCGTGAGCGACACCGACCCGTTCATGTCCAGGGTCCGCTCGCCGGTGTTGCGGACCTGTGCCACCAGCTGCGGGCTGCCGTCCGGGGCCCGCGCGGGCGTCAGTGTCTCGATCCGGAAGTCCGACGGAGGTTCGCCGCCCGGCCCGACATCGAGGTAGACGCGGATCCCGACCCGGTTGACGACGCGTACGGGGTGAGTGTCGTCGGGTTCGGCGACCGCCTCCGCCCAGACGACACCGAAGCGCTCTCCGCGCGAGGCCACGGGCGGCACTTTGATCGTTACCTGGGCGGTCGACGTGCCGCCCGGCGGCAGGTCGACCGAGTCTCGGTCGAGCGACATCCAGCCCACCAGTTCGTTCCTGGGGCGGCCCGCCGGCGCGTTGAAACTGTTGCGCGCGACATTGGCTGCGGCCGGATACAGGCTGATGTGCCGAGGTTTCCCGGACGTGTTGGAGATCTCCACCTTCCGATGGATGGTGGTGCCCGGGTTGAGGTGGTCGACGATGTAGGAGAGCGCGCGAGGATCGCCGCGGTAGCTGACCGGTGCTTCGAGAAGGCGGATGCCGATCGTGCCCCGAGGGTCCGCGACCCGATTCGCGCCCGCCGACGCGCCGGCCACGCTGGAACACAGCGCGGCCAGCAGCGTCAGCGCGAACGGTCCAGCGATCCGGCTACGCCACCTGATGTGTCACCGTCCCGCTGTAGTCGCCGATCTGAGCCGTGATGGGAATGTTGACGATCAGCGTGGGGTTCCACGCCGCCGTGCTGCCGCCAGTGCCTCCCGTGTGGGCCATGGATGGGATCGCGGTCTGCGCCGTCCCCGTCAGCGGGACCGCGTCGCCCGCCGTGGGCTGTCCGGGGATGAAGGTACCGCCACCGGTGGTGGCGGTCGTCGGCCCGGACCAGTACTCCACGGAGGAGAAGGGGATCGTCAGGGCGGCGGCGGTGAAGTCCGTCGCGAACACCGTCGCGGTCCAGACCGAGGTCGCCCCGCCTCGGGTGTCCGAGACCGACACCGGGCCGATCTGCCCGGTGATCGTGCCACCGGGGGGAGCCGAGCCGAGATTGATCGGACCGGCCGGTGCGGTGATGTCCAGACTCCCCGCCTCGACGGAGAACGTGACGATCGTGTCGGCGCTGGGAGCGGCGACCGCCGGTGCCGCCAAGATGACCATGAAAGCGCCTACGCCCGCCGAGGTGAGCACGGCAAATCTCTTACGCAAGATCTTTTCCTTCCGAATGACGAAGCGTGCCTTCGGGGGGCGCAGGTGATGGATCCTCCACACTTGCCGGTACAACTCTAAGAGATCAATAACTACACAGAGTAACCGAAGCGACAAATAGAAGGCACAGAAATGTTCGAGTGACAACCAAAGCCGCAGAAGAGTGCGGAGGCGGTATGCGTCGCGATTCCACCGGATTCACGGAAGGTCGTGACCCATTACTCGACTTACTCGACCCGACGCGGGACCAGTCGCCACACGAGCCGGTTCAGGACACCCGTCAGGCGAACCGCCCCGAACCCGCGGAGCCTCCGCCGGGCACCCCGCCAGGAAGCCCGGGACACCATAACTTCTTATTTACGATATATATTCGCAATAATCGAATGTAAATTTGGAAGAAAATGACACCTTGCTGCTAGATCACCTGTGGACGTGACCGGAAGCGATCCTGCGGTGTGGTGTCCGTCATCTCGGACGCCCACGGCACCCCGCGCCCCCGGAGTGCCGGCGAGACGACCAGCCAGAGGCCCGGGTGGAGGGGACCCGCCCCACGGGACACGTGGGGCGGCGTCCCCCGCCTCGCGACCGGCGCCCCTCAGCGCCTGACCGGGCCGGTCGAGGCCCTGACCACCAGTTCGGGCTCGAAGAGCAGCTCGTCGGCCGGGACGAGGGCCTTGTCGATCTGGGCCGCGAGCAGGTCGACGACCGCGCGTCCCATCGCGTCGATCGGCTGGCGCAGCGTCGTCAGCGGCGGGTCGGTGCAGTTCATCAGCGCGGAGTCGTCATAACCGATCACCGAGACGTCGTCGGGCACGGAGAGCCCGGCCCTGCGTGCCGCCCTGATCGCGCCCAGGGCCATCACGTCGCTCGCGCAGATGACGCCGGTCACGCCCTTTCGCATCAGCCGGGCGGCCGCCGCGTGCCCCCCCTCCAGGGAGAACATGGTGTGCTCCACGAACTCGGGGTCGAGGTCGGCCGCGTCCAGCTTGCGCCGCGAGGGCACGTGGTCGGGAGGGCCGAGCACCATGCCGATCCGCTCGTGGCCCAGCGACCGCAGGTGGCCGAGCGCCATCTCGGCGGCGGCCACGTCGTCGCAGGAGACCTGCGGGAAGGCGAGGTGCGCGACCGCGGCGTTCACCAGCACGGTCGGCAGACGCCGCTCCCGCAGCAGCTCGTAATGGTCGTGGGGGGCGTCGGCCTGGGCGAACAGCCCTCCGGCGAAGACGACCCCCGACACCTGCTGCTGGAGCAGCAGATCGACGTACTCCGCCTCGGAGACTCCGCCCAGGGTCCGGGTGCACAGCACGGAGGTGAAGCCCTGCTGGGCCAGCGCGCCCCCGACCACCTCGGCGAAGGCGGGGAAGATGGGGTTCTGCAGCTCGGGGAGGACGAGCCCGACCAGCCGCGCCCTGTCGCCTCGCAGCTGGGTCGGCCGCTCGTAGCCGAGCACGTCGAGCGCCGTGAGGACGGCCTCACGGGTCGCCTCGGACACGCCGGGCTTCCCGTTGAGCACGCGACTGACCGTCGCCTCGCTCATCCCGACCTTCTTGGCCACTTCTGCAAGCCGTCGCGTCATGATGAAACTATAAGGCAAAAGAAGCAATTACTTGCAGAGACTTGCGAAAGTTACGTCATCAGTCAGGTCCCGCGAGCGTCTCGGTCACCTTTCGGCGATCCGGCCCTCGTCGACGTGGATCCGCCGGGTGGTGTGCACCGCCTCCAGCATCCGGCGGTCGTGGGTGACCAGCAGCAGCGTACCGGGATAGGAGGCGAGCGCGGACTCCAGCTGCTCGATCGCGGCCAGGTCCAGGTGGTTGGTCGGCTCGTCCAGCACGAGCAGGTTCACCCCGCGCGCCTGGAGCAGCGCGAGCGCGGCCCGGGTCCGCTCCCCCGGCGAGAGGGTGGCGGCCGGGCGCGGCACGTGCGCGGCGCGCAGGCCGAACTTGGCGAGCAGCGTGCGGACGTCACCGGGGACCATGTCGGGCACGGCCGCGCCGAAGGCGTCCACCAGGGGTTCGTCACCGAGGAAGAGCCCGCGCGCCTGGTCCACCTCCCCGACGACCACGCCGGGACCGAGCGAGGCGTTGCCCTCCTCCAGCGGGAGCCGGCCCAGAAGCGCCGCGAGCAGGGTGGACTTGCCCGAGCCGTTCGCGCCGGTGATCGCCACCCGCTCCGCCCAGCCGACCTCCAGGTTCACCGGGCCGAGGGTGAACGTGCCGCGCCGGACCACGGCGTCGCGCAGCGTCGCGACGACGGCGCCCGACCTCGGCGCCACCGCGATCTCCATGCGCAGCTCCCACTCCTTGCGGGGCTCCTCCACCTCTTCCAGCCGCTCGATCATCCGCTCGGTCTGGCGGGCCTTCGCCGCCTGCTTCTCCGTCGTCTCGGTACGGAGGTTGCGGCCGATCTTGTCGTTGTCGGGCGCCTTTCGCCGCGCGTTCTTGACGCCCTTCTCCATCCAGGCGCGCTGCATCCCCGCGCGCTGCTTGAGGGAGGCGACGGTGCCCGCGTACTCCTCGTACTCCTCGCGGGCGTGCCGACGGGCGACCTCGCGCTCGGCGAGGTATGCCTCGTAGCCGCCGCCGTGCACCCTGACCAGCTGCTGGGCGAGGTCGAGCTCGACGACCCTGTTCACGGTCCTGGCCAGGAACTCGCGGTCGTGGCTGACCAGGACGGTCCCGGCGCGCAGCCCGGTGACGAAGCGTTCGAGCCGCTCCAGCCCCTCCAGGTCGAGGTCGTTGGTGGGTTCGTCCAGCAGGAAGACGTCGTATCGGCTGAGCAGCAGGGAGGCCATGCCCGCCCGCGCGGCCTGGCCGCCGGAGAGCGCCGTCATCGGCCGGTCGAGCTCCACGGCGAGGCCGAGTTCGGCGACGACCTCGGCGGCCCGGTCCTCCAGGTCGGCGCCGCCCAGGGCGAGCCAGCGCTCCAGACCGGTGGCGTAGTCGTCGTCGGCGCCCGGGGCGCCCTCCACCAGCCCCTGGGTCGCGGCGTCCAGCGCGCGCTGCGCGGCGGCCACCCCGGTACGGCGGGCCAGGAACTCCGCGATCGTCTCGCCCGCGCGGCGCTCACGCTCCTGGGGCAGGTAGCCGACCGACGCCGAGGGCGGGCTGAGCCGCACGGAGCCGTGCTCGGCGGGCAGCAGCCCCGCGAGGATCCGCAGCAGGGTTGACTTGCCCGCGCCGTTCACCCCGACCAGGCCGACGATGTCACCGGGGGCGACCACCAGGTCGAGCCCGGTGAAAAGCGCGCGGTCGCCGTGTCCGGCGGCCAGGTCCTTGGCGACGATGGTGGCACTCATACGCAAACGCTATCCGTCCGGCGACACCGCGACACCACACCCCAATTGTCCGTTATGTCCGGTTAGTGATACCGAACCCACCCGCGACCCCTCCGCCCCACAAAGGGAATTCCGACAAATCGGATATAACAGACTTGCTTCAAATAAATTTTCGGGACCCGGCGTCCGACGCCTGACCTGGCCGTTCCCGCCCAGAAACGTTACCTTACGGAGACTTAAACCTCCTTTTTTGGAGATTTTTGGCAACATCACCCGCTTCTGTGTCGTCTTATGGATGCGGGAACGGTCAACCCTGACCGTCTCCTGAAACGGGGAGAAGAGGAAAGCGTCTTGATGAAACGAATCGCCATCGGCCTGCTGTCGACCGCGGTGGGCAGCTCTCTGCTCCTGTCCGCGGGAACGGCCTCCGCGGAGCGAGTCGCTCTCAGTGTGCGCATCGACAACATCGACCCGAACCCGGTCGTCGTGAAGGGAGACGACGACACGAGGGTCTCCATCGAGGTCCGTACCACCGAGGCCACCCGCGTCGAGCTTCGCCTCAGGCCGGTCTCCGACCAGGCCCGCACCATGGCCGCCCAGGAGCCCAGGCTCCTGCACAAGGGCGACCTGTGGCGCTTCACGACCAGCTTCGACGAGAGCGACTTCGAGGGTCGCTGGGTCGCGATCGCCGACGCGTACGACAAGGACGGCAAGAAGGTGACCGACGAGGTCAACTTCTCCGTCGTGCACGAGAAGGCCGAGAAGGCCGAGACCCGCGTCTACCGGTTCTCCGCGAACCCCGAGCGCGTCCGCAAGGGCCGCTCGGTCTACTTCACCGGCAGTCTCCAGGTCGACGACAGGCGCTGGAAGGGCGTACGCGGCGAGGAGGTGGAGATCTACTTCCGCAAGCGCGGCTCCAGCGCCTGGAAGTACGTGACCTCCGCCGACACGAACTGGCAGGGTAAGTTCCGCGCCAAGGCCCGCGCGACCAAGAGCGGCGACTACCGCGCGATCTTCGACGGCACCGACAAGCTCGAGGAGAGCCGCAGCCGGACCGACGGGGTGCGTGTTTACACCCGCCGCTGGTAGTCCCGCCTGAGGCCGCGTCGCGGCCGGGTGACGCCTGACGGCGACCGACGTGAAGGCCCGGGCATCCCCCGGGCCTTCACCGTCTCCGGCATCGTCTCCGGCGTGTTCCGCTTGATGCCCCGGCTTTCGGGCATTCGGCCAAGACAGGGACACGACTACCGGAGGGGAGCCGCGCCGATGACGACCGGTGATTTCTATGACTACTTCGACCTGCTGGAGGGGCACGAGAAGGAGATCGTGCTCCGGGTGCGGGAGTTCATGGCGCGCGAGGTCGCGCCCATCGCGAACGAGTCGTGGACCAACTCCCGCTTTCCCCACGAACTGGTTCCCGGGTTCGCCAAGCTTGACATCGCGGGCCTGTCCTATCGGGGAGCGCGGAGCCTGCTGACCGGGTTCGTGGTCCTGGAGATGAACCGGGTGGATCCGTCGATGGGCACGTTCTTCGGTGTCCACAACGGCCTCGCGATGGGCAGCGTCGACCGGCTGGGCTCGGAGGAGCAGCGAGAGCGGTGGCTGGCGCCGATGGCCGCGATGGAGAAGATCGGCGCGTTCGCGCTGACGGAACCCGAGGGGGGTTCCGACGTCGCGGCCGGACTGCGCACGACGGCCCGCCGCGAGGGCGACATGTGGGTGCTCAACGGGGCCAAGCGCTGGATCGGCAACGCGACCTTCGCCGACCTGATCGTGGTGTGGGCGAAGGACGAGGCCGACGGCGCAGTCAAGGGATTCGTGGTCGAGAAGGGTACGCCCGGCTTCGCCGCGACGAAGATCGAGAACAAGATAGCCCTGCGGACGGTCCAGAACGCCGACATCACCCTCACCAACTGCCTGGTGCCGGAGATCAACCGGCTGCAGAAGGCCAACGGCTTCCGCGACACCGGCGCCATCCTGCGGCAGACCCGGGGAGGCGTGGCGTGGCAGGCGGTGGGGTGCATGATGGGCGCCTACGAGCTGGCGCTGGAGTACGCCGGGACGCGCGAGCAGTTCGGGCGGCCGATCGCGGGGTTCCAGCTCGTGCAGGACCTGCTCGTGCGGATGCTGGGCAACATCACCTGCTCACTGGGCATGGTGGTGCGGCTGGCGCAACTCCAGGACGCGGGCGTCTACAAAGACGAGCACTCGGCGATGGCCAAGGCCTTCTGCACGGCGCGGATGCGCGAGGCCGTGGGGTGGGCGAGGGAGATCCTGGGCGGTAACGGCATCGACCTCGACTACGACGTCGGCCGGTTCGTCGCCGACTCCGAGGCGATCTACTCCTACGAGGGGACGCGGGAGATCAACACCCTGATCGTGGGACGGGCGATCACCGGCATCGGCGCCTTCGTCTGAGGGCTCCACCGAGGAGACGAACGCGGAGGCGCCCGCCCGCCTCCGCACCGTCTAGTGGTCGCGGCGGGTGACGAGACGAGCGAGGGTGGTCAGCTCCGCGGCGGGCCGGGGCGGCGCACCCACTGCCTCCAGGTGACGCAGTGCCCGCGCGAGCAGCTCGTCGGCCTCCACCCGCGTCCAGTCGCGCCCGCCCGCGGCCTCGACGAGCGTGGCCGCGTGGACCAGCTCGTCGTCGGAGAGCGGCTGCTCCCGGTGGTAGAGCCCGGCCAGCTCCCGTCCGGCCGGGGTGCCCGAGGTGAGGGCCGCGACGACCGGGACGGACTTCTTGCGGCTGCGCAGATCCGAGTGGACGGGCTTGCCGGTCGTCGCGGGATCTCCCCAGATGCCGAGCAGGTCGTCGACGAGCTGGAACGCGAGCCCCAGGTCCCTGCCGAAGGCGACGAGGTGCTCGACCTGCTCGGGAGTGCCACCGCCGAACAGCGCGCCGAGCCCGCACGCGCACCCCAGCAGGGCCCCGGTCTTACCGGTCGCCATGCTCAGGCAGTCGGCCGGCCCGACATCCCGGCGATCCTCGAAGGCGACGTCCGCGCTCTGGCCGTCCAGGAGCTCCTGCACGGCGGTGCTGAATATCCGGGTCGCCTCGGCGGTCGCCGGGTGCCCTCCGGTCGCGAGCACGTCGAAGGCGAGCGTCAGCAGCGCGTCACCGGCCAGGATCGCCGGGCTGACGCCGAAGACGGCCCAGGCCGTGGGGCGGTGGCGGCGGGTCCGGTCACCGTCCATCACGTCGTCGTGCAGCAGGGAGAAGTCGTGCACCAGCTCGACGGCCGCCGCCGGTCGAAGGGCCGAGACGGCGGTCCCCCCGACGGCTTCGGCCGAGAGCAGGGCGAGCGCGGGACGGAGCGCCTTGCCCCCGCCGATCGTGGACGGCCTGCCCTGCTCGTCCCACCAGCCGAACTGGTATCCGGCGATTCGCCGCATCGAGGCGGGCAGCGTGTCGGCCGCCGGGCGCAGGGTCGCCTCGACCATGTCCCGGCTCCAGGCGAGCACCTCACCCGCGGACCGCCCGTTCGTCGACATCTCGATGGTCGTCATCCTTGCTCTCCCTCGCTCAGCGGCCGGCCCGAAGGTGGTGGGTCGCCCGGCCCGTCCTCAGTGGCCGATCTCGACGTCTTCCAGGATGCCGAGCGCGTCGGGCACCAGGACGGCGGCGGAGTAGTAGGCGCTGACCAGGTAGGAGATGATCGCCTTCTCGCTGATGCCCATGAAGCGAACCGACAGGCTCGGCTGGTATTCGTCCGGGATGCCGGTCTGGTGCAGGCCGATGACCCCCTGGTTGTCCTCTCCGACGCGCATCGCCAGGATCGAGGTGGTGCGGGTGGAGGTGATGGGGATCTTGCTGCAGGAGAAGATGGGGACGCCGCGCCAGGCGGGCACCCCGCTGCCGCCGACGTCGACGCCCTGCGGGTAGAGTCCGCGCGCGTTGCACTCGCGGCCGAAGGCGGCGATGGCGTGCGGGTGGGCGAGGAAGAAGCTCGTGCTCCTGCGACGGCTGAGCAGCTCGTCGAGGTCGTCGGGGGTGGGCGGGCCGCTGCGGGTGTGGATCCGCTGCTTGAGGTCGGCGTTGTGCAGCAGCCCGAACTCGCGGTTGTTGATCAGCTCGTGCTCCTGGCGCTCGCGCAGCACCTCGATCGTGAGCCGGAGCTGCTGCTCGATCTGGTCCATCGGGTCGTTGTAGAGGTCGGCCACCCGGGTGTGCACCCGCAGGACCGTCTGCGCGACGCTCAGCTGATATTCGCGCGGGGTGAGCTCGTAGTCGACGAACGTGCCCGGCAGGTCGGCCTCTCCCGCGTGCCCGGCGGCCACCTCGACGGCGGCCTCGCCGTACTTGTTCTGCGGCCCGCGCTCGGCCGTCTCCCGCTGCCGCAGGTGGGCCTGGAGCGGCTCGGCCTGCCCTGCCAGCTCAAGGAACGCGTGCCGGGGCAGGACCATCGCCGTGCCACTGGTGACCGCCTTGGCGGTGAACGGCCACTCGCCCTCGTCACCGACGAGCGCGTCGTCACCGAAGTGGTCGCCCGCGGCGAGCACGGTCAGCACGATCTCGTCGCCGTACGGACCCGTGCCGAGCTTGTTGACCTTGCCGTGCGCGATGAGCACGACCTCGTCGGCCGGCTGTCCCGCCTCCACGAGCACGTCGCCGGCCTGGAAGTCGCGCTGGACGAACCTGCCCGCCAGCGCGTCGAGGACGTCGGAGTCGTCGAACCCGCGCAGCAGGGGCAGCTCGCACAACTCGGCCGGGATGACCGCCACCTGCGACCCCGAGTTGGTGAAGCTCACCCGCCCGTCACCGATCGTGTAGCTCAGCCGCCGGTTGACGCGGTAGGTGCCGCCCGAGACCTGCGTCCAGGGGAGCATCCGCAGCAGCCACCGTGAGGTGATCTCCTGCATCTGGGGAGTCGACTTGGTCGTCGTCGCCAGGTTACGCGCGGCGTCCGTACTCAAGCTCAGCTGCGACCGGCCAGCCTCGAACTCCGTCACAACACACCACCGATCCGTACTCGTATCTGACAGGGGAGAAAAAGACATGAAACAGCCAGGGGGGAACGTCAATTACCCGCGACAGAAACGGCAGAATCGTTGACCCCCCGATGCGCGGAGCCGGATACGGCCCGCCATCGTGGACGCCTCAATATTGGGAGGTCCTTAAATAACCTGTCAAGCATTGACTACGATCCGGCCGGCAATTAAAAAAGTCGCCATCGCCAAATGCCCGAAAAACATTGAATGTCTTGTTCATCGCGGCGCCGCACGCATACGACGGGCTCCGCGGGCCGGGGTGTCCGCCATGACGGACACGGCATCACGCATCCTCGGCGACCGGCGCCGCGACGCGGAAACCCCTCGCGTGAAACGGGCCCAGGTCACGTCCTCGCGACCTGGGCGCACCCCGGACAGGCCGGCGGCCGATCCCGGACGCTCCCCGGTCGTCCCGGACACGCCCATATCCCGGGCGCCCGGACACACCCGCGGCCTCGCACGAAAACGCGACGGCACAGCGACGAAAAATGCGAAATATGAACCAGAGCGACATTTCCCTTAAAAGCGGAAAGTCGGGCAAAGCTGGTAAGTATTACCGTTCCGGCGCGCGGTCCAGAAGCTCGGCGAACAGGTTCTCCCAGAGCGGCATGACCACCTCGGGCGTGTAGTCGCGCGCGGTGACGATCGCGGCGGCCCCGATCCGCTCCCGCAACTCCCGGTCCTCGATGAGCCGGACCATCGCCGCCGCCAGCGCGTCGACGTCCTTGGGCGGGACGAGCAGCCCGTCGACGCCGGGGGTGAGCACGTCGGCCGGGCCGGTCGGGCAGTCGAAGGCGACCACGGGCAGCGCCTGGGCCATCGCCTCGATCATCACCATCGGCAACCCCTCGAACCGCGAGCTGAGCACGTAGAAGGACGCCTTGGCCAGCTCCTCGTCGAGGTGCTCGGTCCGTCCCATCAAGGTGACGTTGTCGCCCAGCGCGTGCTCCTTCAGGAGCTCGCGCAGCTTGTCCTTCTTCGGGCCGGTGCCGTAGATGCGCAGCCGCCAGTCCGGGTGGCGGTCGACGACCTGCCGGAACGCGGGGATCAGCAGGTCGAACCCCTTCTGCCCGACGAGCCGCCCGGCCGCGACCGCGAGCCTCCCCTCCCGTTCGGCGGGCGGCTGCCGCACCGGGCCGACCGCGTTGGGTATCCGCACGACGGGGGTGTCGGGCAGAAGCTCCTGGTATTCCTTCCTGTCGGTCCCGGTGAGCACGGCCACCGCGTCCAGGCCGCCGTAGTGGCGGGCGATCGCCGACCGGACCGCCGCGGGGTGGGTGGCCAGGTTCATGTGTTCCTGGGCGACCCTGACCACGCTCGCGGGAGTGCGCCGGGCGGAGATGAGGTTCAGCGCGGGACGGGTGGTGACCAGGATGCCGTCCTGGAGCGCGGAGACGTACTCGATGACGGCCCGCTCCACGCGCTCGGTGAAGTAGGAGGCCGCGAACTCCCCCGCGGGCACGATCTTGCCGCGGATCCGCCGCCAGGCCTTGCGTCCCACCGAGTCGACCGGCCTGGCCTCCCGCTGGTCCGACAGCGCCAGGAGACGGACGCGCTCGTCGATCGGGAACTGCGGGCTCTCCCTGCGGCGCACCACGCTGACGATCTCGACCTCGTGTCCGGCCGCGGCCATCGCGTTCGCCTGGTTGATCACCGTGCGGATCGTTCCACCCATGCCGTACGCGTGCAGGAGCATGTAGCGGATCTTCATCGCACCGGGAGCTCCGGGCACCCCCGGGGCCGTCACGCGGGCTCCGCGGCGCGCGGCAGGTATCCCCAGTTCTCACACATCGGCCTGAGCGGCTCGGGGATCTCCTCCGTCGTCGGCAGTTCGCGCGCGGGCTGCACGCTCCCGGAGCGGATCTTGTCCTTCCAGTCGCCCAGCCCCTTCTCCAGCACGGACTGCTCCCCGTACGTCAGCATCTCCGGCTCCCAGGGAACGCCGAGGAAGTCACACAGGCGGCGCCCCTCGGTCTCGGGGTCGGCGGTCAGGTCCTCGTAGCGCACGGTGCACCCGCTGAGCGCCCCCCGGGCCCGCTGCACGGCCTTCATGTAGCGAAGGGCGTCGAGCGCCGCCTCCTCGGGCGTCCTCTTGCCCGCGCCCGCCTCGTACCACGAACTCGCGATGGACGCCGGGTGGCGCAGCAGGAAGACGAACCGGGCGTCCGGCCAGCACGCGGCGATCCGCCGGTACGCGAAGGCGTTGGCCGGAGTCTTGTCCACGACGAACGTCTTGCCGCTTTTGACCAGCTCGCGGTGCAGCACGCGGTCCCACAGCAGGTGTTCCAGGTCGGCCCGGTCGTGCCCGAGCGCCCCCATCGCCTTCTCCGCCAGCGAGGTGCCGAACTCCACCCGCAGCCTTCGGACGTGCAGCTCGTGCGGGGCGTGCAGCATGGAGTGGGCGTTGAGCAGGACCCTCAGCAGCGTGGAACCGGACCGCACCGGCGAGAGGATGAAGATCGGGGCGATCAGCAGCCGGTCGATCTTCGGGTCCGAGGGCGGCCTGAACGATTCCTCCGCCGCCGCCGCGGGTGCCCTCACCGCCACCGGTGGACCAACTTTTCCTACTCGGTTAAGCTGGAATCCGGTGAGCCTGACAAGTGCGTTGTTTGCCTTGCGCTGCCAGTCCATGCCCAGGGAGGGTAGCCACCTTTCCTGGCATTTAACTGTGTGTTCACTCAAGACCACCTCTTCGCGCACGGCCCGAAGCCGGTGATTCACGCTCTCCACCCGGGGTAGGGACACGTTCCCACAGCTCAGAGGGCATGCAGCCGACAGCGACCGAGCTCCGGCACACCGCCCCGAGCACCGCCGCCGCCCCGCGAGGAGGAGATCGGGTGACCCACGACGTACGGCCGGAGACGGCCTCCTCCCGAACCTCGCCCGACGCCTCGTCCCGCGTCGATGCCGCAACCGAGGCCGACAGCAGTGCCGACAGCAGTGCCGATACCGGGGCCGATATCGAGGTCGACGACGCGACCGCCGAGGCCCTGGGCAAGCTCTCCGAGGCCTTGGAGACGACCCAGAGGGCTCGCGGACACCTCTACTCCTTCCACCAGCTGACCGGCCACGCCGACCTGCAACTCGACGAGGCCGTGGAACTGCTGCGCGCCGCGGGTCACCCCGAGATGGCCGACATGGTGACCCGCGAGCTGATCGGCCTGGACGTCATCCCCGACAGGTGGACCTTCCAGATCGTGGAGGAGTACGAGGACGGGTACCACGCCGCCTTCACCGGCGTGGAAAGGCGGATCAGGGAGCGGCTCGCCGGCGGGCGCCGCCACCTCCACGAGGCGCGGATGAAGAAAAGGCGCCAGGGCTGAGGCTCTCCACCTCCGCCACCCCCGAAAGCCCCCACGCCTGGAAGCCCGTTCCTCGCCGCCGAACCCTTATCTGTGCCCGGCGCTCGCACCTGTGCCCGCACTCACCGCGGGGCCTGCCGCCCAAGGGCTCGCCCGCTCCTCGCCGCCGTACCCCGATCTCGCGGACCGCGGGATTCGGCGTACGGATCCGATGGCGGCTCCCCGTACAGTGTGAGGCATGGGGATGGTCAAGACCGTGGGACTGGTTCTGCACCCGCAGCGCGATTCGAAGGTGGCCATCGACACGATCGTGGAGTGGGCCCGCGCCCGCGACGTCACGGTGCTCGGGCTGCCCGACGAGGTCGGGCGCATCGACTGCAGCGCCGTCGCGGTCGACGCCCCCACCCTGGTCGACCGCGCCGACCTGCTCGTCAGCCTCGGCGGCGACGGCACGATGCTGCGCACCATGCGGCTCGCCTCGGAGCGCAAGCTCCCCGTCCTGGGCGTCAATCTCGGCAAGCTGGGATTCCTCGCGGAGATCGACGTCGACGAGCTGCCTCCCGCGCTGTCGGCCATCGACAACCACGACTACAGCGTCGAGCCGCGCATGGCGGTGCGGGCGACCCTGCCCGACGGCACGACGATGACCGCGTTCAACGACATCGCCCTGGTGCGGATACCGGGTGACGGGCTGTCGGCGGTGTCGATCACCGTGGAGGGCCATCCCTTCGTGCGCTACGCGGCCGACGCGGTGATCGTGGCCACCCCCACCGGGTCGACCGCCTACAGCTTCTCCGCGGGCGGCCCCATAGTGTCGCCGACGGTCGAGGGGTTCCTGGTGGTTCCCGCCGCCGCGCACTCGTCGTTCAACCGGGCCCTCGTGCTGTCGGCCGACGAGCGGGTGGTGCTCGACCTGCTGCCGACGAGCGGACGACTCGCCGTGGAGGTGGACGGCGCGGTGGCCGCGCACCTGACACCCGGGGACGCGCTCGGTATCACCGCGATCCGCGCCGCCGCCTGGGTGGTCAGGCTCGGCCCCAAGAGCTTCTACGACCGCGCCCGCCGCAAGCTCCGCGTCAACGGCAGCGCCGAGGTCGACCAGTAGCCGGATCTCGTCGTGGCGGAGCCGACACCTCAGGTGGCGACCGTCCTGTCACAGGGACCTCACCCGTGCCGGCCCGAGGGCCGGATCACCCGTCCGCCGTCTTTCCCGGCGTGAGCCCCTCAAGGCATGCGGCCCGCGATGTTTTCTCGCGACGCTAACGGCGGCTGCGCTCGATGTGCTGGAGCATCACCTCGTGGTGGTGACGGATCGCGGCGCGGGTGGCGGTGTCGTCACCGGCGGTCATCCCGTCCAGGATGGGCTTGTGAATGGCCATCTGAGCGTCGGCGCTGTCCGGTAACAGCCAGTCGGGGATCAGGTCCCTGTTGACCCAGTCGTCGTACTCGTAAGAGATGATCGCGGTGTGGACCGCCTCGTAGATCGAGGTCAGGAACGGGTTGCCGGAGGTCCGGACGACCGCCGCGTGGAAGACCGTGTCGGCGGCGATCCACGCCGACGTGCCGTGGGCCATGCTCTCCTTGAGGCGTTGCAGCGCCGACCTCACCTCGGCGAGGTCGGTTTCGGGGTTTCGCAGCCCTTCGGTCGCGCCCAGCGTCTCCAGCCAGAGCCTCAGGTCGACCAGGCGTGACAGGGACTGCCTGTCGAGGTCGAGCATCAGGTTGACGGAGGCGGCCAGGCCCGACTCCGGGCGGCGCATCACGTACGCTCCCGAGCCCTGCTTGATCTCGACAAGCCCCATGAGCGACAACGTGCGCAAGGCCTGGCTGACGATCGGCCGACTGGCGCCGAACATCTCCGCGAGGTGGCGCTCCGACGGCAGGCGCGCGCCTTCGGCGATGTCCTGGGTGATGATGAGCTGTCGAATCTGCTCGGCGACGTCGTCTGCGAGCCGGCTGGTCGACACGGTTCGGACGGCCCCGAACTCCACAACCTTGCGTGGGCGTGAACCGTTTTCGTGGTCCGCCAGCGCCATGGATTCCTCCAGTTTGACCAAGACGAGAGAGAGCGTACGCCCGCCACGGAACCGCCAGGAAGAGGGCTTGACACGGCATAAGCTCTGTGGTTGTACTAAAGCGGCATAGCCACTTTACCACTAGAGAGCAGACATGGACCAAAAAACCGAGTCACTCGCCGCGTTGGCCGACCGCATCCGGCTTCACGCCGTGCGGATGGTGGCGACGCATGGGCTTGGCTATCTGGGACAGGCGCTGTCGTCGGCCGAGATCCTGGCGACCGTCTACGGCAGGGTGTACCGACCCGAGGTGGACCGCATCGTGATCTCACCGGGCCACTATGTGATCGGAGCGTTCGCGGCGGCGGCCGAGTGCGGCCTGCTCGATCCGGCCGCGCTCGCGACCTACGGTCACGACGGCTCGCGTTTGGAGGCGATCGGCACGGAACGCTCCCCCTCGATCGACCTCACCTGCGGATCGCTGGGTCAGGGCCTGTCCGCCGCGGTCGGCTTCGCGCTCTCCGACCGGCTGCTGGGCCGCACCGACGCCAGGACCGTGGTGCTCGTCAGCGACGGCGAGTTGGAGGAGGGCCAGGTCTGGGAGGCGGCGATGTTCGCCGCCCACCACGGGCTCGGCGGCATCATCGCGCTCGTCGACGCGAACAACTCCCAGGTGGACGGCCCGGTCGCGGAGATCACCACGATCGAGCCCGTCGCCGACAAGTGGCGCGCGTTCGGGTGGCACGCCCAGGACGTGGACGGCCACGACATCCAGGCGCTGGAGTCCGCGCTCGATAAGGCCGTCCGGTCCGACCGCCCCGCGGTCGTCACCGCCAGGACCGCCACGACCACCGGCCTGGACTGTCTGCCCAGCACCATCGACGGACACTTCGTCAAGCTCCCCCCGAAGTTGGCCGAGCAGGCCGTCGCCGAACTGGAGGCCCGCCTTGCGTAGACCGCCGTACCCCACAGTCCTGAAACCGTACGGCAGGACACTGCTGGATCTGGCCCGCGTCGACGAGCGGATCGTCTGCCTGTCCGGAGACCTGACCCGTCAGTGCGAGATAGACCTGTTCCGCGACGAGCTGCCGGAACGTTTCGTCAACGTCGGCATGGCCGAGGCCAACATGATCGGCATCGCCGGGGCGCTGGCCCGGGCCGGTCACGTGCCGTTCGTGCACACCTTCGGCGTCTTCGCCACCCGGCGCCCGTTCGACCAGATCGTCAACGCCGTCGCGTACCCGAACCTGCCGGTGCGCATCGTCGGCTTCATGCCGGGCATCTCCAGCCCCGGTGGCCCGAGCCACCAGGCCATCGAGGACGTGGCGCTGATGCGTGCGCTGCCCAATCTGACGGTGATCGACGCCGCCGACGCCACGGAGATCCAACAGGTCGTGCCCGCGATCCTCGACCATCCGGGCCCGGTCTACCTGCGCCTCAAGCGCGGTGAGATCCCGGTGATCTTCGAGGAGGGGTACGAGTTCTCGATGCACCGCGCCCAGCGGCTGCGGACGGGTGGCGACGCGGTGATCGTCGCCAACGGCATGATGCTTCCCTCCGCCATTGTCGCCACCGACATACTCGCCGCCACCGGGATCGACTGCGGCCTCGTGCACGCCCCCGTGGTCAAGCCGCTGGACGCCGCCACGGTGGTGGACGCCGCGGCCGGGGTGCGCGCGGTCGTGACCGCGGAGAACCACACGATCGTCGGCGGCCTGGGGTCGGCGGTCGCCGAGGCCCTGGCCGAGGCCGGGTCGGGCGCCAGGCTGCGCCGGGTCGGCCTGCGGGACACCTTCGCCGAGGGCGCGCTGACCGCCCATCACCTTTTCCAGACCTACGACCTCACCACCCAGTCGATCGTCGACGCGGTGTGGGGTGTGCTCAAGCCAGGCGGCCCCGCGCCGGTCGCCCCGACAAGTCCCGCCGCCGTCGGCGAGTACTCACCAGTCTGATACGGGAGGCCCTGTGACCAATTTCTATGCTCCACCGGCTGAGACCGGCTCGATCGCCTCACTCGGCGCGACCATGGGTGTCGACTGGGAGGAACGAGTCAACTTCGACCGGCTCCGCAGGGAGCGCTTCGCCAAGGTGCAGAACGCGTTCGCCCACTCCGACCTGGGCGCGCTTGTTCTGTTCGACATGAACAACATCCGCTACACGACCGGCACCCACATCGGGAACTGGGCGCGCGACAAGCTTTTCCGGTGCGCGCTCGTGATGCGGGACCAGGAGCCGATCCTGTGGGACATCGGTTCGGCCGCACGCACGCACCAGCGGTTCGCGCCCTGGTTCGGCAAGGAGAGCTGGCAGGCGGGCCTGTCCAGCTGGCGTGGCTCGATTCCCGAGGAGGTGGGTGTCGAGCGGGGCAACGCGGCCAGGATCGCCCAGCTGCTCCGCGACCACGGCCTGGCAGGTGAGCCGATCGGTGTCGACGTGGTCGAGTTGCCGGTGCTGCGCGCCCTGGAGGGCGCCGGTCTCACCGTCGTCGACGGACACTCGTTCATGCAGGACGTCCGCGCGGTCAAAACCCCCGACGAGATCGCCCTGCTGGACCATTCGGCCGGCCTGGTGGACGGGGCCTACGAGGAGCTGTTCCGCACCCTGCGGCCGGGCATCCGCGAGAACGACTGCGTGGCGCTGGTCAACCGTTATCTCTACGAGCACGGCTCGGAAGAGGTCGAGGCGGTCAACTCCATCTCCGGCGGCCGCTGCAGCCCGCATCCGCACGTGTTCTCCGACCGCCTGATCCGGCCCGGCGACACCGCGTACTTCGACATCATCCACTCCTTCAACGGCTACCGGACCTGCTACTACCGGACGTTCAACGTCGGAGGGGCCGGCCTGGCCCAGGTGGAGGCGTACCGGCGGGCCCGGGAGTTCATGGACAACGCGATCGCCGAGATCCGTCCCGGCGCGACCTCGGCCGACGTGGTCCGGCACTTCCCGGCCGCTCAGGAGTTCGGGTACGCCAACGAGGAGGAGGCGTTCGGTCTGCAGTACTGCCACGGGCTCGGCCTGTCCAACTGGGAGCGGCCGCTGATGAGCCGATACCACTCCTTCGAGCATCCGGTGACGTTGCAGGAGGGCATGGTCTTCGCGATCGAGACCTACTGGCCGACGCCGGACGGCAGCGCCGCCGCGCGCATCGAGGAGGAGGTCGTGGTGACCGCGGACGGCTGCCAGTTGCTCACCCGATTCCCGGCCGACCAGCTGTACGTGACGGGCATCCGGTATACGCGGGGCGCCGACCTACTGTGAGCGGAGAAGAGAAGATGACAGAGATCGGCTGGATCGGCGCCGGACGGATGGGCGCGGCGATGGCCGGCCGCCTGCTGGACGCCCGCCTCCCGGTGCGGGTCTGGAACCGTACGCGGGCCAAGGCGGAGGCGCTGGTGCCGCGCGGCGCGACGGTCGCCGACGAGGTGTCCGACCTGGGCGGCTGTGACGTCGTGTTCATCATGGTCTCGACCTCGGACGACCTGCGCGAGGTGTTGCGCCGCCTCTACGAGGGAACAGCCCTGCCGGGCACGGTGGTCGACTGCTCGACCGTCTCCGCGGAGGCGTCGGCCGAGGCGCGCGCCGAGTCGGCCGCGCGCGGCGTGCGTTTCGTGGCCTCCCCGGTGAGCGGAAACCCGCATGTGGTCGCCGCCGGGGACGCGCGCCTGGTGGCGTCGGGCGACCGGGAGAGCTTCGACCTGGTCCGGCCGTTGCTGGAGACGATCGGCCAGAGCGCGGTCTACGCCGGTCCGGGAGAGGTGAGCCGGCTGGTCAAGGTCTGCCACAACCTCTACCTGGGGATGATGGTCGAGTCCCTGATCGAGGTGGTGACGCTGGCCGAGAAGGGCGGTGTGGACAGGGCCGCGTTCCTGGAGTTCCTCGGCGGCACCGTGCTCGGCTCCGAGTGGGTCCGTCACCGCACCCCCGACCTGCTGGAACGGGACTGGCGTCCGACCTTCACGACCGCGCTGCTGCGCAAGGACTTCGATCTCGGCCTCGGCGCCGCCCGGACCCACGAGGTGCCGATGCCGGTGGCGAGCCTGGTGCACCAGATCATCCAGGCCGCGATCGGGCAGGGCCACCGCGACGACGACTTCCTGTCCATGTACGACGTGCAGGCGGCCAACGCCGGTCTGCGACACGACTCCACATGAGCGCTGTATGAGCGGCGTGATTCCGGTGGACGTGTCTACCGGAATGTTCGTCGCGGGCGAGCGGGTCGGGCCGTCGCCGGGCCGATCACGTCCCGGTGACCGGCCCGGCGACGACCGAGGTCGTCGCCGAAATCGCCGGTGGGAACGGTCGAGGACCTGCTCGCGGCGGTCGGCGCGGCGCCCGCGGCGGGTGGCGCCCTGGCCGGCGTCGAGGCGTTATTCGAACCTGAATACGTGACCGCCGACCGGTAGCTACGGCTTGGTAACGAGCCGTTGGCGACCTTGACACCATGGGCGGATCATCCGTTTAAATTGGCTAAGCCACATGGCCACTAGGGCACTTCGAAGCGACATAATTACCCAAACCGGTATTTATCCGAAGATAAATAGGCACCAAAGTCAGGCATCGTTACGGGCGTGGCCACCGGCTCCGACCGTAGGAGGGAACCGGCCGTGCCACAGCACAGGGAGCTAACGACATGACACGCAAAGGGGCCGTATCGGGGATCGCCGCGCTCGCGTTCGCACTCGCCCTGACCGGTTGCGGCGGCAGCACCGTCGCGGGCGGCGAGAGTGCCGAATCAACCGGCACGAGCGACTCGATCAAGATCGGGTTCATGGTGCCGAAGTCCGGCATCTACGCCTCGATCGGCAACGACCTCGACCGAGCGATGCAGATCTACCTCGACAAGAACAACGGCGAACTGGGTGGCCGCAAGGTCGACCTGGTCACGGTCGACGAGGGCAGCACGCCGCAGACCGGCACGGCCGCCGCCCGGCGGCTCGTGCAGCAGGAGCAGGTGGCCGTCGTCACCGGCATCGTCAACAGCGCCACGGCCGTCGGCGTGGCCACGGTCTTCTCCGACGCGAAGATCCCGGTCGTCTCCACCGGCCAGGTCGCCGACAACCCGTTCTGGTGGCGGGTCGGCTGGACCAATCCGATGATGAACACATCCATCGTGGACCACCTCGTGGCCCAGGCGAAGGACAAGCCGGCCTACCTGATCGGCGCGGACTACAAGCAGGGCCGCGACATCATCGACGACGTCAAGGCCGGCCTGGAGGCCGGCGGTGTCAAGGTCGTCGGCACCACGTTCACCCCGTTCGGCACCACCCAGGACTACCAGCCGTACCTGTCGGAGATCAAGAAGAGCAAGGCCGGCACGGTGTACGCGTTCTACGCCGGCGCCGAGGCCGCCAAGTTCGTGACCCAGTACGGCCAGTTCGGTCTCAAGGACCAGGCGACGCTCTACGGTAACCAGGCGCTGACCGAGGGCAACCTCGCCGCGCAGGGCTCGGCCGCCGCCGGCGTGCTGACGAACTCGATCTACAGCCCGAGCATCGACACCCCGGTCAACAAGGAGTTCGTCGATGCGTACGTGGCCAAGTTCGACGCGCAGCCGTCCGTCTACTCCGAGGCCCAGTACGCCTCGGCCGCGGTGCTGGACAAGGCGATCGCGTCGATCGGCGACGGCGCGATCACCGGAGACGCCGTCAACGCGGCGCTGGGCAAGGTGGGCGATGTCGAAACGCCGCGCGGAACCTGGCGCTTCGACACCTTCCAGGCACCCAGCCAGACCATCTACCTGCGGCGGGCCACCGAGACCGACGGCGTCATGAGCGACCAGGTGCTCGAGGTCCTGGGCGTCTACTCCAGCGACGGCAAGAAGTCCTGAAAAGCCCGCGGGCGGCGCGTCCCGGCAGGACACGCCGCCCGCCACAGGCATCGATGAGGCATCCATTGGAGGGAGGAACGTGTCCGTAGTAACGCAATGGTTCGACGCCAACCTCATCACGGTGATCAACGGACTGGCGTACGGTCTACTGCTCTACACGCTGGCCGTCGGTCTGTCGCTCGTGTTCGGCATGCTCAGCCTGTTGAACCTGGCGCACGGCACGCTTTTCCTCGCCGGCGCCTATGTCGCCGCCGTGGTCGTGGCACCGAGCGGCGCGTGGCTGTCGTGGGTGCTGGCGCTCAGCATCGCGCTGGTCGTCGGCGCACTGGCCGGGGTCGGGCTCACCACGATGACCCGGCTGCTGACCCGCCGCGGCCACATGGCGGAGGCACTGCTCACCCTCGGCATCTCGCTGGCCGGGTCCAGCCTGCTGCTGTGGATCTTCGGCGCGGATGTGCGCTCGGTGCCGGCACCCGCCGGCCTGGACGGCAGCGTCACGATCCTCGGCAACCCCTACCCCGTCTACCGGCTGGTGCTGATCGGCTTCGGGCTGCTCATCGCCCTGCTGGCCGAGGTGATCCTGGAGCGCACGATGATGGGTGCCGTCGTGCGGGCAATCGTCGCCGACGCCGACATCGTCAGCACGCTCGGCATCGACACCCGGAAGATCCTTTACGGCGTGCTGGCCGTCGGCTCCGCACTCGCCGTGGTGGCCGGTGTCCTCGGCGGCCCGATGCTCGGCGCCGCGCCCGGGCTCGACGGCCACGTCCTGTTGATCGCCTTGGTCGTGGTGGTCATCGGCGGCATGGGATCGGCCCGCGGCGCGCTCATCGGCGGCCTGCTGATCGGTCAGGTGCAGACCCTCGGCACGGCCCTCGCGCCCGAGGTCGCCCCGTTTCTCATATTCGGCGCGATGGCGCTGGTCCTGGTCGTGCGGCCGCACGGCCTCCTTGGCCGAGCGGAGGCGACCACATGAACATCCTCGAACGTCCGGCCACGGGCGCGCTCGTCCCGCCGCTGCTCGTCCCGCCACTGCTCGTGCTGGCCGCCGCCGCGCCACCGTTCCTGCTCGGCCCCTACGCGGTCTCCACCCTCACCCAGATCCTGGCCTTCTCCCTCATGGTGATGAGCATCGTCCTGCTCATGGGCATCGCCGGAGTGCCGACCATCGGGCAGGCCGGCTTCTTCGGCGTCGGCGGCTACGTGACCGCCCTGCTGGCCGGCCACCTCACCACCAGCGCGCCCGCGCTGCTGGTGATCTCGGCGGCGGCAGGGGCGCTGGTCGCCGCCGCCACCGGCTGGCTGCTCGTCCGGGTAAGGGGCACGTACGTGCTGATGCTGACGCTGGCCATCGGCGAGTTGCTCGCCCTGGTGGCCATCGCGCGGGTCAGCCTCACCGGCGGCTCCGACGGCCTCGCGAACATCCCGGCGCTGACACTGCTGCCCGGCGTCACGCTGCGGCACATCGCCGTCGTCTACTGGTACATCGCCGGAGCCGTGCTTCTCATGGCGGCCCTCATCGCGCTGCTGATCCGCTCGCCGTTCGGCCGGGCGCTACGCGGCGTGCGCGACAACGAACCGCGGATGCGCGCGCTCGGCTACAGCACCGCCCTCTACAAGTACGCCGCGTTCACCGTCAGCGGCGCGTTCGCCGGCGTGGCCGGGTCGCTGTGGGTGACCCAGACGTTGTTCATCTCCCCGTCCGACATGAGCTTCCACACCTCGGCGCTGGCACTGCTCGCGCTGATCGTCGGCGGGTCGCAGAGCCTCTGGGGGGCGGTGGCCGGCTCCGCATTGATCATCGTCGCGCAGAACATGCTGCCGATCTCCATGCAGGGCCTCGGCCCCCTCGTACTCGGCGTGGTGCTCGTGGTGGTGGTCTACACGCTGCCGGACGGCTTCGCCGGGATCCGCAACCCGCTGCGCCGTCGCCCGCCCGCGGCCGTGACCGCCGAGCCGCCAAGGAAGGAGCGGGTATGACCGCCGCACTACGGCTGGATGGCCTGACCCGGGCGTACGGCGCGCTGCGCGCGGTCGACGGCGTGACGCTGACGGTCCGCGCCGGGGCCCGGCACGCACTGATCGGACCCAACGGTGCCGGGAAGTCCACGATGTTCAAGCTGCTCTCCGGCGAGGTCCGTCCGACCGACGGCCGGATCCGCTACTTCGACGACGACATCACCCGCCACTCCCAGCCACGCCGGGTCCGGATGGGGATCGCCCAGACCTATCAGCACTCCAGCGTCTTCATGTCGCTCACAGTCGCCGAGAACGTCGCGCTCGCCGCCCAGCGGGCACAGGGCATCGGCACCGTGTGGTGGCGCGGCTCCGCCCGATACGCGGACCGGGCCGCCGCCACCCGGGAATGCCTCACCGCGGTGGGCCTGGCCGAGCGGAGCGACGACCTCGTGTCATCGTTGTCCCACGGCGAGCGCCGTCAGCTGGAACTGGCCCTGGCGCTCGCCTCCAAGCCCCGCCTGCTGCTGCTCGACGAGCCCACGGCCGGCATGTCGGCGACCGAGTCGGACGCCTTCGTCCAGCTGGTCAAGACACTTCCCGACGACCTGACGGTGATCGTGGTCGAGCACGACCTCGACGTCGTGTTCAGCCTGGCGACCGACATCTCCGTACTGCACCACGGCAAGCTCCTGGCCACCGGCACACCGGCCGAGGTGTCGGCCGACCCTGCCGTCCAGGAGGCGTATCTGTCCTGGTCGGCGACCGACGACGACCTGAAGGAGATCCCGTGAGCCCGCTGCTGGAAGTGCGCGGTCTGCGCGCCGGATACGACGGGAGCGTGGTACTGCAGGGCGTCGACGTGACCATCGACGAAGGCACCGTGCTCGCGGTGCTCGGCAGGAACGGGGTCGGCAAGTCGACCCTGGTCATGTCGGTGATCGGGCTCGTACGGGCGTACTCGGGCAGTGTCGTGTTCGCCGGGCGGGAGCTGACCCGCGAGCGGACCGACAGGATCGCCTCGACCGGCATCGCGCTGGTGCCCCAGGGACGGCGGGTGTTCAGCCCGCTGACGGTCGAGGAGAACCTGCGCATCGCCGTACGCCGCAACCGGCCGGGCCCCTGGACGCTGGATCGGCTCTACGAACTGCTGCCGCGGCTGCGGGAACGGCGGGGCAACCGCGGCGACCAGCTCTCCGGCGGCGAGCAGCAGATGCTCGCGATCGGCCGGGCGCTGCTGACCAACCCGCGCCTGCTGTTGCTCGACGAGCCGTCGGACGGGCTCTCCCCGATGGTGGTGCGGCAGGTCGCCGACGTCGTCCGCACGTTGCGCGAGGACGGCATCACCGTCCTGCTCGTCGAACAGAACGTGCGACTGGCACTCGAACTCGCCGACCACGTCGCGGTGATGGTCAAGGGCGAGATCGCCTGGCACACCGACCCCGCCGGCTTCCACGGCGACCGCGAACGCGTCCGCGCGCTGATGAGCGTGGCCGGTCCACAGTAGAGGGGATGAACGTTGACCACGAAGGACTATGGGTGGGACGAAGAGCGCCGGCTCTTCGTCCATCCGCGGAGCACACCGTACGTGAGCGGACCGCGGCCCCTGCCGCAGAGCCTGGACTACCTGGAGGACCGCGAGTACACCTCCAACATGACCGTCGAGGCCCGCTGGCCCACGGTCGTCAGGCTGACCCACACCTGGCAGAACGTCGTCGACATGGGCGGCCGACGCTACATGTTCCACTACTACCGACAGGCTCTCAACGTCTACGACATCACCGACCCGACGGCCCGTGAACTGGTGCTCGAAAAGCGGTACGGCCCCGAGGAGGGCGAGTTCGGGGCGGCGGCCATCGCCTACAACAAGCAGCGGGACGCCTGGATTCTGGTGCAGTGCTTCGAGGTGCCGCGCACCTACGGGCCCGACTCCGACAAGTACGCCGACCCCGCCGTGCTGCCCCGGCTGATGGCGGCGCCCGGATTCCGCGGCTTCCGGGTCTACGAGCTGACCGGCCCGACCGACTGGAAGCTGCTCGCCGAGGTACCGACCGGCCCGGTCGACCCGGCCACCGGGATCCACCAGGGTTCCGGCGGGGTGGACACGCCCGCCTACGACGGCGGCCGTTACATGTTCATCGCCGCCGCCCCCGACGACACGTTCGTCAACCAGGAGTTCGCCACCTACCCGTACACGCCCGCGCAGCTCGTGTACGACATGGAGGATCCGGCGCACCCGAAGCTCCTGTCCACCTGGTGGGTGCCCGGCCAGCGGGCGGGCGAGACCGACGCCTACGAGTCGTGGAGCAGACACGGCAACCGGACCTCGTGGATCGGCGCGCGGGTGCCCATGTCGGTGCCGGTGCCCCTGGAGCAGGGCGGCCGGTACGGCTACGCGGTCATGGGCGGCCTCGGGCTGTACGTGCTCGACCTCGCGGACCCGCGCCGCCCACTGGTCGCCGGCCATCTCGACCTGCCGCACAGCTGGGCCGGCATCGAAGGCGACGTGGTGGACACCAGCCGGGTGGCCGACCACGGCGTCGTGTTCGTCAACGGCGGCCCGATGAACGAGGACGGCTACGAGCCGTACAAGGACATCTATGTGATCGACGTCAAGGACCCGGCGAATCCGCACATCGTGGCGACGTTCCCCCGGCCGGTTCCGCCGGCCGGAGCGCCCTACCAGGACTTCGTGTTCCGGCGGGGCAAGTTCGGTCCCAAACGCTTCGGCTCCAACGCCCACCCCGGGACGGCCGACCCCAACCTCACGCTGTACTCCTTCGGCAACGCGGGTGTTCAGATGTTCGACCTCACCGACGTCCGCCGACCGGCCCTGGCCGGGTACTTCGTGCCGAAGATGACCGACGAGCTGGGCGACCCGCGCTCCTATCTCGTGCCGACCGAGAGCATCTTCGTGGAGTGGGACCGCCGCCTGGTCTGGGCCTTCACGAACTCCGGCATGTACCTGCTGACCAGCCCGCTGCTGGGCGAGCCGAGGATCGCCCGATGACGGCCGATCTCATCCTGGTCGACGGCGACATCACCACCGGCGCGGGCGGGCGGCGGGTGAGTGGCCTCGCCGTACGCGCCGGGCGGGTACTCGCGGCCGGGAGCACCGACGAGATCCGCCGGTACGCCGACTCCGGCACCCGGGTCGTGGACCTGGGAGGCCGCTGCGTGATCCCCGGCCTGGTCGACAACCACATCCACTTCGTGCGGGCCGGGCTCACCTGGAACTCGGAGCTGCGCTGGGAACGCTGCCCCAGCCTCGCCGCCGGTCTGCGGACCATCGCCGAGACGGCCGGTACCCGGACGCCGGGCGAGTGGGTGCTGGTGATCGGCGGCTGGCACGAACGCCAGTTCCCGGAGGGACGCGGACCGGATCTCGCCGAACTGGACGAGGTCGCGCCGGATCGCCCCGTCTTCGTGCAGATGATGTACGACTGGGCCCAGGTCAACACCGCGGGAATGCGCGCCACCGGTCTCACCGCCGAGACCGCCCGCGCGGCCGGAGCGCACCTGTTCGAGTGGGACGGCCACGGCCGGCCGACCGGCCGGGTGCTGGGCATGGAGGGCTGCAAATGGCTCTACGCCCGGCTGCCCAAGGAGACACTGGAAGCCCAGATCGCCTCGACCGCCCGGCTCTCCCGCGACCTCAACCGCTTCGCGGTGACCGCGCTGATCGACGGCGGCGGCGTGAACACCGGTCCGGACGTCTACGAGGCCGTGTACGAGGTGGACCGGCGCGGCGACCTGACCGTGCGGACGTTCCTGACCGTGCACGCGTCGGCGCGTGGGCGCGAGGCCGAGGAGATCGCCGGATACCTGCGCTACGGTCGCCCCCGGCACGGCAGCGACACGCTCCGGCTGCTCGGCTTCGGCGAGGTCGTGCTGTACGGCCTGCACGACCGGGTGCACACCCGGGTCGACGTCACCGACGCCGACCGGGCCGAACTGATCCGCGTCTTCACCGACCTGGCGGCCGGTGGCTGGCCGGTGCAGATGCACGCGCACCGGCCCGAGGTGATCGAGACCGTCATCGCGGCCTGCGAGGAGGTGAACACCCGCCATCCGCTCGCGCCGCTGCGCTGGGGCATCGTGCACGGCGAGATGATCAACCCGGCGCAGGTGGGACGCATCCGCGCACTCGGACTCGGCGTCCTCACCCAGAGCCTGCTGCGTTTCCTCGGCGACCAGGTGGTGGGCGCCTTCGGCGCCGAACGGGTCCGCGACGCGCCACCGCTGCGCGCCCTGCTGGACGCCGGGGTTCCGGTCAGCGCCGGCACCGACGCGATGCGCGGCGCCTCCTACGACCCGTTCACCTCGCTGCACTTCTACCTGACCGGCCGCACCATCGGCGGCGACCGGATCGTCGCCGACGAGAACCTGCTCGACCGCGACGAGGCACTGCGCCTCTACACGCGCGGCAGCGCCTGGAACTGCTTCGCCGAGCACGAGATCGGCGCGCTGGAACCGGGCTTCCGCGCCGACCTCGCGGTGCTCTCCGACGACTACTTCACCGTCGACGTGAACAAGATCCTTACGTTGGAGTCGGAGCTGACCCTGCTCGGCGGCCGGCCCGTGTACGCGAGCGGCGAACTGGCCGCAGTCCTGGAGGAGGGCCGATGAGCCGACTGCTGATCCGCGGTGGCCGCGTGGTGACCATGGACCCGGCGCTGGGCGACGTCGACGGCGACGTCCTCGTGGTCGACGGGCGGATCGCCGAGATCGGTCCCGACCTGTCCGCCGCGGACGCGGAGATCCTCGACGCGACCGGCACCGTCGTGCTCCCCGGCTTCGTCGACACCCACCGCCACACCTACCAGTCGCTGGTCCGCGGCCTGCTGCCGAGCTGCACGCTCGGGGAGTTCATGGGGACCATCTTCAACAGCGTGGCCCCGGCCTACACCCCCGAGCTGATGCGGCTGGGCAACTACGTCGGTGCCCTCGACGCGCTCGACGCCGGCATCACGACCATGGTCGACTGGTCGCCGAGCGAGACCCCGGACCACGCGGACGGAGCGATCGAAGGCCTTCGGCAGGCCGGCATCCGGGCGATGTACGCGCACGGCATGCCGGCCGGCGGCCAGTGGTGGTACCGCAGCGAGCTCGACCACCCGGCCGACGCCCGCCGGATCAGGGCCGAGCACTTCCCCTCCGACGACGGCCTGCTCACGATGGCGCTCGCACTCCGCCAGCCCGGCAACGTCGTCGACGAGGTCGCCGTGCACGACTGGAAACTCTCGCGTGAACTCGGCGTCCGCGTCTCGGTGCACACCGCGATGCGCTCGGGCGGCGCGACCGGCCACCCGATCCGCACCCTGCACCGGCTCGGCCTGCTCGGCGAGAACACCACGTTCATCCACTGCACGACCAGCACCGACGACGAGATCGCGATGATCGCCGACTCCGGGGGCACGGTCTCGATCGCGCCGTACGTCGAACTGGTGATGGGCCACGGCCTGCCGCGGATCACCGCGATGCTCGCGCACGGCGTGGCCCCCACGCTCAGCATCGACACCGTCACCACCTCGCCCGGCGACATGTTCACCCAGCTGCGGATGGCACTCGCCCTCGGCCGCGCCGAGGCGTTGCCCGAGAACCCGGAGGATCCTTTCACCCCGACGCTCACCCACCGCGACGTCCTGCGGCTGGCCACCCTCGACGGTGCCCGGGCCTGCGGCCTGGGCGACCGAACCGGCACCCTCACCCCGGGCAAGGCGGCCGACGTCCTCCTCGTCCGAGCCGACTCGATCCGTACCCTCCCCCTGCGGGACCCGGCGGCCACCGTGGTCTCCTCGGCAGACCGGGCCGACGTCGACACGGTGCTCGTCGCCGGTGTGATCCGCAAGCGCGGCGGCGTCCTGGTCGGCGTCGACCTGCCCCGCCTCCGCGCCGAGGCGATCGCCGCCCACGAGGACATCCTGACCCGAGCCGGACTCAAGACGGAGGATCGCGCCGCGGGAGAGTAGTCGCGACCCTGACCCGAGCCGGACTCGAAACGGAAGCTCGAGCCGTGGGGCGTGGCCGCGCCTCTGCCCCGCGACGACGTCTCACGGCGGCACGCCCGGCATGTCCCGGCGTGCCGCCGCGAGGATCACTGGTGGGCGAACTGGGCGAGGGCGGGCAGCGCCCTGTCGGCGAAGTCGAACAACGCCTGGTTCTCCCAGCCGTTGCCCGAGGACGGGTCGGCCGGGTCCCAGCCGTTCCCGGTCACCGCGGTCCAGGTGGGCTCCCAGTACACCGCGCCGAGCCCGCGCCCGCCCGGCACGGCCTGCACGATGCTCATCACGTCGCGCAGCATCGCCGACTGACCCGCCGGCGAGGCCGGGTATCCGGGGTACGGGGTCGCCGCGGTGATGATGTTGGCGAGGCCGTCGTCGTTGCCCGTGGTGAAGGGGTAGGCGGTCTCGGCGAGCAGGACGGGCCTGCCGTACCGGGACGCGATGTCGTTGATGTTCGCCTGGAAGGCGCCGAGCGTGCCGTGCCAGTAGGGGTAGTAGGAGACGCCGATCACGTCGTAGTTCACGCCGTGCGCCGCGGCGCTGTCGAACCACCAGCGAAACAGCCCGTTGTCGCCGCCCTCGGCCAGGTGCAGCACCACCCTGGTCGAGGACGAGACGGCCTTGACCGCGCTGTAGCCCGAGTTGAGCAGCTGGGCGAGGTTGCCGAAGTTGGAGCTGCGACCGTCCTCCCAGAGCATGCCGTCGTTGATCTCGTTTCCGACCTGGACCATGTCCGCGGTGGTGCCCTGCGCCTTCAGCGCGTTCAGCACGTCGTAGGTGTGGTTGTAGACGGCCGTCTTGAGCTGCGCGAACGTGTATCCGTTCCACGCGGCCGGCTTGTACTGCTTGCCGGGGTCGGCCCAGGTGTCCGAGTAGTGGAAGTCGACGAGCAGGCGCATTCCCCTCGCCTTGACCCGCTGCGCCATCGCCAGCACCCGCGCCTTGTTGTTGTAGCCGTCGGCCGGGTTCACCCACACCTTCAGCCGGACGTAGTTGGCTCCGGCCGCCGCCAGGATCGCGAGGGCGTCGCCCCGCGCGCCCCCGGCGTCGTGGTACCTGCCCCCGTACGCCTCGGACTTGGGCAGGCTTGAGGTGTCGGCGCCCTTCACCGCCAGCGTCGCCGACCCCGCCGCGAAGGTGACGTCGTCGAAGTTGGCCCAGCCGCCCGCCGCCGCCGCGGAGCCGAGGGAGATCGTGCACTGGCCGCCCGTCACGTTCTGGGTGACGACGATCTGGATCCACTCCGAGGAGCTGACCGGCGCGTGGGTCCGCCTCTCGGCGGAGCCGCAGTTCCGCAGCGCGATCCAGCTCTGGCTCATCGCCCCCGACCTCACCCAGACGCGGAGCGTGTAGGCGCCCGAGGCCAGGCCGGTCAGCGTCTGGTTGGTCTCGACGGTGTACGCGGCGGTGGACCAGTGCGACAGGCGGTAGGAGCCCGTGCGACCGCCGGCCTCGGTGAAGTCGGCGGAGGCGTTGCCCGCGGTGCTCCACGAGACCGGCGCGGCGACGCCGCCTCCGGTCTCGAAGCCGCCGTTGGCGACCGTGGGGGCGGCTCGGGCCGGTAACGGCACCAGGACGGCGGCGGCACACACCAGCAGTGCCGTCAGGATCTTCTTCAAGGGTCCTCACTTGGTCAGGAGTGATGTGGACGATCCCCGAGACCCCGGGCGCCGCGCTCAGGTGACGGGCGCGACCCCGGGGACGATCACGCGTCTCCGGCCGGCTCGACGACCGTGACGCCGCCGGCGGGCACGGTCGCCGACCCGGTGTACGCGGCGCCGTCGAGCATCCCGGTCCCGCTCACCTCCGGGACGGTGACCGGCTCCTCGCCGTGGTTGATGAGGAAGAGGTGGCGGCCCCGGCGTACGAGCTCCAGGGTGTCGGGCAGGCCGCGCGGGCGGGACACGCCCGCCAGGTCGAGGACCGCGCGAAGGAGAGCGCGCAGATCCCGCTCGGCGCCCGTTCCCGTGTCGCCCGCCGGGCCGCCGAGGTCACCGGGGTCACCGGGGTCACGGCGACCTTCGGGAACGCCGGCGCCGGGGGCGCGGTCGGGGTCGCGGAACCCTTCGGGAACGCCGGGGGCGCGGTCGGGGGACGGGTCGAGGGCGGTGGCGACGTACCAGGCGGTGCCCGCGCCCAGCTCGTGGCGGGTCACCGCGGGGTGGCCCGCGTCCGGCCCGCCGGTGAAGGCGTGCACGGCGCGCGCCCCGGCGAGGCGGACCCGCTCGGACCAGATCCGGCCGGTCAGGCCGTCGTCGCCGACGGGCACCGTGCCGTTCTCCGGCAGCGGGTGGAACTCCTCCACCGTCAGGCCGAGCACGTCGCGCAGCGCGCCGGGAGGGGCGCCGGGGTGGACGGCGTCGTTCTCGTCGACGATTCCGGAGAAGTAGGAGACGACCAGGTGCCCGCCCGCCTCCACGTAGCGGCGCAGGTTCTTGCCCGCCGCCTCCGTGAGCAGGTAGGAGCTGGGGACGACGACCATCCGGTACGCGGAGAGGTCGTCCCCGGGGCGGGCGAAGTCGACGGTGACGTGCTCGCGCCAGAGCGCCTCGTAGTAGGCCTCCATCCGCTCGCGAAAGCGCAGGTCGACCGAGGGGCGCCACTCCAGCTCCAGCGCCCAGAACGACTCCCAGTCCCACACGAGCGCGACCTCGGCCTCGACGCGGGAGCCGCGCAGGCCGGCCAGCCCGCGCAGGCCGGCGCCGAGGGCGACCACGTCGCGCCAGAGGTCGGAGTCCGTCCCGGCGTGCGGCAGCATCGCCGAGTGGAACTTCTCCGCGCCGTGCCGGGAGGCGCGCCACTGGAAGAACAGCACCGAGTCCGATCCCCGGGCGACGTGGGCGAGGCTGTTGCGCCGCATCTCCCCCGGCCGCTTGGCGAGGTTGCGCGGCTGCCAGTTGACGGCGCCGGTCGAGTGCTCCATGAGCATCCACGGCCGACCGCCCGCCACCGAGCGGGTGAGGTCGGCGGCCATGGCCAGCTCGATGTGGTTCTCGGCCCGCACTGCTTCGAGGTAGTGGTCGTTGGAGACGACGTCCACCTCGTCCGCCCATCGCCAGTAGTCCATCGCCACACAGTTGGCGATCATGAAGTTGGTGGTGACCGGCTGGTCGCCGAAGCGGCGGATGGTGTCGCGTTCGCGGCGGAAGTTGGCGATGTGCGCCTCGACGGAGAAGCGCGCGTAGTCGAGTTGCAGGGCCGTCAACTGGCCGGGCAGTGCGAGCCTCGGTGGCTCCACCTCCTCGAACGAGCCGTAGGTCAGCCCCCAGAACGTGGTTCCCCAGGCCGCGTTGAGCGCCGCCACGTCCCCGTGCCGCTCGCGCAGCCAGTCACGGAACGCCTCGGCCGAGGTCTCGCAGTAGCAGCGGGCGTTGGCCCAGCCGTACTCGTTGTGGACGTGCCACATGGCGATCGCCGGATGCCCGGCGTAGCGCTCGGCGAGCCGCTCGGCGAGCCGCTGGGAGGCGGTGGCGTACTCGGGGGAACTCGGGCAGAAGCTGTGCCGGGTGCCGCCGGCGATGACGTGGCCCTCGCGGTCGACCAGGCGGGCGCCGGGGTGGGCCGTCCTGAACCAGGTGGGCGGGGACGACGTCGGCGTCGCGAGATTGATCATGATGCCCCAGGAGTGCAGCAGCTCGACGATCCTGTCCAGCCTGTCGAAGTCGTAGACCCCCTCGGCGGGCTCCAGCATGCTCCAGTTGAACACCCCGAGACTGACCAGGTTCACCCCGGCCTCGCGCATCAGCCGGACGTCCTCGCGCCAGACCTCCTCCGGCCACTGCTCGGGGTTGTAGTCCCCGCCGTACGCGATGCCCTCTGGCAGGGCGGGATATCCGGACAACGACTCCCCCTCGAACGATTTCTGTGAACGTGCACAGTAATCTACGGCCGTCTTTCACGGAAGACCAGTGGCGAGACTCCCGGAGCAGCAGCGGGTTAACAAGAACGTAACGGGCATTGACAGCGCGTCCCGGCTGATTTCAGTCTGTGAACGTTCCCAGAGAGGTGCCACTGGCCTCCCCTCCCCCCGGCCTCTCTCGCCGACTTCGCCGGCGGCCCCGCCCCTGTGGCCTCCCAGCGGCCGACGCCCCGTCATGAACCCGCCATGAACCCGTCCTGAACTCCCCCACGGACCCCCACGGAGGAACACATGCAGATGAACCGGCTCGTAGCGGTGGCGACCGCGTTCCTCGCCGCCGCCCTGGCCGCCGGGTGCTCGGGCACCCCCCAGGAGGCGGCCGCCCCGGACACGCGGAGTTCGGCCCCCGCCGGGCCGGTGAAGCTCACCTACTGGACCTGGGTCCCCAACATGGACAAGATCGTGACGGTCTGGAACCAGGCCAACCCCGACATCCAGGTCACCGTCAGCAAGCAGGCCGGCGGCGACGACGCGGCCGCCAAGTTCCTCACCGCCGCCAAGGCGGGAAACCCTCCCGACCTCGTCCAGGCCGAGTACCAGATGCTGCCCTCCTTCGTCGCCGCCGACGCGGTGGCCGATCTCTCCGGCGAGGCCGGCACGGCGAAGGGCGAGTTCGGCGAGGGCGTCTGGGGCCTGGTCACGCTCGGCACCGACGCCGTCTACGCGCTCCCCCAGGACAGCGGCCCGATGATGCTCTACTACCGCCAGGACCTGTTCGACAAGTACGGCATCGAGGTGCCGAAGACCTGGGACGAGTACGCCGAGGCCGCCCGCACCGTGCGGAAGAAGGACCCCAAGGTCTTCCTGGGAACCTTCTCCAGCAAGGACCCCGGCTCCTTCGTCGGCCTCGCCCAGCAGGCGGGCGCCCAGTGGTGGTCGATCAGCGGCGAGTCCTGGAAGGTCGCCGTCGACGACGAGACCACCAGGAAGGTCGCAGACTACTGGGGCGGCCTCGTCTCCGAGGGTGCCATCGACGACCAGCCGTACTTCACCCCCGAGTGGAACAAGGCGCTGAACGACGGCAGGCTGCTCACCTGGCCCTCGGCGGTCTGGGCCCCCGGCGTGCTGTCCGGCAACGCCCCCAAGGCGAAGGGCAGGTGGGCGATCGCCCCGCTGCCGCAGTGGAACGCCGGCGAGAACGCGAGCGGCTTCTGGGGCGGCTCCTCCACCGCGGTCTCCGCCAAGTCCCCCCACCTCGCCGCCGCCGCGAAGTTCGCGACCTGGCTCAACACCGACCCCGAGGCGCTCGGCCTGCTCGTCTCCGAGGGCGCCCTCTACCCGGCGGCCACCAAGGGCGCCACCATGCTCGGTGAGGCCCCCGAATACTTCTCCAACCAGCCCGACTTCTGGCAGCGGACCGCCACGATCGCGAGCGGCGCCCGCGGCTTCACCTTCGGCCCGAACGTCAACGTGACCTACAACGCCTTCAAGGACGCCTTCGACAAGGCCCTGCAGGACAGGTCGGCGTTCTCCGACGCCCTCGTGAAGATGCAGGACGCGACGGTCGCCGACATGCAGAAGTCCGGATTCCAGCTCACCCGATGACACGACGCCCCGGCGGCGGCGTTCGCACCGCGAGCGCCGTCCCCTACCTCCTCCTCGCACCGGCCATGGCGCTGTTCACGCTCTTCATGGCCCTCCCCATCGCCTACACGGCCTACCTCAGCCTGCGGCGCACGAAGGTCTCGGGGCTGGGCCTGGGCAAGGGCTCCCGCCGCGAGGTCTTCGCCGGCCTCGACAACTACGCGGCGACGCTCGCCGACGGTGAACTGTGGGCCGGCTGGCTGCGCGTCCTGGGCTACGGCCTGCTGGTGCTCGTCGTCATGCTCGGGCTCGCCCTGCTGTTCGCACTGCTGCTGGACTCCGCGCACGTGCGGCTCGCCCGCTTCTCCAGGATCTCCCTCTTCCTGCCGTACGCGGTGCCGGGCGTGGCCGCGACCCTGCTGTGGGGCTTCCTCTACCTGCCCAGCCTCAGCCCGATCCGCCAGGTGCTCGACGTCGACCTGCTCGGCGCGGGCACGGTGGTGCTGTCCATGGCGAACGTGGCGGTCTGGGGCGGCGTCGGCTTCAACACGCTGGTCCTCTACACCGCGCTGCGCGCCGTGCCCAGGACCTACTACGAGGCCGCCAGGATCGACGGGGCGAGCGAGATCCAAATAGCACTGCGGGTCAAGGTCCCGATCCTGCTGCCCGCGATCATCCTGACCACGGTCTTCTCCATCATCGCCACGATCCAGGTGTTCACCGAGCCGACCACCCTGCGGCCGCTCACCAACACGATCAGCTCGACCTGGAGCCCGCTCATGAAGGTCTACCGCGACGCCTTCGTCACCGGCGACCTCTACTCGGCCGCCGCCACCTCGATCGTCATCGCGGCGATCTCCCTCGTCCTGTCGTTCGGTTTCCTGCGCGTCGTCCGCGACCGCGCCTTCGGGGAGGGCTGATGGCCACCACACCCCTCACCGGGGCCCGCCGCCGACGCCGCCCGGCCGGGATCGCGCCGACCGCGATCCTGCTGCTGGGCGCGCTCTACTGCCTGCTGCCGGTCAGCTGGGTGCTGGTGGCGGCCGGCAAGTCGAAGGCGGAGCTGTTCTCCACCTCGGCCTTCGCCCCCGGCACCGGCCTGCTGTCCAACCTCGCCGACCTCGCCGCCTACCGCGACGGCGTGTTCTGGCTGTGGATGCTCAACACGCTGCTGTACGCGGGCGGCGGCGCCCTGCTGTCCACGGCCGTCTCCGCCGTCTCCGGTTACACCCTGGCCAAATATCGCTTCCCCGGCCGCAACCTGATCTTCAACCTGCTGCTCGGCGGCGTCCTGGTGCCCGCCGTGGTGCTCGCCATCCCGCAGTATCTGCTCTTCTCCCGGATCGGGCTCGCCGACACCTACTGGTCGGTCCTGCTCCCGCAGATCCTCAGCCCGTACGGCATCTATCTCGCCCGCGTCTACGCCACCGCCGCCGTCCCCGACGCGCTGCTGGAGGCCGGGCGCATCGACGGCGCCGGGCACCGGCTGCTGCTGGGCCGGATAGCCCTGCCCCTCATGCTGCCCGGCATGGTGACCATCTTCCTGTTCCAGTTCGTCGCGATCTGGAACAACTTCCTGCTGCCGTTCATCATGCTGGGCGACGACCAGAGGTTCCCGCTCACCGTCGGGCTCTACACCCTGCTCGCCGCGGGGGCCAACCAGCCCTCGCTCTACAACCTGATCCTCACCGGCACACTGCTCTCGATCATCCCGTTGATCGCGCTCTTCCTCACGATGCAGCGCTACTGGAGGACCGACCTGGCCGGCGGGGCCGTGAAAAGCTGAGGCCAGGCCGACCGGCCGCCGGGCGAGGGGAAAATGGGGAGCATGGCGAAGCGTCCGACCATTCACGACGTCGCGGCGGTGGCGGGGGTGTCCCGGGGAACGGTGTCCCGGGTCCTCAACGACGACCGGTATGTCAGCCCCGCCGCGCACGCCGCCGTCAAGCGGGCCATCGCCGAGACGGGCTACGTGCTCAACCGGGCCGCCCGCAGCCTGGTCACCCAGCGGACCGGCTCGGTGGTGATGGTCCTGTCGGAGCCGCAGGAGAGGCTGTTCGAGGATCCCACCTTCAGCGTGCTGCTGCGCACCGCCACCCGGCGGCTCGCCGAGCGGGACGTGTCGCTCGTGATGATGATCGCCGGGAACGACGGCGACCGCGACCGGGTGATCCGCTACCTGCGCGGCGGCCACGCCGACGGGGTCTTCCTGGTCTCCACCCACGCCGGTGACAAGCTGGTGGACGCGCTGCTGGACATCCCGGTGGCCGCCGTCGCCCAGGGGGCGGTCATCGGCAGGGAGAACGTGATCCCGTACGCCGCCGCCGACGACCGCGAGGGCGCCCGGCAGATGACGCGCTACCTGGTGGAGCGCGGCCACCGGCGGATCGCCACCATCACCGGCCCGCTCGACACCCCCGGCGGCGCGCTGCGGCTGGAGGGCTTCGCCGACATCCTCGGCAGGAAGGCCGGCAGGAGGCTCATCGAGCACGGCGACTACACCCAGCTGGGCGGGGAGAGCGCGATGGCCAGACTGTTGGAGCGCTCCCCCGACATCGACGCGGTGTTCGTCGCCTCCGACCTGATGGCCGCGGGCGCGCTCTCGGCCCTGCGCGCCGCGGGGCGGAGGGTGCCCGAGGACGTCGCGGTGGGCGGCTTCGACGACTCGGCGGTGGCGCTCACCACCCACCCGCCGCTCACCACCGTCCGCCAGCCCCTGGAACGGGTCGCGGAGGAGACCGTCCGCCTGCTGCTCGCCCTGATCGACGGCGCCGAGCACCTGGAGCCGGTCATACTGCCCACGACCCTCGTCGTGCGTGAGTCCGCCTGACCCGCTGATCACCGTACGCGGGGCGGCGGCCGGACCGACCGGCCATCGGTCACCGTACGCGGGGCGGCCGGACCGACCGGCCATCCGATGGTCACCGCACGCGAATCCATCGGACCGGTCCGCCACCGTACGCGGAGCCGCCCGACCTTTTCCTCCGGCCGACCTGATCGTCAGGTCGGCCGGAGGAGCGGCGGAATCAAACAGGATCGAGCGGGATCGACGGCCGGGTCAGCGACCGGGCGAGGACCCGTTCACGGTGAGAACCTGCTCCTCGGTCTCGATCGCGGGGAAGGTGCCGGTGTCGATGATCCCGTGCTCGTGGAAGGCGGCCTCCAGCAGCGCGTGAGCCTTGGGCTCCAGCTTCCAGAGGGCACGGTACTCACGGGCGGTGGCCAGGGAGACCCCCGTCTCGTGGGCGATGTCGGCCGCGCGGGGCACGAACTTCCGCTCGATCTGCTTGTCCCAGTATTCCCGCGCGGCGCGCATCAGGGCCGCGCGCTGCGCCGTGTCGACGACCGGCGGCGGACCGTCCAGCACCTGGACCTCGTCGTCGTCATCCTCGTCCCCGAACCGCGACGAGGAGGGACCCGCGGCCACCGCGGGACGCGCCGGCTCCGGCTCCCACGGCACCGGCGGCGTCAGGTCGATCAGCGCGGAGGTGTTGTAGAGGGCGCCGATCTGGGAGAGCAGGGCCTCCTGGCGCACCGAGTCGACGGCCAGGCCGGTGTGCTCCACTGCCCGGTCCATGGCACGGTCCAGCTTGGTGAGGGCCGAGCGCATCTTCCGGTCGGACGCCCCGGACTCGCGGAGCGCGCGGGCGCGCTTGGCCGCCAGCGCGACCCTGGTCAGCCTGCGGTGGGCGTCGACCTCACTCGCCGTACGGTCGCTGACCTCGGCCAGCCCGATGCGGACGAGTGCCCGCTCGGGGGTGAGCCGCCAGTTGATGCGCGAGCGCCCGCTGATCCGGTGGCGTTCGATCGCCATGCCGCGCTCCCACAGCCACGCCGCCACCAGGGGAGCGGCGAGCCGGAAGATGGCCTCGGCCGTGCTGCGGGCGTCCATGCTGGACAGCACGGCGGTCAGGCCGGTGAGCGCCCACACGGCGATGCCGTCGATGCCCGCTGAGAAGTTCTCCCGCATGTTGCGGCGGGCACGGACCGCGCTGGTGATGACCGCGACCTCGATGAAGGCGAAGAGCAGCAGCCTCAGCGGGCCGTCGAAGCCGAGCACGTCACCGGAGAAGCGCCACATGCCCTGGGCGGAGACGCCCGTCGCGATGCTGGCGGCGACGATGGTGAGGATGTCCTCCACCGGACGGGGCGCGACATGGGAGTGGAAGAAGCGGACCGCTATCCGCTGGACGGCGCGAAGCGCGAAGTAGGCCACGACCAGCAGGACGAGGGCGAACACGCCGATGATGACCGTCAGGATCGGCTGGTCCGATGCGAAGGCGGTAATTTGATCGATGGGGGGCATCAGTCACTGTCCGTCAGTCTCGAATGTCCGACAGGATATTCAGCGATCATTCCAGAATGTTCGGTGGCTTGTTCGCGAAACGGGCGCTCACGCGCGTGACAGAAGTGAACACAGTTGCGCCGACAGCCAGTAAAGACAGCGGCTCCCGTCCGCCCGGCCGCCCCTTCGTGGTCGGCCGGGCGATCGGGCAACGGCCTCGTAGCCTCCCGCCTGCCGATATTCGCCCGGCCGGGCGGTCGCATACCGGCCCCGCACGGGGGTGAGTTCGCATGATCGCCGAAGACCGAGTCCGTACCCCGGGGGTCGTTGGTCAGACGTCCGACCGGCGTCGTAGCGTCGAGGCATGGACGCCAGCGACAAAACGGTCACTTCTCACGCTCCCGGGCCGTCGCCCACCGGCGGCCACCCGCCCGAGACGCCGCAGGCGACGGGAACCGGTCGCGAGCGCGGGACGCTCGGCACCGACCGTGACCACCTCCCCGAACTGCTTGAGGCCACCCGCGCCTACGCCGCACGCCTCCTCGCCGGGCTCGGCGACCGGGCGGCGGCGCGGACACCGGTCAGGCCCGCGCCCGCGTCGCTGCCCGAGGCGGGGGTCGGCCTGCGGGGGGCGTTGGAGGAGTTCGCGCGGCGGTGGGAGCCCGGCTTCGCGGCCGGTGCGGGCCCCCGCTACCTGGGTTTCGTCACGGGCGGCGTGACGCCCGCCGCGCTCGCGGGCGACTGGCTGACCGGCACCCTCGACCAGAATCCCACCTCGGGCCTGGACTCGCTCGCCCCTGACCTCGAACGGGAGACGGTCGGGTGGCTGCGTGACCTCTTCGGTCTGCCCCCCGAGCACGAGGGGGCGTTCGTCAGCGGCGCGACCCTGTCCAACCTCACCGGCCTCGCGATCGCGAGGGAGTGGCTGGGCGAGCGACGCGGCGTCTCGGTGGCCGAGGAGGGCGTCGCGGCGCTCGGGCCGGTGACCGTGCTGTCGGGAAGCCCGCACTCCAGCACCGTCAAGTCGCTGTCCATGCTCGGCCTGGGACGGTCGGCGCTCCGGCGGGTCTCCCTCCTGCCCGGCAGGGAGGCGGTGGACGTGGCCCGGCTCGCCGAGGAACTCGACCGGCTGGACGGGGCTCCGGCGATCGTGGTCGCCAACTCCGGCACGGTGAACACCGTCGACTTCGACGACCTGCGCGCCATCGCTGCCCTACGCGAGCACCACCCGTTCTGGCTGCACGTGGACGCCGCGTTCGGGGCCTTCGCCGCACTCTCGCCCGAGCACGCCCACCTCGTCGCGGGCCTCGGCGAGGCCGACTCGGTCTGCGTGGACCTGCACAAGTGGCTGAACGTGCCCTACGACAGCGCGGTCCAGTTCACCCGCCGCCGCGACCTGCAGATCCGCGTCTTCCAGAACTCCGCCGCCTATCTCACCCCGGTGGGCGACGTCCCCGACCTCGTACACCTCACGCCGGAGAACTCCCGGCGCCTGCGTGCGCTGGCCGCCTGGTTCACCCTCGCCGCGTACGGTCGCGAGGGGCACGCGGAGATCGTCCGGCACGACATCGCCCTCGCCGCCGCACTCGGCGAGCGGATCGCCGCGATGCCCGCCTACCGGCTGCTCGCCCCCGTACGGCTCAACGTGGTCTGCTTCACCCTCGCCTCCTCTCCCACCACGGCGGGGATCGCCGAGGTGGCCGAGGCGATCACCGAGTCCGGCGAGGCGTTCCTCACGCCGACCGTCCACGAGGGTGTGCCCGCGCTACGCGCCGCGTTCAGCAACTGGCGCACCACCGAATCCGACGTCGACCGAATCGCGAAGCTCCTCCAGGAGGTCGTGAACCGAGCGTGAGCTCGACCGGCCTCGGAGCAGTGATCGAACGGTTCTGATTAGTCCAGTCCGCGGGGCGTCCGCCTTCTGCCGTGATCCCGTTCTCGTACTCCATCGGAAGTGGGATCACGGCGAAAAGGCGCCCATCCGGCGCTTTCTCTATCGGAGCAGCCCGAGGACCGTGTGGAGGGCCTCGTCGACCTCTTCGATCTCGGCGGGGTCCAGGCGACCGGCGAAGTCGCCCAGACGGTGCGGGGTGACAGCCATGGTCTGCTCGACCATGACCCGGCTCTGCTTGCCGAGCAGTTCGACTTCGGGACGGAAGGGGGCGGGGGGTGCACTGGCCGAGGTCGGTGCGATGAGGACGGTGGAGAGGTGGGAGAGGAAATCCGACTGGAGGATCACGGCGAAGCGCTCGCCTCGCTGTTCATGGGCCATCGCGTCACGAGGAGCGCGCAGCCGGTACACGTCACCACGCACGCAGGTGCTCCGTGTCCTTCATGATCGCTTCGGCTTCGGCCCTGTCGGCGGGATCTTTGGCCAGCCTCTCGGCCGCGATCCGGGCCTCCTCCATCCGATGGAGTCGTTGGGCGACGACAAGAGCTTCACGAACCGCTTCGGTCACGGAACGGCCATCAGCGGTCAGCTCGCTCAAAGCCTTCTCCGCTCTGGCATCAAGGTCGACAGTCAGCATGGCCATATCTTCACTGTACGATGCGGCGTCTCGCAGGTCTTCGACCAAATTCTGTGAGCACATGGATACTCAGAGTGGTCGAATGTATGCCTCGCCTGCCGAGCGGTGAGAGGCGTCCGGACGGCAGGTTCTCGATCATGTCATCTCACCGCGTCCTCGCAGGATCGAGACGCCGTCGCCGTCGAGTTCGTCGCAATACGTCATGCGCCCGGTCATCGCCATCGTGAGTGCCAGGGTGGTGCCGGAGACGAGCGGACCGGAGCCGGTCGCGAAGGGGCCGTCGTCGGCGACGAGCCGCAGGCCGGCGATCCGCCCTTTGGCGACGACGACGAAGTCGCTGCCCTGGTAGTACTCGGCCAGCCGGGTGATGGTCCCGATCGGGTAGTCACGGCGAATACCCAGTGGCCGCCGGATGTCCTCGGCGTGCAGGATCGTCTCGCCCAGCATCGCCACGACCGGGACGGGCGGCTTGGTCATGCTCGCGACGACACGACGGAACCTGTCGTGCGTCTCGGCCGCGGTCGCGCCCAACTGTTCGGCGAGCCGCATGGCGTTCTGCCTGTTGAAGTCGAACCGGCAGCGGATCACGCCCGCCATCCACCTCACCGGAGTGAGGGTCGCCGCCGAGGTGAGGTGCGCCAGCACCTCGCGCACGGTCAGTCCGGAGCACAGCGACGGTGTCGCCCACTGCTCGTCGGTGAGATCCGCCAGGTCGGCCGCGAGGGCCGCCCGCTCGGCGTGGACCAGTGGCCAGATGCCGGAGGCGCGGCGAAGACGGCGAAGGCGGCGAAGGCGGCGAAGGCGCAGCCTCGGTTCCGGAGCGGTCATGTCGGATGATGTTCCGTCGTGGGTCATGGCAGTCCTCGCGGCGGTCGGTAGGAACGGTTACGCGTAGGACTTTCGCCACGGGGCGGAATCGTCGCCGGTGAGCGGTTTTTCGATGGGCGATCTCGCGCGGGAACGGCCGAACGCAATGGTACGCGGCCTCCGGTCTGGTCCGGCAGAGCTCTCAGAAGCGTACTCGCCGTCTGCGCCACGCCGGCTTGGGCGGGAGCGGGAGGCCGGAGGCCTCGGCTTCATGGGATGGGTCTCCGGCCGTCGAGGGTCTGTTTCCCGCTACTCGGCACCAGGGGTGGATCTTGTGTGTGCCTGTGTCGAGATCACGCGTGTGCCGATCGTCAGGCTCCGGGGCATGGATTGTTTCGGGTGTTCTCGCCGAGGTTGTCCAGACGTTCGCCCCACTTCTTGCGGCCTTCCGGGGTCTTCAGGCTGTTGATCTCGTCCCGGACCTTCTTGCCCGCGTAGGCACCCCCGAGCGCTCCGGCCGCCGGTTGCCCGGCGGCGGTGCCGAGGAGCGTGACCTTCACCGCGACCGTTGAACCTGCGACCGTGGCCACGGCGTCGATGGCATCGTGAGCAAAGGAGTTCTTCTTTTTCTTTCCCATATCACCCCTTCTTCTGGCCCTCTGCGGGGCGGTTGAACATATCCGAAAGGTAAGACATGGAATGATTTATGACGACGGCAGGTAATACGATTGTAGCTTACCGGTCAGAGAGCTGGATATTGACATATATTGTGTAATCTTCTGACAAGTCGTGATCTCGATGAATTATCTGCGGAGTCGCGCCTGAAATAGGTGAGGGCGGGCGTCACGGATACGATCATCGGCATTTTCCGGTCCATCGTGCTTCTCCCTTCGTGCTCGACCATCCAGCCGTCGATGCGGTAACCAAACCCGACAATTCACCGAAACCGTCGGGCTCCTCTCGCACATGAGGACGGAAATACCGAGGCGAGTCAATCGCTCAAGTGCCGCTGAAGGCGAGTGTGCTGCGCCAGGGTCGCGTCGATGACCTGAGTGCCATCGGGCGGAGTGTCGGCGGTGTCCCACCAGCGGATGGCGCCGATCTCCCCATTGGGGGTGAAGGCGTCGTGGAGGGTGGGGACGTGGGCGGTGTAGATCGCGGCATACTCGTCGCGTGGTGGGCCGACGAGCCGGAAACGTGCGTACCCGGCGAAGGTGAGGGTGGGCAGCCGCAGACCGCTCTCCTCATGGAGTTCCCGTACGGCGGCCTGAAGAGGCGTCTCGCCGGGATCGATCCTGCCGCCGGGTAGTTCCCACTCCCCGCGGAAGCGGTCGAAGACCAGTAGCAGGTGCCGGCCGCACCAGACCGCGACCAAGGCCGCGGGCATCGGCGCGTCGTCCGGCGCGCCGGCGACGCGTGCGGCCGGCAGGAACGCCGTCAGCGCGTTCCCTTTCGTGTCCTGGGCCAAGGCTCGATCCATGCATCCATGATGAGCACCCACGGGCAAGACCTCACCGCCCGACACCTCGACCGCCTGCAAGGAGGCCCGGCCGTGGCATCCACGGCGGCGGCCTGACTCTGGAATGTGCGGCTTTCCCCCTACAGGACACAACCGAATCCCGTGCTGCCGCACAGGCCGAATACCGCCCACCCAAGCCCCGCCGGCGGAACCGGCCGACCGACGCTCCCCGGCACGACCGGGTTTCCGGCAGGGGTGAAATCCCTACTTGGAGTCGAGGCTGCCCAGGCCGCTCTCCACCGGTGCCGGCCAGGTGGAGTCCTTGAGGCCGAGGGCGTCGCGCAGGTAGGCCCACGTGAGCTGCTGGATCAGGGCGACCCGCTCGGGGCTCTCGTCCGTCGTCTCCCTGATTTCGTAACCGGCGACACCGCCGAGCGAGTGCTCCGCCCCGGCCAGGGTGAGCAGGCTCTTGCTACCCGGGCTCAAGCGGTAGGCGTCGGTGAACCAGTCCGGACCCCGGACCGACAGCGGAGAGTCGTCCCGGTCGCCCGCGACGACGAGGGCCGGGGTGGTCATGTCCGCGAAACTCGGGCTCATGAAGGGGAAGTGCTCGGCCGCGAACGGGGAAAGGTCGGCTCCGCCGGTACCCGTCACGGCCAGCAGTACGCCCGCCTTGATCCGCGGATCGGACATGTCCTCTCCGGGGACGCCGTCGGCGTCGAGGACTCGCGCTCCCAGCAGCGTGCTCGCCGTCTGGGCACCCCAGGAGTGCCCGGCCACGGCGACGCGCGTGCCGTCAAGACGTCCGGCGAGGCCGGGGACGGACGACTCCAGGAGGTCGAGCCGGTCGAGGGCGAGTTTCAGGTCGTCGACCCGGAGCCTCCAGATCAGCGGTGTACGCGGGTCGTCGGGCGGGAGGTTCAGCGTCCGCGAGTCGAGGTGGGTGGGCTGGACGACGACGAAGCCGCGGGAGGCCCAGAAGCCGGTCAACGGGTCATAGCCGGTCGCCGACTGGCCGAAACCGTGGGAGAAGACGATGACGGGCAGCTCGCGGCCGGTCGTAGGGGCGGAGATCCGCACCCGCAGATCCTCTCCTCGATCCGGGGCCGGCAGCGTGACGGGGTGCACCGAGACGACCGGCGTGGGCTCTGGCAGTGCGTGCATGATTGTTCCTTCGCGACGTGGCGATGTGATGATGACCGTGACGTGTCAGCGGCTGCGGTTCGGCGATGACCGTGACTTGGCATCGGCCTGCCGGGCTGACATCCTGGCAATGCGGAACCCGGTTCCGCTTCGAATATACGGAACACGGTTCCGCTTTGCAAGGGGGCAACAATGACCGGCACAAGTGGCGAATCGTCGGCCCCACGCAAACGGGCCGATGCCCGGCGCAACGAGAAGACCCTGCTGGAAGCCGCCGCCGCGATGTTCGTCTCCTCCGGCGTCGACGTGCCCGTGCGGGACATCGCCGCCAAGGCAGGCGTCGGCGTCGGCACGATCTACCGCCACTTCCCGACACGGGCCGACCTCATCGTCGCGGTCTACCGTCACCAGGTGGAGGCGTGCGCCGAGGCCGGTCCCGTACTGCTGGCGAAGAGCACCACACCGCACGCCGCGCTCGCGAGCTGGATCAACCTCTTCGTCGACTTCCTGGTCACCAAGCACGGTCTGGCCGAGGCGCTGCGCTCCAACGACGCCGCCTTCCAGACGCTGCACGCCTACTTCCTCGACCGCCTCGTCCCCGTCTGCGCCGACCTGCTCGACGCCGCCGCCACGGCGGGCGAGATCGCCCCCGACATGGACGCCCTCGTCCTGATGCACGGCATCGGCAATCTCTGCATCGGCGCCGACAATCCCCGCTACGACGCGCGCCTCATGGTCGGGCTCGTCATCGCGGGACTACGGCTCCGTTAAGCCGGTTTTCCGCGGGGATCCACAATGGACGGCCTTCCATCGCCCGGTTAGAACGTCGTCCCCCCTTTCGAACCACCACACTCGCAAGGCACCGGCTTGGCAGATCTGGCCGTCACGCTCCTGCCGGTGTGCTTCTACCGTGCTGTCATGGACGCTCCAGACCTGCTCATCCGCAACGCCACCCTGCGCGGCCGTCCCGGCAGGTGGTCGCTGGCCGTCACGGGCGGGCTCATCGGCCACGTCGCCCAGGACGATCCCGACCTGCCCCCGGCGACCGGCATGACCCTCGACGCGGACGGCGCCCTGGTCACCGAGCCGTTCGTGGACGCGCACCTGCACCTGTGCAAGGCCCACACCCTCGACCGCGCCGGGTCCGCCGCACTCTCGGAGTACACCGCGGGCGCGATGGGGGCCGCGATGGGCGCCATCGAGACGGCCGCCGCCGTCAAGACCGGCCAGACCACGCGATCCGTCCTCGAACGCGCGAGACCGGTGCTCCTGGAGTCCGTACGACACGGCGTCCGGGCGGTGCAGGCCTTCGCCGACATCGACCCGAAGGCAGGACTCACCGGCCTGGAGGCGCTGCTGGCACTGCGCGAGGAGTTTCGCGGCGTGGTCGACGTGCGGGTGGTGGCGTTCCCGCAGGACGGCCTGCTCCGCGAACCCGAAACCGAGGAACTCGTCGTCGAGGCCGTACGGCTCGGCGCCGACGTGGTGGGCGGCATCCCCTGGATCGAGTGGACCGACGCCGACGCCGCCGAGCACGTGCGGCGCATGGTCGGCCTCGCCCAGCGGCACGGCCTGCGCGTCGCCATGCTCGTCGACGACGCGGGAGACCCGGGACTGCGCACGACCGAGATGCTGGCGCGGGAACTCCTGGCGCGCGACATGGTCGGACGCGGCAGCGCCCAGCACGCCAGGGCGATGGCGCTCTACCCCGAGCCGTACCTGCGCCGCCTGGCCGGGTTGTGCCGCGCCGCGGGGCTCGGATTCGTGAGCGATCCGCACACCGGGCCGCTCCACCTGCCGGTCTTCCGGCTCGCCGACGCCGGTGTCCCGGTCGCCCTCGGCCAGGACGACATCGAGGACGCCTACTACCCGTTCGGGCGGCACAACCTCCTGGAGGTGGCCTTCCTCGCCGCCCACCTGCTCGACGCGCGCACCGACGACGCCCTGGAGCGGTTGTACGACATGGTGACCGTCAACGCCGCGCGGGTCGTCGGCCTGCCCGTCCACCGTCTGGAGGCCGGTGCCCCCGCCGATCTCGTCGTCCTCGAAGGACGAACCCTCCGCGAGGCCCTCACCGGGCACGCGCCACCCCGCCACGTCGTCGTCGCGGGCCGGGTCGTCGCCTCCTCCACCCTGCACACCTCCTTCGGACCCGGCGTTCCCCGCTGACGGCGTTTCTTCGGACCTGGCGTTCCCCACGGCGGACGCTCCTTCGAACCCTGCCTGCCCCGGACGCGCTTTCGGACTCGGCATTTCCCCTGGTGGATGCCCTCTCGAAGCCAACGGTCTTCGATGACGGATACGGGAAACCGGTGCCCGAGCGCCATGGCGACCCCGGCCGACGGGGGGTTCTCCCACGAAAACAGGAGCTCGGACGAGGACGATCTACCGAACCCTGGCGGTTCCGCCGCGAATGACACCCTGCCGGGACGCGAGCCTTCCGCCGAGACCGATAGCCGAGCGTCACCGATCCCCCCGTCTCCGTTCCTTTCCGCTACCGCCAGGTAATCCGGCCGCCCCAAGCCTTTGGGATCCGCTAGCAGACTCCCGCATCCCCAACCACTTACCGTGAAGACAGGTTACGCATCGTGTCGGCGTCGCCCTCGACGCGGCGCGGCGCTCCGCCGGCCCGGGCACCGCCCTGGGCTCGACCGATTCGACATCGATTCGATGTGGAGTGATCTGCCATGACCATGATCAGAAATGCCCTGGCGGCCGGAGCCATGACGGTCTCCGCCCTCGTCGTCCCCGTGGCGATGCCGACCCCGTCCGCCGTCGCGGACACCGTGGCCGTGACCACCCCGACCACCGCCACCTCCGCCCTGAAGCCCTGCCGCGAGCACAAGAACCCCGCAAGGTGCCGCGCCCGGCGCGAGCACCGGTACGAGTACGGACGGAACTACCGGCACAAGCACGGCCATAAGCACATGCGCGGGCATGGGCAGGACTACGGGCGTGAGTACGGAGGAAGCAAACGCGGACGCGAGCGTGTCGGCATCGGCGAGGGCGTCGGTATCGGCGGCGGTATCAGCGACAGCATCGGCGGTAGCGGCACCGGCCGTGGGATCAACAACTGACGGACGACCTACGGACGCCTGACGACGGCCGGCCGGCCCGGCAGCGACCGGACGACGGAGCCGGCCACCGGCGGTCAGGAGACCGAAGAAGCGTCACCGTGACCACGAGCCGCACGCTCACCTTCCCGTGAGCCAACCTCCTGTCGGCCCCGCGTTCCGCATGTGCCACCCCGGAACCAGCACGATTCCCCAGCCAACCTGATCGAATATGGCATTTGACCAGCAACGATGCGGCACATGCGGAAAATGGGGCCAACCGGGGCTAGTGTGCGGCCTCGTGGGCGTCGACGAGCTTCTTGGGAGCCGTCAGGCACCACGCCTCGGTGACCAGCTCGAACAGCTCGTCCGCGTCGATCTTCGCGAGGTGGACCACGACCCAGCCGAACTGGCCCGCGGTGAACTGGATCTCGAACACCTCCGGCCGCTCCGCCACCAGCGCGAGCTGCTCGGCGATCGTCGACTTGAGCCCCACGGTCTCCGTCTTCTCCCACAGGTAGCCGAAGCCCTTGCCCCGCACCTTCAGCGAGACCCACTCACCGCCGTCGCCCTGCTCGGTCTCCGGCAGCCGCTTCACCATCTCCAGGAATTCATCCACGCTCACACCCATGGCCCACGGTCTACCAGAGCACACCGACATTTCTCCCCCGCCGTCCCCGGCGGCCGTCAGCCCGTGACACTCGGTTCGCCGTTCTCGATGTGTCCCATCAGGCGTCGGGCGAAGCCGGTGTCCCCGGCGACGGTGATCCACAGGTCGTACCACCCGGTCGCGGCCCGCCACGGCACCCGCGCGGTGTCACGGGACGCGACCCGCAGCGTCCGCGCCGTCCCGCCGTAGGCGAGGGGCAGGACCGTTACGTCGGCGGGTCTGTTACCGGTGTTGACGACGGTGATCTCGATCGTCCGGGTGGCCGCGTCGATCACGCTGGACATCTCCACCCTGTCGTCGGTCCCACCCCGAAACTCCCTGCGGAAGCCGTTCGGGCCGGTGAGGACGAGGGCGTACGTGGGACAGGGGAAGTAGACCACCTCGCGGGCCTCGCCGAGCACGTCGAAGTGCAGAGGCCGGACGAGTTCCCCCATGTAGCCGTACAGCGCCAGGTGCGCGCTCTCCGCACCGGTGTTGCTCATCGTGATCTCGACGGCGCGACCGCCGGTGCGTGCCGAGGCGTCGGGCCGGTACGGCAGCGCGCGGGCGGGCCTGACGCCCGGTTCCGCGCACGGCATGCGCTGCTCGGCGGGGGCGTCGGGATACCAGCGGCCGACCGCGACTCCCTGGGCGACCGGAGCGTCCCGACCAGCCGCGACCTCCTGGACAACCGGAGCGTCCCGGTCGGCCGAGATGTCCCGAACAGTCGAGATGTCCTGATCGGTCAGAGCACCCTGGGCGGACGCGGCACCCTCCGGGACACTGATTTCCGGCGTCACGGGCGTGGGCCACGCCTCCGGGCGGGCGAAGTCGAAGGCGGAGGTGAGATCTCCGGCGACGGTCCGCCGCCAGGCACTGATGTCGGGGGCCTCGATGCCGAGCCAGGTCTCCAGGAACCGGACCGTAGAGCTGTGGTCGAACGTCTGCGAGCAGACGTGGCCACCCACGCTCCACGGTGATACGACGATCATCGGGACGCGCATGCCCAGCCCGATGGGACGTCCTCCGACAAACTCTCCCGGGGTCCCTTCCGGCGGGACGGGCGGGGGAACGTGGTCGAAGAAGCCGTCGTTCTCGTCGTAGGTGACGAAGACCGCGGTGCTCGCCCACACCCCCGGACTCGACGCCAGCGCGTCGAGAATCCGGTAGACGACCTTCCCGCTCTCCACCGCCGAGGAGCCCTCGGGGTGTTCGGAGTCGGCGAGCGAGGTCACGACGTACGAGACCGCCGGTAGGCGTCCCGCCGCCACGTCGGCGGCGAACCAGTCCCCCAGCCCGCCCGTCCGGGTGCGCCGCAACGCCCGGTCGTAGAGCGCCCGGTCGGCCGGATCCAGGCGTGCCACCTTCTCCTCAAGCTCGGCGAGCATCGGCGCGGGATCCTCGGACGCGCGCACCTTCTCGTAGAAGGAGTACATGCTGCTCTGCCCGAGTTTCGCCATGACCGCCTTGAACGTGGCGAAGAACTCAAAGTTGTTGCACTGGTAGTTGTCCCACTCCTGGTAGACCTGCCAGGAGTGCCCGGCCTGGGTCAGCAGTTCGGGCACCGTGGTCCAGGTGTAGCCCGGGTGCCCGTCCTCCTCACAGGCGCCGTTGTCGACGGCCCGCTGCTCGGTGCCCGGCTCGTAACCCGTGTGGCCGGAGACGTGGTAGTTGCGGTTCGGCGTCGTGGAACTCAGCACCGAGCAGTGGTAGGCGTCGCAGATCGTGAACGCGTCCGCCAGCTCGTAGTGGAACGGAAGATCCCCGCGGTCGTAGTACGCCATGGTGGACGGCCCCTTGTTGGGCACCCAGGCGTCGTTCCAGCCCATCGCCCAGGCGTTCTGCGTACCGAGCCAGGTGTGGTCGTGGGTGTCGAGCAGCATCGGGTCGGCTCCCGCGCGCTCGGCCGCCTCCCGTAGGGAGAAGGGCAGGATCCCGTCCTGCTCGAAGATCGGGCGGAGCGCCCGGGTGGACACCGCGTTGCGGTCCCCGTAGCCGCGCACCCCGCGCATCCGGCCGAAGTAATGGTCGAACGACCGGTTCTCCTGCATGACGAAGACGACGTGCTTGAGGTCGGAGAGCCCTCCGGGAGGGGCGGGCCGCGCCAGCAGGCGCACGAGAGAGGGGGGAAGTGCGGACGGTGCCGACATTGGCGCATCCCTTTAACGGCATTTCAGGCAAACCTCAACCTAACCCACCCTCGGGGTGCAACCGGTGCGGCGGCGGGAACACGATGCGAACGGAGAGCGCGACCGTCGGAACGACGGCATAAGGTCAACAGGTCAACGGTCCGGCTGCTGTAGCCGCTGGATCTGGAGACGCAACTCTCGTTCGCGGTTCAGGTGCCACTGCTCACGGCGTATCTCCGACTCCTCGGCGGCCTGCTCGTCCCAGCGCGCCCGAATCACCTGGATGTGGCGCAGGGTAGCGCGAGACAGCCATATGACGCCGATCACGATCGCCATGAGCACGGTCACGTGACCGGCCAGGAACAGCACGAAACCGGCGAGGAAACACATCCAGTACGCGACCTTGACGGCGATTTCTATCGCGCCGATGTGCTTTTCGAACAGCGTCATCCGTTACTCCGATTCTGGCACTTGGCGAAGTTACCGCACATGAGAGGTAACGACCGAAATATCGGTTTCAACCGCTCAGGATGGCCATCGCTCCACCGACGAAAGCGCGATGCCGACCGAGTACGGGGCTTGCCGACTTAGACGATCAATACCTACTCTGGTATGCGACTTTTTCCTTCATCACGGGGTCACGAAAAGGGCGGGGGTGGCGTGGCCGAGCGGATGGTGCCCAGCCCTCGGTACGAACGGCTGAGGCAATTGCTCATCGAGGCCGAAGACAGGGCTCACGAGGTGCGGCAGGCATACCAGCGCGCCTCCTCGGCGATGCGGTCGGGACAGGTGTGGACGGGGCCGACGGCCACCACCTGGACCAGCGAGTTGGAAGACCGGCGCCAGCGGCTGGCGCGGCTCGCCCAGCGTGTGGTGGACGCGGTCGAGGAAGAGCTGCGCCGCTCTCCCCCGCTGGTGACCGAGGCGGAGGCGGACGCCATGCGCAGGGAGATGGCCGGACGCATGTGACCGTCACGACCATGAGCCGGACGTACGTGACCGTCACGACCACGAGCACGAGGGGGAACGTTCCATGGCACCCACCGCCGAATTCTGCGGCATCGACCCCGACCAGATGGGGCAGCTCGCCACCTCCCTGCGCGGCGAGGCCGACCGGCTGACCACCTTCACCAGGGAGTTCGAGCAGAAACTCGGCCGGTACGGGATCAGCACCCCCGCATTGCGGGAGATCGCCGACATCGCCGACTGGGCCGGGAGGCAGGTCTCCATGCTCCACGGCCGGATCGACCTGATCAAAACCCTGGGCGACGGCGCCCCGGAGCTGGGCGGCGCGGGTGGTGCGGCCTCGATGGCGCCGGGCGGCCAAGGGCTCATCCGGCTCCCCGACGAACTGAAGGACTTCGAGATCGCCCAGGGTCTGGCCAGGATGTACGGCGAGGACATCCTCGTGAACTTCCACGGCGAGTCGCAGGCCAAGCTCATCCACGAGCACATCGACGACGTCGCCAAACTCGCAGAAAACCCCCAAGCCGCCGCCGCCTTCTTCGCCCTGCTCTCCCCCAAGGTTCGGGACGCACTGCCCAGCATCATCGCGGCCACCGGCAGCAAGACTTCCAAACAGGACTTGGCCGCCTTCAGCAAGGCTCTCGGTGCGGCCCTGAACGCCCCCGCTCTCGTCCCGGCCTTCTCCAAAGTCAAAGACGACCTGGTCAAGCCGGTTGAGGGCAAGGTCACCGCCTGGAACCGGCTCGCACTGCTCAAGGGCGCGAACGCCCCCTCGTCCGTCCGCAGCGCGGCGGCCCGCGCGCTCGTCCTGGACGAGTTCGCGAAAAGGCCCGGACAGGAGTGGCGCGCCGGATCCCTCGGCAGCAAGAAGTACGACCTGCCTGACGACCTGGTCGCCATGGGCTTGGAGGTGCTCGACGGAGACGGCCCAGCGGTGCGGGACACCTTCTCCAAGATGGGCGGGACCGACGTCAAACTCACCCAGGTCGACAAGATGAAGCTGTTCCTCAAATACGCCAAGGGGGTGGGCACCGGAGACGAGGTGGCCGACGCCTTCGGCCGGGCGATGGAAGCGGGGACCGAGACCAAGACCGAGAAGGCCGGTCAGCACAGCCCAGCCGCTGCGGCCTTCGCCTTCGACGCCATCCGCGCAGCCGCCTCCTTCGGCGCCGACCTGCCGCAGCCGGCCAAGGATTCCATGAGCGTGATAGCAAAGTCGTACGTCCACGAGTTGGTATCGGGAGGACGCTTCGACAAGGCCTCCGACCGTGTTTCCAGCATGCAGGTCCCCAAGCATTGGGAATCCTTCCCGGGGGTGACCCCCGCGTTCTACCTCAGCCCTGTCGATACCTATCAATTCATGAAAACCTTCGTTAGCGCCGAGAAGCTGACCGACGAGTTCGACTCAGCGGTGGCGAGATTCCGCCACGACACCTTGCTGGCCGCAGCCCGCTTGGACGCGCAAGGCAGCACTGACCATTTCCGCGACATCTCAATGATGTTCGGTGATTTCGGCAGCGTAGCGTTCAAGGCAGCGAAAGACACGTTCGGCGAGGAGGACGCCGTCGCCAAATTAGCCACCGATTTCGCCAAGAATACTTTCGGCCTCCTCCTCGGTGGAGTTACCGTCACGAACCAGGCCGCCGAACTCGGATGGGAACTCGCCCAGGCATACGCCATCAGCTACGCCTCGGATAAATGGGCCGACATGTTCAAAAAACAGGTTGAAATAGTCTCCGAGAAACGGGTCGACCTTGCCAAAAGCATGAAGTACGAGATGGCATATCTTCTCCACAGCGGCGGCTACCCGGCGAGCGATCCTCCCGGAGAGCTCGTCAACGCGACCACCGGCACTCTCAAAACATATGACGAACTCATTGCCGAGGCCAAGCATGAGGCAACTGGCGACAAGGAGTGGGAACCAGCGTTTCAGAAAAAGCTAGACTCTCTCGATGTCTGGATGGACGAAAATGTAGATTTCGACAAAAAGATCGAACATTCTTCACGATTCCAGACCAGCGACCTGGCCGAGAACCTATTGAAGACTCCCAAGTGACGTGACCGACTCTCTCAGCGTGACAGACATGCGGTCTGCGCATGCAGTCGCCAGGTCGGCGCTTCTGGCGCTATATAAACAGTCACCATGACCCCCACCCCCTTACTCCCATAAATGAACCGCCCCTCCAGGGCATCAGCCTGACTGATGTCGTGCTCAACCTCGTAGCCCATGATACGAGAGAGAGTGTTCTCCATAACTCTTTGGGCTTTGTCCAGGCGAGAGTCCAATGATTCGTCGACACGTTCCTCGTCGGCCGTTGCTCGTAATACCCGCTTGACCTTATCGCCACCGCAAGGAAGATCCTTGTCGGGATGTTGAACGATGCGCAGATTCATGAGCGGATTCTTGAAGACGTCGTCATTTTCCAGGCGTTGGGCATCTTTTTGCAGCTCCGCTGCCGCGTCCTTCAAGGATGGCCCGGAAGCGCATCCGGAGGCCACTATCGTCAGCGCCAGACCAACGGCGAGTAACCGGGTGGAGCGCATTTGGGACCTCCGGGGGTGGTGAGCGCCGGGACGTATCAATCTTTACCCACCTGGACCGAGTTCGCCACACCCTTTCCATACTCGTTCGCCGATCAGGGGGAGTTGCCAGGTCACACCGACCACTGTCATCAGCCAGGGCAGAGGCGCGGACTCATAGGCCAGAGGTGCGATCCGTGGAGCCGGCGGCTCACTCGTCATCATGATTTTTCCTTTCGAATGATTTCCGACACTCGCACCGGGAGACCAAAAGGGACCATTTAATTCATATGCGACTCGACTCGCCTTCGCCCGGGAAAATGGTTTACCGCTTTATTGCCAGCCCTTTCGTTGTGAGGATTCCTGTGCTTAGAATGCCTCCTCGGTAGCTGGCTGACGAGGAGTTCGTCAATCCAGGTCAGGGCAGGCCATGACAGCCGCTGGCATACGCGGCCGAATTCGGTGGTGCCAATTAAAAGAAATGTCCGTTTCTTCTAATTTGAGAGGAAATACGATGGATGAGGTGCCACCCCTCGACCCCGGATCCCCTCGCGCGCGATTCGGCGCCGAGATGCGTCGACTGCGGGAGGCCGCGCAGCTCTCGCAGTCCGCCGTGGCCAGACGCCTTGGCTGCACCCAAACCCAGATCAGTCGCCTGGAGAGCGCCGGTCGCACACCTTCGAAGTCCGACGCAGAGAGGCTGGATCGGCTCTTCGGAACAACCAACGGCATCTCTTTCACAGCGATACGTGAGCACATCGTTGCTCAACCAGGCGGGCCTGCCTGGTTCTGGAACTGGGCCGAGGAGATCGAACCCAGAGCTCTCGTCATCCGCTCCTGGGATCCCCTCCTGGTGCCCGGCCTGCTCCAGACGGAGGCGTATGCCAGACATCTCTTCAGCCGAGGACCACACATCACATCCGAGGAGTTGGAGCAGCGTGTCGAAGCCCGCATGCAGCGGCAACGGATCCTTGATCAGGAAGATGCGCCCACCATCCTCGCCCTTATCGATGAGGGTGTGCTGCGTCGTCGAATCGGTAACCCCGAGCTGATACGCGAGCAATTCGGTTATCTACTGGAAGCCGCACAGCGGTCGACCATTTCCATCCAGGTCGTCGATTCGGAGTGTGTAGCGGGTCTGGCAGGAGCCTTCATGATCGCCGATCTTCCGAACGGGGAGCCGGACGTCGTCCATTCAGACTCACCCGCCCAGGGACATATCATAACCAATCAAGATCTTGTGGCTTCCGTTCAGAAGCGCTATGAGGCGATACGACTCTGGGCTTATCCTGAGCACGTATCCCTCAAAAAGATCGAAGAAGCGAGGCAAGAGTGGACCTGAGCGAAGCCATCTGGCGGAAATCATCACGTTCCTCCGACAACGGCGGCCAGTGCATTGAGGTGGCTGCCAACCTACCCGGAGTGATCGCCGTTCGCGACAGCAAAGACCCCAACGGCCCCAAGCTGCTCTTCACCCCCGCTCAGTGGGGCACATTCGTTCACGGTATCAAAACCGATCAGCTCGGCCATTAAACCGGTTCCGGCCAGGAGGAAAAACCCTCAGGGTTCAAAAGTACGGTGAGGCAACACCACTCTTTTCTCATTTCGAGGCGCGTTACCTCAAGAGGATCGAGAAAGTGAATCAGCAATGGACTTGAACGAAGCCGTATGGCGGAAGTCGTCACGCTCCGGGGATAGCGGTGGCCAGTGTGTCGAGGTGGCTACCAACCTGCCCAGGGTAGTCACTGTTCGCGACAGCAAGGACCGGGACGGGGCCAAGCTGCTCTTCACCCCCACCCAGTGGGACACCTTCGTCCACCGCATCAAGGCCGGCGACTTCGACCATTAGCTCTGCCGCAGTCAGGGACCATCAGCACGCACCTCTCAAGAAGATCAAGGAAGTGAGGCAGGGAATGGATCTGAGCGGTGCAGTGTGGCGGAAATCATCGCGTTCCTCCGGCAACGGCGGCCAGTGCGTTGAGGTGGCCGCCAACCTGCCCGAAGTGATCGCCGTTCGCGACAGTAAGAACCCCAACGGCCCCAAGCTGCTCTTCACCCCGACCCAGTGGAAAACGTTCGTCGGCGGCCTCAAGGCCGGCAAGTTCGACTCTCCGACCTGAGCTTTTACCCCTTCGGCGCGACGGACACCCGTCCCAGCCAAGCCCGGCAACGCGCCCACGTTGCCGGGCTTCACGTCGTGCTTGCCGAGCCCTCGACACCGGGCTCCGAGACCAGAGCCCCGGCCGGAAAAGAGTTGAGCCGAAGAGACGAAAGCGAGCATGCTCAGGCTCATGGACCTCGTCGCCTCCCTGCCTGCCTTCGTCGTCGCCGTCGTGCTGATCTCGGCGTCACCGGGTCCCGCGATGGCGTTGATCCTGCGTCGTGCCGCGCTGCACGGTTTCCGGGGAGCGGTGCCGACGGTGCTGGGACTGGAGGCCGGGCTGTACGCCTGGGCGCTGTTCGCCGCGGCCGGCCTCGCCGCCCTGGTGGCCGCTTCCGAGGTGGCCTTCGTCGTTCTCCGCGTGATCGGCGCGGGTTTCCTGCTCTATCTCGGGCTGAAGGCGTGGCGCACCGCGTGGCGGATCAAGAAGGCCGGACCGGTACGGGAGACGACAGAGGACACCTCGCCCAGCCTGAGGCAGAGCTGGTGGAGGGCCTTCGGTGAGGGCGCCCTCGTGATGCTCGCCAATCCGAAGATCGCGGCCTTCATGATCGCTTTCTATCCCCAGTTCGTACCGGCCGACCAGCCGCTGTTCTCCACCACCGCGCTCCTCGCGCTCCTGCAGGTGGCCGTCGAGATCGTGCTGTACCTCGCCCTGGCCGCGGTAGTAGGACGTGCGGGCGCGTGGTTCCGCAGGCCCGTGATCCGTCGCCGCCTGGAGGCCGTCAGCGGCACCGTTCTCATCGTCCTCGGCCTGCGCATGGCCGCCGCGACCCGCTGACGCCGACGGCTGTTCCCTCACCGGCCACAGGCGGCTGTCCCATCCACGCGGAATACCCGTTCGAGCAGCCCCGGAGCTTCCGTCCGCCCGCCGACCCGGGCCTTTCCCAGGTGGTCCTCGGTCGCGGCGCGGATGGCGCGGACACACGCGGCGACCGCGGGGTGCTCGGCGGCTCCCCGGCGGTAGGCGATCCTGGTCCTGCGCCGTGCCCGCAGCGGCAGGAGCCGCACGCCGTCCGGAAGGCGGCCGGCGCCGAGTTGTGGCACCAGGGCGACCCCCTGGCCGGCGGCGACCAGGGTGAGCACGGCGGTGAAATCGTCCACGTGGTGGCGTACCCTCGGCGCGAATCCCGCCGCCTGACAGGCGCGTACGGCCACGGTGTGGCAGAGGGTGCCCGGTGAGCCTACGATCCAGTCGGCGTCACGGAAGCCGTCGACCGGATCCGCGGCCGCCACGGCGCCCTCCGTATCGGCTGAACACGCGCCTGCCGTCGCGCCGACCGACCACGCGGATGTCCCGGCGTCGGCCGGATCGGTGAGTGCCGTGGTCTCCGCTGCGCCGGGAAGCCCGGGGAGGATCGTCTCATCCGGCCGCGACATCGCATCGAGCGCCGCAGTACAGGGAACCGCGAGGAAGACCGTCTCGTCCAGCAGGGGTGTCGAGTCGAGCGTCGGGTCGGGCTCGACGGGGGCCAGGTCGTAGTCGTGCAGCAGTGCCACGTCGAGGTGCCGTTCCCGCAGCGCGTCGGGGGCGGCGGCCGGGTCCAGTTCGGTGACCATGAGGGCGAGCCCCGGATGGTCGCGGCCCAGCGCGACGAGGGCCGCCGGTAGCAGGGTGTGCACGGCGGTGGGGAAGGCTCCGATGCGCATGGTCCCGCTCAGGCCGGACCGGGCGGCGGCGAGGGTCGCCGAGGCCGCCTCCAGTTCGGCGAGCACGGTCTCGGTGTGCTCGACCAGCGCGACGCCCGCCGGGGTGAGGGTGACCCGGCGACCGGTCCGTTCCAGCAGTGCCACCCCCGCCTCCCGTTGCAGCGCCGCGAGCTGCTGGGAGACGGCCGACGGCGTATAGGTGTGAACCTGGGCAACCGCGGCGATGGTGCCGAGTCTGGCCAGGTCGCGGAGCAGCCGCAGGCGGCGAACATCAAGCATAAGTTCAGCTTACGTATGCCTCCACAAACCGGAACTGGTTCTTCATATTTGGTCGCGCGACGATAACCCCATGACGCTCAACGGTCTCTACGTCCCATTGATCACTCCGTTCGAGACCTCCGGCGAGGTGGCCCTCGGCGCACTGGAGCTGCTCGCGCGGCGGTTGCTCGACGACGGCGCGACGGGTCTGGTCGCGCTCGGCACCACGGGGGAACCCAGTGCGCTCACGGACGCGGAGAAGCGGGCCGTGGTCGAGGTGACGGCCCGGGTCTGCCGGGAGCGGTCGGCGCCGCTCGTGGTGGGCGCCGCCACGGCCGAGGCGTTGCGGCGGCTGGGCGATCACCCGGAGGTCGTCGCCGCGCTCACGGTGGTTCCCCCGTTCGTACGCCCCGGAGAGGAGGGCGTTCTCGCGCACTTCGCGCACCTCGCCGAGCTGAGCCCGGTGCCGCTCATCGTCTACGACGTTCCGCGCCGTACGGGCCAGCACCTGTCGGCCGGGACGCTGCGGAGGCTCGCCGTGATCCCCGGTGTCGCCGGGTTGAAATCCGCGCCCGGTGCGATCACCGACGACAGCATCGAGTTGCTGGCCGACCCGCCCCCCGGGTTCGCGATCCTCGGCGGCGACGACCCGCACATCTCGCCGATGCTGGCACTCGGCGCGCACGGCGGCGTTCTGGCCTCGGCGCTGGTCGCCACCGCCGACTTCGCGCGGCTCGTCACCGCCTGGCGGGCCGGCGACGTGTCCGAGGCGCGCGCCCTCGGACACCGTCTGGCGCCGCTCTCGCTCCGGCTGTTCGCGGAGCCGAACCCCACGGTGATCAAAGCCGTACTGCACGCGCGGGGCGACATCCCCACCCCCGCCGTACGGCTGCCGCTGCTGGCCGCTTCCCCGGACACGGTGGCGGCGGCGCTGGCGTCCTGGCAGCCGCTCCGTCCGTGAATCGGCACCGGCGCCGTCGGGAAGGCCGCCGTTCGCGCGGAGGGTGTGAGGATGCGGAGGGCGTGAGGATACGGTGCGGATTCCCGCTCGGTCATCGCCGAGCGCTCGCGGTGGTTACGCCTTGGGCGCCTGCGAGATGCGCACCATGTTGCCGGAGGGGTCACGGAAGGCGCAGTCGCGCGGGCCCCAGGGCTGGTCGATGGGCTCCTGCAGCACCTCGGCGCCGAAGTCGCGCACCTTCTCGAAGGTCGCGTCGACGTCGTCGGTGCGGAACACGGTCATGGGCAGGACCCCTTTGGTCAGCAGCTCCTGCAGGGCGTCGCCGTCGGCCTGGGACCGGCCGGCGTGCGGCTCGGAGAGCACGATCTCAAGGTCGGGCTGGGAGGCGCTGCCGAGGGTGACCCAGCGGAACCCGCCCGAGGCGACGTCGTTGCGCACCTCAAGACCGAGCGCGTCGCGGTAGAAGGCGAGCGATCCGTCCAGGTCGTTGACGGTGACGTGGCAGTACTGAAGAGAAACGGTCATGTGGCCAACGCTAGATGGCGGTGGCGCGGACCACTTCTCCGATCCTGACCTGTTGGTTCCTCGTCGGCCGGGTCTGCACCTTGGCCACGCAGGCGGGCATCGCCCGCACCGCACGGTGCTCCTGGGCCCGGTACGCGCTCGGCGTCATCTTCACGAGCTCGGTGAAGCGCGAGCTGAACGAGCCGAGGGAGGTACAGCCGACCGCCATGCACGCGTCGGTCACGCTCATGCCCCCGCGCAGCAGCGCCATCGCCCGCTCGACCCGCCGGGTCATGAGGTAGCTGTACGGCGTCTCACCGTAGGCCGCCCGAAACGCCCGGGAGAAGTGCCCCGGCGACATCAGCGCGTGGCGGGCCATCGTCGGGACGTCAAGCGGACGTGCGTACTCCCGGTCGATCAGATCCCGCGCCCTGCGCAGGTGCGCGAGGTTGGCAAGGTGTGACTGGTCCATGGGACGAGGGTATCCGCTCCGGTCTCACCCCTGCCGACCTGCACGGATGAGACTCAGTGAAGCTCATGCCCCCGCGGCCGGATCCACCGGCCACGGCCTTCGTCCCGCGTCCAGGGCACGTGAACAGCCATCCGGCGCGTACGTACCGTGGCCGCCTGACGTCGGCCGCGGCCGACGGGGGTGACGACCGGTCATCACCCCCGTTTCACCGGTCAGGTCGAGCCGCCGGTGGCTCGACAGAAGGGCTTGTCAGGCCCAGGGGTCGAAGGGGATGCCGCTCGGCTTGGCCCGCGAGAGGAGGTCCCCGAACCTGCCGTCATTGATCTTGATCGTCGCGGCCCCGAAGTCCGCGTTCATCAGCCTGTCGCGCAGCGAGGTGCTGGGCCAGCCGTTCCAGTCCACCAGCGGGGGGTAGCGCCAGTCGTGGTAGTGGTTCTCCGGCGGCTCGTCGTTGCCGTTGGCGAGCCGGAAGAAGTGCGTGGACAACCCGTCCTTGTGGTAGACGACCTTGGGATGCGACCCGTCGAAGCGCACCTGCGAGCGCGGATAGGTCACGACGCTGCTGTGTTGCGTGGTCGAGAGATACTCCACCTGGTTGGACGCCTGGTTGACCCAGGAGATGACGTGTTCCCAGTCGTGCCGGTGGCCGCCGAGGCTGATGCCGGGCAGCGCCTGGTCCTTCTCGAAGTAGCTGGCGTACACGATGGCACACCACCCGCTGTTGCACTTGGAACGGGCGTAGGTCTGCGAGTTGTCCAGGTCCGACTGGTCACGGCAGTTGCCGTTCACCGCGCCGGTCGGGTTCAGCCCACCGGCGAGGGTTCCGTCCGGTCCGATGGCGGGGGTGGCGTAGCAGCCGTCGCCGTCGTAGTCGTAGGCCGGCGAGAACGAGGACTCATACCCTCCCGCCGACTGAGGCAGATTGCCGGGCGGAGCGGCATGGGCCGCCGACGCGGGGATCACGACCCCCAGCACGGCGACGCCGAACACGATCCCGAGCCGCGAACGCCTGCGTGTGAAGAAGGTGGGGGAGGATGTGCTCCTCTCTGACGTGGTCGTTGACTTCGATGCCCTCGCGGTGGACGTGAATGACGACAGCTTTCGCATTCTTCCGCCTTCTCGAAGAACTGACTTCATGACCTGACGGCGCTTCGGCATGCCGGGGCGTCGGCGGTGTTCTCCGCGCCGATGTGAGCACGCCTCGCGCTTTTACGGCACCACGGAACCGGCGCTTGATCAAGGTCCATGGATCAAATGACGCCGACACATACCGGCGACGGCCGAAAGGTGAACCACAGGCGGCGGTCGGTAGGCGGGCCTGCCGCGGAGCGGGGAGCGAAGATCAGCAAAGTCATCCCCAAGTGGAAGGCAAGACCGCCTTGGGAGCATTCCCTCACAAGGTTCGCCATCCAAAAGGAGTGTTGAAGATGAACGACTTCACAGCCACCGCCCGTGAGCTCGACGAGAACGAGCTCGCCGGCGTCACCGGCGGTCACCGTCCGGACTACGACTGGATGAACTACGACTGGCGCGACGCGGTCATCTGCGCCCTGCCGTAACCATGGGACGGGGGGCCGCTCTCACGGGTCGGCCCCCACCTCAGGTCGTACGACAGGCTGTACGCATCACCGAAGGCGTGGCTGTCGTCATCCGGTCGCCCCCGGAGCTCGGCTCCTCCGCCCATACGCAGACCCGTCCCGGTCTCGCCACGTCTTACCGGAGAAACACATCAAGCTGTGAACAGTGCCCGTGTCACGACCCGCCGTGGCGGATCACTTTCGCCGTAGAAGAAGCCGTAGAGAAAAGACTGCAACCTTTCGCCCGATGAGTCGCGTTGGGAACGGGCGAGAGGAGATCACAGTGGATCGTTATGACGGCTTCCGCGAGTTCGTGCTCGCCCGCCAGCAGACGCTGATGCGGACCGCGTACCTGCTGACGGGAGACGCCCATCTCGCCGAAGACCTGCTGCAGAGCGTCCTGATCAAGATCGTGGGGCACTGGCCCAAGCTGTCCAGGAGCGGTAATCCCGAGGCGTATACCCGCAAGGCGCTGGTCAACCAGTACATCTCCTGGCGGCGTCGGCCGCATCTTGAGTTACCGAGCGCCGATCCACCTGAACGCGGTGCCTCTTACGACGGGGCCGCGCTCGACCGGATCGTGCTCCGGCAGGCGCTGGCCAAGTTGACGCCCAAGCAGCGCGCCGTGATCGTGCTGCGCTTCTGGGAGGACCTCACCGAGACGCAGACGGCCGAGGTGCTCGGCTGCTCGGTCGGCACCGTCAAAAGCCAGGCCCATCACGCGCTGACCCGCCTGCGCACGGTCGCGCCCGAACTCGCGCATCTGCTCTCCGATTCCGAGCTCACGGAGGTGGTCCTATGACAAGCCTGCGTAAGACGCTGGGCGACATCGCCGACGAGGCTCCACTGGTGAGTCTGGCCGACCTGGCCGACCGGGCCGTCGCGGGTCACCGGCGCAGGCGGCGCACCTCCCTGACGCTCGCCGCTGTCGCAACGGTCATGGCACTGGGCGTGGGAACCGCGGGCACGACGCTGGTGGGGTCGCGTGGCGACTACGGCGACTACACGGTCACGCCACAGCGCGCGGATACGCTGCCCGAGCTGCCCGACGGCAAGGTGGAACCGCTCGGCTACGCGTACCAGACGCCCTGCAAGGTCGACAAGAAACGGCAGGTCGACTGCAGCGTCACCGAGTGGCGGGTGGTCACCCGCACCGGCACGACCTACCGGGTGCCGCAGGCACTCACCGGAACCGCCAAGGCACTTCGCGTCCCCGTCTCGATCAGCCGGGACGGGCGCATACTCGCCTACTACAGCCGTCAGGCCCAGGCGCATGTGGTCCGTGACCTGGTGAGCGGCTCCACGGTGACCTCCTCTGTCACGGTGAAGGAGGAGCGGATCGGCGTGGGCTCCATGCTCGTGGTCTCCGACGACGGCCGCCACGTGGTCTTCGACCCGCGTGAGGGGAGCAAGGAACCTGGACTGTTGATCGACATGCGCACCGGCAAAACGGTGTCGATACCCGGCGAGTACGAGGCGATCGGCATCAAGAACGGCGTCGCCCAACTGGTCCGTTACCGCAAGACCGACCTGTGGCTGATGCCCGTCACCGGTGGAGGCGCACCGGTGCGCTTCGACGGCGTGTTCATCATGTTCAGTGAGCTCTCTCCGGACGGCCGGACGGTGGCCGCCTTCGAGTTCGGGAAGCGAGGCATGGAGAGGCACTCGCTCACCCTTCTCGACGCCAAGACCGGGCGGACCATCCGGAAGGTGGTCATCCGCGGCCTGCCGAAGGCCGGCGGCGTCCTCGGCACCTCCCTCTGGCGGAACAGGGCCGAGGTCACCCTTCTTTACCTGCACAACGGAGGATCGCGCAGCAGCTATGCGATCGACATCAATACCGGCCGGGCCCGACAAACAGCTCGCTACCCGAATGTGTCTCCGCACATGCTCTTTCCTGGAGTCGTGAGCAGCAAATAGAGCTTGTGCGAAAAATCCCTGGATGAGAGATATCGGCGGTGGGGTGACTTGTCGTGGAGCACGGGGCCGTCGACGACAAGGAAACGCGCCGCCTGTCCGACACCGCGGGAGAATTCCTTGCCCCGCCGCTCTCGGCGGGGCAAGCCGGGCGGTCGTCCGGTCGAAGGCTCCCTCCGGGAGATCGTCAACGCGTCGGCCTACCAACCGGCGGCCGGACGTACATCGCAGCTGCTGCCACACGATTTGCCGCCCTGACAGGGAAGCGGAGAACGGAAGTCTCCGCTCGGCCAACCACCGTGACAGGCTCGGCTCTGGGGATGCTCCTATGGTTCGTCAGGCGACGAGTCAGACCTCACCGGGAGGCGTTCACCTCCATCCTCACTGTCAGGCGAGGCCCCACCTCCTGCAGCCGACCTGCGGGGGGACGCACGTCCGCACGCCTGACTCTCACAACTGCGAGTTCGGGCCGCAGCTCGGCCTTTTCCGGCATAGCAGTCTCAGTCGACAAGTGCGCCGGCGGACAGATTGACGATCGCTCCGGTCATGGCTCCACTTCGGTCTGAGGCGAGGAACGCGGCCGTCTCCGCCACATCGGAGAGCGTGGGCAGCCTTTTCAGAAGCGTTCCCTGCACCATTCCCCCACCTTCGAGCATTTCCTGGACCGACTGTCCGGCCGCCGCCGCGGTCTGCTCGAAGAGGTCCTTGGTGTAGGAACCCGCCGCCGGGGCGTCGGCGACGGCGTGGGGACGGATGCCGATCACCCGGATGTTGCCGGGTGCCAGCTCCGCGGCCAGGACCCGCGAGAACGCCTCCTTGCCGGCCGCGCTCACGCTGTGCCCCAAGATGCCGCCCACCGCCATTTTGGAACCCGGCTCGGACAAGGTCAGGATGACGCCGGGGCGCTCGCGGCCCATGTGCCGTGCCACGGCCTTGCTGGTGATGAACAGTGTCCGCAGAAAACCGTCGATCGGCCGCATGAACTCCTCCAGCGAGAGGTCCGCCAGTGAAGTCCCCTGGTCGTGCATGACGCTCACGGCGTTGAGGGCGATGTCGATGCCACCGGCCGTCTCCGCGACCGCGTCGGCGTGCTTTTCGACCGCCTGTTGATCGAGAACGTCGACGTGCGCGGTCTCGACTTTTCCGCCCGTGACGGCGATGTCACGCGCCACGGCGTCGAGCTTCGCCCGCGTCCGCCCGGCGATGAAGACCCTCGCGCCTTCCCTGGCGAACACCCGGGCGACCGCGCCGCCGATGGCGCCCCCACCTCCATAGATCACAGCGTTCTTGCCTTCGAGTAGCAATGCATTCATATGCGTCCCCCAGGGGTGATCGATTCTTTCGAACGATTACGCGGGCTCGATGGTCACACCGCCGCCGCGAGTTCTGTCGCGGCCGCGGTTGCCGCAGGCTTCGGGAAGCCTGCGGCCCAGGCGTCCGGCATGGAGATCGCCGCAGACGAGGCGGTGAAGGCGCCGATCGCCATGCCACCGGCATGGGAACTCACCTCGAGGCCCACATCGGCCGCGAAGACCTGCGGCGAGAACGAAAGCCGTCCACTCAGGCCGGGCCGAGCTCGACCGCGTCGAGGAGGTCGCCGGAGATCTCTTCCGGCGGCCTGTCGGTCAGTCGTTTTTCTGACGCTGGATCTGTTCCGCGATGCGCTTGATGCGGTTCAGTCGCGTGTCCCAGGTCCTGCCGACCTCGTTCAACTGCCGGACGGCGCGGGCGAGCTGCGCCTCGTCGACTTCGTAGCGCCGCTCGCGGCCCATCGGTGTCGCGTGCACGAGTCCCGCGCGATCGAGGACGGCCAGGTGCTTGGTGACCGCCTGGCGTGAGATCGGGAGACGATCGCTCAGGCTGGTCGGCGTACCGACTCCTTCCGCGAGCAGCAGGTCGATCAGGCGGCGCCTGATCGGATCGCCGATCGCCGACCAGAGTTCGTCGTCGACGGCGACGGTCATCGCGCCACCACGGAAGGGGCGTAGTCCCGCAGCCTGGGCAGGAACAAGTCCCAGCCGCGCTCGTGGTCGTGGAAGGCCGCCTCAAGCACGGCGGCCTCCCAGCCCTTCTCCCGCCAGCCGCTCTCGGTCACGCGCAGAATCGTGCCGTCGCCGGAGGGTTCGAGCTCGAAGGTGACCAGGAGAGAGTTGTCCGCGTCGGGCAGCCGACCACCGGGAGCGATCCAGTGGAACGCGAACGTACGGGGCGGATCCACGGTGACCACCGTGATCGGTTCGACCACGGCGCGCTCGTCCCACACCAGTTCGCCGACCGCGCCCGGCTCGGGCTCGAACGACGCGTCTTCGGACCACCACATCTTGATGTGCTCGGGACGGCTCACCACATCGAAGACGATCTCCGGTGCCGCGTCGATACGGATCTCGCGCTCCAGCTTTCCGAACTCCACAACGAACCTCCAACACGCAACCATCGGTTGCGTATGACTCTAGCGACCGCACCGCCAATCCGCAACCTTATGTTGCATGATGCCTCCGAGGTCGACGCCGATTCCGGTCGCCGTCCACTACCGGAGACTCTGACCGACCCCCTCCGGGACAGCGCTCTCACAGCCTGTCCCGGAGGGGGCGCACACCTGGCCGACCTGGTTTCAGAACTCCCGCCGCGCCTGCACACGCTATGCCGGTCATCCAAGGCCTCACCGAAGGCCGGTTCATGATCCGCTCGGGATTCTCCCCTCAGCCCTGGCGGGGGTGGAGTGACGGTGCCGGTCCACCGGTCCGTGGAACTCCGGGTCGCCGTGCGCACCTTCGGCGGCCGGCGGTCCGCACCCGACCGGCTCCATGATTGCGATGAAAGTTTCAGGTGCTTTCATTCGCCGACGTCTTATGCCGACACACCATAAGGCGCGTGTACCCCCAAAGCGGGTCATCGACAGCTTTACACGGATCTTGACACGTTTCACAGATGTTTCCACACTGAGTCCCCGGAGCGGTCTCCGCTGCCGGTCGGCGATGAAGAGGCCGCCGATCACGACGCCCTTGTCGTACGCGCTTCGGCGCCGGGACGAGGAGGCGACCGATACGGTGCGGAGCCGCCGCACCGAAGGCCACTCGGCGATGGCCGTCACGTACTGATCCCGATGAGGGGCTCACCCGAAGAGAAGGAACACCACAGTGCGACGACGTGTGAGTGAGACTCCGGAGCCTTGTGCCGCCTGGAGTGTCCGATCGGAGCCCGGGCCACAGAGCGGGTGGCGGAAGCGTGCGATGGCCGCGGCGGTCGTCGTCCTCGGACTGCTCGCGATGATCGTCGCGACTCGGCCGGCCTCGGCCGCCGACAATCCCTATCAGCGAGGTCCCGACCCCACCCTGGCCAGTGTGTCCGCCACCAGGGGCACCTTCGCCACCGCGCAGGTCAGTCTGCCGGCCGGGAACGGCTTCGGCGGTGGGGTGATCTACTATCCGACGGACACCGGCCAGGGGACTTTCGGCGCGGTCGCGATCGTGCCCGGCTACTCCGCCCGGTTCGCCGACGAAGAGGCCTGGATGGGTCCCTGGCTCGCGTCCTTCGGCTTCGTCGTCATCGGAATCGAGACCAACAGCCGTACCGACGGCGCCGACGCCCGAGCGACCCAGCTGCTCGCCGCGCTGGACTACCTCACCCAGCGGAGTTCGGTGCGTGACCGCGTCGACCCCAGCCGGTTGTCGGTCGTCGGCCACTCCGCGGGTGGCGCCGGCGCCCTCACCGCGGCGCTCCGGCGGCCCTCGCTGAAGGCCGTGGTCGGGCTCGCACCCGGCTCCCCCACGGGAAACCTGAGCCTGGCCGACAACCGGGTGCCGTTGATGTTCATCTCCGGGCAGAGGGACACGGTGGTCACGCAGTCCTACCTCAACGGGTTGTACAGCACCCTCCCGGCCTCGGCACAGAGCGCCTGGGTGGAGATAACCGGCGTGGACCACCTGTTCGCGACGAGGGCGAACACGACCGAGATGCGGACGCTGATCCCGTGGCTGAAGATCTTCGTTGACAACGACACCCGGTACACCCAGTTCCTGTGTCCGTTGATGGACTCCACCGGCATCTCGATGTACCGCAGCAAGTGCCCGTACGTGCCGCCGGGCGGCTCGTCCCCCTCGCCCTCGCCCTCGGTCACCCCTTCGCCTTCGGTCACCCCGTCACCCTCACCTTCGGCCACCCCGTCGCCCTCCCCCTCCCCGGGCGCCTGCACCGCGAGCTACCGCACCACGAACTCGTGGCCTGGCGGCTACCAGGGCGAGGTCACGGTGACGGCGGGCGGCTCGGCGGTCAGCGGTTGGACCGTCAGATGGACCCTGGGCAGCGGCCAGTCGGTCAGCCAGGTATGGAACGGCACCCTGGCCGCCAACGGCTCCGCGATAACGGTGACGAACGCCTCCTACAACGGCTCGATCCCGGCCTCCGGCACGACCACCTTCGGCTTCCTGGCCGGCGGTACGCCGTCGTCCCCCTCTCTCGCCTGCAGCAGCCGCCCCTGACACCCGTTCGGCGCGCTGTGAGCATCACGGCCAGATGCCACCGTCCCTTCCCCCCTGGCGTCGTCGATCCATCTCTCCATGACAGGAGCCCCGCCCGCGTCACGATGGTCGCGGAGAAAGGACCTCGCCACCGCATACAGCGACTAGAGTCTGGTGCGAAAGTGGATCAAGGTGATAGATGATCGCGGCCTCGGGGGCGTGGTGATCTGACGAACGACCGGCGGGAGCGACCGAAAGCGTCGCTACCGGCGGGCAATACTCTGCGATCCACACAAACTGCGCCAAATCATCGCACAGGGGATGCCGACGCATGAGTACGCCACCATCGCCACCCGGAGCGGAACGAGCTGAAGGACCAGCCGTCCAGATCGGTGCTCTCGTTCCGCTCACCCGGCCTGGTTGGGTGGAGGCGGGCCAACACCTGCTCGCCGGGCTCGAACTGGCCGTTCACGAGGTCAACGAGGCCGGAGGGGTCACCGGAAGAACCCTCGAACTGGTGGTCCGAGACACCGCGGCTGATCCGCGGAGGGCCGCGGCGGCCGTGGACGAATTGGCTCGCCTGGGCGTGGCCGCCTTGGCGGGGGAATATCACAGCGTCGTCGCTCGCGCCGCCGCCGCCAGGGCCGACGCCCTCGGCCTGCCGTTCCTCTGCTCGTCGGCGGTTCTCGACGCACTCACCGAACAGCCGACGGAATGGGTCGCACGCCTCGCTCCGGCACAGTCCCACGGCTGGCGGATCTATACGGACTTCCTCCTCGGCGCGGGCCACGGTCGGATCGCCGTAGCGGCCGAGTCGAGTGTCTACTGGGCATCCGGCACCCGTATTCTGCGGGACCACCTCGCTTCCCGCGGCGGAACCGTCATCGAACTCGACCTGCGCACGCTCACCCCTGCGGCCGTGTGCGACGAACTCTTCGACAGTCGCGCGACAGCCCTCCTTCTCCTGGTCGGCCACCCGGAACCGGCGGTGTCGATCGTCAAGGCCGTCCGCCACGACCGGCGTCTCGCCGGGATCATGATCGGTGCTCCCGCCGGGCAACCGGAGTTCGCCGAATGGGCGGCGTCGTTGGGCGACGACGGCGCCGAGATCCCCTTCCTGCGCTACCTGCCCGAGCGTCTCAGCCCACTGGGCACACGAATCGAGACGGCCCTCCGCCGGCGACTGGGCGAAGCGCCGTCTTTCGTGGCTTTCGAGGGCTACGACACGGTCACCGTCCTCGCCCAGGTACTGCGTTCTCACGGCGCGGACCGGGCGCGCACCGCCGGATCCTGGCCGCGCGTCGCGGTCGAAGGCACCCGCGGGCAGATCCGGTTCTCCCGCACGCCGGGCATCGGCGTTTGGCAGTGGGCCTGGCCGCCGGTCCAAGTCGTTGATCGAGATCCGGCGGAACCCGATCACTTTCGGATCCTCCACACCGGCTGAGAGCGCGGAGGTCCGACAGCCCAGATCCGTCCGAACTTGAGGCCTTCCACCTGTCTTCTGCCCGTCAGCAGCAAGGTCTGGTGCGACAGTGCTGGTCACAGCCAATCGCTCCGCCCCCCTGAGCGACAACGCGTTAACAAGCCGGCACGGGCAGGGTTGCCGTCATCCACCGTCGCGATATCCACTCAAGGCCAGGGCCCAGCCTGATCCGGCCTCCTCCTCAACGTGTTGAAGTGATCTACAAGCCGTTTCCCAGTACCGGTCCCTAGCCTCGTCACCGGCTCTCGCATCTGGCACGACGGAGCCGAGCTCGAAGACATCGGCAACGACGAGGAGAGACATGGTCAGGCCCGAAGACGGCCAGTCGATAGCCGCCGAGCGGATCGGCAACTGCCTACGGTTCGGATGGCCCAGACTCGACCTGAGCGATCTCCACCTGGAGACGGTTCCCGAGTCGCTCGGCGACCTCACTCACCTGAGCAAGCTCAATCTGAGCGGCAACGAGCTGACCTCGCTACCCGAATGGCTAGGCGACCTCACTCGTCTGACCGACCTCGACCTGAACTGCAACGAGCTGACCGCCCTCCCCGAATGGCTGGGCGGTCTCACCAACCTCACCACACTCCAGCTGGGCGGTATCGAGCTGACCGTCCTGCCCGAATGGCTGAGCAACCTCACTACCCTCACCTGGCTCGACCTGGGGTGCAACGAACTGACCACTCTGCCCGAATGGCTGGGCGGCCTCACCAACCTCACCTACCTGGAGCTGCGCTGCAACGAGCTGACCGCTCTGCCTGAGACCCTGGGCGATCTCACCAACCTCACCTACCTCGACCTGAGCGATCTCCGCCTGGGCACGCTTCCCGAGTGGCTGGGCAACCTCACCCGCCTGAACGAGCTCTATCTGAGCAGCAACGGACTGACCGTCCTGCCCGAGTGGCTGGGCGACCTCACCGCCCTCGTCTGGCTCAACCTGAGCCACAACCAGCTGACCGCGCTGCCTGAGTCGCTCCGCAACCTCACCGTCCTCCGAGAACTCCTCCTGGACAGCAACCGGCTGACCGCGCTCCCTGAGTGGCTGGGCGGCCTCACTCACCTGAACACGCTCTACCTGAGCAACAACGAGCTGACCGCCCTACCCGAGTGGCTGGGCGGCCTCACCGCCCTCACCGTCCTCGACCTGAGCGGTAATCAGCTGGTCTCGCCCGAATCGGTGGAGAACCTCGCCGCCCTCCACGAGTTCCACCGGGACGGCTACCGGCTGACCCGCGCATAGCGCTGGATTTGAGACATTGAAGCGACCCAACTCCGACCGGCCAACCCCGTCCCACATCGTTGTCACCCAGTCGGTCACTCAAGTACGACACGCGGTCAGACGATGCGGCAGCATGGATTTCCCTGCCCTGGCTCGGGTGTCGGAACCGAGATTCTGCTCAGCTCTCTAGGTGCGCCGGGACGAATACACGAGGGCAACCATGACAATCACAGTGCCCGCCAGGGCACGAACATCTCCAGGGCTCCATCCGGCCTGAATTGCGAGTACGACGATGGCGACGACGACGTATGGCCACCCGCTGTGTGGCGTCTTCTGTTCAGGTGTCATGCCTTTACATTCGGACCTCCCATTTGCCCGCGGAAGACTGGTGCTGAATCCGGCGCACATGCGCGAGAAACGGATCGCCGGTGCGCGAAAATGCGTGCTTGTGCGCATCGTAAGTCCCCCTGGCACAATGAACGCATCGATGGCATGCTGAGCCAGAACTACCGACGAACGAGGTGTCATGAGATCTCCTGAAGGTCAGCTACGGTTCCGCAACTATTTGAAGAAAGAGTGGCGACGAGCTGGCGAGCCATCGGCGCAGAAGATCGCCGACAGGGCCCGGAAAGCCGACCCCAAATGGGACTACAACCCTTCACCGACAACAGTGCGCAACGCCTTGAACGACAGGATGCCGCTGCCGACGTGGGATTATCTCCGGTCGATCATCATCGGACTAGGTGGAGACCACGTCGAAGCCAAGAAAATCTGGGATGAGGCAGGCAGCACAGACTCTTCCTTTGGCGAGCAGGGGTACGAGGGGAGACCAATCCTCGAACTCACTGCGGGAACATCCGCGCAGGATGCGCTCGACGAACTGAAACAGAAGCTGGGAGAGCAGGAACGCCGACACCAGAAACTGGAAGAGGAACTCAACGAGAAGCGCGACGAACTTACCGAGGTCAACAAGAGGCTTGAAGAGTTGAAAGCGAAGAACGCCGAGAACTATCAGAGCCAGCAACTACTGATCGCCCAACTCGAAGGGGAGAGGAAGGCTCTACAGCAGGTGATCCAGGAGCTCATGGTTTCCATTCACAACGCTCCCCTGGCCCGCACCGCGCTCCTGAAGAACACGATCGAGACCGCTTTTCGATTCGTTGAGCTCAACTGGAGGTGGGCTCGCGATCTCGAAGAAGATCTCAACAAGCTCAAGGTCGCCAGGAACCAATGAACTACGGGTCGCGATAGTCGTCCTTCAGTACACCCCATACGCCTACCGTCATTCCGTCAACGACACCCTCGATCTCGTAGATGATCGCTACACCATCACGGAACTCGCGAGGTGGCGATGCATGAGGCATCAAGCCCGCAAACACCTGATCGATGATCTTTCTTACTCGGTCAGGTGCGGCTCTGATGCGGCCGTCAAGGACCGGCAACCGGCCATACAGTCGACCTCCCCTGACCTCGAACGGGTGCTGCATGATCCACGCGATCTGCCCGACGTCGTCCGCGCTCATACCGCGGGCTACCAGCGTCGCGTTCATCATCTCAGCGGCCCCAGCCAGAACTGCTGCTGCTAGCCGATCAGGTAACAACCGCACTTCGCTAGCGCTTTCGTTCACGAAGCGAATGATCCCACGACATTGCGGCTTGCAGATGCAGAGAAGCGGTCTGCACGGCAGAAGGAACACCTAGACCGTCAAGTCGCGCCGTTTCCTCAAGCTCCCTCGGCGGTGCGTGGACGCGCTGCGGACACTCCGAAGAGCAGGAGAAGGCGGGACTCCGTAGCACCGACTGGACTCCTCGCGAGATGCGGCACAGTTTCGTCTCGCTACTGTCGGACTCGGGCGTCCCGATCGAGGACATCTCGCGCCTGGTCGGCCATCGGAACACGGTGGTCACCGAGACCGTCTATCGGAAGCAGATCCGGCCGGTGCTCATGCAGGGCGCGGAGGCCATGGACGGCATCTTCGGGAGTTAGTCACTCACGCCCTGTTCCGAAGATCGGATACGGGGCGTTCTGGCTGGTGGGCACTACTGGGTTCGAACCAGTGACATCTCGCTTGTAAGGCGATCCGACCGGGGGCGCGACCAGGGCGGATACCACCCCTGACCTGGGCGTACAGTCCACGACCATCCACCGTTGTCCGCCCCTGTCCTGGGTCGTTGTCACCCAGTCGGTCACCCAGGTGCGGCACCTCGGATCAATCAGGCAGCAACCTGAACGCCGATATGTGACGAGGTCGGACGACCCTGAAATGTCGATGATCCACCGTGGCGATCTCCTTCAGCCCGAGGCGTTCGGCGATGGTGATCACTGCCGAGTCAACGAGCCCCAGCGGCAGATCGAGGTAGGTCTCGACGAGCTGTGCCATGCGCGGCAGGTCCTCGTCCTCCAATTCGGCCACATGAAAGCCGTTGTCGCCGAACGACTTGAGGAACGTCACCTCAGCCTGCGGACCCACACGAGAGTCGAGCAGATAGCCCACCTCGCCCATCACCGGCGACGGAACAAGTAGTGGCCCTTCGGCCTGCCGGAGAAGCTTCAGACACGCTCGGTGATGTTGGTCCTTCACGTTACCTGCGGCGAGAAGAACACCCGTGTCGCACAGGAGCACGTCAGCGGCCCCACTCCGAGCGGAGAATCTCTTCGTGCCGCTCAGCGAGATCGGAGGCAGCTTCGAACGACGCGAAGAACGGCAGATCGCGCTCACCCGACTCATGCTCACTCAGACGACCGCGGATGAGCTCCAGGGCCGGGCGCAGCTCCGCCTCCGGCAGCTGATCTACCAGGTGGTGCAGTTCCTCACGCATGACGCTCATACCTACGAGTGTAGGTCGCCTACTTTCCGTGCATCAGGTCATCCTCCCAAAACATGATCAGAAGGAGTGACCGAATCTGGTCATGCGTGCCAGAGGCAGTCCCGCCGAAGGGAGGAAGTCGGCTCCAATCAACGTAACTCGCCGATCTGGCGAGCGATCACCAAGCGGTGATACTCCACATCCGTCCGAAAACACGAAAGACTCTGACCTATTAACGCAGGTCAGAGCCTTGTGGTGGGCACTACTGGGTTCGAACCAGTGACATCTCGCTTGTAAGGCGAGCGCTCTACCGCTGAGCTAAGCGCCCGGGAAATCCCGTCGGACAGACGGGACAACACTTTACGCCACGTGGGGGGACTTCAGCACATCGAGAGACCACGTGGTTCCCGCGTCGGTGAAGCCGGCGGCGCGCCAGCCGAGGAGGGCCGCGCCGAGCATGCCGGCGGACATGCCCAGGGCGGCATGACGCAGGGGCGGGGCGTCGCGGAAGGCGAGGCGTTTGCCGAGCCGTTCGGCCAGGGGGTCGGACAGGAGGGGGCCCGCTTCCGCCAGGCCTCCGCCGAGGACGATGGCGGAGGGGTCGAGAAGAAGCGTGTAGGTGGCCAGGGCGAGAGAGAGTGCCTCGACCGCGTCGTCCCAGATCTCCACGGCGAGAGGATCACCGGAGGCGGTCAGGGCGGCGACCCGCTCGGCGCTGACCGAGGCGGGTGGGACGACGGTGGCGGATGAGGTGGACGGCGGAGAGGAGGCAGGAAGGGGCGAGGCAGGGGTGGAGGAGGGCTCCGGAGCGAAAGAGGAGGAAGCGGGGGCGGAAGGCGGGGATGCGGCGACGCGGGTGGAGTAGCGGCGGGCCACGGCGGAGGCGGAGGCGTAGGTCTCCAGGCAGCCGATCTGGCCGCAGGCGCACGGTTCCCCCTCGGGGTGGACCGGGGTGTGGCCGATCTCGCCGGCCCAGCCACCGCTCCCGCCGTACGGCTCGCCACCCAGGATCGTGGCGCCCGCGATGCCGGTGCCGATGGGCAGGAACAGGAAGTCGGAGAGCTCGCGGCCGGCTCCGAGGACGCTCTCGGCCAGACCGCCCGTGCGGACGTCGTGCCCGAGCATGACGGGGACGTCCAGCGGGACGAGGTCTCCGGCCGGGACGTCGCGCCAGCCGATGTTGGCGGAGTACAGGGCCGCCTCGGCGGTGACCAGGCCCGGTACGGCGAGTCCGACCCCCTCGGGGGTGCCGCCCTCCGCGGCGGCGAGGTCGTCGATGAAGGACCGGATCGTCGCGATGACCGCCGCCGGGCCCCTGTCGCGCGGGGTGGCACGGCGGTCGGTACGGATGATCTCGCCGGAACGGGTGACGAGGCCGCCCTTCATCGACGTTCCACCGACGTCGAGGGCAACAACGAAGGAGCTCATGCACCCATCCAGCGGGTCGAAGGGGCGGGACCGAGCCCGACCTTAGCGCACGCCGGGCGCGGCGGAATGGCGGGATCTCCCCCATACGGCCGAGCGCGTTGCTTGGAAGAACCTCCCGATATGCCCGGGAAACGCCCGGTCCCATGGCCCCTGGAACGGCCGGGGCGTTCTCAGGGGACCCGGCGCAGGACCCTGGCCAGGGCGGCCTCCACCTCGTCGGCCAGGCCGGGCGCGCAGGCGTGGGAGGCGGCCGGCCGGTCGTCGCCCCGCGCGAGGCGTACCGCGCCGCAGGATCGGCACTCCACCTCGCCCAACCGGCAGATGAGCGCGACGGAGCCGCACGAGAGGCATGTGTCGAGGTCGACTTGGTGGGTGCGCCGGCAGTCCGGGCAGATCAGCACCTGCGTCTCGTGGCGCACTCCGCGCGTCCACGGGCTGGAGCCACGGATCGGGTCGGTCTGCCTGGCCCCGCAGGAGAAGCAGGGCATGATCGCCTCCGAGAGGTCGGACCGGCGGGGCACCTCGTGAGCGGGCGTCCGCCGGATCACCGCTTAGGGAAGGTCGGCGAGCGCCTTGCGGTACTCGGCGATGTCGCGGGCCCGTGAGATCGGGTTCACGACGCGCCGGCGAACCACGCCCTCGCCGTCGATGATGAAGGTCCCGCGCTCCGCGCAGCCCTTCTCGTTGTCGAATACACCGTACGCCCGCGCGACCTGCCCATGTGGCCAAAAGTCGGAGAGCAGCGAGAAGGTGTAGCCCTTCTGATCCGCCCACGCGCGGTGGGCGAAGGTCGAGTCAACCGAGACGGTGAGAATTTTAACGTCCTCGGGCATGTCGGCGATGAGCTCGTCGCGGATGGCGTCGAGCTCGTTGCCGCAGACGCCGCTGAACGCCAGAGGGTAGAAGATCAGCACGATCTTTTTGCCCCGGTGTCCGGAAAGCTTGACCGGGGTGCCGTGCTGGTCTCTCAACTCGAAGTCGGGAGCCTGGTCACCCACCTCGATCGCCATGATCGGGGTTCCTTTCCTCGGCTGACGGCAGGCGTCATCATCCTGCCGTACGGCCCGCGCGAGCCGTACGGCAGGGCGGACCCTTAGCGGCGCGCCTTGGGCGTCGCCAGACGCGTCCCCGACCAGTCGGGGGCGGCACTGATGCTGCTGGTCTGCGAGAGACCCGCAGTGGTGGCGTCTTCCCCGATGTCGCTCGGCTCCACGTGCCCGTCCCGGCCGGCTTTGGGAGTGAGCAGCCAGATCTGGCCACCGTCGGTGAGGTTGGTCACCACGCTGCTCAGGGCGTCGAACAGATCACCGTCGCCGTCACGCCACCACAGCAGCACGACGTCGACGACGTCCTCGAAGTCTTCATCGACCAGCTCGTTACCGGTCAGCTCCTCGATGGAGTCGCGCAGATCGTCGTCGGTGTCCTCATCCCATCCGACCTCCTGCACCACCTGACCCGGCTTGAGGCCGAGTCGTTCGGCCAGGCCGCGTTCGCCCTGCGCCTGACCCGCGGTCGCGCTCACGTTTGTCCCTCCTGCTTGAATGGCCCCGCAATCACACGGTGCTCAGAGTGCTTCGGCACAGTCCACACGCTGTGACCCTCAGTCGTCAACGGTCGCCACGGCAACGACTGGGCTACGTATGAATTAGTCCGACAAAAATGACAAACGGACCTGGCGTTCCAGATTGTCGACGTTGAGATCCACGATGGCGATGGACTGCCAGGTTCCCAGCGCGAGCCGTCCGGCGAGAACCGGGACGGTGGCGTACGGCGGAATGAGGGCAGGCATGACATGCGACCGTCCATGCCCCCGTGATCCGTGCGCATGCCTCCATCTGTCGTCGGCCGGAAGCAGATTCTCCAGAGCCGCGAGCAGATCGTCGTCGCTGCCCGAGCCCAGCTCCAGCAGCGCGACCCCCGCGGTCGCGTGGGGCACGAAGACGTGTAACAGGCCGTCGCCCCCACATGACCGGACGAAGCTCTCGCACTCGGAGGTGATGTCGTGCACCCGCTCTCGGGAACCCGTTATCACCTCGATCGTCTGAGATCTCACATACCGATCCTACGATCCATCGTGAGCTGCGATGACGACCGCACCCGCTCCGGAAGACCAGGTGCGGCCCTCGCCACCGCCCGATCTTCGTCGGCACGGGGACGGGGGCGGTGTGTCCGATTTCTGGAATGTCCCCGTATGGACCGTTCCCTACCGGGAGGAGCCGGGCAGGGCAGGGGCCGGGACGAGAGCGGAGGCTCGGGATACGCCCGCCGGATGCGGCGTTTCCGGACAGCGACGGCGGCCGCGGCACCGCTCACGGTTGGCGCGCGAATCGTTACCACTTCGGCACGGAGCCTCACGGGCCGCGGCCCGTCTCCCCGCGGGAGAGGCGCATGACAGGGCTCCACGGAGGAGGCGATGCGAAAGATGGTGGGAAAAAGAGCGAAAGACGATACGCGAGGCGTCCGTTAGGGCACCTTCAGGGGGGATCATGCGTTGTATACGGTGAGGGTCCCGATCACGACGCCCGGGCACATCGCGCGGCGGCGAGGAGGGCCCCTCCCCTTCCGAGGTCCCTCCAAGACCCTCGGGGGATCGTCGACGATCCCCCGAGGACCGTCGAAGGGCTCCCGCGGAGGGGCTCGGAAGGCTCCGGCGAGGGGCACGAAGGCAGGCCAGACAGCGGGTCCCAGATTCCCAGGGAGGGAACCTGTAAAAAAGGGGCAACCCCGATGTAACCTTTGGTGGCAATTCGTCCTACCATCGGTGGTCTAGGCCACTTTCGTATCACTGCCAGCAGGGATCTCCTGGTTACCGGGAAGTAGAGATGCACTTTCCGGGGTAAGCGACCAGGATGGAAGACGACCTACTCCAGACAAAAGTCCATCCTCGGAAGGCGAGACCCAGTGGCTTCCGGACGCCAGCGTTTCTCGATCATCAGCGACGGCCTACCCAGCCAGCTTCCTGATGTCGACCCCAGCGAGACCCAGGAGTGGCTCGAGTCGCTCGACAACGTCATCAAGACGGAAGGTCGCACTCGGGCCCGCTATCTGATGCTCCGGCTCTTGGAGCGCGCCCGTGAACACCAGGTCGGGGTGCCCGGCCTGCGCAGCACCGACTACATCAACACCATCCCGCCGGAGCGCGAGCCCTGGTTCCCCGGCGACGAGTACGTCGAGCGCCGGATCCGCGCCTACACGCGCTGGAACGCGGCCGTGATGGTGACCCGGGCCAACGCCCGCACCAACGTCGGCGGGCACATCGCCACCTACGCCTCCGCCGCGTCGCTCTACGAGGTGGGCTTCAACCACTTCTTCCGCGGCAAGGACCACGGCGAGTCCGGAGACCAGGTCTTCTTCCAGGGCCACGCCGCGCCGGGCATCTACGCCCGCGCCTTCCTGGAGGGCCGCCTCAACGAGGCACAGCTCGACGCCTTCCGCCAGGAGCTCTCGCACGGGTTCAGGGGTCTGCCCTCCTATCCTCACCCCCGCCTGATGCCCGACTTCTGGGAGTTCCCCACGGTCTCCATGGGTCTCGGCCCGATCGGGGCGATCTACCAGGCCCGGTTCAACCGCTACCTGCTGAACCGGAAGATCAAGGACACCAGCCGGAGTCACGTCTGGTGTTACCTCGGCGACGGCGAGATGGACGAGCCCGAGTCGCTCGGCGCGATCGGCGTGGCGGCCCGTGAGGAGCTCGACAACCTCACCTTCGTCATCAACTGCAACCTGCAGCGCCTCGACGGCCCGGTACGCGGCAACGGCAAGATCATCCAGGAGCTGGAGTCCTACTTCAGGGGCGCCGGCTGGAACGTCATCAAGGTCGTCTGGGGTCGCGACTGGGACCCACTGCTCGCGGCGGACGTCGACGGTGTGCTGGTCAACAAGATGAACACCGTCCCCGACGGCCAGTTCCAGACATACTCCGTCGAGACCGGCGGATACATCAGGGAAAACTTCTTCGGCGGCGACCCGCGCCTGCGCAAGATGGTCGAGCACCTGTCGGACGAGGACATCCGCAAGCTGTCGCGCGGCGGCCACGACTACCGCAAGGTGTACGCGGCCTACAAGGCGGCTCGTGAGCACGTCGGCCAGCCGACGGTCATCCTCGCCCAGACCATCAAGGGCTGGACTCTCGGCAAGGACTTCGAGGCGCGCAACGCGACGCACCAGATGAAGAAGATGTCCAAGAGCGACCTGAAGGAGTTCCGCGACCGGCTCTACCTGCCGATCCCCGACTCCGCTCTCGAGGGCGACCTCCCGCCCTACTTCCACCCGGGCGAGAACGACCCGGAGATCCAGTACATGAAGGAGCGCCGCGCGGCCCTGGGCGGTTTCCTGCCCAAGCGCGTGATGCGCGCCAAGCCGGTCACGCTTCCCGGCGACGCCGCGTACGCGCAGCTGAAGAAGGGCTCCGGCAAGCAGAACGTCGCCACCACCATGGCGTTCGTCCGCCTGCTCAAGGACCTGATGCGCGACAAGGAGATCGGCAACAGGTTCGTGCCGATCATCCCGGACGAGGCGCGCACCTTCGGTCTTGACGCGATCTTCCCGACGGCGAAGATCTACTCACCGCACGGCCAGACGTACGAGGCGGTCGACCGCGAGCTGCTGCTGTCGTACAAGGAGTCGACCGAGGGTCAGATCCTGCACGAGGGCATCAGCGAGTCGGGCTCGATGGCCTCCACGATCGCGGTCGGCTCGTCTTACGCCACGCACGGCGAGCACATGATCCCGATCTACATCTTCTACTCGATGTTCGGCTGGCAGCGCACCGCCGACCAGATGTGGCAGCTCGCCGACCAGATGGGCCGGGGCTTCCTGCTCGGCGCCACCGCCGGCCGCACCACGCTGAACGGCGAGGGCCTGCAGCACGAGGACGGCCACACCCCGCTGATCGCCTCGACGAACCCGGCCGCGGTCTCGTACGACCCCTCGTGGGGATTCGAGGTGGCCCACATCGTCAAGGACGGCCTGCGGAGGATGTACGGCGAGGAGCCGGAGAACGTCTTCTACTACCTCACCGTCTACAACGAGCCCTACCCCCAGCCCGCCGAGCCCTCGGACCTGGACGTGGCGGGCCTGCTCAAGGGTCTGTACAGGTTCGCCCCGGCTCCGGCCGTGTCCGGGCCGAAGGCCAACATCCTCGCGTCCGGCGTGGCCGGGCCGTGGGCGATGGAGGCCCAGCGGATGCTGGCCGAGGACTGGGGCGTGGCGGCCGAGGTCTGGTCGGCCACCTCCTGGGCGGAGCTGCGCCGCGACGCGCTCGCCGCCGAGGAGCACAACCTGCTCAACCCCGACTCCGACAAGCGCGTGCCGTACGTCACGCAGGCGCTGTCGTCGGCGCAGGGGCCGTTCGTGGGCGTGAGCGACTACATGCGGGCGGTCCAGGACCAGATCGCCCAGTGGGTTCCCGGCGACTGGAGCTCGCTCGGCACCGACGGCTTCGGCCTGTCGGACACCCGGTCGGCGCTGCGCCGCCACTTCCACGTGGACGCGGCCTCGATCACCCTGGCCGTGCTCACCCAGCTGGTCAACAGGGGTGAGCTCGACCAGGAGGTGCTGGGCGACGCCATCTCCATGTATCACCTGAAGAACGGCGTGACCGAGGCCGCGGGCGCCGAGAGCAACGACACCCAGTCCATGGGAGTTTGATCGTCCCCGGGCGGGTTCTCCTTTTCCATGGAGGGCCCGCCCGGTTAGTGTTGAACGCTCCCCCCGGCGAACGATTCCAGGGGAGAGCGTTTCATGGCAACAATCCTTAGGGCGGCCGCGACGGTCACGGCCCTGTCAACCGTGCTCTCCGCCTGCGGTGGCGGACCCGGCGGGGACGGTTCCCTCCCGGGCGGACTGGTCGGAGGCGAGGTCGTCTCGGGCACGACCGACCCGACCGCCACCTCCGCCCCCGCGGAGGCGATCACCTGGGGTCCGTGCACCGGGCTCAGGCGGCCCGGCGGTGAGACCCCCCAGCCCAACTCCGCGCAGCAGTGCGGGAAACTCAGGGTCCCGCTCGACTACGCCAACCCGGACGGCGACTCCATCGAGATGGCCGTCATCCGCGTCAAGGCCACCGACCCCGGCAGGCGGATCGGCTCGCTGGTCTTCAACTTCGGCGGCCCCGGCGCCTCGGGCGTCGAGACAATGGCCCAGGCCGCCAAGGCGTTCACCACCCTGAACAGCCGCTTCGACCTGGTCAGCTTCGACCCGCGCGGGGTCGGCCAAAGCTCGGGTGTCCGGTGCGGCGACAGCGCGGTGATGGACAGGTTCACCTCGATGGACACCCTGCCCGCCAACGAGGACGAGCGCGCCAGGAGCCGGGAGATCACCAAGGAGTTCGTGACGGCCTGTCAGCAGACCTCGGGCAGGCTGCTGCCCTACATCGGCACGGTGAACGCCGCCGCGGACATGGACCGCCTCCGCGCGGCCCTGGGCGAGAAGAAACTGGACTACTTCGGCATCTCGTACGGGACGCAGCTCGGCGCGGTCTACGCGACGAAATTCCCGCAGAACGTGGGACGGTTCGTACTGGACGCCCCGCTGGATCCGAGCGTCTCCATGGCGACGCGCACGATGGTCCAGACGAAGGGGTTCCAGCACGCCTATGACGCCTTCCTGAAGGACTGCGTGAAGCAGCCCCGCGAGTGTGAGATCGGCAGCGACGCGACCATAGCGAACAAGAACGTGACGAAGCTCATGGACGAGCTGAACGACAAACCGCTCAAGGTCGGCAAGCGTCTCCTGACCCAGGGGCTGGCGGGCGTCGGCATCGCCGCCGCGCTGTACTCGAAGCTGACCTGGCCGCTGCTGGACCAGGCGCTGGGCCAGGCGATGAAGGGTGACGGGCGGATCCTGCTGGCCCTGGCCGACAGCTACAACGGCCGTCAGCCCGACGGGAGCTACACGACGCTCATGAGCAGCTTCCCCGCGATCAGCTGCGTGGACACCGCAGAACGCCCCACCCCCGAGCAGCTGAACGCGCTGGAGGACGAGACGATGAAGGTCTCCCCGCTGTTCGGCGGCGCGGGGATGGGCCTGATCTGCTCGATGTGGCCGGTTCCCGGCAACGACGAGGCGAGGCGGATCAACGCCACGGGCTCGGCGCCGATCCTGGTGATCGGCGGCACCGGCGACCCCGCCACGCCGTACGAGTGGGCTCCGAAGCTGACGGGGGAGCTTCGGACGGGGGTGCTGGTGACCTACAGGGGCGAGGGGCACGGCGCCTACCTGTCCGGTGACACCTGCGTCAAGAAGCTGACCGACGCCTACCTCATCGACGGGAAGGTTCCTGCCAGGGGGACCGTCTGCGACGGTTCGTGACGCGGCGGGCCCGCGGGCGGGCCGCGCGGTCACGCCTTCCCGCGCGTCGCCCGCCCTCGCGGAGACGTCGCTCGCCCTCGCGGAGACGTCGCTCGCCCTCGCGGAGACGTCGCTCGCCCTCGCGGGAGACAGGGCGGCGGCGAGGAGCGCGGTCGGAGGCGAACGGGCTCGGCGGGGCTCGGGGAGAAGAGCCCGATCGAAGGCGGAAGACTCAACAGGGCTCAACAGGGCTCCGGGCGGGGCCGTTTGGTCTCGAAGCGGAAACCCACCCTGCCCAGGTGCTTTTCGAGCAGGCGCCTCATCGTCCCGTCCTCGTACATCGACGCGATCACTTCGTTGATCTTCCGGCAGGCCACCGGGTCCCCACGCCTGAGCGCGACGCCGTACCTCTCCGAGGTGAGCCTGATCCCGGCGATCTCGACCTTGACGTCGCGCAGGCGGGCACCGAAGCCGGCGATCAGCAGGTCGTCCCCGACCATGGCGTCGGCGCGGCCGTCGGCCAACTGGGACGCGCACTGCGCGGGGTCGTCCGCCCGCACCGCGACGAAGTCGACGCCCCTGTCGCGGATCATCGTGCCCGTGGTCTGGCCAGGTGACAGGCAGATCCTCCTGCCGCGCAGGTCCTTGAGACCGTCGATCCTCGCGCCGGTACGCACCAGCGCGTCGCGGTGGGCGAGATAGTACGGCCCCGCGAAGGCGACGCGGCGGCGGTCGGCGGTGTCGATCGAGAAGTTGGCGATCACGAGGTCGACCCTGCCCTTCTCCACCGCCTCCTCACGACCGTCGTACCCCACCACCGACACGAACTTGAGCCCGCCGTCGGGCACTTTCAGCTCTTTCGCGATGTGGGCGGCCACGTCGGCCTCGAATCCCCGGGGCGGTTTGCCCAGCGAGATCCCCGGCAGGCCCTCTCTGAACCCCACGCGGAGCCTCTCGGTCTCTCTGATCCGGTCGAGCAGGGGCGAGCCGGTGGAGACCTGCGGGGTCGCCGCCGCAGGGCTGGTCGTCGCAGGGCTGGGCACCGTCACCGGTGGGCGGGAGGGCTCGGCCTGCCCGCGCGGCGTGCTCCCGAACGGGAGGCCCAGCAGGGCGCCCACCACGCCGAGTACGGCGACCCCGACGGCGATCGCGCCGAGGACCGCCGGGCGGCGCCGCGTGGGCGCGGCGGGCTCTTCGGGCCGGGTCAGGTCCCCGGTGGCGGCCTGCGCGCCCTCGGCCAGCTCCTCCTCCGATGCCTCCGGGGTCTCCGCCTCGTCCACCGGGTGGCCGAGCAGACGCTTCAGCAGCACGTCCGAGGTGGGTCTGAGCCTTTGATCCTTGTTCAGGCAGGCCGCGACGACGTCGCGCAGCCCGTCGGGCAGGCCGTTCAGGTCGGCCTCGTGGTTGATCACCCGGTTGAGCGTCGCCACGATCGTGTCGCTCCCGAAGGGAGCCTTTCCGGTGGCGGTGAAGACGATGGTCGAGCCCCAGGCGAACACGTCGGCGGGAAAACCCACCCGCTCACCGGCGATCTGCTCGGGGGCCATGTAGGCGGGGGTGCCGACCGCGCGGGTGGTGATCGTCCCGCTCTCGTCGATGATCTTCGCGATGCCGAAGTCGACGACCCTGGGACCGTCGGTGGCGAGCATGACGTTGTCGGGCTTGAAGTCGCGGTGCGCGATGCCCGCGTGGTGGATCGCGGTCAGCGCGGTGGCGGTGCCGATCGCGAGACGTTCGAGAGCCTCCCCGGTCAGCGGTCCCTCGCGTTCGACCACCTGGCGCAGCGAGGGCCCCTCGATCAGCTCGCTCGCGATGTAGGGCGTCTCACCGTCGAGGTCGGCGGCGAGCACCCGGGCGGTGCAGAAGGCGGCCACCCGGCGGGCCGCCGCCAGCTCGCGGGCGAAACGGGAGCGCGCGTGGGCCTCCTCGGTGAAGCGCACGTGCAACAGCTTGACGGCCACCCGCTCACCGTCCTCGGACTCGCCGAGATAGACGACCCCCTGCCCGCCCTCCCCCAGTCTGCCCTTGAGCTCGTACCTGCCCAGTCGCGGCGGATCCCCCGGCCGCAACGGTCTGATCTCCGGCACCGCGCACCCCTCGTCCACCGCGCTTTGCCAGAACACTACACACCCGGGCGGGTGATGATCGGCTGTCTTCCCGGGGTCGGCGCGGCTCACCTCGCCGCTCCGCGCGGGCGTCGGCGATTCCCCCGAAAGATCCAGAGATCGGTTGAACAGACAAAAGCGCATCGATACCCTGTGGCGACGCATCTCATTGGAGCTCGATGGCCGCGCGACCACAACACCCACGGGCCACACCGCCAGGTCCCCATGGCAAGACGCCTTCCAAGCCCTCGGGCTTCAAGGCCTCCAGAGCGATCGCCATCACCGGAATCGGTGTCGTCTCGATGCTTCTCGTCTCCTCCTGCTCCACGTCGGACTACGAGGAGGTGGGCGCCGAGTGCGTCGACCTCAACAACCGCCAGCCGGACGGCAGCTACGCGATCGTGGACGAGGACCTCTGCGACGACGACAGGCGCTACCACGGATCGCGGGGCGCCTACGGCTGGTACTACGGAGGCGTCAGGTCCGGTTCCCACATCCGGCAGGGCACCACCGTGCGTCCCTCGGACGTCCAGATCACCAGCCGCAAGGGCACGGTGATCCAACGGGGTGGCTTCGGCGGCCGAAGCGGATCGGGTGGCGGGAGCTGATCCGGCGCCGATGAGCAGGCCGACGAACCACAGGTGAGCGACAGGTGAGCAGGAGATGAGACGCGAGACCTCCCTCCCTCGCGACGACTGGGAGAGCGTCATCGAGGGCCACGGCCTGGCCTACCACCGCTCGGCCCATCCCGAGGGCCTTGACCGTCCGTACTGGGACGAGACCGTCCAGTACGTCTTCTCCATGGACGAGGTCCTCGACCTGGAGAACCAGGTCGAGGAACTGCACCGGATGTGCCTGAACGCCGTGGAGCACGTCATCGCCAAGGGCCGCTACGCCGAGTTCGCGATCCCACCGTGGGTGGCCCCCGAGATCGCCGCCTCCTGGGAGCGTAACGACCCGCACCTGTTCGGCCGCTTCGACCTGCGCTACGACGGGACCGGTCCCGCCAAGCTGCTGGAGTACAACGCCGACACCCCCACCAGCCTCCTGGAGAGTTCGGTGGTGCAGTGGTTCTGGCTGCGCGACCGCTACCCGGACGACGACCAGTGGAACTCCATCCACGAGCGGCTGATCGCCAGGTGGCAGCAGATCTCGACCGGCCTGCCCACCGGGCCCACGCACTTCGCCTGGACCAACATGGACACCTCGGGCGAGGAGGTGATGACCCTCGCCTATCTGCAGGAGACCGCCGACCAGGCCGGGCTCAAGACCGTCGCGGTCGCGATGGAGGACATCGGCTGGGACGACCTCAACCTCCGCTTCGTCGACATGGAGCGCAGGGTGATCCGCTCGCTCTGCAAGCTGTACCCGTGGGAGTGGGCGGTCGCCGACCCGTTCGGGACGCGGGCTGTGCGCCAGCAGGTCTCGACGACCTGGATCGAACCGCTGTGGAAGATGCTGCTGTCCAACAAGGCGCTGCTCGCGGTGCTCTGGGAGCTGTACCCGGGACACCCGAACCTGCTGCCCGCCTACCTCGACGGCCCCCGCGACATGTCCTCCTACATCGTCAAGCCGCTGCTCGGCCGCGAGGGCGCCAACATGCGGATCGTCACCCCCGGCGAGCACGTCGAGACCCTCGGCGGCTACGGCGCCGAGGGGTACGTCTACCAGGAGTTCCAGGCGCTGCCCGTCTTCGAGGGCTGGCGTCCCGTCCTCGGCGCCTGGGTCGTCCACGACGAGGCGGCGGGTGCCGGCATCCGCGAGACCTCGGGGTTCATCACCGACGACACGTCGTCATTCGTCCCGCACCGCATCGAACTCTGAGTCCCGGAAAGAGAAACCACACATGAGTCCCACCCCCGTGCCAATCGCCCCCGTCGTGCCCGGTGCCGAGGCGCTCTCGCTCGCCGAGGTCCTCGGGCGCGGCGCGCTCGCGATCGTCTCGTACGCCGCGCTCGGCGTGATCCTGCTCATCGTCGGTTTCTACGTGATCGACATGGTCACCCCCGGCAGGCTCGGCAAGCTCATCAAGGAGGGGCGCAACCCCAACGCCACCCTGCTCGCCGGCTCGGGGCTGGCGGCCGTCGGGCTGATCGTGGCGGCCTCCATCTGGTCCTCGGGCGGCGCCCTGCAGGAGGGCCTGCTCGCGACGCTGGTCTTCGGCCTGGTCGGCATCGCCGTACAGACCGTGGCGATGCTCGCGTTCGACAAGGTGGCGGGCATCTCGGTGCGCGAACTGGTCACCGAAGCGGAGCTTCAGCCGGGCGCCCGGCTGCTCGCGGTCACCCACCTCGCCATCGGCCTGATCACCGCCGTCGCGGTCGTCTGAGCCCCCGCCCGACACACCCCACCCTCCGTACGTTCACATCCCGGTGGGCGTACGGGACACGGGCCCGCGGAACGGCAGACGATGACGACGCCCGGCTCCGAGAGGGGGCCACGGGCGCGCGGAACGGGATCGCGGCGTACGCTCGCGCCCTGGTCGTGCGGGACGTACAAGATCGGGGAGCGTACGCTGTCCGGAGCCGCGGCTGGCGCATCTCCCGCGACCTGGCACTCTTAGTGGCGTGAGGGAGCGGAACGAGCGAACGTTCAGGCACAGCGACGTCGTGACCGGACAGGACGAGAGGGATCCCGACTCCGACCGGATCCGGGAGGACACCACGCGTCGGCTGGAGCGGGCCATGGGCACGCTGGGCACGGCCGCCATGTCCCGCATGGACGACCGGCTGATGTGGTTTCGCGCCCTGTCGGCGGAGGACAGGTCCTGGGTCGGGCTGGTCGCCCAGGCCGGGATCGCCGCGTTCGTGGAGTGGTTCCAGCACGCCGGGGAGGGTCGCCCGACGCCCAGCATCGAGTTCTTCGGCACCGCGCCCAGGGAGCTGAAGCGGTCCATCTCGCTGCAGCAGACCGTCGACATCGTGCGGGTCGTGGTCGAGGTGGTCGAGGCGCAGACCGGGGAGCTGGCGGCGCCCGGCGGGGAGCACCAGCTCCAGCAGGCGATGCTCCGCTACACCCGCGACGTCGCCTTCGCCGCCGCGCAGGTGTACGCGCGCGAGGCCGAGGCTCGCGGGGCCTGGGACGCACGGCTGGAGGCGCTGATCGTGGACGCCCTGGTCAGGGGCGAGGTCGACGACGGCCTGCACTCGTGGGCCGCCGCGCTCGGCTGGACCTCCGCCCCCGTCGTGGTGCTGGCCGGGCAGACCCCCGACGACGACCCGCAGGCGGTCATCGACGCGCTGCGCGACCGGGGCCGCCGGTCGGGCCTGGACATGCTGGCCGGGGTGCAGGGCGACCGGTTGATCGTGATCGTGGGCGGGGCGGACAGCGTCGCCGCGGCGGCCAGGCACGTGGTGCCGCGTTTCGGCGCCGGTCCGATCGTGATCGGGCCCGAGGTCGCCGACCTGCACTCGGCCGCGAGTTCGGCGCGGGCGGCGATGGCCGGGCTGCGAGCCGCCGCGGGATGGCCGGACGCGCCCAGGCCTGTTCACGCCGAGGACCTGCTGGCCGAACGGGCCATCGACGGCGACGGCGACGCCAGGGCACAGCTGATCGAGAACGTCTATCTGCCGTTGATCGGCACACCGCTCCTCGACACCCTCGCGACCTACCTGGAACAGGGCACGTCCCTGGAAGCGACGGCCCGCCTGCTTTTCGTCCATCCGAACACGGTGCGCTACCGTCTGCGTAAGATCACGGAACTGACCGGCTATCAGCCGACCGAGGGGCGATCCGCCTTCACCCTCCAGGTGGGGCTGATTCTCGGGCGCCTGTCGGAGACGCCGGTAACCTAGAATCCTTTACTTAATCTCCGCGAAACTCCCGCTGTAGGTTCCCTACAAAGAAGTGGGGACAAAGTTCGTCTGGATCTCCATCCATGTATTGAACCTCTACAGGGCAGGCTGGATTTTGTGCTCGTCATCGTCGCTCCGGGCCAGGGTGCCCAGACTCCAGGCTTTCTCGGTCCATGGCTCGAACTACCGGGCGTGGCCGATCGACTGACCGCTTGGTCGGAGCTGGCCGGCCTCGATTTGATCGCCTACGGGACCACCGCGGACGCGGACGAGATCCGTGACACGGCCGTCGCGCAACCACTCCTCGTAGCCGCCGGGCTCGCCGTCGCCGAGGTGCTGGGGGCCTCCCCCGACATCGTCGCCGGGCACAGCGTGGGCGAGTTCACCGCCGCCGCGCTGGCCGGGGTGATCACCCCCGAGCAGGCCGTCGGCCTCGTCCGCGAGCGCGGCCAGGCCATGGCGAAGGCCGCGACGATCACCGAGACCGGCATGTCCGCCGTCCTCGGCGGCGTCGAGGAGGAGGTCCTCGCCGCCATCGCCGACAAGGGACTCACCCCCGCCAACATCAACGGCGCCGGGCAGATCGTGGTCGGCGGCACGCTGGAGCAGCTGGCGGCCTTCAAGGCCGAGCCGCCCGCGCGGGCGAGAGTGAGGGAACTCTCGGTCGCCGGCGCGTTCCACACCGTCCACATGGCCTCCGCGGTCGGCCGTCTGCGCGAGGCCGCCGCGGACGTCACACCGGCCGATCCCGCCGTCACGCTGCTGTCCAACAGCGACGGGTCGGCGGTCACCAGCGGCGCCGAGTTCATGGAGCGCCTGGTCACCCAGGTCGCCAACCCGGTGCGCTGGGACGCCTGCATGGCCACGATGGCCGAGCTCGGCGTCACCACGATGATCGAGCTCGTCCCCGGCGGCACGCTCACCGGCCTGGCCAAGCGTGCTCTGCACGGGGTGACGACCGTCGCCCTGAAGACCCCCGACGACCTGGAGGCCGCGCGAGCCGCCCTTGAGTCGAACAAGGAGCGGTGACCGAGGAATGAAGACCTCACAGGGCGCGCCCGGCGCGAAGATCCTCGCCTTCGGCCACTACCAGCCTTCCAACGTGGTGACCAACGACGACCTGTCGGCGACCATGGAGACCAACGACGCCTGGATCCAGAGCCGTGTCGGCATCAAGGAGCGCCGGATCGCCCCGGACAACGAGTCCGAGATCGACCTGGCCGTGCAGGCGGGCGGCAAGGCCCTCGCCGCGAGCGGCCTGGCGGCCTCCGACATCGACCTGGTGATCGTCGCCACCTGCACGCTGGAGACGCAGATCCCCAACGCCGCCGGCCGGGTGGCCACCCGGCTGGGCATCGACGCCCCCGGCGCCTTCGACGTCAACACCGCCTGCTCGGGCTTCTGTTACGCGCTCGCGGTCGCCAACGACGCGATCCGCGCGGGCTCGGCGACCCACGTGCTCGTCGTCGGCACCGAGAAGCTCTCCCAGTGGATCGACTGGACCGACCGGGCCACCGCGGTGATCTTCGCCGACGGCGCGGGCGCCGCGGTCGTCGGCCCCTCCGACACCCCGGGCATCGGCCCCGTGGTGTGGGGCAGCGCCGGCGACAAGTTCGACGCGATCATCATCAAGGACCGCGACTCCTTCCTGCACCAGGAGGGCCAGACCGTGTTCCGCTGGGCGACCACCGCGCTTCACCCCGTCGCCAAGGAGATCTGCGAGCGTTCCGGGGTGGACCCGGCCGACCTCGCGGCCTTCGTACCCCATCAGGCCAACCTCCGCATCATCGAGGCGATCGCCCGCAAGCTCGGCGCGGACAACGCCGTCGTCGCCAAGGACATCGTCCTGGCGGGCAACACCTCCGCCGCCTCGATCCCGCTCGCCCTGTCCCGGATGATCGAGCGCGGCGAGGTCCAGGCGGGCGGGCTCGCCCTGCTGCTCGGCTTCGGCGCGGGCCTGACCTACGCGGGCCAGATCATCGAGATCCCCTAGAGCTTCCGCGCGGCCCCGCCGCACGGGAAACCAGAAGAACCACGATTCCAAGGAGAACACGCGACATGGCTCTGACCGAGCAGGAGATCCTCGCCGGCATCGGCAAGATCATCAACGAGATCACCGGGATCCCGGCCACCGAGGTCACCCCGGAGAAGAGCTTCGTCGACGACCTCGACATCGACTCGCTGTCCATGGTCGAGATCGCCGTCGCCGCTCAGGACGAGTTCGGCGTCGAGATCCCGGACGACCAGCTCAAGCACCTCAAGACCGTCAAGGACGTCATCAACTTCATCCAGAACTGAGACGTTCCCGCTTATCCCCCAGCCCAGATTGACCAGCGATTCACAAGGAGCGCAGCAGTGAGTACAGACCAGGTACGTGTCGTCGTCACCGGGCTCGGCGCGACCACGCCCCTCGGTGGAGACGTCGCCTCGACCTGGTCGGCGCTCCTCGCCGGTCAGTCGGGGGTCAGTGATATCACCGCCGACTGGGTGGACTCCGTCCCGGTGAAGTTCGCCGCCTTTTCCGCCGTCGACCCGACCGAGGTTCTGCCCCGGCCGGAGTCGAGGCGGCTGGACCGTGCCGAGCAGTTCGCACTCGTCGCGGCCCGCGAGGCGTGGGCGCACGCCGCGATCGACAAGGTCGACCCCGAGCGGCTCGGCGTCGTCGTGGGCAGCGGCATCGGGGGCATCACCACGATCCTCGCCGCCTACGACACCTTCAAGGAGAAGGGCTGGAAGCGGCTCTCACCGTTCACCGTTCCCATGCTGATGCCGAACGGCTCGGCGGGCTGGATCGGCATCGAGGTCGGCGCGCGCGCCGGCGTCCACGCCACGGTGAGCGCCTGCGCCACCGGCGCCGAGTCGATCGGGTACGCCATCGAGATGATCCGCTCCGGCCGGGCCGACGTGGTCGTGGCCGGCGGCACCGAGGCGGCCATCCACCCGCTGAACATCGGGTCCTTCGCGGCCATGCGCGCCATGTCCACCCGCAACGACGAGCCGCAGCGCGCCTCCAGGCCGTGGGACAAGGGCCGTGACGGCTTCGTCCTCGGCGAGGGCGCCGGCATTCTCGTCCTGGAGTCCGAGGAGCACGCCCTCGCCCGCGGCGCCACGATCTACGCCGTGGCCGCCGGGGTCGGCTACTCGGCCGACGCCCACCACATCGCGCAGCCGGAGCCGACCGGCGCCGGGGTCATGCTGGCCATGCGCCGCGTCCTGGAGGACGCCGGTCTCACCGGCGCCGACATCAAGCACGTGAACGCGCACGCCACCTCCACCCCCGCGGGTGACGTGGTGGAGACGATGGCCATCAAGGAGGTCATCGGCGGTCACCCGCTGGTCAGCGGCACCAAGTCGATGACCGGTCACCTGCTCGGCGGCGCCGGCGGTATCGAGTCCGTTTTCACCGTCCTCGCGCTGCACGAGCGGCGCGCGCCCGGAACCATCAACGTGGACGACCTCGACGACGGCATCGAGGTCGACATCGTGCGCGGAGAGCCGCGCGCCCTGCCGGACGGTCAGATCGCCGCGATCAACAACTCCTTCGGGTTCGGCGGGCACGACGTCGCCGTGGCCTTCACCAGCGTCTGACAGGGGCTCGCGATGACCGTGCTCGACAAGGGACTGGTGAGCGAGGACAGCAAGGACAGCAAGGACGGTGAGAGCCGCGAGGACACGACACCGGAGCCTCTCGATCCCCGTGACCCTCAGGTGCGTCTCTCCGCTCTGCTCGACGAGGGCTCGATCCGGCTGATCTCACCGGTCGACCGCAGCGGCGTGCTCGCCGCGACGGGCCGCGTGGAGGGTGTTCCGGTCGTCGTGTTCGTCAGTGACGCCCGCGTCCAGGGCGGTGCGATGGGCAGCGAGGGGTGCGAGCACATCGTGCACGCCTACGACGTCGCGGTCCGCGAGCGGGTTCCCGTCATCGGCGTCTGGCATTCCGGCGGTGCCCGCCTCGCCGAGGGCGTGGAGTCGCTGCACGCGGTCGGCCGCGTCTTCGCCGCGATGACCCGCGCCTCCGGCGTGGTCCCGCAGCTGTCCGTGGTCGTCGGTCCCGCGGCGGGCGGCGCCGCGTACGGCCCGGCGCTGACCGACATCGTGATCCTGGCCGACGAGGGCCGCATCTTCGTCACCGGTCCCGACGTGGTCCGCAGCGTCACCGGCGAGCAGATCGACATGGCCGCCCTGGGCGGCCCCGAGCCGCACAGCAAGCGCAGCGGTGTCGTCCACGTGGTCACCAAGACCGAGACCGACGCCTACCTGCGGGCCCGCCGCCTGGCGGTGCTGCTCGGCCACCAGGGCCGGGTGCGCACCGGGGTCGAGGAGATCGACTTCTCCGGCCTGCTGCCCGACAACGTGCGCCGCGCCTACGACGTGAAGCCGCTCGTCACGGGCCTGCTGGATGAGCCCGGCGTGGAGCTGCACGCCAAGTGGGCACCCAACATCGTCACCACCCTGGGCCGCCTCGGGGGCCGGACCGTGGGCGTGGTGGCCAACAACCCGATGCGCCTGGGCGGCTGCCTCGACTCCGCCTCCGCGGAGAAGGCGGCCCGGTTCGTTCGCATGTGTGATGCCTTCGGGGTGCCGCTGATCGTCCTGGTGGACGTTCCGGGCTATCTGCCCGGCGTCGGGCAGGAGCACGACGGCGTGGTCCGCCGTGGCGCCAAGCTCCTGCACGCCTTCGCCGAGGCATCCGTGCCGCGGATCACCCTGGTGACCAGGAAGGCCTACGGCGGCGCCTACATCGCGATGAACTCCCGCTCGCTGGGCGCGACCAAGGTGTTCGGCTGGCCGACGACCCAGATCGCGGTCATGGGCGCGATCGCCGCGGTCCGCGTCCTCAAACGCCGCGAGCTCGCCGCCGCCCCCGAGGAGGAGCGCGCCGCCCTGGAGGCCAGGCTCGCCGAGGAGCACGAGATCCTCGCGGGCGGCCTGGACCGGGCCATCGAGCTCGGCGTGATCGACGAGGTGATCAAGCCCGAGGAGACCAGGGGCGCCATCGCCAGGGTCCTGGCCCAGGCGACCCCCGCCAGGGGCGCCCACGGCAACATCCCCCTCTGACGGTCGTTCGACGAGCCCCCGCCGGTCCCGCCGGTGGGGGCTCGCCCGTCCTCCCTGCGCCCTTCCCCGCGCAGGGAGGAGGCGCAGGGCACGTTCCAAACCCGTGTCCGGGACGGTCGTCCGCCGCGAGAGAGCGAACGTGCCCCCGTGGGGGCGTGCCCGCTCAGACGGCGGCGTGCAGCCAGCGGACCGGAGCGCCCTCGCCCGCGTAGCGGAACGACTCGAGCTCGGCGTCCCACTGCTTGCCCAGCAGGCGATCGAGCTCCTCCTCCAGCACCACGCGGCCCTGACGGGCCATCAGCATGGCGGAGCGCAGCCGGTCCTCCGGGATCAGGATGTCGCCGTTGGCCCCGACCACGGCCGTGAAGGCGCCGAGGGAGGGGGTGTAGGCGTGCCGGGTCCCGTCGGCACCCGGTGAGGCGTCCTCGGTGATCTCGAAGCGGATCCGCTGCCAGCCCATCAGCGACGAGGTGATGGCCGCCGCGGTACCGACACGGGCCTCCCACTCGGCCTGCGCGCGCACGTGACCGGGCGCGGCGGGCTGCGGAGTCCAGGTCAGGTCTACGGGCACGCCAAGGACACCTGCGACCGCCCATTCAATATGAGGGCACAGCGCAGGCTGAGCTGAGTGGACGTAAAGCACGCCACGAGCAGACACCGGACCTCCCGTTTCGTACGAGGTGCGCCTTCCCCAACGGCCTCATACCAGGATGATCACAAGTGACTGAAGGAGAGACTACCGTCGGTCGTGACGTCGCACCAGAGGGGGGTCATACCGAGATGTTGTGCCGTGGGCACTTGGCCAGGGCATCCTCGGGAATGAAGAAAACCCCATCACCTGGTGATCGCCCCCCGGAGGACCAGATGAACACCGGCATAGAACGGGTCGAACCCATCCCCGGTTCGCCCGCCCTGATCAGAAAAGGTCAACTGCTGACCGACGCCGCGGGCCTCGCTGCCACCGCCCGCTGGGCCGACGCCGTCACCGAGATCGGGGGAATCCACCGGGTGCGCCTGTCTCCGGGCGTGGACGTCTGCGACCTGGTGGCGTCGGTACGGGCGCGGGGCGTGCGCGCCTCTCCCAACCACATCCTGACGGGCCAGCCGCTCTACTTCGGGGGCCCCGCCTCCCGCCCCTTCCCCAGCGCCGCCCTCCCGGCGCCCGACCCCGCCCCCACCGGGCGCGCGGCGGGCGCCGTGACGGTGGTGCTCGCCGACACCGGCCTGGCCGAGCACCCGTGGTGGCAGGGGAGCCCGTGGTTCCTGGAGCGGGGCCGGGAGGCCGACGAGGTGCCCGACTCCGACGGCGACGGCGAACTGGACCTCCAGGCGGGGCACGGCACGTTCATCGCCGGGCTGATCCTGCGGTCGGCCCCGTCGGCGCGGCTGCGGCCGATCCGGGTGCTGGACGGCCACGGCGTCGGGGACGAGGCCGGGCTGCTGCACCTTTTGGAGCGGCTGCGGGCCGACCCGCCGCAGGTGCTCAACCTGTCCTTCGGCGGGCACACCTTCGACGACCGCCCCTCCCCGCTCGTGGAGGCCGCCCTGGAAGCACTCACCGGTACGGTCACGGTGGCCTGCGCGGGCAACACCGCCTCCGACCGCCCTTTCTGGCCCGCCGCGTCACCCGGGGTGATCGCCGTCGGGGCACTGGACCCGGACGGCGGGGCGAGGGCCCCGTTCTCGGCGTACGGAGCGTGGGTGGACGCGTGTGCCCGCGGTGAGTGGCTGTCCAGCACCTTCCTCGAACACGGGGCGTTCAACGGCTACGCGCGCTGGAGCGGGACCTCCTTCGCCACCGCCCTGGTGAGCGGGGCGATCGCCGCCGCGTGCGCGGACCGGTCCGCGCAGGAGGCCGTCAAACACGTCCTCGACCCGGCGAAGACCAGGCGGATCCCCGATTTGGGAGTCGCGGTGCCCACGCCTGGCTAAAGTCTCACCCAGAGCATTCACTCGGACACGTAAAGTGTTCTCCGCGATTCCGGAGGTGCCGGTGAGCGACCAGCGCGCGATCGACGCCGTGCCGGTGGACGACCAGGCGGCCTGGGACGCGCTGGTCACCCGTTTCACGGGCCTGCTGTGGTCGGCCGTGCGCGCCTACGACCTCAGCCCGGCGGACGCCGCCGACGCGGTGCAGGGCACCTGGCTGCGGCTGCTGGAGAGCCTGCACACCATCCGTGACCCCGACAGGATCGGCTCCTGGCTGTTCACCACGGCCAAGCGTGAGGCGTCCCTCCTGAGCCGCCGGCACCGGGGCGAGCGGCTGGTCGCCGACCTCTCCGACGGCGAGCACGCGTGGTCCGCCCCGGCGGGCGCCGCCCACGCCGATCCGGCGCTCGCCGTGCTGAGCGCCGACGAGGGCCGCCGTCTGTGGCAGGCCGTCGACGAGATGCACGAGCCGTGCCGGTCGCTGTTCCGGCTGATGGCGACGGCCCCCGACGCGGGCGTCCACCAGCTGGCCGGGCGTCTGGGCATGCCCAGCGGCAGCTACGGCCCCACCAGGGGCCGCTGCCTGAACCGACTCCGCACCATGCTCATCGCCCGGGAGGCGACATCGTGACGCGACATCCGGCGGCGATCGACGACGAGTCCCTGATAGCCGCGCTGCGCCTGGCGTCGGGAAGTGACCCGGTGCCCGCGCGGGTGACGGCCGCGGCCCACGCGGCCTTCGGCCTGCGGCTGCCCGGCGCCGTCCACGCCCGTCCCGTGGTCACACCCGTGCCGCGAGGCGTCCGGTCCACCGAGGAAACACGGCTGCTGAGGTTCACCGCGACCGAACTCACGGTGGAGCTGGAGGTCACCTCCCTGGACGGCCTGGTCGACCTCGCGGGCCAGATCTCCCCCTGCCCCGAGGCTGGCACGCTGGTCGAGATCCGTACCCTGCACCTCACGGAGTCGCGTGTGCTGTCCCCGACGGGCCAGTTCGCCGTCACCGGCCTGCCGCCGGGCTGGTTCAGCGTGGTGTGCCACCGGCCCGAGTGCTCCCCCGTGGTCACCACCTGGACCCGGATCCGCCCGTAGGTGACCTTCCAGGAAGCGCTCACCGACGCCGAGCACGCACTCGACCTCTCGGGCAGCGACCCGGCCCGCGCCCTCGCTCTCGCCCGCAGTGTGCTCGCCTCGCTTGCCGCGTCCTGCCGGGCGGATGCCCCGGCCGGCGGCGCGGCGAGGAGCGGAGAGCCGGAGATCGGCGCGTCACAGGACGAGGGGCCGGAGGGCGGCGGGCCCGCGGAGCGCCTCGCGGGGTGCGGGCACTGCGAGACGGAGGCGGTGGCGCACAGGGCGGCGGCGGTGGCGGCGCGCGAGCTGGGCGACCTGCCGTTCGCCGAGGAGCACCTGCGCCGGGCGGTCCGGATCGCGCTCTCGGCGGGGCTGCCGCACCGGGCGGCCCAGGCGCGGCTGTCACTGGTCCACGTCCGTACCGAGCTGGGTCATCCGGAGCAGGCCCTCGCCCTCGCCGCCGACGCCGAGCCCGGGCTCACCCCGGCGGAGGTGGGCAAGCTCGACGTGCACCGGGCCGTGGCCCTGGCGCGGCTCGGCCGCTACCGCGAGGCCGTCGACCACTGCGACCGGGCCGTGCGGGTCCTCGGCGGCGATGTCAGGTTCCTGGCCGGGGCGATGCTGAACCGCGGGCTCGCCCGGGTGTTCCTCGGAGAGCTGGGGGCGGCGGAGGCCGACCTGAGCCGGTGCGCGGAGCTGGCGAGGAGCGCGGGCCTGGAACACGTTCTCGCGCTCGCCGAGGGCAACCTGCCGTTCCTGGCCGCACGGCGCGGCGACCTGCCCGCCGCGTTCGGCGCCTACCGGCGCGCGGAGAGCGTCCTGGTCGGCTACCCGGAGCGGCTGGCGACGGTGCGCTGCGACCTGGCCGAGGCCCTGATCTCCGCCCATCTGCCCGGCGAGGCACGGGTCCTGCTGGAGGCGGCGGTTCCAGAACTCGCCGCGGCGGGCGCCGGGACGGCGCTGGCCGAGGCCCTCCTGCTGCTCGCCAGGGTCGAGCTGCGCACCGGTGACCCGCATCGTGCGAGGGAGAGCGCGGACCTGGCCGCCCGCGAGCTGACCGCGCAGGGGCGGACGATCCTGGTGCCGGTCGCCGAGGAGATCCTCCTGCGGACCCGGCTCGCGCTGGAGTCGCCCACGGCGGAACTGGCGGCGACGATGCTCTCGTGTGCCGACGCCCTCGGCGCCGCCGGGCACCGAGACACCTCGGAGGCGCTCAGGCTCACCGTCGCCGAGGTCTCCCTCGGACTGGGCGACCGGCCCTCCGCCGAGCACCAGCTCGCCCTGCTCTCCCGCCCGGGCCGCGGAATGGTCGCCCTGCACGCGGCGGCGCTGCTACGTGCCCTGGCGGGAGACCGGCGGGGAGCGTTCGCCGCGGTGCTGGCCGGTCTGGCGGAGGTGGGCACCGAGACGAGGACGTTCGAGGATCCGGTGGTACGCGCGCACGCCGCCAGGGCGGGTGAGCCGCTGGCCCGCTTCGGGCTCGCCCTCGCCATGCGGACCGGGCGGGGCCACGCGGTCCTGGCCTGGGCCGAACGGTGGCGGGCGGTCACCGGGGGCGCCGGCCGGCCGCTCGCACCCCGACCGGCCGCGCTGCGGGCCGCGCTCGGGGAGTCGGTCCTGGTGGAGTTCGTCCGCCACGAGAGCGACCTGGCCGCCGTCGTGGTCACCCGGGACCGGATGACGCTGCGCCGCCTCGGCCCGTTCTCCGCCGTCGCCGAGGCCACCGTCCGCCTCCGGTACGGGCTGCGCAGGACACACCTGCTCGACGGGAGTGCCCCCGAGCCCGGCGCGGAGGCCACGGAGCTGGAGCGGCTCCTCTTCGGCCCGCTGCGTGATCGGCTGGCCGACCGGCCACTGGTGGTCGTGCCGACGGGGACGCTGCACACCCTGCCCTGGCCGCTGCTGCCGATGAACGCCGATCGGCCGGTGACCGTGGCGGCCAGCGCCGCCGCCTGGCTGGCAGGGCGGCGTGTGCCGTCCGTACGGGACGGGAGGGAGGAGGCGGTGCCGATGGCGGTGGCCGGACCGGGACTGCGGTACGCGGAGGCCGAGGCCCGCATGGTCGTCGAGTGCCATCGAGGCACGGAGCGGGTGGCGGCGCGGCGGGCGGAGGTGATGGCGGCGCTGGAACGGGCCGACGTGGCCCACCTGGCAGCGCACGGGATGTTCTCCCCGCGCAGCCCGCTGCTGTCGAGCATCGACCTCGACGACGGCCCGCTGATGGCGTACGACCTGCTGCGGCTGCGCACCCCGCCCGCTCTGGTGGTGCTGTCGGCGTGTGACGCGGGAATGGCGCACGCCCCCGCGGACGGGGCGCCCCTGGGGCTCGCGGGTACGTTCCTGTCGCTGGGGACGCGGTGCGTGGTGGCGAGCCTGGTGCCGGTGCGCGACGAGGAGACGCTCGCGCTGATGACCGCCTTCCACGAGGCGCTCGCCGCCGGCGACCCGCCCGCGCGGGCGCTGGCCGTCGCGGGAGGGAGGACCGGTGTGGCGGGCTTCGTCTGCTTCGGCCGCGGGGATGAGCCGCCTTGGCCTGTCGGGAGGGATCGCCCGTCCGCGACGATCGGCGAAGAGCTGTAGGTCTTCCCGTGGGGAGCGGCAGGCAGAGGACGGCAAAACCAGACGGGTCACGGTTTTCACCCGTTCCGCTCTGCGCGAAGCCGGCAGAACTCGAACGCGTCGTCTATTTATGGTGAGACATGGCCTCCTCTGTCCCGCCGCCGTCTCCGGCGATCGATCGGACCGATCCCAAGCCGTCTCCGGCTCGCGAACCGCTGTGGCGGCACGCGCTCGGCGAGCGTCTCAGAGATCTTCGTCACGAGCGGGGCGAGAAGTTGAGCGAGACGGCGCATCGCGCCGGCGTCTCACCGCAGTATCTCTCCGAGATGGAACGGGGCGTCAAGGAGCCGTCGAGCGAAATGATCGCCGCGGTCGCCGGCGCGCTGGACGTCACCCTGTTCGATCTGACCCTTGCCGTCGCCGAGAGCCTGCGGCCCGCTCAGAGCAGCACACCGAGAGGTGCCACCTGCTCGGCGGCGTACGCCCTGGCCGCCTGACGTGGCCTCCGGAATCACGCACGACCCGGTGAATGCTCCTCGATGATCTGATCGAGGAGCCCGTATTCCAGGGCCGCCGTCGCGGTGAACACCCGGTCATGATCGGTGTCGGCACGCAGGGTCTCGATGGTCTGGCCCGTGTGCCGCGACAGTATGCGCTCGATGTCCGCCCGCACACGTACGACCTCGTCGGCCTGCAGGATGAGATCGGGGATCGTTCCGCGCCCCTGAGCTGCCGGTTGATGCAAGATCACCCGTGCGTGCGGGAGGGCGGCACGTTTTCCTTCGGCGCCCGCAGCGAGAAGGACGGCGCCCACCGCGATGGCCTGCCCAATGCATGTCGTCTCGACCCGCGGGCGGATATAGCGCATGGTGTCGTATATCGCGAGCATCGCGCTCGGATCCCCGCCCTCACAGTTGATATAGAACTGTATGGGGGAGTCAGGGTTGTCCGACTCCAGGAAAATGAGCTGCGCGATGAGCGCGTTCGCGACACCCGCGTCGATCGCGGTTCCCAGATAGACGATTCGCTCGGTGAGCAGGTGCGAGTAGACATCCATGATCCGCTCGCCGCGAGAATCCCGGGCGATGACGTTGGGGATCGTGTACGTGGTCACCGGGCGGCTCCTTCGGTGACGCCGAATCCGAGCCGAGGGCGATCGTGCGGCGCGATTTCCTCGAAGCTCTGGACGATCGTGTCTATGAAGCCGTAGTCCAGCGCTTCTTGCGCCGTGTACCAGCGATCATGCAGTGAGTCCTCGAATACGCGCTCCACAGGCTGGCCCGTGTCCTCGGCGATGAGACCGAGCACCGTGTCGCGGGTGTGCCGCAGGTCGCCTGCCTGCAGCTCGATGTCGACCGCGGTGCCGCCGATCCCGGCCGAACCCTGGTGCATCAGGACACGTGAGTGCGGCAGGGCGCGGCGCTTCCCTCGGGCGCCCGAGGACAGCAGGAACTGCCCGGCGCTGTAGGCGATGCCCAGCACGAGGGTCGACACGTCACAGGGGATGAGCCGGATGACGTCACGGATCGCGAGCATCGACGGAACCGAACCGCCCGGGGAGTGGATCCACAGTGCGATATCGGTCGACGCGTCCTGCGTGGCGAGTGCTATCAACTGCGTGGCGAGCAACGTGCCGTTGTCGTCGTCGAGAGGCCCGTCGAGAACGAGAACACGCCGCTCGTAAAGCTGGCCTCTCACCCGCGCGTCGAACAGCGGGGGTTTCGATTGTTCACTCATGCGCCCATCATGTGGCGCCGCCAGGATCGGCGTCGACACGATCTGCCCGGAGCAGATCCGCTCTGAGCAGCGCGGACCCGCTTCCCCGACCGGCCGAGAGCACCACCACAGGAACAAGATCTTCAGCAGCCCTCCAAACGTCGTGCGGTGTCGTGATCGATCAGGACACGCGGCCTCGCCCCCGGCCATGATGGTGAGGCCCGACCGGTATGCCGGACTCTCACGGGCTCTGGTGAAAGGACACCACGTGGCGCCTTCCTGTAACCGGGTCACCCCCATGGGGGACATCGTGGCGATCTCGCTGCGCGGCGCCTGGACGGGTAACCGCGGCATCGTCCATTCGGGCGAGCGCATCGTCCGCTTCCACGCGGGTGACCTGTGGATCACCTGTGCGCTCAGCTTCAAGGGGCGGCGGCAGGAGCAGTGGCGCCCCGATCACTACACCTTTCTGTATTTCCATGACGAGGCCGTCTCGTTGGCGGCCGGGCATCGCCCGTGCGCGGAATGCCGCAGGGACAGCTACAACGCCTACCGCTTCGCCTGGGCCGAGGGTGCGGGGGGCGACGTGCCGTCCGCCCGGGCGATGAATCGGCGGTTGCACGACGAGCGGCTCGTCCGGGGCACGCGCCAGAGGCGTGTCCACGAGGTGCCCTGGGCCTGCCTGCCCGACGGCACCTTCGTCCGGTTCGGCACCACCCCCGCCGTTGTCGTCGGCCCCCGGTTGGTCGAATGGACGTTCGAGGGCTACCGGACCCGCCACCCACGGCCCGTACGGGGACCGGCCGACGTCATCACCCCGCCCTCGACCGTCGCCGCGTTGAACGCCGGATACCCGGTGCAGATCGACGACTCCGCACGTGAGTGACATCGCCCTCGTCTCACTGCGCCTGGGTGGAGACAACCGGCGTGGACCACCTGTTCGCGACGAGGGCGAACACGACCGAGATGTCCAAAACCGACGATCATCGTTGACACCTGGGTCTCCGATCAGGAACCGGATCTTGCTCAGCGTGACCACGTCACGATCTTTATGCCAGCGCCTCAAGGTGCCCGCAGTGGTCACCCGGTGATGACAGGCCCCGCAAGGCCGGTGACGGTCAGCCGGTGGCGACCGGCCGGGAGGGGTCGGTCACCCAGTCCGACCACGACCCGACGTAGAGCGCGGCCGGGACGCCGGCCACCTCCAGGGCCAGCACCTCGTGCGCCGCCGTCACGCCGGACCCGCAGTAGGCGCCGACCGCGACCCCGGGGACCGCGCCCAGGGTGTTGAAGCGTTCGCGCAGGAATTCCGGCAGGTGGAAGCGTCCGGAGGCGTCGACGTTCTCACCGGTGGGGGCGCTGACCGCGCCCGGGATGTGCCCGGCGACCGGGTCGATCGGCTCGACCTCGCCCCGGTAGCGCTCGGCGGCACGGGCGTCGAGCAGCACCCCGTCGGCGGCGAGTGCGCCGGCCTCCGTGGCGTCGAGCAGCGGCATCCCGCCCGGCCGCGCCTCGAAGTCGCCGGTTTCGGGACCGCTCTCCTCGGTGGAGACCGGCAGGCCCTCGGAGATCCAGGCGCGCAGGCCGCCGTCGAGGACCCGCACGTCGGGGTGGCCGAAGTAGCGCAGGAGCCACCAGGCGCGGGCGGCGGCCGCGGTGGAGTCGGCTCCGTCGTAGACGACGACGGTACGGGAGCCGGACACGCCGAGCCGGCGCATCGCCTCCTGGAAGTCCTCGGCGGAGGGCAGCGGATGACGGCCACCCCCCCATGCCGGACCCTCCTGCCCGGGATGGGCCGTCAGGTCGGTCTCCAGGTCGCAGAAGACGGCGCCGGGGATGTGCCCCTCGCGGTAGGAGTCGATCCCGGCCGGCCCGGTGGGCGAGACGGCGAGCTTCCAGCGCACGTCGAGGACGCTCACCTCGGCCAGGTCCGCCAGCTCGGCGGTGGTGATCAACGGATTCATCGAAAATGCCTCCAGCGTGCGGACCCCGAATTCAGCCGCGGGGCGGATGTCAGCGGGTGCTCGTCTCCAGAAGGGGAACGTACTGCTCGGCGGGGGTCAGCGAGCCGTGACAGCCGAGGAAGTTCGCCTCGTGCGGCTCCGCGACCGAGGCGACGATGGCGCAGTCGGTGTAGGGAACGGCGAGGACGTCACCGATCCTGGGCAGCCATTCGCGGCGGACGTCGGGCCCGAACCAGCCGGACTCGACCGCCTCCTGCCGGGAGGCCACCCATGCCTTTCCCGCGAGGACCTCGCGCCAGGTGTCGAGGACCGCCGCCGAGGCGCCGGGGTCGGTGTAGAGATGGCGGGCCCTGCTCTCCCCGCCGAGCATGGCGACGCCCTCGCGCAGCGCGGGAAGGGTGTCGACGTCGACGCGATCGGTGACGTTGATCATGCCGTGGTCGGCGGTGACGTACATCGCCGAGCCCGGCGGGAGCGTTTCCGCCAGCCGCTCGGCCATCCGGTCGACCCGGGCGAGCTGGTCGAGCCAGGCCGGGGAGCCCCAGCCGGCGACGTGGCCGGTGGAGTCGAGATCGCCGTAGTAGACCGAGACGTGGGCCCGGGGCTCGGCCAGCGCGTGGCGGACCCCGGCGATCCGGTCGTCGACCTCGTCGGCCCCGACGAAGCGTACGCCCCGATAGACGGCCCTGTTGAAACCGGTGGTCTCGAACCTGGCAGGCCCGACATAGCTGACCCGGACGCCGGCCGCCGCCGCGCGCTCGTAGACGGTGGGGGCCGGCTGCCACGCGCCGGGCTCGACGAGAGGGCCGGGGGCGGTCCAGCGCAGGCAGTTGAGCAGGTAACCGGCGCCGGGAACGGCGAGCTGGTAGCCGAGCATGCCGTGCCCGCCCGGCGGCAGGCCGGTGCCGAGGGTGCTCAGGCTGGTCACGGTGGTGGCGGGGAAGCCCGCGGTGAGCACCCCGCCGGACATGGACGACAGGAACGGCGCGACGCCGGGATGGGCGCGGAGCAGCTCGGCGCCCATCCCGTCGACGAGGAACAGCAGGACCCGCTCGGCGGGGGCGAGGTCCAGCGGGTTGTCGCCGCCCACCCCGACCGCGGCGAGCAGCGAGGCGGACAGGTCCGCGAGCGAGGCCGTCCCGTACGCGGGGACCAGGGGGTTCACGAGGCGGTGCGAGCGGTGGCCTCCGACAGTGCCTTGGCGAAGGCCAGCACGTGGGAGACGGCCTCCGGTCCGTCCGCCGCCTCGCTCACCCGCAGGGAGAGATCGTCGGCCGTGATGGCGCCGGTGTATCCGTGGTCGGACTCGCAGTTCTCGTCGCCGCAGGTGGCCGGCTCCAGATCGACGTGGGAGATGGCTCCCCAGCCGATGGTGAGCGTGACCTCCGTGGGCGGCACCCCCGGCACGTAGGAGGCGGGGTCGGGGACGACCCGGGTGACCGCGACCGACTGGATTCGGCTGAGGCGCACGGCCTCGGTGGTCGTGGAGGCGTGGGAGGCCGAGACCCCCTCCACCGCGGGATGCTCGTCGGTGTGGCAGACGAGCAGCCGGGTGGGCGAGAGCACCAGCACGGTGACATGCCTGCGCACCTCCATGGCCGGGTCGAAGGTGGCCTCGTGGTGCACGACGTAGGCGCCCACCTGCTCCTTGCCGAGCGCGGACTCGACCGCGTCGGCGACCAGGTCGGGATAGTAGCCACTGCGGTCGATGGCGTCGCGCAGGCCGGCGGACGAGAGTCGGGTTTCCCTCATGGGTCCATCCTGCCCTGTCCGGGGCGGCGCTTTCACCGGGAGTACGTGAGCTTCGGCCCGCGGTGCAAATCGTGATGCGATTCGCCCTCACCTTTTCCGGCCGTGAAAGCGGCATCGGGGGGTGATCCCGGAGCCGCCGGGTCTCCGTTGCCGGCCGCGACTTTCCCCTCCGCCCGGTTTGACGCGACCCTTTCCGGGTTACCGGGAGCGGTAGCGGGCGGGGGTGTGCGGCGTCCTGAGCAGCAACAATGGGCGATTCTGCACATTTCCCACTTTGTTCATATATCTGGGATTTTTCATCACTCCGGAATGGGAAACGGTGAATCCCTACCGGAACAGGGGGCGAGAGAACATGGCCGGAGAAGATCAGGACTCAGCAGGACGGTCCGTCCCGGCGCCGCCCGACCCGCCGAGCCGGCCCCGGCCGCGCCGGCCGACCTCGCGGGGCCTGACCCGGCCGGCATGGCGTAGCGGCCTCTCGCGCCTCGTCGCGGCCGTCCCGGTGACCGTCGTGACGGCCGTCATGACGACCGCGGCGGCGACCACCGTCGGCCCGTCCCTCTCCGGGGCGGGCTTCCCCGGCGACCTGATCCTCACCACGGTCCACGACGGCCCGTTCGAGGCGGGTGACAGCGGCACCTTCTCCATCGACGTCACCGCGAGACCCGACTCCGCCGGGATCACCCGGCCGACCAGGGTCACCTACTACTTCCCCACGGGCCTGACCCCGGTGCGCGCCTCGGGTGCGGGCTGGAGATGCCGGATCACGGCGGGAATCGTCGACTGCGACACGCGCGACCTGGTGGCACCCGGATTCCAGCTCCCCCGGATCACGGTCGGCGTGGCCGTGTCGCGGAACGCCTCGGGAACGCTCACCGCGTCCGGCAGAGCCGCCCATGCCGCCAATGCCGCCCAGGACGGCATGGACATGGTCGATCCCGGCACGGGCAACGTCATGGAGACCGGTCCCGCGCCCGCCACCGTCGCCAGCACGGTCCAGATCATCCCCGCGACCCGGCGGACGGGTCAGCCCCGCGTTCCGTACGTGCCCCGGAGTGCCCCGGCCCTCGCGCCGGATCGGATGTGACCGCCGAGCGGCGACGAAGCGGCAGGTGCGCTAGCCGAGGCGCCGGGGACCGCCGTCCGGGCGCGGGCCCTCGTGACTGCGGAGCACGGCACGGGCACCCAGCACGATCACCTCCGACTCTCCCACCAGCACCGGGTCCAGGGTGAGCCGCGCCACCTCGGGAAGATCGTCCGCCAGCCGCCCGAGCCGGACCAGCAGGTCCTCCAGTGCCTCGACGGCGACCGGCGGGTAGCCGTACTCGCCCAGAAGAAGGGGCGCGGCGCGCGGCGACCTCACCAGCGCCGCGGCGTCCTCCCCGGTCAGCGGGGCCAGACGGTAGGCCTCGTCGCGCAGCAACCGCGCGGTGATCTCGCCGAGCCCGAAGGAGACCACCGCGCCGAAGGCGGGGTCGTCCATCACGCCGGCCACGGTCGGCACCGCGGGCTGCGGGGCCATACGCTGCACCGCGAGCACGGCACCGGGTTCGAGCTGGCGCTTCAGGTCGGCGTAGGCGTCACGCACCCCGTCGGGACCGGACAGCCCGAGGCGTACGGTCCCGGCACGCTTGGCCGCCTCGGGACCCGCGGCCTTCAGCACGACCGGCCAGCCGAGCTTCGACGCCACCTTGACCGCCTCCCGCGGCGACCCCACCGTCTGCGACGGCCAGACCTCCACCCCGTAGCAGGCGAGCAGTTCCGACGCGTCGATCTCGGCACGGGCGTCCGCGAGCGTCGCGAGCACGAGGTCCCGCGCGGCGCCGGAGTCGATGCCCTCGATCTCCTCGGGCAGTCCCGCGGGCTGCTCCAGCCAGCGCGCGTGCCGCACGACGTGGGCGAGCGCTCGGACCGCCTCCTCCGGTGCGGCGTACGAGGGGATGGAGCCCCTGCCGGGTGCGGTGCCGACCCGCAGCTCGTCGAGCATGCCGATCCTGCCCTCGAAGGTGGCGAGCACCGGTTTGCCGCAGTCGCGGGAGGCGCGCAGCAACTCGGCGGCGACCTCCGCCCCGTCGCCGGGGATGGGCGGCATGTAGATCGCGACCACGGCGTCCACGTCCGGGATCACCGAGGTGAGCGCCGTGCCGAACTCCTCCGCGCAGGCCCGCGCGCCGAGGTTGACCGGCGGGCGGGGCTCCAGGCCCACCCGCACGCAGGCGTCGGCCGCGAGGAGCGCCATCGCGTCGGAGTTGCTGACCAGTCCCACCCTGGGCCCGGCGGGCAGCGGCTGGTAGGCGAGCAGCTGCGCCACGTCGAACTGCTGGATCAGGTCGTCGACCCTGATCACCCCCGCCTGCTCGAACAGCGCGCTGAGCGCGGTGTCCGGCAGGCCGAGCACGGGTGCCGCGTGGCCGGTGGGCACGTTCTGGGTGGTACCACCGCTTTTGACGACCACGATCGGCTTGCGGCGCGAGATGCGCCGCGCGAGGCGGGCGAACTTGCGCGGATTTCCCAGCGACTCCAGGTAGAGCAGGATCACGTCGGTCCGCGGGTCCTCCTCCCAGTACTGCAGCAGGTCGTTGCCCGACACGTCGGCGCGGTTGCCCGCCGAGACGAACGAGGAGATGCCCATGCCGCGCTGGGCCACCCGCTGCAGCAGCGCGGTGCCCAGGGCGCCCGACTGGCTGAAGAACCCGACCCGCCCGAGGCCGGGGAGGGTGGCGGCGAGCGTGGCGTTCAGCCGTATCGCGGGGTCGGTGTTGGCGATGCCGAGGCAGTTGGGACCGACGACCCGCAGGCCGTACGCGCGGGCGATGCGCGCCAGCTCGTCCTGCCTCGCCCGGCCCTCCCGACCGGTCTCCCCGAATCCGGAGGAGACCACGATCAGCCCGCGTACGCCCTTCTCAGCACACTCCTTGACCACGTCGATCACCCCGTCGGCGGGCACCGCGAGCACGGCGAGGTCCACCTCGCCGTCGATGGCCGTCACGCTCGGATAGGCCCGCACCCCCGCGACGGCCCGCGCCTCGCGGTGCACGGGGTAGACCGGGCCGGTGAAGTCGGCGCCGAGCAGGTTGCGCAACACGGTCTGGCCGACGCCGCCCGGTTCCCGGCCCGCTCCCACGACCGCCACCGAACCGGGTGAGAGCAACCGCTCGATGGAACGGGACTCGGCACGGTGCTCGCGGGAGGCGGTCACCTCCTGGGCGGTCTCGGTCGGGGTGAGGTCGAGGGTCATCCTCACCACGCCGTCGGCGAAGCGGCTCTGCGCGGTGTAGCCGACCTGCTTGAGCACCGCCATCATCTTCTGGTTGGCGGGCAGCACGTCGGCGACGAAGCGGGCGATCCCCTTCTCCCTCGCGGTGGCGGCCAGGTGTTCCAGGAGCACGGAGGCGACTCCTCGGCCCTGGTGGGCGTCCTCGACGAGGAAGGCGACCTCCGCCTCACCGGGCTCGATCCGGTCGTAGCGGATGACCGCCACCATCTCGGTGCCGATCGTGGCGATCAACGCCACCCGGCTGTCGTAGTCGACGTTGGTGAACCAGGTGATCTCCCGCTCCGACAGCCGCGGCCGGGGGCCGAAGAAGCGGAAGTAGATCGACTCGTCGGACAACCGACCGTAGAAGGAACGCAACCGGTCGGCGTCGGCGGGCCGAATCGGGCGTACGTGGGCGGTTCCACCGTCCGACAGAACGACGTCCGCCTCCCAGTGAGCGGGATACTGAGCAGCCTCCACAGTCCCGAGAGTAGACGTGAATCTCACATAACAGACCACTCGGGCGAATTCGCGCAACGCTTGTGCATCGACTGTGGTGCGGTGTCCGGTCAAGGCCCCATACGCTGGCCGGAAGCTGTTAAGTTTTTCGCGGTTACAGGCACAGCCAGAGGTATGGCTTGAAGCATGTCTAGAGGCAGGTCGGCATCGAAGGCAGCAAGGTGGTGACATCATGACGCGGGTGGTCGTGGTGGGCGATCTCATGACCGACGCGGTCGCGCGGGCTCGCTACCCGCTGGCCCGGGCCAGTGACACACCGGCGATCGTCACCATGCACGGCGGTGGTTCGGGTGCCAACATCGCCTCCTGGCTCGCCGTCGAGGGCACCGAGGTCGCCTTCATCGGGCGGCGCGGCGCCGACATCACGGGCCGTAACCGCGACATGGAGCTGATGGGGTACGGCGTCGACGCCCGTCTCGTCATGGATCCCGAGCGCCCGACCGGCACCTGCGTGGTGCTCGTCACCCACAAGGGCGAGCGCACCATGCTGTCCGACCCCGGCGCGAACGCGGCGCTGTCGCCCGAGGACCTGCCCCGCGACCTGTTCTCCCAGGGCGGGCACCTGCACCTGTCCGGCTACACCCTGATCAACGAGGGCTCCCGCGACGCGGGCAGGGCCGCCCTGGAGATGGCCCGCCGTGCGGGGATGTCCGTCTCGGTCGACTGCTCCTCCTCCGCTCCCCTGGAGCGCACCGGTGCCGAGCCCTTCCTGGAGTGGACGCAGAGCGCCAAGCTGCTGTTCGCCAACGCCGACCAGGCGAAGGTCCTGACCGGCCGCGACGACCCCTCCGCGGCCGCCAAGGTCCTCACCGCCTGGTTCCCGCAGGTCGTCGTCAAGCTCCGCGACGAGGGCGCGCTCTGGTACGCCAACAACCGCCCCGAACCGATCCAGGTCCCCGCCGAGGCCATCGAGCGCGTGGTCGACGGCACCGGCGCCGGTGACGCCTTCACCGCGGGCTTCCTCCCGGCATGGCTGGGCGGCAAGCCCCCGGCCGAGGCCCTCGCCTCCGGCTGCCACCTCGCCTCCCGGGCCATCTCGCACCTCGGCGCCCGCCCTCGCCTCTGACCCGTCCCGCGCGGGTTCACCGATCTCGGACGTGCGGCGGACCCGGTCCCGCGTTCCGCATATGCCCCGGCCCACCCCGAGTCGACCGTCAGCCGCACCGATCGGACATCGCCGCCGAAGCGCGACGACGCGGCACGCGCTCACCATCACGGATCGGAACGTCGGGTTCGAAGGGTCCTTGGCCGGGCTCACGACCACCCGCCGTTATTGGCTGTTCCATTGTTCTCCGAGGTCGGAGTGGCGACTGGCGCACGGGGCATGCCGTCTCGGTGAGCGAGCCTTCGGAGTCCGGTCATCGCCATGACGACGGGCTGACGCAGCCTCCGGTGGAGCCGGAGCCCGAGCTTGAGGACGCCTTCGACCGTCTGGTCAACGAGGGTTCCGCGCGGCTGGCCCGGCCGTGGCCGACACTGGTGGTGACCGGCCTGCTGGGCGGGATCGACGTCGGTACCGGGGTGCTGGCGTACCTGCTGGTCAAGGAGGCGACCGGGTCGGCGATTCTGGCCGGGTCGGCGTTCAGCATCGGTTTCGTCGCGCTGTTGCTGGCCCGTAGCGAGTTGTTCACCGAAAACTTCCTGGTACCGGTGGCCGCGGTCGCGGCCCGCCACGGATCTTTGAGTGGACTGGCCAGGTTGTGGGCGGTGTCACTGGTGGCCAACCTGGCCGGCGGGTGGGGAATCGCCTGGTTGATCATGCAGGCCTTTCCCGGGCTGCATCCGACCGCCGTGGAGGCCGGCACCCACTTCGCGGCTCTGGGGACGAACCTGCGTTCGTTCTCTCTCGCGGTGCTGGCCGGCATGGTGATCACGTTGATGACCCGGATGCAGCACGCCACCGACGATCTCGGGGTCCGGTTGGTGCCCGCCGTGTTGTTCGGCGCTCTGCTGGCCGGCGGTCAGCTGTTCCACAGCGTGCTGGACTCGATCCTGATGTTCACCGCCCTGATCACCGGCCGGGCTCCGTTCGGTTACCTGGACTGGCTGGCGGCGTTGGGCTGGGCCGTCATGGGCAACCTCGTCGGCGGTGTCGGGCTGGTGACCTTCCTGCGGCTGGCGCGGGTGCCGCACCGCCTCGCCGAGGAACGCGGCCACCACGGCTGACAGCGTGACACGGCAGTCCACCGGACCGGACTCACTCCTCCTAGCTGGTGACCGCGAGGGCGAGGGGCAGCACGGCGGGGGCTCCGGCGTGACGGAGCATCGCGGCTCCCAGCGTCATCGTCCATCCGGTGTCGACCAGGTCGTCGACGAGCAGGATCGGGCCTCCGGCCCCGGCGACGGCCGCGCCCAGGGCGGCGGGCATGGCGAGGGTGCCCCGGATCGCCTGGACGCGCTGCGCGCTGTTGAACTGCCGTCCGGGCGAGCCCGACCGATAACCGAGGTCGCCCAGGTAGGACAGGCGCCCCACCTGGGCGAGCCGCTCGGCCAGGCCGCGGACGAGCTGGGGACGGCTTCCCGAGGGCACCGCGACGACGCCGACCGGTCGCTGTGCCCACTCCCAGGACGAGAGCACCTTGATCACGGCGGCGAAGACGTCGTCGGGGATCGGCCCGTCGGGGGCGCCGTCGGCGAGGAGACCGCGCAGGCGGTTGCCCCAGCCGATGTCGGTGAGCCTGCCCAGCACCCTGCCCGGCTCGGCACCCAGCTCCGGCTTGATCCTGCCCTTGAGGTCGGCCAGCCCGGTCGGCCACTGCCTGCGGGCCTCGATGTCCACTCCGGGCCGCTGGAGCCGGTCGGCGGCCGACCGTACGGCCCGCTCGTCCACCTCTGGCGAGCGGTGGCCGCCGGTGCAGTTGTCGCAGCGTCCGCAGGCTGAGGCGGTGTCGTCGTCGAGACGGCGGCGCAGGAACTCCTCACGGCAGCCGGTGGTGTCGAGGTAGTCGAGCATGGCCCGCTGCTCGGCCTCCCGCTCGGCGGCGACCCTGGCGTAGCGGGGGGCGTCGTACGCCCAGGGCTCGCCGGTGGACTCCCAGCCGCCCTTGACCCGGCGCACCGCGCCGTCGACGTCGAGGACCTTCAGCATCGTCTCCAGGCGGCTCCTGCTGAGGTCCACCCGGTTCTCCAGGGCGGCCGTGGACATCACGCCGCCCTCCTCGAGCGCGGCCAGCACGGCGCGCACCACGGGCTCGGGAGGGAAGGCCAGCGAGGCGAAATACGCCCAGATGTCGCGGTCCTCCGCGCCGGGCAGCAGGATCACCTCGGCACGCTCGACCCCTCGGCCCGCACGGCCGACCTGCTGGTAGTAGGCCACCGGGGACTGCGGTGCGCCGACGTGCACGACGAAGCCGAGGTCGGGCTTGTCGTAGCCCATACCGAGCGCGGAGGTCGCGACCAGCGCCTTGATCTTGTTGTCCAGCAACGCCTGCTCGGCGGCGAGCCGCTCGGCCTGCTCGGTCTGCCCCGAATAGGCGATCACCTCATGGCCCTGCTCACGCAGGTAGGCGGCGATCTCCTGGGCCGCGGCCACGGTGAGCGTGTAGACGATGCCGGAGCCCGGGAGCTCGTGCAGCGTCTGGGCGAGCCAGGCCAGACGCTGCTCGGCGCCGCGCAGGCGCACCACCCCCAGGTGGAGGCTGTCGCGCTCCAGCGCGCCGCGCAGCACGAGCGTCTCCTCGCCCATCTGCTCCGCGACGTCGCGGGTGACCCTGGCGTTGGCCGTGGCGGTGGTCGCGAGGATCGGCACGCCCTCGGTGAGCTCCTCGAACAGCGTGCGCAACCGCCGGTAGTCGGGACGGAAGTCGTGACCCCAGTCGGAGATGCAGTGGGCCTCGTCGACCACGATCAGGCCCGCGCTCTCGGCCAGCTCGGGCAGCACGTGGTCGCGGAAGTCGGGGTTGTTGAGCCGCTCGGGACTGACGAGCAGCACGTCGACCGCCCCCTCGGCGACCTGGTTGTAGACCTGCTCCCACTCCTCGGGGTTGGCGGAGTTGACCGTGACCGCGGTGATTCCGGCGCGCTCGGCGGCGGCGATCTGGTTGCGCATCAGGGCCAGCAACGGTGAGACGATGACGGTCGGCCCCTCGCCCAGCTCGCGCAGGAGCGCGGTGGCGATGAAGTAGACCGCCGACTTGCCCCAGCCGGTGCGCTGCACCACGAGCACCCGGCGCCGGTCCATCACCAGCGCCTTGATCGCCGCCCACTGGTCCTCGCGCAGCCGGGCATGCTCCCCGGCGAGCGCCCGCAGCCGCTCCTCGGCCTCTTCCCGCAGCATCAGCTCTTCGCTCACCCGGTCATTCGTACCAGGTCTCGCCGACTGTTTTCCCCCGGTACGACACACGCGTGCCGTCGCGCGAGGTCGGGAGCTGGGGACCTGACGGGCTCCGCGCCGTGATTTGATGCATCCACTATGGACGTCACCACCTGGTATCTCGAACAGACCTCCCGCTCGGACCTGCTGCCCGCCAAACCTCCGTCGGTCGAGGTCGACATCGTCCGCGCCGAGCTGCCCTCGCCCGAGTTCAGCCGGTTCCTCACCACGGCCGTCGGCGGAGACTGGCACTGGACCAACAAGCTTCCGTGGACCTGGGACGAGTGGGCCGACTGGCTAGCCGGGGGCGTGGAGACCTGGGTGGCCTACCATCGCGGCACCCCCGCGGGCTTCGTCGAACTCGCCCCCCAGGACGACGCGGCGGTCGAGATCACCTCCTTCGGCCTCCTGGCGTGGGCGATCGGCCAGGGCATCGGCGGTCACCTGCTGGAGGTCGGCACGGCCAGGGCCTGGGACCTGGCCGACCGGCAGCCGGAGCGGGAGCCGACCCGGCGGGTGTGGCTGCACACCTGCTCACTTGACAGCCCGGTGGCTCTCGCGAACTATCGGGCGCGCGGTTTCAGGGTCTACGACACCAGGGTGAACGTGCCCGGCGACGAACACGAGGGCGAGACCCCCGGTCCCTGGCCGGGAGCCGGTCCTCGGACCCGCGTTCTTCCCGCCGCCCTCGGCAACCCGCCGGGACGGCCCCAGCACCTACGGGCGGACCGGCCGGAACGGCTCTGACACCCGCGGGCAGGCCGCAAGGCCCGGAAGTGTCGGATGGGCTGGGTATCGTATCGAGTCCCGGTACGATACCCGGTCGCCCCCGTCACCGGTCTCCCGCCGGACATCCCGGTCAAGGCTCCCCGGGGAGCCGGCGCCAACGGTTGGACCACGAAGACAGAAGGAGGATGCGCCTCCCCCCGCCTGACGGCCGGGGCGCGCGCGCAGGAAATCAGATGGCTCGACGGACGACCACACCCCCGACAGACGAGGGCTTCGAGGAGCGGATCGTCGACATCGACGTTTCCACCGAGATGCGCACCAGCTTCCTCGAATACGCATACTCGGTCATCTACCAGCGTGCGCTGCCGGACGCCAGAGACGGCCTCAAGCCGGTCCAGCGCCGCATCCTCTACTCGATGAGCGAGATGGGCCTGCGGCCCGACCGGGGCCACGTCAAGTCCTCGCGCGTCGTCGGCGACGTGATGGGCAAGCTGCACCCGCACGGCGACACCGCCATCTACGACGCGCTGGTCCGCATGGCCCAGCCGTTCTCGATGCGCCTGCCCCTCATCGACGGGCACGGCAACTTCGGCTCCCCCGACGACCTGCCCGCCGCGATGCGCTACACCGAGGCACGGCTCGCCTCGGCGGCGATGGCCGTGGTCCAGTCGATCGACGAGGACACGGTCGATTTCAAGCCCAACTACGACGGCCAGGAGACCGAGCCCACGGTCATGCCGTCGGCCTTCCCCAACCTGCTGGTCAACGGTGCCACCGGCATCGCGGTCGGCATGGCCACCAACATGGCTCCGCACAACCTCGTGGAGGTCGTCGCCGCCGCCCGCCACCTGATCAAGAAGCCGGACGCGACGCTCGACGACCTGATGCGGTTCGTCCCCGGCCCCGACCTGCCCACCGGCGGCACGATCATCGGTCTCGACGGCATCCGCGACGCGTACGCCAAGGGCAGGGGCACCTTCCGGATGCGCGCCAAGTGCGCCATCGAGCAGGTCAGCCCCCGCCGCAAGGGCATCGTCGTCACCGAGTTGCCCTTCAACGTCGGTCCCGAGCGGGTGGTCACCAAGATCAGGGAGCTGGTCACCGCCAAGAAGCTCCAGGGCATCTCCGATCTCAAGGACCTCAGCGACCGGCACAAGGGCCTCAGCCTGGTCATCGAGATCAAGAACGGCTTCATTCCCGAGGCCGTGCTGGAGGAGCTCTACCGGCTCACGCCGATGGAGGAGACCTTCGGCATCAACAACGTCGCCCTCGTCGACGGTGAGCCGCGCACGCTGGGCCTGCGCGAGCTGCTCCAGGTCTACGTCGACCACCGCATCGACGTGGTCCGCCGGCGCTCGCTGCACCGCCGGCGCAAGCGCGAGGAGCGCCTGCACCTCGTCGAGGGCCTCATCGTCGCCCTGCTCAACATCGACGAGGTCATCCAGGTCATCCGCTCCTCCGACAACTCCGCCCAGGCCCGCGAGCGCCTGATGGAGATCTTCGAGCTGTCGGAGATCCAGGCCAACTACATCCTCGACACCCCGCTGCGCCGCCTGACCCGCTACGACAAGCTGGAGCTCGACCGCGAGAGCCAGACCCTGCGCGACGAGATCGCCGAGCTGACCGCGATCCTGTCCTCCGACGACAGGCTCCGCAAGGTCGTCTCCGACGAGCTCGCCCAGGTCTCCAAGACCTTCGGCACCCCGCGCCGCACGGTGCTGCTGGAGTCCTCGGGGATCGCGAGAAACGTCTCGGTCCCCCTGGAGGTGGCCGACGACCCCTGCCTGGTGCTGTTCTCCTCCACCGGCCTGCTGGCCCGCACGTCCGACGCCTCGCCGCTGGCCGGTGACGGCGACCGCTCGGCCCACGACGTGCTGGTCTCCGTCGTGCGGAGCACGGTCAGAGGCGAGGTGGGCGTGGTCACCAACCAGGGGCGGATGATCCGGGTCCAGGTGGTCGACCTGCCCACACTGCCCCGTTCGAACAACCCGCCGTCGCTGTCGGGCGGCCACCCGGTCGCGGAGTACGTCACCTTCAATCCGGGCGAGACGGTCGTCGGCATCGGCTCGCTCGATCCCGAGGGGCCCGGCCTGGCCCTGGGCACGGCGCAGGGGGTGGTCAAGCGGGTCGTCCCCGACTACCCGGCCAATCGCGACGACTTCGAGGTGATCACCCTCAAGGAGGGTGACACCGTGGTGGGCGCGGTGGAGCTGGAGAGCGAGAACCACGATCTCGTCTTCATCACCTCCGAGGCCCAGCTGTTGCGCTACTCCGCCTCCGTCGTCCGCCCGCAGGGCCGCCCCGCGGGCGGCATGGCCGGTGTACGGCTGGACGGCGACGCCGTGGTGATCTGGTTCGGCGCGGTCGATCCCGCCCGCGAGTCACAGGTCGTGACGATCGCCGGTTCCTCCACGGCGCTTCCGGGCACCCAGATCGGCGGCGCCAAGATCTCCGACTTCGCCGAATACCCGCCGAAGGGCAGAGGCACCGGCGGGGTCCGCGTCCAGCGCTTCCTCAAGGGCGAAGACATCCTGCTGCTCGCCTGGGCCGGTCCCGGCCCGGCCCGCGCGGTCTCGGCCGTCGGCAAGCCCGTGCCGCTCCCCGAGGAGCTGGGCCGCCGTGACGGCTCCGGCGTACGGCTCACCCACACCGTGTCGGCCGTGGGCGGCGCTCTCGGCTCCGCAGGCGGCGAGGAGGGCTCCGGGACGACTCCCCCGCAGGAGTGACCCCCGCCCGCGAAAAGGCCCCGGAGCCCCCGCCTGACGGAGGGCTCCGGGGTTTCCGCGTGATCCCACGAGGCGGCCGGCGAGGTCTCCCCCGCGAAAAGCCCCCCGCGTCACGCGAGAGCAGTGGCGCGGAGTCCTTCCGCAGGAGGAGACACGATCGGCGCGGAGGCCCTGAGATCGCTCAGGACGGTCAGTCGACGCACAGGCAGAACGGGTGCCCGGCGGGGTCGAGAAAGACCCGGAAACCCTCGTCCTCGCCCGGCTGGTAGGGGTGTTTGGACGCGCCGAGCGCCAGCACCCCCTTTTCCGCCTCGTCGAAGTCCTCGACCGTCACATCGATGTGAAACTGCTGGGGCCGTTCTGCGGTGGGCCACTCCGGTGGCCGATAGTCGGGGACCCGCTGGAAGCAGAGCCGTCCCGGCCCGTCCCCGGTGACCACCACCCAGTCGTCCTCGACCCCGGTGACCTTCCAGCCCAGAAGGGCACTGTAGAAGTCGGCCAGCCGCCTGGGATCTGGACAGTCGAGAACGATCGACCTCAGCCGCGCGATTCCCATGATTCCTCCCGATCTTGACACCGGTGAAGACCTTATGGCGGTCTCATCGGAGGCTTCAAGTGCGTTTCGTGCCGACCTGGCCCGAGGGGCGGGACGCCGGCCCGGCGTCCCGCCCCTCGGGCCCGTTCCGTCTTTCCTCCACAGGCGGACCGAAACCCGGCACCTCAGATGAGCGCTCCCTGGAGCGCGAACCGGATCGCCATCAGCAACTGCCAGGGTTCACCGGACTCCCAGAAGCGGACGACCTTGGCCACCCGATCCGTCGGCTCGAACTCACCGGTCCCCTCCGGGCCGAAACACCCCGCCTCCACCAGGACGGCCACGAACGGGTCGTCGTCCTTCAGTGATCGGGCGTAAACCGCCGCGTCGAGCAGGGACAACGCCGAGCGCGCGTTGCGCCCCCCGTCCCTCGCCTCGACCCGGTCCAGCTTTCGCCTGCCCTGGTCACGAAGATAGTCGGCCAGGGATTCGATCCTGCTCATTCGCCCTCCCCACACATCCGGACTTCGGGTGACGACATCATGACCGAGTGTGAGCGACAGTGGTGGGATCTTGGTGAAGTCCTCACCCGGTGCGGCCCCGGCAACGCTCAGGAAACGGGCATGAAGCATCATTAGTCCGTTGACTGCGCCGACCGAGGGGTGCGTACGTGAGTGCTTTTGACGACCTGCTGACCGCCAACGAGGAGTTCTCCGCCGCCTTTACCGACACCGAGCTGACCGGTAGGGCCGCCCGCGGTCTCGCCGTGGTCACCTGCATGGACTCGCGGATCGATCCGCTGGGGCTCTTCGGCCTGAAGCCGGGGGACGCCAAGATCCTCCGCAACGCCGGGGCGAGGGTGACCGACGACGTCCTGCGCACGCTCGTCCTGGCGGTCAACCTGCTGGGGGTGGAGCGGGTGCTGGTCATGCCGCACACCGACTGCGGCATGACCAAGGTCACCGACGACGAGGTGCACGCGATCGCCGCCCGGCGCGGCGTCGACACCCGCAGCCTGGACTTCCACACCGTCCCCGACCAGGACGCGGCGCTCCGCCATGATCTCGTACGGATCAGGACGAGTCCGTTCCTGCCCGTGGGGATGCCGGTCGGCGGAGCCGTCTACGACGTGCGCACCGGCAAGTTGATGCCGGTCGACATCTGAGGGCCGGGGTCAGGCCCTCCTGATCCGGCCCCGGCGCGGGAAGCCGTCGCCGGCCCGGATCGACGCGTCGGCATCAGGCCCCGGCACGGGAACCGGCCGGGGCCTGATGCCGGTTTCGCGATTCCGCCCCGTCCGCGGCCTCTCGAAGACCCGGGGCACGATCGGCCTACCGCCGGCGCGTCCTGCCGACGGGGGACCGATCACCCGACCGGTGTGGATCCGGGCCCCCGCCCGGACATTCCCCCTGAAAATCACCCCTCGGCGATGATCACGCGTCGATGTGGTCGCGGTCGATCTCGGCCGCGCTGCTCACGATGAACTCCCGGCGCGGTGCCACGTCGCTGCCCATCAGGAGGGCGAAGATGCGCTCGGCCTCCTCGATGTCCTCGATGCGGACCCGGCGCAGGGTGCGGTGGCGGGGCTCCATCGTCGTCTCGGCCAGCTGGTCGGCGTCCATCTCACCCAGGCCCTTGTAGCGCTGGACCGGGTCCTTCCAGCGCTTGCCCCGGCGCTCCAGGTCGCGCAGCACCCGGTGCAACTCGGCGTCGGAGTAGCAGTAGACGTACTTGCCGTGACCGCGCGTGGGGTTGATGACCTCGATGCGATGCAACGGCGGCACGGCGGCGAAGACGCGCCCGGCCTCGACCATCGGCTTCATGTAGCGGTGGAACAGCGTCAGCAGGAGGCAGCGGATGTGCGCCCCGTCGACGTCGGCGTCGGCCATCAGGATGACCTTGCCGTAGCGGGCGGCCTCGATGTCGAAGGATCGGCCGGAACCCGCGCCGATGACCTGGATGATCGCTGCGCACTCGGCGTTCTTGAGCATGTCGGCGACGGACGCCTTCTGCACGTTCAAGATCTTGCCCCGGATCGGCAGCAGCGCCTGGAACTCCGAGTTTCTGGCCGCGCGGGCGGTGCCCAGCGCCGAGTCGCCCTCGACGATGAACAGCTCGCTGCGGTCGACCTCGTCACTGCGGCAGTCGACCAGCTTGGCGGGGAGCGCCGAGTTCTCCAGGGCGGTCTTGCGGCGCTGGTTGTCGCGGTGCTCCCGAGCGGCGATGCGGGCCTTGGCCGCCGCGACGATCTTCTCCAGGACCGCGCGGAGCTGCGCCTTGGCGTTGCGCGGCGGGTTGGCGAGCAGTTCCTTGAGCTCTCGTGAGACGACGTGGGCGACGATCCTGGAGGCCGCCGAGGTGCCCAGGACCTCCTTGGTCTGCCCCTCGAACTGCGGCTCGGGCACCCGGACGGTCACCACGGCGGTGAGCCCCTCCATGATGTCCTCGCGGGTCACGGGGGCGTCGCCGTTCTTGAGCAGGCGGGTCTCGCGCAGCTGCTCGTTCAGGGTGCGGACGAGAGCGCGCTCGAAGCCGTTGACGTGGGTGCCGCCCTTGGGGGTGGCGATCACGTTGACGAAGGAACGGACGGTGCTGTCGTAGCCCTTGCCCCAGCGCACCGCCACGTCGACGGTGAGCTCCCGCTGGACCTCGGTCGGGGTCATGTGCCCCAGGTCGTCGAGGACCGGGACGGTCTCGCGGAAGTGACCGGCGCCCTGCAGGCGCAGCACGTCGCAGACGGCCTCGTCGCGGGCGAGGAACTCGGTGAACTCCGAGATGCCGCCGTCGAAGTGGAACTCCTCCTCGGCGACCTCCTCTCCGCGGCTGTCGCGCACGGCCAGGGTCAGGCCGGGGACCAGGAACGCGGTCTGGCGGAGGCGGACGTGGATCTCGTCGAGGGAGACCTCGGCCTCGGGGAGGAAGATCTGGTGGTCGACCCAGAAGCGCACGCGGGTGCCGGTGACCTTCTTCGCCACGCTGCCGCCGTCGCGCAGCCCGGACTTCTTCTTGAACTTGGCCTTGGGGCCGTCGCCGTCGAAGACGCCAGGGACGCCCCTGCGGAAGCTGATCTCGTGGATCCGGCCCTCGCGGTCGACCTCCACGTCCAGCCGCGAGGACAGGGCGTTGACGACGGAGGCACCGACGCCGTGCAGACCGCCCGAGGCGCCGTAGGAGCCGCCGCCGAACTTCCCGCCCGCGTGGAGCTTGGTGTAGACGAGCTCCACGCCCGCCAGGCCGCTCTTGGGCTCGATGTCGACCGGGATGCCCCGGCCGTTGTCGCGGACCTCGATGGAGCCGTCGGGGTGAAGCTCGACCTCGATGCGATCGCAGTAACCGGCCAGGGCCTCGTCGACCCCGTTGTCCACGATCTCCCAGAGGCAGTGCATGAGACCGCGACTGTCGGTCGACCCGATATACATGCCTGGACGCTTGCGGACGGCTTCGAGACCCTCCAGCACCGACAGGTGGCGGGCCGTATAGCCCGTCTCCGCGCTAACTGCGGTCACGCCCACTCCCACTCTGTCGAACACGTGTGCGCAGCTTACCGTTCTTCCCACCGCGACGGGTACAAGCTTGCCATCCGGTGGGTTCGTACGTTACATCCGGTGTGATCATCGTTACTTTCGGACACTTTCCGCTCTGGGCGTAGCAGGGGGTCGGTTGGGAACGTTCGTATCGGGTTAGATGTTCTCTCAAGTGACTGACGCCAGATCCTCCACCTCAGGGGATGACCTGAAAGGCGATACGTGACTGGAACCCTCGCCCCCGCCAAGCAGCTCACAGCTGCTGACCGCTGTGACCGGTGCGGCGCCCAGGCTTACATCCGCGCGACCCTGCCCGTGGGCGGGGAGCTGCTGTTCTGCGCCCATCACGGGCGGCAGCACGTGGCCGTGCTGAGAGACAAGGGCGCCATCATCCAGGACGAGTCCGCTCGTCTCAGCGACACCCCGGCAACGGCAGGCAACGACGAACGATAACCAGACGAATGGAGCCATCATCGGACCCGATAGTGATATCGGGCCGCCACCGTGAAGCCCTGCCGCTCGTAGAGCGTCCTGGCAGCGGTGTTCGACTCCACGACGACTAAATATGCCCGCTGTGTGCCCTGCGCCCGCGCATGCGAGAGCAGGGCACGCAACACCCTCCGTCCATGGCCCCTGCGCCGCGCGTGCGGCATCACAGCCATGGAGTAGATCCCGAACCACTCCCCCTGGACCACACCCCGCCCGACGGCATCTCCGCCGAGCGAGGCGTATACCGCGGGCACGCCGGTGAGGATTCGCGCGGCCGTCGGCAGACCGTCGCCACCGAACCTCCCGTCCACGCTCCACCAGGCGTCCAACCACGCCTGTGAGGGCATCTCAGCGAGCTCGACCCCCTCTTCGGACCCTCCCCCGGGCCCGAGGCGCGCCGTCATGACCAGTGTGGGATCCACCACCCCGTAGCCGCGCGCCTCCAGCGACGCGTCCAGACCCGGCGTGGCCCCGCCTCCCACGGAGAAGACGCAGGGCAGCCCTCGGTCGGCATAGAACTTCTCGGCCCCCTCGATGGCCGCCTCCAGGTCCCCGGGCTCGCCCAGCGGCAGCACGGAGTTGGCCCGCTTGGTCACCCCGTTCGCGGCGCGCAGCGTCCAGCACCCGGCCTCCACCCGTTGGAGCGCCGGCCATGCCTGGTCGACCAGCCGGTCGAAGGCCTCATCGATCATGCTGAAGGATCCTAACTCCCCGATCGCCCCACTACGCTCGGCGACTGTGCTGATTCTGCTGCCTCCATCCGAGGGAAAGGCCGCGCGGGGCGACGGCCCCGCCCTCGACCTGTCCCGGTTGAGTTTTCCCGCCCTCGGCCCGCCCAGGGAACTCGTCCTGGAAGCGCTCATCGCGCTGTGCCGGGGACCGGCCGCGCGGGATGTGCTCGGCCTGTCGCCGGGACAGGCCGGTGAGGTCGGCGGAAACCTGCTTCTGCGGACCGCGCCGGCACTGGCCGCGGCCGACCTGTACACCGGCGTGCTCTACGACAACCTCGGCCTGGCCTCGCTCTCCCCTCAGGCGGCGGCGCGGGCCTCGGAGAGCCTGCTGATCTTCTCCGGCCTCTGGGGCCTGCTGCGGGTCGGCGACCGCGTGCCGCCCTACCGGCTGTCGATGGGGGTGCGGCTGCCGCCGCTCGGCGGCCTGGGCGCCTTCTGGCGCCGGTCGGTCACCCCCCTGCTCGACACCGAACCCGGCCTCGTCGTGGACCTGCGCTCCAGCACGTACGCGGCCGCGTGGCGGCCAGGCGGCCGGGCGGTGGCGGTACGGGTGCTCAGGGACGGGAAGGTGGTCAGCCACATGGCCAAGGCCACCCGCGGCATGATCGCCCGCTCCCTGCTGGAAAGCGGAGCCGATCCGGAGAGCCCCGAGGAGCTCGTCAAGGTTCTGGATCACCTCGGCCACTCCGTCGTCCTCCACGCCCCGCCCACGGGGAACCGTTCGTGGACACTCGACATCGTGACATGACGCGCCGCGGGCTCCTTTCCCCGGGCCGTGACGAGGACGTGGCGGGCGGGCACCCCGCGCGGGAGGGCACCGGGACGACCAGCCGGTGATCGAGCCGGTGGACGGGCGGGAGCCCCGCGCGGGAGGGGCCCCGGGTTCACGCCGCGACGAGGTGCAGCCGCCCGCAGGCCCGCTGAAACTGCTGGGCGGGATCTCCGAGATAGGACCAGGGCAGTGTGCTCCCCCTGCCTTTCGTCCGCATCAGGTGCCCGCGCGCGGGCCGCCGAAGGTCTGCCAGATAGAAGGCGGCCCCGAACAGGTTGTGCGCCTCGATCGATCGGGGATGGCTGTCATTTCCCAGCCAGCGCCCCGAATGCGAGACGACCTCCCGCAGCGCCCCGTCGGAGAACCAGCCGCCGCGCGACATCGGCGACCGCCCCGCGGCCACCTGCTCGAAGTGGGCCAGCGGCACCAGGGACGCCATCGGATCCCCGTCGGGTGCCCGCGAGACGGCCTGCCTGGCGAACTCCAGCATCTCCTGGGCACTGCCGCCCCAGGCGGGGGACAACGTCATGAGCCGGGCCACGTGGGCCGGGAACAGCGTCGGATAACGCCGAACGGCCTCGTACCAGACCGCGTCCTTCTCCTGACGCGGCCGGTCGAGACCGAGATAGAGCCAAATGATCGATTCCCAGGGCACCGGATCGGACGGCGCGAGCGAGACCGCGGCGAAAAGCGGCATCCTGGCCGACTCCATCGCTCCCTGGAACGCCTGTGTGCGCTGCGCCTGCACGGCCCGCGCCTTGACATCCGGCTTGATCGTCCAGGCTTCCTCGATGCGGGTGCGCCCGAGCCAGAGCCAGAGGTCGGGGTTGGCCCGGTCACGGGCCGCCAACGCCTCTATGGCACGGCTGTGACCGACGGCCGCCTTGGCCAGCGCCTCGATCCTCAGCGCACGGCCCTCCGGATCGCCGCGGGCCGCGCCGATCGCGACCGTACCGGCTTCGAAGATCTTCCGGCGCACCGCGACGACCGCCTCATCGAGCATCGCGTCCGCCCACGGACGATCGACGATCAACCGCAGTCCTCGTGCGCGAACTCTGTCGACTTCGGCCACACCCATGAGGCGGCAGCCTAGGAGGCTGCTTCACATGACGTGCTACCGATCTGTTACGCCCTCGTTAACGACAGGAGGGGCCGCACCATATGGCGCGGCCCCCCTGTCAGGAAGTCTCAGTCGAGGTAGTCGCGCAGGACCTGGGACCGGGACGGGTGGCGGAGCTTGGACATCGTCTTGGACTCGATCTGCCGGATGCGCTCGCGCGTCACCCCGTAGACCTTGCCGATCTCGTCCAGCGTCTTCGGCTGACCGTCGGTCAGGCCGAAGCGCATCGAGACCACGCCCGCCTCGCGCTCGGACAGCGTGTCCAGAACGGAGTGGAGCTGCTCCTGCAGAAGCGTGAAACTGACCGCGTCCGCAGGAACGATGGCCTCGGAGTCCTCGATGAGGTCACCGAACTCGCTGTCTCCCTCCTCACCCAGCGGGGTGTGCAGGGAGATCGGCTCGCGACCGTACTTCTGGACCTCGACGACCTTCTCGGGGGTCATGTCGAGCTCGCGGGCCAGTTCCTCCGGGGTGGGCTCGCGCCCGAGGTCCTGGAGCATCTGCCGCTGGACACGGGCCAGCTTGTTGATCACTTCGACCATGTGGACCGGGATGCGGATGGTCCGCGCCTGGTCGGCCATGGCTCGGGTGATCGCCTGCCGGATCCACCACGTGGCGTAGGTGGAGAACTTGTAGCCCTTGGTGTAGTCGAACTTCTCGACCGCGCGGATCAGGCCCAGGTTGCCCTCCTGGATCAGGTCCAGGAAGAGCATTCCGCGTCCCGTGTAGCGCTTGGCCAGCGAGACCACGAGGCGGAGGTTCGCCTCCAGCAGGTGGTTCTTGGCCCGGCGGCCGTCCTCGGCGATCCACTCCAGCTCGGCGCGGACGTCGACCGGGAGCTTCTCGCCGTCGCTGCCGAGCTGCTCCTCGGCGAACAGACCGGCCTCGATGCGCTTGGCGAGCTCGACCTCCTGCTCGGCGTTGAGCAGGGGGACCTTACCGATCTGCTTGAGGTAGTCCTTGACCGGGTCGGCGGTGGCACCGGCGGCGGCGACCTGAGGCACCGGGGCGTCATCGTCGTCGTCGGTGAGGATGAGGACCTCGTCCTCGTTCACCTCGACGACCTCGACCTTGGGCTCCTCCTCGGTCTCGGCCTCGGCTTCCACCTCGACTTCGACCTCGACCTCGACCTCGGCCACGGCCTCCAGGTCGAAGTCCTCGATCTCGACGTCCTCGAGGTCGATGACCTCGTCGTCGTCACCGGTGACCGGCTTCGGCGCGGACGCTGGAGCCGGGACCGCGGCTGCGGGACCGGCCTTCTTCGGCGGCGGGGCGGGAACCGGCTTCTTGGCGGCCGGGGCGACCTTCTTGGCCGGAGCCGTCTTGGCCGAAGCCGCCTTCACCGGGGCCGCCGGCTTCTTGGCCGCGGCCGCGGCGGGCTCGGAGCCGCTGACGACCGCGGTGACGGTCTCCGGCTGCTCCTTGGCCGCCGCCGCGGTCTTGGTCTTCTTGACGGCGGCGGGCGTGGCCGGGGCGGTGCGGCGTTTGGCGGGAGTGCGGGGCTTCTTGGGAGCCGCGGAGTCCTCGGCGGTCAGCCGTACTGTGATGCCCTCTTTGCTAAGGCTTCGCAGGATTCCAGCGACCTGCGCCATCGGAATGTCCGCTTCCTCGACGGCCTTGCGGACATCCTCGGACTCGAGGAACCCCTGCGAGCGCCCCCGCTCCATCAGCTGCTGAATGACGGGCTCGTTCAGCTCGGATGGCTTCGAGCGAGTCGAACTTGCAGGCGACACGAACACCTCTCGAAGGAAAGCGTGACGAGAATGGACCCAGATGCCCAACCAGGGGCAGTTATGCCTCTAGTTGTGATTAGCGAGGCCGCGCTAACCGCGACGCACCTGTCCAGCATTGTGGCATGACACCGTGATCCATACGGCCGCCTCCTGGCGGTTGCCCTCCACCCTAGGCCGACCAAGAGAGTAGTGCGTACGGAAGCGAGGCACCGATACCCGAAAGCAACCGTTATGACTGTTTCATTCAGTCACTCTTCGTGGCGAGGGGAACGTGGATCGCGAGCACCGTGACGTCGTCATCCTGCTCATATCCGGACAGCATGCGATCGACAAGAAAATCTAGCAACATGTGCGGGCTTCCCACCACTTCGGCGGGCGCTTCGTTCACAACAGAACAAAGATCGGCAAGTCCGGCATCGAGGCCACGCTTGCGATTCTCCACCAGACCGTCCGAATACAGGACAGCGGTGTGGCCCGGCGGGACACAGAACCTGAACTGCCGGCGGCTCGTGGGCCAGCCCAGCGGGGTGCCCGGCTCGCCGTCGCACAGCAGCGGCACGCCCTGCGGGGAGACCAGCAGCGGAGGCGGGTGACCGGCGAGCGCGAGCGTGCCCTCCCCGGTGCCCGGCTCGACGACCATGTAGGCGAGAGTCGTGACCTGCTCCTCCTCCTCGGTGGCCTCGAAGACCCTGTCGAGCCCTGTGAGCACCGCGGCGGGCGGCGGGTTGGTCAGCGCCAGGGCCCGCATGGCGTTGCGGATGCGCCCCATTCCCGCCGCGGCCTTGACGCCCTTGCCCATGACGTCGCCGACCACCGCCGCGACTCGGCCGTCCTGGAGGACGAACGCGTCGTACCAGTCGCCGCCGACCTGCACGTGGCGGCTTCCCGAGCGGAACCGCTGGGCGAGGACCAGGCCCCGGACCACCGGCAGACGGTCGGGCAGCAGGCTGCGCTGGAGCGTCTCCGCCGTGCGGTGCTCGCGCTCGAACAGGGTGGCCCGCTCGACGGCGAGGGCGCACTGACCCGCGAGCGCCTCCAGGAACACCCCGTCCTCCTGGGAGATCTTCTGCGGGCGGGTGAAGGAGAACCTCAGCGCGCCGAGCGCCCGCCCTGCGGCCAGCAGCGGCAGGCCCACCCAGGCCCGCTCGTCGCTGTGGTCGATGAACCCGGTGATCTCCTCGCTGTCGCCACCCGCGTCGACCAGCTGGGCCCTCAGGCTCTCCGGCGACTCGGCGAAGACCGGGCGCCGGCTGTTGACCGCCATGGTCATCACGCTGGAGTGCGAAAGCGGGATCTCCTCGCCGGGCGCGCCGGGGACGTCGGGGATGCCTCCGCTGTTGACCAGCTTCAGCGCGGCCCGGTCGACATCGAGCAGCGCCACGGCCGAGCGGTCGGCCGCCAGGGCCGTACGACCCACGTCGATGATCACCTGGACCACCTGCTCGACGGTGAGCGCCTCGGCGAGTATCGCCGTGGCGCCCTGCAGGCGCGCGGTCCGCAGAGCCGCGGCGCCGAGCTGGTCGGTCAGGCGGCCGCGCATCTCCTCGGCCTCGCGCTGCGGGGTGACGTCGGTGTTGGCGCCCACCCACTCGACGACCCGGTTGTGCCGAATGATCGGGACGGCGCGCACCTCGAAGTGCCGGTAGCCGCTGGCCCGGGTGCGGACCCGGTAACTCCACTCGAACATGGTCCGGCCGCGCAACGCCTCACGCCACGCCTCCTCGGTGTGCGGGCGGTCGTCGGGGTGGACGGCCTCCAGCCAGCCGTGGGCGAGGTATTCATCGATCCTCTGACCGGTGATGGCCCGCCACTGCGGCGCGTCCTCCTCCACGACGCCGGTGGGCGCGGTGATCCACACGAGCTGGGACCTGGGCCTCGACCAGCGAGCGATAGCGCTCCTCGCTGCGCCTGAGCTTCTCCTCGACCTGTCTGCTGTCGGTGATGTCGACGCCGACCAGGCAGATCGCCTGGAGCGTGCCCTTGTCGTCGTGGATCGGGGAGAAGGTCAGCGACCAGTGGTGGGTCGCGCCGTCGGCGGTGCGCACCCGGATCCGCTGGTCGCCCTCGACCTCGGCCCCCGCCACGATGCCGCGGACCGAGCCCTGGATCAGGGCGGTCAGGTCGGCGGAGAGCAGATCACCGGGGAGGCGGCCGACCAGGCGCTCGGCGGGCAGGCCGACCACGTCGGCGAAGACCTCGTCGACACGCTCGAAACGGCCGTCGGGGTCGAAGAACGCGAAGGCGAACGGCGACTGCGACAGCAGGCCCTGCAGCAGGCCGGAGTCTGAGATGTCCACACCCGACTCCCGGGGACGGGGCACGGAGGTTTCGGCGCTCATGGTCGGCACCTCCGTCGCGTGCCAGGGTCTCCCACGAGGCACATCTCCAAACTTGCGAATTGGCGTAGCGCGGCTCCGGGGGACCGGATCCTGGAGTACATCATCGGCGATGGGCAGGTGTGGACGGAAGCCCCGCCCAGGATGCGGTCAGCGCACCCTGGGAACGCCGCCGCTCCGACGACCGGAACCCTCGCGCCGATGCGAGGGGGCTTCCACACGGGCGCCGACCGGGCGGCACCGCGTCTCCGAACGTTTGCGGCCAGGACCATAGCAGGATCGGGCCGGACCGTCCCGGCAACTGCCCACCTCATCTCCGTAGGGCTTGCAGGCGAGATCAGGCTACTGACTCGCCGTCAATTCGGCTCCCTGTTCGGTAACACTCGCTTACTCGACTGTTGCAGGATTCAGTCAAGACACGGGTTCAGCTTTCCATATCACGGCGCCAAGGGTTGACAGTCCCGAGATAAGTTGTGAAATGAAAACGCACGTCCTCGCCGACACATCCGGGGGATGCCCCCGGGAAACTCCGGAGGAATGCGACTTCCATGCCCGTTCTTGCCACCCGCCTCGGCGGGCCTTCCGTGACGACCCTCGCTGCGTCCCCGGCGTCCCCGGCGTCCTCTGTGCCCGAGGCGGCCCTCCACGAGCCGGTCTCCTCTCACCTGGCCGCCGAGTTCCCGACGATCTCCCTCGACACCGTCGACAGGTGCGTGGCCGAGGTCCGCGCCTGCGCCGAGCATCTCGGCATCGAGCCGACGGCCGAGATCGTCGAGCGCGTCGCCCGCGAGCATCTGCTCGCCCTTGTCAACTCCGCGCCGCCATCCCGCGGTCCCCGGTAACATCGGGAGCACCCGGCCGTCTTCTACGCACCGTTTGGCCCGGGAATGCGAGAAGGTTGGGACGTGAGCGAGGGAAGCGAGCGGGCCGATCGACGCGGCGGCGCCCGTGATGGGCTGAATCGCCCGACGGGGGAGGCTGCTTGAGCCGGCGACATCGTCGAGACCTCAGGGAGAGCCAGTCCCCCGAGGCGGTCTTCGCCGAGATGTTGCTCGCCGCTCGCGAGCTACTGGCCGTACGCAGCCCGCTGGACGCCGAGCTCATGGTCTCCGACATGATCGGAGCCTGGTGGGGGCGCCGGCTGCGCCGAGGGGACGCCGAGCAGGTTCTCGGCGAGGGCCTGGTCGACTACGCGGCCAAGGCGGGCTCGCCCGCCGCGCTCACCCTGCTGATCGCGCTCGCCTACCTCGGCACGGCCCGCCAGGCCGCCAAGGCCGAGGGCGCCGCGCTGGCGCTCATGGAGCGCGACGTGGCCAGGCCGCGCTGGGCCGACCGGCTGGGCGTGGTCAAGACGACCGGCTGCTTCGTCTCCCGCGACGCGTACGGCGACCAGGACACCGTGGTGTGCACCTTCGGCTACCGAGGCGCCGACAGCGTCGAGGAGCGGCACGCGCTGGTGGTGATCGTCGACTACAACATGCGCGGCATCGCCCGTGACGCCTGGGTCTCCTCGCACGTCGACAAGCTGCTGGAGCAGGCCAGGGCCGAAGCCGAGGGCAACCCGATGCTCAGGTTCGGGGAGATCGAACCTCAGCAGGCCAGGGCGCTGCTCGAATCGGCCATGAAGGCCACCGCCGAGTACGGCCAGCGCAGGACGACCGTACCGGTCAGCGACAGCTACAGCGCCTACCACGCCTTCGCCAGGTCCCGGATCAAGGCTCTGCCGCCAGGCAGGAAGCGGCCGGCCCCGCTGCACAGCGAGGCCCCCTACAGCCGCGACCGCCGGGCGATGCTGGCGGCCGAGTTCCTCTCCTCGGACGCGGCCGAGCACCTGTCCGACCCCTCGGCGGCCTCCCGGTGCGCCGACCACATCATCGACTACGGCTGCGACCAGGATTTCGGCCGCCCGCTCCGGGTGAGCCCGACCAAGTGCGAGACGTTCCTCCTCGACTGGCTGCCGCGCAAGGTGATGCTCAGCACCACCGAGCAGGAGGCGGTGCCGCACGTGCTGGGCGCGTGGGCGCGGTTCGCCGCCGGCAGGACCGGACTGCCCGACGAGGGGCTGCGGGCCACGCTCGACGCGATCTGGGAGGCGACGGGCAAGTTCGCGGAGTCCTACCGCGACCCGACGACCTTCGGGCTCGACCGCGACCTGCTCGACCGGCTGCTGCCGGACGGCGACCTGTCGGCGCTGGCCAGGCGGGTGTTCGCGTTCCCCTTCCTGCAGGGTACGCACGGTGAGATCAAGCTCAGCCTGCTCAACCCCGCCGACGACACCGACCGGCGGATCCTGCTGGGCATCGACCACGCGGGAGAGCTCGACCGGCGCGACTACGACGAGCACCTCGCCTGGCACGAGGAGATCGCCGCCAGGCTCTGGGAGGGCGATCCTCCGCAGCTGTGGGAGGCGGCGCAGCGGCTGCTCGACCTGGGTCACGACCGGCACGACGTGCTGCACGTGCTGATCGAGATCGCCGAGCGCATCGGGGACGACCCCGAGGAACTGGCCATCGCCCTCGATGACATCGCGGACATTCCCGACGAACCTCCGGTGTAGGTGAGCCATGGTGATCGATCTCAACGCCGATCTGGGTGAGAGCTTCGGGATCTGGAGGCTGGGCGACGACGAGGCCCTCCTCGACGTCGTGACCAGCGCCAACATCGCCTGCGGGTTTCACGCGGGCGACCCGTTGAACATCCGGCGCACGTGCGCGGCGGCGGTCGACCGCGGAGTGACGATCGGTGCCCAGGTCTCCTACCGGGACCTGGCCGGGTTCGGCCGCCGCGAGATGGACGTCGATCCCGAGGAGCTCTGCGCCGAGGTGCTCTACCAGCTGGGAGCGGTGGACGGCATCGCGAGGGCGATGGGCGGCCGGGTCTCCTACGTCAAACCGCACGGCGCGCTGTACAACCGGATCTGCCGCGATCCCGAGCAGGCCGGGGCCGTCGTGGCGGCGGTCGCCGACTACGACCGGGATCTGCCCCTGCTCACCCTGCCCGGCTCCGTGGTTCACGAGATCGCCGCCGGGGAGGGGGTCACCACCGTCGTCGAGGCCTTCGCCGACCGCGCGTACACCGGCACGGGAGCGCTGGTCTCCCGCCGCTCCCCCGGCGCGGTGCTGCACGACCCGGGCACGGTCGCGGACCGGGCCGTGCGGATGGCGACCGAGTGGGTGGTCGAGGCGGTGGACGGTTCGCGGGTGCCCGTCGAGGCGCGCTCGATCTGCGTGCACGGCGACACCCCCGGCGCCGTGCTGATGGCCCGTGCCGTGCGCGACGGCCTGGTGGAGGCGGGAGTGACGCTGAGGTCCTTCGCGTGAGCGTCCGGCGGGCCGGGGAGCACGCGCTGCTGGTGGAGACCGGCTCGCTGGAGATCTCCCACCGGCTGGACGCGCTGCTGCGGGCCGACCGGCCCCGAGGGGTGGTCGAGATCGTGCCCGGCCCCGTCACGGTCCTCGTCACCGCACCGGGGGCCGATCCCGCTCGCCTGCGGGACGAGCTCCTCCGCCTGCTCGCCGCGGTGGCCGCCGCGGACGCCGCGGTGGCCGCGGGCACGCAGGAGGTGACCCTCCCCGTCGTGTACGACGGCGCCGACCTCCACGAGGTCGCCGCGCTGAGCGGCCTCTCCCCGCAGGAGGTGGTCGAGCGGCACACCGGGCGGGAGCTGGTGGTGGGCTGGCTGGGCTTCGCCCCCGGTTTCGCCTACCTCACGGGGCTGGACCCGGCTCTGCACGTCCCCCGGCTGGACACCCCGCGGACCTCGGTGCCCGCCGGGGCGGTGGCCGTCGCCGGCCCCTACTCGGCGGTCTATCCCTCGGCCTCACCCGGTGGCTGGCGGCTGCTCGGCCGCTCGGCGACCGCGGTGTGGGACGTGGCCGCCGACCCGCCCGCCCTGCTCACGCCGGGGACGCGGGTGCGCTTCCTCGCGGTCGGCGAGTCATGATCGAGGTGATCGCGCCCGGCCCTTACGCCACCGTGCAGGACCTCGGCCGTCCGGGGTACGCCCACCTCGGGGTGCCCCGCTCGGGTGCGGCGGACGAGCCGAGCCTGCGACTGGCCAACCGCCTGGTCGGCAACCCGCAGAACGCCGCCGGGATCGAGCTGACCTTCGGCGGGGCCCGGCTTCGCTTCACCACCGGGGCCTGGACCGCCGTCGCCGGCGCCGCCTGCCCACTGGACCTCGTGCGACCGTACGAGACGGCGCCCGGCGGGACGGGCCCGGTCTCTCCGGGCGGAGCTCCTGCGTCCACGGGCCGATCCTCCCCCGCGGGGACGCCCACGAGCGGGATCTCCGCCGGCGAGGCCTCTCCGCAAGGGAGGATCCGGCGAGTGACGGTGCCGCAGGCGATGTGCGCGCCCTTCTGGGTTCCCCCGGGGGGCGAACTGCGCCTGGGGACGCCCAGGGCCGGTCTGCGCACCTACGTCGCCGTCCGGGGCGGCGTCGACGTTCCCATCACGATGGGAAGCCGGTCCGCCGACTCCCTGTCCGGGCTGGGGCCTCCCCCGCTGCGCACCGGGACGATACTGCCCGTGGGGCCGACCGGAGACCTGCCGCCGATCACCGTGGACGCGGCGCCCTCGCCGGAGCTCGGGAGGGGCGTCCTGCGGGTTCTTCCCGGTCCTCGCGACGACTGGTTCGTCCCCGGAGCCCTCGCCACCCTGTGCGCGGGGCCGTACGAGGTCAGCCAGGACAGCAACCGGGTGGGCGTGCGAATGCGCGGCGCCCACCTGGAACGAGCCAGGAGCGGGGAACTGCCGAGTGAGGGCATGGTGGCGGGGGCCGTCCAGGTGCCGCCCGGCGGCCAGCCGATCGTGTTCCTCGCCGACCACCCGCCGACCGGCGGCTACCCGGTCATCGCCGTCCTGACCTCGGCGAGCCTCGCCCGGGCCGCCCAGCTCCGCCCCGGCGACCGGGTACGATTCCGCCGCGACTGACCCGCCCACGGCGGTCCGGCCGGTCACAGGCCGCGGCGAGCGTACGTGTCACCGGAGCGGAGGCGGTCGGGCCTCGTGCGGGGTGCCCCCGTGTGACCGGACCGGGGCGACCGATTATCGTCATCGCGACGATTGAGGAGACCGCATGTCGCTCGCCGAGATACTGGCCCCCCTCCTGCGGCCGGCGTTCACCGTCGCGGGGACCCCGACCAGCTGGGCGGAACTTCTGGGATTCGCCACCGGCGTCCTCACGGTCTGGCTGGTGGTCCGCCGGAACGTCTGGAACTGGCCGATCGGGATCGCCAACGTGACCCTGCTCGGAGCGGTCTTCCTGACCGTCGGGCTCTACGCGGACGCGGCGCTGCAGATCGTCTACATCGCACTGGGTCTGTACGGGTGGTGGCAATGGCTGTACGGCGGGGTGGGGCGGACCCCGCTGGTGATCCGTCGCACGGGACGCGCCGAGTGGGCCGCGCTGGCGGGTTTCGGGGTCGCGGCCACCGCCGGCCTCTCCTTCGCCCTCGCCACCTGGACCGACTCGACCGTACCGGTCTGGGACGCCCTGACGACCGCCCTGTCCCTGGCGGCGACCTACGGGCAGAGCCGGAAGCTGGTCGAGTCGTGGTGGCTGTGGATCGCGGCCGACGTGGTCTACATACCTCTCTACGCCTACAAGGGCCTCCATCTGACAGCCGTCCTGTACGTGGTCTTCCTGGCGCTGTGCGTCGCCGGTCTGCGGGCCTGGCGCGCGGAGCTCGCGTCCCGCTCCGTCCCGGGTGCGCCGAGGACGGGCGTCCCGGGCGGGAGGGCGCGCCGATGAGCGACGGGACCTTCGCCCACGGGCTGGTGATCGGCAAGTTCTATCCGCCGCACGCGGGACACCACCACCTGATCGACACCGCCGCCTCGCGATGCGCCCGGGTGAGCGTCGTGATCGCCGCGTCGACCGTGGAGAGCATCCCGCCGGCACTGCGCGCCGCCTGGCTGCGCGAGGCGCACCCGCAGGCCCACGTGACGATCGCCCCCGTGGTCGACGACGTCGAGATCGACTACGACGACCCGGAGATCTGGTCGGCGCACGTCGAGGTGTTCCGGCACGGTCTCTCCCAGGCGTACGGCCACGTCCCGGAGATCGACGCCGTGTTCTCCTCCGAGGCGTACGGACCCGAGCTGGCCCGCCGGTTCGGCGCCGCCCATGTCGGCGTCGACCCGGACCGGCAACGGTTCCCGGTCAGCGGGAGGATGGTGAGAGACGACCCGGTGTCGTGCTGGGACCGTCTCTCCCCCGCCGTACGCGGCCATCTGGCCCGACGCGTGGTGGTCGTCGGCGCGGAGTCCAGCGGCACGACCACGCTGGCCAGATCGCTGGCCGCCCACTACGCGGCTCGCGGCGGACCGTGGGCGGCGACGCGCTGGGTGCCCGAGTACGGCAGGACGTACTGCGAGGAGAAGCTCGCCCTGGCCCGGCGGCACGCCAAGCTCGGCGGGCTGCCCGAGCCGTGGCTGGACGACCTGGGGTGGGAGTCGGCGGAGTTCGGCGTGATCGCCGAGCGCCAGCTCGCGTGGGAGGACGCCGCAGCCAGGACGGGATCGCCGCTGCTGGTGTGCGACACCGACGCCTTCACCACCTCCCTGTGGCACGAGCGCTATCTCGGCGAGCCCTCCGAGGAGGTCACCGCCGTGCATCGCCGTGCCCGGCACGACCTGTGGATCCACACCTCGGTGCGGGATGTGCCCTTCGAGCAGGACGGCTGGCGCGACGGGGAGGCGATCCGGCACCGGATGGACGCCCGCCTGCGCGAGAGGCTGATCGCGGACAGGCTGCCCCACCTGGTCGTCACCGGCCCGCCCGAGGTCCGGCTGGCGCGGACCGTACGGGCGGTGGACGCCCTGCTGGAGCAGGGCTGGGAGTTCGCGAAACCCCTGTAGGGCTCTACTCCGGGGCGGTCAGACGATGAGCCCGACCTCACCGGGAGGCGTTCGTCCACCTCCCCGTGGTCAGCGAAGGAGAGCGGAGACCCGTTCGATCTCGGCGGCGAGGGCGGCGGCGGGGACCTCCTCCAGGAGGTCGACGGTGATCTTCCCGTCCTTCGCCTCCCAGACCCCGGCCACCCGGCCCTGGTGGACGACGACCGGGGAGATCCAGCCGGCGGCCCGGCTCACCTTCGACTTCGCCTCGGCGGGCAGGAGGGGCTCCAGGTCGCGGGGCGCTCCCAAGATGTACTGGTCGAAGCCGGGCAGGAGGTGAACCCCGGTCGCGGGCCGGGTCGTGGCCAGGTCGCCGAGGTGCTCGGCGAGCACGACCATCGGCCGGCCCTCCACCTCGATCTCGGCCAGCTCGGGCGTGAGGTCGCGGAACCAGCCGCGCAGCGTCGCCTTGCGGGCGGCTCCCCGGTAGAGCCAGCCGTCGAACGTCTCGGGGGCGCCGGGGCCGTGGGCACCGAGGAAGGAACGGAGCAGGCGCACCCCGGCCTCCTCCGCGGAGGGGAGCACGTCGGGCCAGCCGGGCACCTGGTCGCGAGGGCGGGCGAAGGTCACCCGGCCGCCGCGCGGCGGACCGTGGCAGAGCTCGCCGAGGAAGCTCAGCGGCTTGAGCAGGGCGCCCCAGCCGGAGGTGAGGGCCTCCCTCAGATGTGCGTCGCCGGTGACCTCGATCACGCCGTCGACCAGCTCCTCGCGGGTGAGGACGCGCCCCGCGAGCGCCTTGGGGACGGCGTCGAGGATGGCGGCGACCTCGGCGGCGGTGACGCCGTGACCGCGCTGCCAGGAGCCTTTGTCCCAGTTGCGGAACGAGCCGAGGACCGCGGCGTAGGAGGCGAGCTCGTCGCCGGGGACGAGGTGGAGGGTGCCGCGCGCCGTCCAGGTCTTGACCAGGGTGCGATCTCGCCACAGGGCGCGGTCGATCTCACCGCGATCGGGCCGCGCGCTGCGCACGGCCACCGCCAGCTCGGCCGAGGAGGCCACCTGCGCCTGCACCCCGGTGAGCCTGCGCACGACGGACACCGCGTCGGGTCCGTCCGCCGGATCGACGAACTGCCGCTTCAGCCGCCAGGCGAGCACCTGGGGCCAGGTCACCGAGATAGCCATGACCGACTTCTACACGTCCTCCCCGACAGAACGCGACCCGCCCGTGGTCACGGGAACGAGCGCCGACGCTCCGGCCTTCGTGACTCCGTCGTCCGATCGCCGTACCCGGGCGTCTCCGTCCTGCGGGGCGAGACGGGCGTCGACCGGCCTTCGGGGTGGAACGAGCGTCAACGAACAAAGCCGATGTCCTGATATTTCAGGTCATAGAAGCCTCGGGCCCCGAAGTTGGCGAGATCGCTCTTGACCGCGACGATCTGCGGTCGCTGGTAGAGCGTCACCACGTTGACCGCCTGCCAGATGAGCTTGTCCGCGGTGTTGGTGTCGGCGACGGCCCTCGCGTGGTCGAGGTCGGCGGTCGCCTTGTTCATGGCGGCGTCGATCCGCCGGGACCCGATGCGGCCGAGGTTGGCGTTCCACTGCCTGGTGCCGTCGGGGAGCCTGACGGCGTCGGCGTACTGGCCGTAGGAGCTGGAGACGGGAAAGGGCGTGCCCACGTACGCGAACGCGGTGATGTCGTAATTGCCGGGAATTATGTATTTGGTGAAGTAGTCGTCCGTCGGTACCGACTGCAGGGTGACCCCGACCCCGATACGGCCGAGCATGTCCTGGACGAGCTCGGCCTCGGATTTGGCGAGCTGCAGGCCCGACGGCAGGACGAAACGCAGGTTCAGCTCCCTCCCCGCCTTCCTGCGGGTCCGGCCCTCCAGTTTCCAGCCCGCGGCGTCCAGCTCCCTCCCCGCCCTGCCCGGGTCGTACGTGCCGATCTCACCGGCGTTGTCCTGGTATCCCTCCTGGGTGTTCATGAAGAAGTGGTTGTTGAGCAGCACGATCGGCCAGTCGAGGCCCTGGAGGTCCGACTGGGCGATGACCTGACGGTCGATGCCCATCGCGACGGCCCTGCGGACCTTCTGGTCGGACAGCAGGGCACTCTCGCCGTTCATCGTGATGTGCCGGAAGTCGGGGCCCGCCGCCTGCCGCACGATCGCGTCCGGGGTGCTCCTGGCCCGCGCGTAGTCGGGCGCGGACGGGCCGACGTCGAAGGTGTCGAGCTCGCCGTTGCTGAAGGCCCCGACCAGCGCGTCGCTCTCCAGGGATCGGTAGATGATCCGGTCGAGCTTGGCCCGATCACCCCACCAGCGCTCGTCCCGCGCGATCGTGACGGTCTTGGCGGTCGGGTCGAACGCCACGAATTCGAACGGGCCCGCGGTCACCGGGACGCGGTTCAGCCATGCGGTGTTGAACGCCTCGGGGGTGGCGTTCGTGCTCCGGGGATACAGCGGCGCGAACAGCGACTGCCAGTCGCCGAAGGGTTTGGCGAAGGTCACCACGACCTGGTGGTCGTCCCTGCCCCTGTCGACCTTCTCGATGTTCCGGTAACCGGTGGTGCTCGCCACCCGGTAGCCGGCGTCGCGGCCGCTCAAAGCCTGCCACTGGGCGCGGTAGTCCTCCCAGGTGATCGGGGTGCCGTCGGACCACCTGGCACGCGGGTTGAGGGTCAGCGTGACCACCTGCTCCGGCTCGTGCGCGGTGACCCTGCCCTCGGACAGGTAGTCGGTGTTCGGGGAGATCGTCCCCTTGGCGTCGGAGCGGAAGGGGGCGGGCATGAGGGCGTCCATGACCCTCTTGACCGTCGCCAGGTTGCCGTCGATGTGGTTGAGGTTCCAGTTGGACGGATACTCGTTGATCCCCCACCGGAGCACACCCCCGTCCGCGACCCGCTCGCGAGGCACCGGGTTGACGTCGTAGGCCTTGATCACGGAGACCGGCCCGCCCGGCCTCCCCCCTCCCCCGCATCCGGCGAGACCCGGTGCGACGGCCAAGGCCACGGCCAGCGCGGCGGCGAGCGCGCCCACGCGCCGGATTGGTATCACGGTGTTCCTCCCGGTGCATACGGCTGGGTCATCCGGCGTCGGCCCTCTCGGCGAAGTGGCATGAGACGCCGTGGTCGTCCCCGACCTGCCGTATCAAGGGCTCCTCGTCCACGCAGCGTCGCCGGTCGGTCTCGCCGAGGGTTTTGAACAGGGGGCAGCGGGTCCGGAAACGGCACCCGGAGGGAGGGTCGGCGGGGCTCGGCAGGTCCCCCTCCAGCAGGACGCGCTTCCTGGAGCGTTCCAGTAGCGGGTCGGGAAGCGGGACCGCCGACAGCAGAGCCCGCGTGTAGGGATGCAGCGGGGTGTCGTAGACGGCGCCGACCCGGCCGATCTCCGCGATCCTCCCCAGATACATGACCGCGACCCGGTCGGCGATGTGCCGGACCACGGCCAGGTCGTGCGCGACGATGAGGTACGACAGGCCCAGGCGGCTCCTCAGCCCCTCCAGCAGGTTGAGCACCCCCGCCTGGATGGACACGTCGAGCGCCGAGACCGGCTCGTCCAGCACGACCAGCCGGGGCCGCGGGGCGAGGGCACGGGCGATGCCGATGCGCTGACGCTGGCCCCCGGAGAAGTCCTGCGGGTAGCGGGCGGCGTGGCCGGGTTCCAGGCCGACGAGGTCGAGCAACTCGCCGATCCTCGGCCCCGGGTCCCGTTCGCCGTGCGCGCGCAGCGGTTCGGCGAGAATGTCGTAGACGGTCATCCTCGGATCCAGCGAGGCGAGCGGATCCTGGAAGACGACCTGCATGTCGCGCCGCACGGCCATCCGGTCGCGGGCGCTCATCCTTGAGGTGTCGTGGCCCAGCACCGTGATCCTGCCGCGCTGCGGTGCGGCCAGTTCGAGGATCTCCATCAGGGTGGTGGTCTTACCGCAGCCCGACTCGCCGACCAGGCCGAGCGTCTCGCCCTCGCGGACGTCGAAGCCGACGCCGTCCACCGCGCGGACCGTGCCGACCCTCCGCCGCAGGAGCGTCCCGGCGACCAGGGGGTAGTGCTTGACCAGGCCCTCGACCCGCAGGACCACGGCGCGCTCCTCGCGCGGGCGCGGCGGCTCCTCGACGCCGGGAGCGGCGAGGCCGGTGGAGTCGATGGAGGCAGTGGAGGCAGCGGAGTCGGTGGGGCTCACAGGGCTCGCGGGGCGCCGGGCGGGAGCGGCGGCGGCACGTGTGGCGGCGCCCGTGGCCGGTCCGCGCACACCGTAGACCTGGTCCGGCGACCATCCCGCCGCCTCGATCTCGCCGGAGCGCACGCACGCCGCGAGGTGGCCCGGCGAGTCCACGGGCTCCGGCTCCGGCTCGGTCTCGGAGCACGCCGGGACGGCGATCGGGCAGCGTGGCTCGAAGGGGCAGCCCGGCGGCAGCGCCGCCGGTGACGGCGGGCCGCCCTCGATGGGCACCAGCGGGCGTCCCCTGCCGCGGTCGAGGCGCGGGACCGAGCCGAGCAGGCCCATGGTGTACGGCATGCGACTGCGGTAGTAGACCTCGTCCACCGAGCCGACCTCGACGGGGCGCCCGGCGTACATGACGAGGACCCGGTCGGCGAACCCCGCCACCACCCCCAGGTCGTGGGTGATGACGACGATCGCCGCGCCGGTCTCACGCTGCGCCGTCTTCAGCACCTCCAGCACCTGCGCCTGGATGGTCACGTCGAGCGCGGTGGTGGGCTCGTCGCAGAGGATCACGTCGGGGTCGTTCGCGATCGCCATCGCGATCACCGCGCGCTGGCGCATGCCACCGGAGAACTCGTGCGGGAACGCCCTGGCCCGCCGCGCGGCGTCGGGGATGCCGACCAGGTCGAGCAGTTCGACCGCACGCCTGGCCGCCTGGGCGGCGCCCACCCGCTGGTGGACGCGGATCGCCTCGGCGACCTGGTCGCCGACCCGGTACACGGGGGTGAGCGCGGAGAGCGGATCCTGGAAGACCATGGAGACGGTCTTGCCGCGGAACGCGGTGAGCGTCCTCTCCGGGGCGCCCAGGATCTCCTGCCCGAGCAGCCGGACCGAGCCGGTGACGCGGGCGTGCGCCGGGAGCAGGCCCATCACGGCGAGCGAGGTGACCGACTTGCCGGAGCCGGACTCCCCGACGACACCGAGCACCTCGCCGGGACGGACCGCGTAACCCATGCCCCTGACCGCGCGGACCGCCCCCGGCCCCGAGCCGAAGGTGACGTCGAGGTCACGCACCTCTAGCACGGGGGCGATCGGGCCGGGCACCGGCTCGCGCTCGCCGGCCCTGGACGTCGTGCCCGGGAATCGCTCGCCCGTCATCGGTCACCCGCCCCGTGGGACGTGGGGTCGAAGGCGTCGCGCAGGGCGTCGCCGACCAGGTTCACCGCGAGCACGGTGACGATCAGCAGCCCCGCGCAGAACCAGAACGTCCAGGGGGCGTACAGGGCCGTCCGCGCGCCGTCGGCGATGAGGCTGCCCAGCGAGACGTCGGGCGGCTGGATGCCGAAACCGAAGTAGGACAGGGACGTCTCGGTGAGGATCGCGGCGCTGACGTTGAGCGTGGCGTCGACGACCAGCAGCGAGGACATGTTGGGGATCACATGCCGGAAGACGATCCTCGTCGGGGGCACGCCCATGAACCTGGCCGCGTGGATGAACTCCCGCTCCCTGAGGGAGATGGTCATGCTCCGGACGATCTTCGAGGTGACCATCCAGAGGAAGAGCGCCAGCACCAGCACGAACACCGGCCACTGCCTCCCGGCGAAGAGCGGGGACATGATCGCCAGGATGAGGAAGGCCGGGAGCACGAGCAGCAGGTCGGTCAGCCAGGTCAGCGCCCGGTCGGTCCAGCCTCCGAAGTATCCGGCGAAGGCGCCCACCACGGCCGCGAGCGCGGTGCCGACCACCGCGGCGAGCAGGCCCACGATCAGGGACCTGCGCAGGCCGCGCAACGTGACCGCGTACACGTCGGCGCCGGTCTGCAGGGTCCCCCACCAGTGCTCGGCGGAGGGAGGCGCGAGAAAGGCCGTGTAGTCCTTCGAAACGTACGTCCAGCGGGTGAGGTGCGGCCCGGCGAAGGCGAGCAGGAAGATCAGCACGAGCAGGGCGAGGCCGATCCTGCCCCGCCCCGAGCGCAGGAGACGGCCCGCGACCACCCGCAGCCGCGAGGGTGCCTTGATCCTGTCGACGGACGACTGCTGCTCGGCGAGCTCCTCGTCGGCGATGGCCATCTCCGGATCACCCCACCCGGACACGGGGATCGAGGACGGCGTGGAGCATGTCGGAGGCGAGCGCGGCCAGCAACACGGCCAGCGCGGCGAAGCAGCTGATCGCCGCGACGGTGTTGACGTCGTTGGTGGAGATCGAGTCGACCAGCTGCTCCCCCAGGCCGTGCCAGCCGAAGATCTTCTCGGTGAAGGTGGTGCCGACCAGCAGCGCCCCGAAGGTGAAGGCGAAGTAGGTGACCGCCGGGATGAGCGCGGTGCGCAGCGCGTGCCGGGTCAGCGCGGCCCTGCGGCTCAGCCCCTTGGCCATGGCCGTACGGACGAAGTCGGCGCCGAGCACGTCGAGCATCATGTTGCGCTGGTAACGGCTGTAGACGGCGACCAGTCCGAGCGAGAGCGACAGCGTGGGCAGGACCAGGTGCCTGATCCTGTCGAACACGGCGGCGGCGAGCCCTCCCTCAAGGCCGGGGGTCGCCTCTCCGCTGACGAGGACGATCTGGGTGCCGGCCGCCTCGTTGAGCCGGATGGCGGCGATGATCAGCATGTTGGCCAGCACCACCGTGGGAATCGCGAGCACGACGAAGGACAGGACGGTCGCCGATCGGTCGAAGAGGCCGTACTGTCTGACCGCGGCGTAGGCTCCGATGAGCACACCTCCGACGCTGCCGAGAACGAGTCCGATCGTGATCAGGCGCAGGGTGACGCCGACGCGGCGCCCGAGGTCGTCGTTGACCGATCCTCCCCCCACCGTCTTGCCGAAGTCTCCGCGCACGACGCCTCCCGCCCAGGTCAGGTAGCGCTCGAACAGCGGGGTGCGGTCGTTCAGGTTGAGCTCGGTGAGGTGCGCGTCGACGACGGCCGACGGGAGCGGGGGGTTGCGGCCCTCGTAGTTGGAGCGCGGGTTGAGCGCGGAGGCGGCGAGCATGTAGGCCAGGCTGGTGGCCACGACGATCAGCACCAGATAGTTGAGCAGCCTGCGGGTAAGGAATCCCGCCATCTTTCCTCCTCCGGAGCCCCGCCGCTGTCGGTGACCATCTTGCTACACTCGGCGACCGACGGACTGCACAGCGTACCGAGTCGGAGGGATCTCGATGGGAGATGGCGGAGCCGAGGTCACTTCCCCGCGAGCTCGTCGACGGCCGCGCGCAGGTCGGCACCGGTGATGGTGGTCAGGTCGGCGGCGCTCGCGGTGGCTCCGCCGAGGGCGGCGAGACGGACGTCCCTGCGCATCGCGGCGCGCTCGAAGAGCGAGCGCGCGAACCTGCCGTTGCCGAGCCCGTCGATCAGGCCCTCGTCGCAGACCCAGGTGAAGACCTCGGCCAGGTCGCGGCGGGCGTCGTCGTCGAACCGGTCTCCCGAGGAGTCGGCGAGCAGCACCGCGATCTCGGTGAGCTCTCCCGGCGAGTACGAGGGAAACTGCACCCGCTGGTTGAACCTGCTGCCCAGGCCCGGGTTGGAGGCCAGGAAGGCGTTCATCTCCCGCTCGTATCCGGCCAGGATGATCACCAGCCGGTCGCGGTCGTCCTCGGCCCGCTTGAGCAGCGTCTGCACGGCCTCGGTGCCGAAGGCGTCGCCCCCGCTGTAGCCGGAGTTGACCAGGCTGTACGCCTCGTCGACGAACAGCACCCCGCCGAGCGCCCGGTCGACCAGCTCGTTCGTCTTGATCGCGGTGGCGCCGAGGTGCTGGCCGACCAGGTCGGCCCGCTGCGCCTCCACCACGTCGGGCTGGGTGAGCAGGCCGAGCGCGGCGAAGATGCGGCCCAGGATGCGGGCCACGCTGGTCTTACCGGTTCCCGGCGGTCCGGCGAAGACGAAGTGCCGCATCTGCGGCGGGGTCGGCAGCCCGCGCTCCTCGCGCATCTTGGCCACCCTGAGCTGCGCGGCGATCGCGTGCACCTGCCGCTTGACCGGCTCCAGCCCCGCCATGCGGTCGAGGTCGGCGAGCGCCTCCTCAAGGGAGGGGGCGGCCTGGTAGCCCCGGTAGCGGGCGGTGAGCTCGTCGAAGGCCTTGACGACGTCGGCCTCGATCGTGGTGACCAGGTCCTCGGTGGTGGGCGCGCCGCCCGCTCCCACCACGCGCACGTCCCTGGCCTGCGCGACGGCCTCCACGAGGCTGCGGACGAACCGGGCGTTGCCCAGGTCGTCGACGATCGCGCGCCGGTGGATGTCCTCGAAGCGGGCGAGCAGGGCGGACGCGGCCTCGGGCGCCATCCGGTCGCCCCTGCGCCGCTGCAGCAGCTCGGTGATCCGGAGCAGCTCGTCGGGAGCGTAGCTGGGAAAGCGGACCCTGCTGGAGAACCGGCTGGACAGGCCGGGGTTGGACGACAGGAAGGTGCCCATCTCCTTCTCGTATCCGGCCAGGATGACGATCAGCCGGTCGCGGTCGTCCTCGGCCCGCTTGAGCAGCGTCTGCACGGCCTCGGTGCCGAACCTGTCGGGCTGGCCGTCACCGGAGTTGATCAGGCTGTACGCCTCGTCGACGAACAGCACCCCGCCGAGCGCCCGGTCGACCAGCTCGTTGGTCTTGATCGCGGTGGCGCCGAGAAACTCCCCCACCAGGTCGGCCCGCTGGGCCTCCACCACGTAGGGGGTCTCCAGCAGGCCGAAGGAGTAGAAGATCTTCGCGACGGTCCTGGCCACGCTGGTCTTGCCGGTGCCGGGAGGGCCGACGAACACGAAGTGCCGCATCGGCGGCTCGGTGGAGTATCCGGCCTCCCTGCGCAGCCTGGCCGCCTCGATCGAGGCGGCGATCGAGCGGACCTGCTCCTTCACCGGGGCGAGGCCGATCATGGCGTCCAGCTCGCCGAGCGCCTCCTCCACCGAGATGGGCGGGGGATCGTCGCGCTCGCCGGCGCTCTGGGCGGGGGTGGGGTGGCCGCCCTCGCGGACCCGGAGCCCGCTCTGGCGCCGCTCCCCCGCCTCCAGCGCGGCCCGCACCCGGCGGGCCTGCAGGAACCGGTGGACCAGCACCCCGGCCGCCACGGCGTACGCGGCCCAGACGGCGACGGCGGGCACGAACCCGGTGATGACCACGTCGAGCAGGACGGCCGTCAGCCCCGCGGGCACCAGTGCCATGACCGTGGTCGCCCACGGTGGGACCCAGCGGATGAGGTGGGCGGCCCCCGCGACCAGGAGGCCGAGGAGCATCAGCGCCGACGGGACCGGCGAGTTCGGTCCGAAGAGGACGGCCCGGAAGATCAGGACTCCCCCCAGCCAGCCGAGCACCACGAGCAGGGTCGCCGCGGCGCGGGGGAAGCTCAGGGTCAGCGCCGCGAAGCCGAGCAGCACCAGGGTGGAGAAGAACGTGTTGAGGACCGACCAGCCGAGTCCGAACGCCAGCGCGACCGCTCCGACCAGCACCGCGACGTAGATCAGCCTGCGCAGGGGCGGCGAGAGCCGAAAGTAGCCCAGCCGAACCTGCTCGAACAGATCCCGTGCCGCCGCGCGCCCCGCCGGACGGGCCCTGCTGGATTCCCGCATCACGCCTCCCCGGTCCGCCCCTGGTTATACCGCAACAAGGGGGCGTTTGCGCGTGCCTGAGGGTCGCGCCACGCCGTCGTGTGGGCAGGATCAGATATCCGGATGAGAGCGGATGAAACCAACGTTCGAGGTAGCAAGCTCTTTCCGCGTGGTCCCTCCGGCCACGCCTCTCCCTGTGCCGCCCCCGCGCCCCGCGCGCGGCGACCCTCGCCCGCGTTCCCCCGAGGCGGTACGGCCCGGTCCCGGCCGCCCCCGCCGTTCGCCCGCCCGGGGAGCCATGCCGGGTCGCGGGCGTCGCGGGCAGGGAAATGTCACCGCCCGGCAAGACGGTCCACGGCTCCGCGCCCCGCGGGTCACGTGGCCCTTGGACGCCCCGGTCCCGGCATGGCTCCCCGGGCGGGTCGCGTTCCCGGCGAGGGCATCCACCGCGCTCCGGGGAGAACCGGATCCCGGCACGTGCCGCCTCGCGCACCGCAGGACGGTCCCGCGCTCCGGGGAGGACCCCTCAGCCGCGGCGGGCTCGGCCCTGGTGGCGGCCGGGATACTCGCCGACCACGACCTCCTTGGGGGTGATTCTCAGCAGGTCGGCCTCGGTGTCGCCGACGGCGACGCCCCGTACCTCGGCCCAGAACCGGCGGTCGAGCGGGTCGGCGACGAAGACCGCCACCCTGGGGTCGCGTTCGGCGGCCTCCCAGGCGTCGGAGGCGGCGATCAGGCGCAGTTCGCCGCTCGGGCCGACCGAGCTGACCGCGCCGACGGCGAGCGCGCGCGGACCGCTGGGATCGGCGTACGCGAGCACCACGCCCCGCGCGTAGGTGAAGGCCGCGCGCACCTCCCCGCTGAGACCCACCGGCGCTCCCGCGTCGCCGGGGAGGCGGCTCCCGCAGCCGTCGCACATGACCAGCGAGGCCCGCCACGGCCCCGGCGCGCCGTGCCACCACGCCCGCACCGATCTCGTGGCGAATACCGCCACCGGTACGGCGAGCAGCGCGATTCCCGCCCACCAGGCCCACTCTCCCGGCGGGTCGAGCCCGAGAGCCGGTGCCGCTCCGGCCACGCCGAGCAGGACCGACGCCGAGGCGGACAGCGCCAGGACCGCCACCAGCGCGCGGTCGGAGGCCGACGCGCGGGCGAGTCCGAGGGGCGGACCCACCCGGACTCGCAGCCGGCCGAGCGCGAGCGGTACGGCGAGGGCGGCCAGTGCCCAGCTCCGCTCGTCCAGGACGATCACCGCCACCGTGACCGCCGCCGGTACCGACCAGACCCTGACCGCGACGAGCCAGAGCGTCACGTTCACGTCGCGCCTGGCCGTGCGATCGTCACCCGCGGCGGCGAACTCGGCCAGCGCGCTGACCGGCCGCCCGCGCCACGCCTCGACGAGGACGCGCAGGACGAGCAGCACCATCCCGTTGAGGAGCACCAGTCCGGCGAGACTCGCCCAGAGCGCACCCGGCACCGGACCGGAGGGGGGCGGCGGGATCTCCGCGGGGAGGATGGCGACGACCGCGACGTATGCGGCCACGGCGACCAGGGTGATCGAGACCGATGTGCTGAGCCACAGGTCGCGGGCGAGCATGCCCGGCACGTACGACCAGAGCCTGACCCGCTGCGCCCGCCTGAGGGTGATCGCCAGGACGGCGAGCAACACCAGCCCGCCGCCGATCCTCGCCACGGAGGCCAGGCCGAACCCGAACTCGGTCGCGCAGACCGCGACGAGGGCGACGGCGAGCAGGATCCGGATCTGCCGCGACCATGTCGCCAGGGCACGTCTGGCCCGGCCGGTCTCGCGGGGGTCGACCGGCCAGGCGGGGTCGTGGTGGGCGCGCGGGCGCTCCCAGCGCAGCCGTGCCAGGCCGAGGTTCACCCTCGCGCCCGGGTGGCCGGGCAGCAGGCGCAGCGCCTCGCGGTAGGCGGCCTCCGCGGCGGCGTACTCACCCCGCAGCAGCGCGAGGTCACCGGCGAGAACGTGCGGGTCCGGCTCCTCCGGCGCGTAGCGTACGGCCCTCGCCGCCTGCGCCCGCGACTCGCGCCAGCGTCCCGGCACCCTGCGCAGCGCGGCCCCCAGCCGCATTCGCGCGGCCCAGGAACCCGGTGCGAGGCGTACGGCCTCCTCGGCCGCGGCCACGGCCTCCGCGTCGCGGCCGAGCCGCTCGAACGCGAGGCTCGCGAGGCGGTATCCCCAGTCGGTGCCGGACTCGGACCGGGGGTCGAGGTCCAGCGCCTTGCGTGCGGCCTCCAGCGCGGCCTCGGGCCGGTCACGGGCCAGCCACGCGGCGGCCACCGCGCACCACTGCCGGGGGTCGGCGGGATCCCGCGGCGGCGGCACGGGCCCCGAGGCGAGGTCGTTCCCTGACCGGGAGCCATGGAGGTCCTGCGGCGACGCGGTGACCCGGCCGAGGGCATTCCCGGACCGAGAATCGACAGGGTCCCGCGGTGGCGGGATCGAGGCGGGGTCATCCCCGCCGGACCCGCTCACCACGGCGGCTCACGGGCCTCGCGCTGGCTCCCCACGATCGCCATGGTCGGTGCGAGATCACCTTTTGCCTAGATGTCGGTATATGCCTGTATCTCTCTAGAGAGGTCGCTCGCAGTGGCCAGAGAACCGCCGAACACCGCCCTACTCGGGGCATAAAACGGACATTCCCCTGTGAATCAATCACCCAATGCAGCCCCGGGCACTGCCCGGCTTCGCCTAAGCTGCGACGCATGTTCGTCCAGGCCGACAGATCCTGAGCGGCTCATGACCACCGTCATGGCCAGACGCGCGGACGGCGCCCCACGGGCATCCGGGACCGGCCGGTGGTCGGTCCTCGCCGTCCTCTGCTTCAGTCTGCTGCTGATCACGGTGGACGCCACGGTGCTGCACATCGCGGTACCGGCGCTGACGGCCGCCCTTGAGCCGTCCTCCGTGGAGCTGTTGTGGATCATCGACGTCTACTCGCTGATGGTCGCGCCGCTGCTGCTCACCTTCGGCACGCTCGGTGACCGCTACGGGCGCAAGCGCCTGGTGCTCGCCGGATACCTGGTCTTCGGCGTCGCCTCGGCCGCGGCGGCGTTCGCGCCGACCCCGCTCGCGCTGATCTCCGCACGCGCACTGCTCGGTCTCGGCGGAGCGATGATCATGCCCGCCACGCTCTCCATCATCCGGCAGGTCTTCACCGACCGGCACGAGCGGGCGATCGCGCTGGGTGTGTGGAGCGCGGTGGCCGCGGCCGGGGCCGCGGTCGGCCCGATCATCGGCGGGGTGCTCGTCGAACACTTCTGGTGGGGCGCCGTCTTCCTGATCAACGTCCCCATCCTGCTGGTCCTGATGCCCGCCGCGGCCAGGATCCTCCCCGAGTCCCGCAGGCGCACCGGTCAGCCGTGGGACGCGCTCAGCGCGGCGCTGTCGGTGCTGGGCATCCTCGGGGTGGCCTTCGGCCTGAAGGAGGCGGGGGCCGGGCATCCGGGCGGGGTGGTGGCGTTCCTGAGCGGGGTCTGGCTGCTGGTGTGGTTCGTCCGCAGGCAGCGCTCACTCGCCGTCCCCTTGCTGGACCTGAGCCTGTTCCGGAGGCGGGCCTTCTGCGCGGGGGTGGGCGGCGTGCTGCTCACGGTCTTCGCCCTGGTCGGGCTGCAGCTCATGCTCGCCCAGTATCTCCAGCTGGTCCTGGGTCACAGCCCGATCCAGGCGGCCGTACGGATGCTCCCCCTCATGATCGCCGCGATCGCGGGCGGTCTGGCCGGGGCGCGGCTGCTGCGCTGGTTCGGGCTGCGCGCCACGATGGGCGGCGGGCTGGCGTTGACCGCCCTCTCCCTCGCGCCCACCCTGACCTGGCACACCGAGGGACATCCGGTGGCCCTCACGCTCTGTTTCATCGGCATCGGCTTCGGCATCCAGGTCACCCTGCTCGCCGCCTCCGACACGATCATGTCCTCCACCCCCGAGTCCCACGCGGGCGGCGCCGCCGCGATCGAGGAGACCGCCTACGAACTGGGCGCCGGACTCGGTGTCGCGGTGCTCGGCACGATCACCACGGCCGTGTACGCCCCCTCGCTGCCCCCGGTTTACGGTGTCGCGCCCGCGATGATGGAGCAGGCCCGCCAGTCGCTCGCCTCCGCCGCCCACGTGGCGCGGGAGATCGGCGGCGGCGTGGGAGACGCCCTGCTCGACGCGGCCCGCGTCGCGTTCGTCTCCGGTCTGCACACGACGGTGGCGGTGAGCGTGTTCCTGCTCGCCGCCACCGCTCTGGCCGTGACACTCCTGGTGCCCCGCCGCCCCGTCGGCGAAGAGAGGGACGCCCCTCGTGGAGGTTCGTGACGGGTCGCGAGGGTCACCAAGGGTCGCCGAGGGTCGCCGAGGGTCGCCGAGGGTTGCCGAGGGTCGCCGAGGGTTTGGACGGCCCCCGCTCGGTCATCTATCGGTCAAGCATGGGCAGGAACGGGGAATCTAACCAGAATGAGGAACCGTGCGACAAACCCTTCATGATCTTGCTTCCCTGGCCGCCAGACTTGGCGTGGGCGGGATCTTCTTCGCCAACGGCTGGCACAAGCTCGAAGCGGGCCTGAACGCCACCGCCGAGCAGTTCACGAGCCTGGGCGCCTCCGGGCCCTACGTGTGGGCCGCGACCACCATGCTCACGGAACTCATCGGCGGCGCGCTGCTGGTCGCGGGGCTCGCCGTGTCCGCCTGCGGGCTGCTGCTGTTCGCCGAGGCCCTCGCCGTGTTCATCCTGGCCAGCGGCGAGGTGGGCCTGCCGCTCACCGGTGGCGACGCCAAGCTGATCGTGGCCCTTGGCGCGGCCTCCATCCTGCTCGCGGTCGGCGGCGCGGGCCGCCTCTCGGTCGACCACATGGTGGTGATCAAGCGCCGTGAGGCCGAGGCCGCCGAGGACTTCGCCGCCGAGAACGAGGCCCACGACGTCATCGCCTCGCTGCGCGAGCCCGAGACCCACGCGGCGCCCGCCCTCGCCCGTCCCACCTCGGGGAAGAAGCCCGACGAGGCGTCCCCGCCCGCCTCAGAGCCGGAGGGATCCGCCTCGGAGAGCACCACGGACACCGCGGAGTTCCCCGCCGCCCCCCGTCCTCGTACGCGCACCCGCAAGCCTCCGTCCGGCGCCGCGACGTCCACACCCCCGGCGACCCCCGCGACCGCGCCCACGCCGGTCGGGCCCCCCGCGCCCGGCAAGACCTCCGACACCCTCGTGGCCGGGAAGAAGGAGCGCCCCTCCTCGGGGAGCTGAACGACCCCGGCGCCCGGTCATCCGGCCGGGCCGCCGAGGCCGGGGGTCCTCGATCGGCCGCGGGCGCTCCCCGCGGTCATGCCCGCCCCCCGCCGCCCCCCGCGCGGACCGCCACGACCTCACCCGGTGAGCCCCTCGGCACGGTCCTGGGCGTCGAGGACCTCGTCGCCGTGGTCGAAGGCCCACTCGCCGAACGCCCCGATCAGCGGCACCAGCGTCCGGCCCAGGTCGGTGAGCCCGTACTCGACCCTGGGCGGCGCCTCGGCGTAGGCCCGACGGGAGACGAGGCCGTTGTACTCCAGCCTGCGCAGGGTCTCGGTGAGCACCTTCGCACTGATCCCGCCGATCTCCTCGCGCAGCTCGCCGGGACGCCGGGGACCGGCGCGCAGTGCCCAGACGACGACGGCGTTCCAGGTGTTGCCGATCAGGTCGAACGCGAGCCGGGCGCGGCAGTCGGCGAGGAACACGCCGGGTCCTCCAGTCTCTCCGAGACGTCACGCACCGAACGGTGCCCGATGAATTCTCTACCTTCGTCCCACAGCAGCAGTCGAGCAGGGGAGGACGGATGCGCATCGGCATCCTCGGCGCGGGCCGCATGGCGGACGCGCTCGGAACGCACTGGGCCCGCGCGGGCCACGAACTGACGGTGAGCGGCCGAAACCCGGTCAAGGCCGCCGCCCTGGCGGCCAGGCTCGGGCCCGCCGCGCGGGCGGGCACCTGGGAGGAGGCGGCGGTCTTCGGCGAGGTGACGCTGCTCGCCGTCCGCGACCACGCCGTGACCGAGGTCTTGGAGGCCGCGGGAGGCGGCCGGGGGACGCTGGACGGCCGGGTGCTCGCCGACTGCGTCAATCCGGTCGTCCAGGGACGCTTCACCCTCGCCACCGAGGGCGGCCCCTCGATGGCGCGGCGCGTCGCGGAGAGCACCGGCGCGCACGTCGTCAAGGCGTTCAACCTCTGCCATGAGGACGTGTGGCGGATGACGCCGCCCGCCTTCGACGGCGTCCCGCTGGCGGTACCCCTCTGCGGCGACGACCCCGCCGCGCTGGCCGCGGTACGCTCCCTCGTCACCGATCTCGGGTGCGAGCCCGTCGACGGCGGCGGCCTGGAACGCGCGGGCCTGCTGGAGGCGACCGCGGCGTTCATGATCGGTCTGTGGGTCGGCGGCGCGGACGCCCGTGCGGTGCTGCCACCGCTGAGGTACGCCTTCGGCGATCGGGGCTGACCACCCAGGGCGGATCCACAGGTCGTGGCCCGGGTGACCGCGGCGAGGCCGCCGTTCGCGGCCCGTGGTTCCCGGCCCGCGAGAACGGCGCCGTGGAGAAGCCGCGGGACATCGCGGCCCTCCCGTACCGGCCGCGATGTCCCGCGGTCAGAGTTCGAAGCGGGCCACGCGGCGGAGTTTGTTCATGGCGTCCAGTGCGGCGACCTTGTAGGACTCGGCGAGGGTGGGGTAGTTGAAGACGGCGTCGACCAGGTAGTCGATGGTGCCGCCGCAGCCCATGACGGCCTGGCCGATGTGGATGAGCTCGGTGGCGCCGGTGCCGAAGACGTGCACCCCGAGCAGGGCGCGGGTCTCCGGGGAGACCAGGAGCTTCAGCATGCCGTACGTGTCGCCGATGATCTGGCCCCTGGCCAGCTCGCGGTAACGGGCGATGCCGACCTCGAAGGGGACGTGGGAGGCGGTCAGCTCGTCCTCGGTGGGGCCGATGAAGCTGATCTCGGGGATGGTGTAGATGCCGATCGGCTGCAGGTGGTGGATGCCGCCCAGCGGCTCGCCGCAGGCGTGGTGGGCGGCGATGCGGCCCTGCTCCATGGAGGTGGCCGCGAGCGAGGGAAACCCGATGACGTCGCCGACCGCGTAGATGTGCGGCACGACGGTGCGGTAGTGCTCGTCGACCTGGATGCGTCCCCGGGCGTCGGCGGCCAGTTCCGCGGCCTCCAGGGCGAGCTCGTCGGTCATGCCGTGGCGTCCGGCCGAGTACATCACCGTCTCGGCGGGGATCCGCTTGCCGCTCTCCAGCACGGTCAGCGCGCCCCGGGAGCGGCGCTCGACGGCGGCGACGGTCTCGCCGAAGCGGAAGGTCACCGCCAGGTCGCGCAGGTGGTACTTGAGCGCCTCGACGATCTCCAGGTCGCAGAAGTCGAGCATCCGGTCGCGGCGCTCGACCACGGTCACCTTGGTGCCCAGGGCGGCGAACATGGAGGCGTACTCGATGCCGATCACCCCGGCTCCCACGACCACCATCGAGTCCGGGATGTCCTGCAGTTGGAGGATGCCGTCCGAGTCGATGATGGTGTGGCCGTCGAACTCCACGGTGTCGGGCCGGGCGGGCCTGGTGCCCGTGGCGATGACGATCTTGTCGGCGGTGACCTTGGTCTCGTGGCCGTGCTCGTCGACGACGCCGACCGTGTGCGGATCCACGAAGTGGCCGTGCCCGTTGAGCGTCGTCACGTGGTTGCGCGACAGCTGGCTGCGGATCACGTCGATCTCCCGGCCGATCACGTGCTGGGTGCGGATCCCCAGGTCCGCCGCGGTGATCTCGTCCTTCACCCGGTAGCTCTGGCCGTACATACCCCGCTGGTTGAGACCGGTCAGGTGCAGCACGGCCTCGCGCAGCGTCTTGGAGGGGATGGTGCCGGTGTTGATGCACACCCCGCCGAGCATGTTGCGCCGCTCGACGAGCGCGACACGCCGTTCGAGTTTCGCCGCGGCGATCGCGGCTTTCTGTCCACCCGGTCCGGAACCAAGAACAAGGACATCAAAATCCCTCATAGGCCCCAGTGTGCAGGCAGGAGACGGTCTCAGCCAGACTCACGGAATACCAGATCATGGCAGTCTCGTTAATACCGCCTCACACCGCCACACGGCCGTAATATCCCCAGCGTCCGCAGGGCGGTACGCGCCGTCACCGCGCGCCGGACCGGGACCGCGGCGCGGCGCCGCCCGCCGTCACCGCGCGTCGAACCCGGGCCGCGACGGCACCGGCACCGCGTGGCGCCACGCGCCGTCACACATCGTCGCCGCGTCGGCCGGGGGCGTGACGCGCCGCCGGCCTCCCGCGACTCACACCTGCGCGCCGACCCTGTCGACGATCCTGTCCGCCCCCTCCTTGCGCGCGCAGTGCGCGCAGCAGAACCAGCGCCGGTCGGCCTCGACGCCGTGCCCGACGATGCGGACCCCGCAGTGCTCGCAGATCGGCGCCATCCGCTGGATCGCGCACTCGAAGCTGTCGAAGACGTGCACCGTGCCCTGGGCGTGCACCTCGAAGCTCATGTCATAGTCGTTTCCGCACATTTCACAGATCGCCATGTTTCCCCCCGAAAACTCGTGGCTTTTCCGGTGAGGGTCCTACCCAGGTATCCGCAGGTCAGACAACCCGCGCCGTCGCGACCGCCCTCGCGGGCGAGGTGGACACCACAGGCATGACAGGCATGGCCGAAACCTTCGCACCGACCGCCCCGGGCCCACGACCGGCTCCCTACCGATCTCGTACGGTCCGCGACGCGCCCTGAGGAGACCCTCTTCAGGCTTCAGGCGGGGCAGACGTCCCGGTAGGCCAGATCCCCCAGGTAGGTGCGCCACTCCTCGCGCGACAGGGTGCGGCCCGCACGCTCGCAGACCGCCCGTGCCACCGCCTCGGGCGCGACCGGATACTCGCTCAGGGTGCCGGCCTCGTCGACGGCGATCAGCCGGGCACCGTCGGGGCTGAACGCCAGCGCCCGCAGGTCGCCGGTCTGGGCGACGATCGGCTGGCCGAGGCGGCGCCCGGTCTCGACGTCCCATATCCCCACCGACCGCGCGGTCACCGCCGCGGCGATGAGGTCACCGCGGGGGGAGTACGTCAGGTTGGCCCCCGTTCCCGCTCCGCCCCGGATCACGGCGCCCACCCGCTTCCTGCCCCGGGTCTCCAGCACCGAGATCCGCCCCACATGGTCGGCGACGGCGAAGCGGTCACCCTTCCGGTCGAAGGCGAGCGCGATCGCCGGGATGCTCGCGGTGGGCGAGCCGTAGGTGTCTCCGAACGGCTCGCCGGTGCCCGCGTCCAGCAACCGGTGCTCACCGCCCACGACCGCGAGCGCCCTGCCGTCCGGGGTGAACACCAACCCCTCGACGACGACCTGGGGCCGCGACCAGCGGAGCCGGCCACTGGGCACGTCCCAGACGTGGATCTCCCCCTCCGGTTCCACCCCGGAGTCGTAGTAACGGGTGAACGAGGCCGCGGCGGTGCCATCGGCACTGATCGCCACGGCGGACACATCGCCGTCGCGGGCGAGGGTGGCCGTGGTGATCCGCTTGAAGGTGGAGGTGTCCCAGACGGTCAGCCCGGAGCTCTTCCCGCCGTCGTTGACCACCAGCCGCCCGCCGTCGGCGCTGAAGGCCATCGTGAAGGAGCGGTCCGCGTCACCGGGGCCGATCTTCAGCGAGCCCACGCGTGCGCGGCGGCGGACATCTCGGATCACGACCTCGCTCGCCTCGCCGTCCACGGAGGCGAGGAGCCGCCCGCCGGGGCTGAGGACCGCCCGGTCGGTCCCCGAGCCCTTCAGCGTGACGGGCCTGGTCAGCGCGGAGACGTCGAGGCTCGTCACCGAGTCCTCCGCGAGGTAGCGCAGGGTGCGCCCGTCCGGGTCGAAGGCCACGACGGGGTCGTAGGCGTCGATCTTCTGGGTGAGCAGCAGCCTGCCGTCCTCGACCCGCCAGAGCCGCAGGGTCGTGTCGAACGCCGAGGCCAGGAAGCGCCCGTCGGGGCTGAAGACGAGTTTGCCGGTCGCGCCCTCCTCGAAGAATTTGTCCAGCTTCGCCCCGGTGAACGCGTCGCGTAGCTCGACGGTCCTGCCCCTGGCGACGGCGATGGTCGCGCCATCGGGGCCGTAGGCCAAACTCTTCCGCTCGCAGGCGTTGCAGCGGCTCCCCAGCGGAACCTTGCGCAGACCGTCCAGCGCGAAGGCCGCCACATCACCGTTGAGGTCCCAGGACGCGAACCCGCGCCCGTCCGCGGAGATGTCGCCGCCGAGGGCCCCGCTGAGCGGGAAGAGCCTCTGCCCGGTCACGATGTTCCAGGCGGTGAAACCCTCCCCCTGGCCGACCATGAGCCAGTCCTCCGACTGCCCGAAGGACGCGGTGGTGTCGCCACCCGCGTTCGGCCCCTGGACCTCCAGGACGGCACCCGTCGGCCTGCCGGTCCGCATGTCCCAGATCCTCAGCCTCAGGCCGCTGATCACGGCGAGCCGGCCGCCTCGCGGGCTCAACGCGATCCCGCGCAGGTCGCCGCCGATCCCGGTGAAGCCCCCGGTGCGCCTGCCGGTCCGCACGTCCCAGACACGCACCTCGCCGTCGCTCACGCTGACGAGCATGCGCCCGTCGGCGCTCAGCGCCCTGAGGGTCTGTATCCCCGTGGCCGGGTCGTGGAAGGCCGCGGACTCCCGCTGGGCCAGCGAACCGGTCAGGCTCGCCCTCGCCTCGGTCACCGGCGCCAGCCGCCAGGCGGCCACGCTGAGCAGCATCGCCGTGACCGGCTCCGAGCTGCGGAGCGTCTCCGCCGTCGCGGCGAGCCTGGCGGCCGTCGCCTGGTCGCGCTGGGAGGCGATGACGGCGCTGCGCGCGTCGGCCACCCTGCCCTGCCACACGGCGAACGCCCCGGCGGCCAGCGCGACGACGAGCAGCACGGCCAGCGTGCCGGAGAGCACCCTGCCCCTGCGCGCCCGGCGCCGGGTGAGAGCGGCACCGGCCTCCAGGAAGTCACGCTCGACCGGGCTGAGCGTGATGTTGCGGCGCCCGGTGGCCGCCCAGCGCATCGCGTTCTCCAGGCTGCCGCCCTGGAACAGGTCTCCGTCCCTGCGCCCCTGGACCTGCCAGCGCCGCGCGGCGGTGAGGATGCCCCGGTGCACGGCCAGGCCGTCCAGGTTGGACTGGACCCACCCGCGCAGCCTGGGCCAGGCCCGCGGCAGCGCGGGCCGCGACAGCCACACCTCCCGGTCGTCGTGAGCCAGCAGGTACGCGAAGACCTCCATCAGGCGTCGTACGGCGGCGGCCTCCCCCTCCCCTCGCCCGTCGAGGAGCTCGCCCCACTGCGCACGGCGTACGACGAGCTGGTCGTCGTCGGTCACGGTGACCAGCCGCAGGAAGATCTCGGGGGCGAGCTCCCGCTCGGCGGGGCCGAGCGCGGCGTAGGCGTCCTCGGCGAGAGTGCCGAGCGCGGGGTCCGTCGAGGTCGCGCGGACCTGGGACCCGGCGTCGCTGCCCACCGCGAGCAGCCTCGGGGTGTCGAAGGTCCTGCCGCCGCTGACCAGGGCGAGCAGCAGGTCCCTCGCGGTCGGCCTGGACTCGGGGTCCTTGGCGAGCGAGGCCGCGACCAACGGCCGCAGGTGCTCGGGAAGCATGTCCAGCTGGGGTTGCACCGACAGCACGCGGTGCATGACCCCGCCCAGGCTCTCCGCCCGGAACGGGTCGGCGCCCGTCGCGGCGAAGACCATGATCCCGCCCCAGGCGAAGACGTCGACGGCCGCGGTCGCGCGCAGGCCCATGAAGATCTCGGGGGCCATGTAGGTCGGGGTACCCGCCACCATGCCGGTCGCGGTCAGCGACATGTCCTCGGTGCGGGCGACACCGAAGTCGATCACCCGCGGGCCGTCCGGGCCGAGCAGCACGTTGTCGGGCTTCAGGTCGCGGTGGACGACCCCCGCCTCGTGGACGGCGGTGAGCGCGGTGGCGATCGCGGCCGCGAGACGGTGCAGGTCACCCCCGGTGAAGCGGCGCCCCTCGGCGACGGCCCTGCGCAGGCTGGGCCCCTCCACGTACTCGCTGACGATGTACGGCCTGGGCCCGTCGAGATCGGCGTCCAGCACGCCCGCCGTGCAGAAGGAGGCCACCCGGCGGGCGGCGGCGGCCTCGCGGCCGAACCGGTCGCGCAGTTCGGGGTCGGTCCCCGCGTCACCGTGCAGGACCTTCACCGCGACGCGCGTGCCCTCGGCGTCGTACGCCTCGTAGACCACGCCCTGGCCGCCCGCGCCCAGCCGCCCGGCCAGCCAGTAGCCGCCCAGCCGCTGCGGATCACCATCGATAAGTGCCGTACTCAACTCACGCTCCGTTCTCCGGTGGATTGGACGCCCCGGAGGACGGTGAGGTTCGGGCGATGTCACAGACTCGGGACATGTCTCGTCCTCCTTACGTGAACGGTGACGAAGCTCTCGCGGCAGAGTTCGATGCCATCCGGCCACGGCTGGTCGGCGTGGCCTACGGCCTGCTCGGCAGCGTCGACGAGGCCGAGGACGTGGTCCAGGACGCCTGGTTCCGGCTGGGCAGGGCGGAGCGTTCGGAGATCGGCGACGTGACGGGCTGGCTGGTGGTCACAGTATCGAGACTCGCGCTGGACGTACTGCGTTCGGCGCGCGTACGGCGCGAGGAGTATGTCGGGCCGTGGCTGCCGGAGCCGGTGGTCGGCGAGGGCGACCCCGCCGACAGGGTGACCCTGGACGAGTCGATGAGCATGGCGATGCTGGTGGTGCTGGAGTCGCTCAGCCCCGCCGAACGCACCGCCTTCGTCCTGCACGACGTGTTCGGGCTGCCGTTCGGGGAGGTCGCGCGCGCGGTCGGGCGCTCGGCCGCCGCGTGCCGGCAGCTCGCCGCCCGTGCCCGCGGGCACGTCGCGGCGCGGGCGCCCCGCTTCGAGGTCGACGAGGCCGAGCACCGCAGGGTGGTCGAGGCGTTCGCGCGGGTCATCCGAGGCGGGGACGGCGACGGTGACATCGACGGTGACATCGACGCGCTGATGGCGCTGCTCGACCCCGACGTGGTGCTGCGCAGCGACGGCGGCGGGGTGGTGGGGGCGGCGAGGCGTCCTGTCCACGGCTCCGAGCGGGTCGCCCGCTTCCTGCTCGGCATCGCCAGGAGGATCGGCCGCGCCGACCGGCTGGCCGTGACCACGGTCAACGGCCGGGCCGGGCTGTTGCGAACGTCGGGAGACGGGCTCTCCGTCTACGGGCTGACCGTCTCCGAGGGCCGGATCACCGGGATCGACATCGTGAGAAACCCGGAGAAACTAAGGAGTGTCCGATGAAGCAGCGGATGAACATCGGCGAACTCGCCCCCGAGGCCTACCGGGCCATGCAGGGGCTGGAGAAATACCTGGCCGGCAGCGGGCTGCCCCACACCACGAGGGAACTGGTCAAGATACGGGTCAGCCAGATCAACGGCTGCGCCTTCTGCGTCGACATGCACGCCCATGACGCGAAGGCGGCCGGGGAGAGTGACGAGCGGCTGTTCTCCGTGGTGGCCTGGCGGGAGGCGCCCTTCTTCAGTGACGCCGAGCGGGCGGCCCTCGCCCTGGCCGAGGAGGCCACCCTGCTCGCCGTCCACGGTGAGAGGGTGCCGGACGCGGTGTGGGAGGAGGCCGCCAGGCACTACGAGCCCGAGGTGCTGGCCGCGCTGGTCGTGACGATCTCGACGATCAACGCGTGGAACCGGATCGTCGTCACCACACGTGTGGTTCCAGGGACCCTGCGTAGCCAAAACGGTTGATCGGGAGGGGTGGGGCGCACTAGGTTTGGCTCGCACGGTTGCCCGTGCGAGCCGGACGCGCGAGCGTCCGGCGGATCGGTGTCACAGGACGCGGAGCACGGCGAGCCGGGGAAGGGGGCGGATCATGCGTCGACCCACTCGGATCATCCGGTGCCGCCCCGCCCGCACCCCGGGTGAGGATCCGCGGCCTCCCTCAGGGCACCCCTGTTGACCTGGTCTTTACGGCAGCCTTATGCGGCGATCTGTAGATACTTCTCATAACGGAACCATCACGCCGGGGGGCTCAATGAAGAGACTTGTGGTCGTGCCACCATATGTCGCGCGGCTGAAGATCAGGGACATTCGTTCCGTGACACGCCGTGGCGCGACCGGTGATGCCAAGGTCGTCGACCTCAGCGCCTACACGGGCCGCAACGTCCTGCGTTTTCCACGGACGAGCGGTCCCACGTCCGCCGCCTGACCCCCGTCACCGTCGGACGACCCCACGTCAGGCCTCCTCGCGAAAGACCCGCCACGGCGGGTCTTTCTTCGTTTCCCCCGTTCGGACCGGTCGGTACCTTCGCCCCGGACGAGGGCTTTCCCCGCGTGTCCACCCGCGCGGTGACTCAACCGGCGGCGGTGTCGCGGACCCGGCCGTGGGCGTCGTGCGGGAGGTCGGCGTAGTGCCACTGGTGGTCGCGGGCGTGCTTGCAGGCCGTCTCCAGGTCGCCGCGCTCGATCACCGCGAGCAGTTCGGCGTGGTCGCGGGCGATCTCGTCGAGGTTCACGCCGGTCGCGAGCATCGTGACCGAGGTGCGCGCCTCGATCTGCAGCCCTTCCCAGGAGAGCCTGAGCAGCTCGTTGCGAGAGGCCTCGACGATGCGCCGGTGGAAGGACACGCTCGCTCGCGCGGACGCCTCGCCGTCGCCTTCCGCGGCGGCGACGCGCATCGCCTCCACGTCCGATGCGAGCGCCTCCAGCGGGACGGTCCCGGCGAGCAGGGCCAGGCGGATCGCCGTCTCCTCCAGCGCGGCCCGCACGACGTAGCTCTCCCTGAGCGTCTCGTGGACGAAGGGGCGTACGAAGGTGCCCCTGCGTGGCTGGGTCTCCACCAGCCGCATGACCTCCAGCTCGCGCAGCGCCTCGCGGACCGGGGCCTGGCTCGTGCCGTACGTCGCCGCGAGACGCGTCTCCACCAGGCGCTCACCGGGTCCGAGCCGGCCGGAGATGATCCGGCTGACCAGTGAGTCGCGGATCTGCCGCGACAACGTCAGCCTCGGCAGCTTGGAGGGCTCCTCGGTCATGGAGCGCATCCTACCGAGCATCGATTCTCGCTCATCGATCTCCTCTTGACTCCGGGGTGACACCCAGCTTACGGTGCCGATAATCAATTATCGATAATTAACCCATTCGTAACGCAGGGGGCCGGACATGATGATCCAGGCAGTCCACGTGCCCGAGTCCGCGGAGGCCGTGGCGGTCCACTCGGCGAGGGGCGGCCAGATCATGGGCGGCGGCACCGTGGTGATGCCGCTGGTCACCGGCGGAGCCGCGCCCGGAGGCGAGCTGATCAGCCTGCGCCGGGCCGGGCTCTCGGGGATCGAGGTCCGCGACGGCCAGGCCAGGATCGGCGCGGCGGCCCCCCTGTCCTCCGTCGAGGAGCATCCCGGCCTCGGTTTCCTGCGCCCGGCGATGCGCAGCATCGCCTCCCCCACGATCCGCAACCTGGCGACCGTGGGCGGCAACCTGTTCGTCGAGCAGCCGTACGGCGACCTCGCCGTCTGCCTGCTCGCCCTCGGCGCGGTGTGCGAGATCGCGGGTCCCGGCGGGCGGCGCGAGGCCCCGGTGGCCGACGTGCTCGCCTCGGGAGTCGACCACGGCGAGTTCGTCACGGCGGTGGTGACCGCACTGCCGGAACCGGGAACCTGGTACTACCACAAGGCCATGCGCCGCAGACTGAACTCGGCCTCCATCGTGACCGTCGCGTCCGTGACGCGGACCGAGGACGGCGTGGTGACCTCGACCGTGATCGCCCTCGGCGGTGTCGCCCCGCGCCCGGTACGCGCGGTATCGGCCGAGCGGCTGCTGCTGGGCCGCCCGCTGAGCCCCGAGGTCCTGACCGAGGCCGGAGAGGCCGCCCGCTCCGACGCGGCGCCCTTCGACGACGCCTACGCCAGCGCCTGGTACCGGGCGCGTGTCCTGCCCGTGCACCTCCGCCGGGCCTTCACCGGCTAGCGGTCCCGCCGCGTCCACCAGACACCCCTCACCTCATGAAAAGCCCGCCCACCCCCAGAAAGGGCCGGACAATGTCGTCACAGATCGTCTCGCTCGTCGTCAACGGCGAGCCCCGGGAGTTCATCGCCAAACCGGGCACCACACTCCTGGCGGTCCTGCGCGACTCGCTGGGGCTCACCGCGGCCAAGCGCGGCTGTGCGCAGGGAAGCTGCGGCACCTGCACCGTGCTCGTCGACGACCGGCCGGTGACGGCGTGCCTGATCGCCGTGGAAACGGTCTCGGGGGCCTCGGTCCGCACCCTTGAGGGGGTGGCCGCGGGCGGAGACCTCGACGAGGTGCAGAGCGCCTTCGTCGACAACTTCGCCACCCAGTGCGGCTTCTGCACGGCGGGCATGATCATGGTCGCCGAGGCCCTGCTGGACCGCGACCCGGACCCGAGTCAGGAGGACGTGGCCGAGGCGATCTCGGGCAACGTCTGCCGGTGCACCGGCTACCAGCCCATCATGATCGCCATCCTGGACGCGGCCAGACGCAGGCGCGGAGAATCCCCCAAGCCGGTGCCGGCCTCGGAGGAGACGGTGTCGCGGGAAGAGAAGGTGTCGCGATGACCTACCGGCTCGCCCCCATCGACAAGGACTCGTTCGCCGCCGAGCGCGAGGACGACTTCACCGTCATCGGCTCGGTCGTCCAGCGCTCCGACGCGCTGGGGCACGTCACCGGCAGGACCGAGTTCTTCGAGGACGTCGCCCCGCCGGGGATGCTGCACCTGAAGATGCACCGTTCGGCCCGCCACCACGCCAGGATCAGGGGCGTCGACCTGACCGCCGCCCTCGAGGTGCCCGGCGTCACCCGGATCCTCACCCACGCCGACATCCCGAACAACCTCTACACCCCGCTGAAGCTGATCGGCGTCGGGCCGGACGACGAGCCGATCCTCGCCGTGGACAAGGTCCGCTACCTCGGCGAGCCGATCTGCGCGGTGGTCGCCGAGTCCGAGGCCGCGGCCCTGGAGGGGGTGGCCAGGATCAGGGTCGACTACGAGGACCTGCCCGCGGTCTTCGACGTCGAGGAGGCTCTGGCGGAGGGGGCGCCACTGGTCAACGAGTACCACGGCCGCAACTTCTTCACGTACGAGGGACACCACTGCCGACGGATCCGGTTCGGCGACGTGGAGAAGGCGTTCGCGCAGGCCGACCACATCTTCGAGTGGCGCTACGAGTCCGCGCCGATCGAGCAGGCTCCCACCGAGACCACCGGCTGCGTGGTGGTCCCGCAGGCCGACGGCCGGTTGCGCATCCACTCCGACACCCAGGCGTGCTTCTTCACCCTCGACAACACCGCGCTCATCCTCCAGACCCCGTTCAACAAGCTGCGCATCGTCGGCGGGACGGTCGGCGGAGGCTTCGGCGGCAAGGTCGACGTCGTCGTCGAGCCGGTCGCGTGCGTGGCCGCCATGACGACCGGCCGCCCGGTCAAGTTCGTCTACGGCAGGTACGAGGAGATGCAGGTCTCCTCGCCGCGCGCCGCCGAACGCATCTACATCAAGGACGCCGTGATGGGCGACGGCCGGATCATCGGCCGCAAGGTCACGTTGTACGTCGACTCGGGCGCCTACGCGCGGCACACCCCGTACGGCACCACCAAGGCCGCGGCCCACCTGCCGGGACCGTACTCGATCCCGAACGTGTGGGCCGACTGCCACTGCGTGTTCACCAACCGCACGCCCTCCAGCGCGATGCGCGGGTTCGGCGTGACCATCGGCGACTTCGCACTGGAGTCGCAGATGGACCGGATCGCGAGGGCCCTCTCGATGGACCCGCTGCGGCTGCGGCTGCTCAACGCCTACCGCGACGGCGACCTCAAGGCCCACCGCAAGGTCGCCGAGGGCACGGCGCTGGTCGAAGTGATCCAGAAGGCCGCGGAGATGTCCGGGCACGAACTGCCCGAGGCGTACCGCCGGATGTCCTCGACGACACGAGAGGGGCTGTAGGCCATGGCCAGGCTGCGCGGACGCGGATACGCGTCGGTGAACTACCCGACCGGCATGAACCTCGGCGGCGACCCCTCACAGGCGCTGATCCACTCCACGACCACGGGCACCTTCGTGATCACGCTCTCCTCGGTGGACCTCGGCCAGGGCATCAAGACGATCGCCGCGCAGTGCGCGGCCGAGACGCTCGGCCTGCCGATCGAGAACGTCCTGGTCAACACCGCCGACACCGACACGGGCCCGCACTGCATGGGCACCTTCGCCAGCCGGGGCACCCATCGCGTCGGCAACGCCGTCATCATGGCGGCGGCCGAGGCGCGCGGCGTGATGCTGGAGGTCGCCGCCGAGGAGCTGGAGGTCGACGCCGGAGACCTGGAGACCGACGGCACCGGCGTCATCAAGCTCAAGGGCTCCGACGAGCCGAGCATCCACATCACCGAGCTGGCCATGGCCGCGCACTTCAAGCACGGCCGTACGATCTCCGGGCGCGGCATCTTCCTCAAGGAGCCGAGCGTGCCGGTGCCCGAGACGGGAGAGATGGACCCCGACTCGTGCCAGGCGCACGCGTGCACGGTCGCCGTCGTCGAGGTGGACGACGAGACCGGGGTGGTCGAGGTGCTGGAGTTGTACAACGCCTACGAGATCGGCCGCGCACTCAACCCGGCCATGGCGACCCAGCAGGTCGAGGGCGGTGCCTGGATGGGCGTGTCGCACGCCCTGTTCGAGACCACCGAGCCCTACTACCCGCGGCGCGACCACGGGCCCCGCGACTTCGCCGACTACCTCATGCCGGGCCCGGCCGACATCCCCGTACAGCACAGCCTGTTCCTGGAACGCCCCGCCGGCAACGGCCCCTACGGCGCCAAGGGCATCGGCGAGATGACCGCCAACGCGCCGATCCCCGCCATCGCCAACGCCATCTACGACGCCTGCGGCGTGCGTATCACGGCGATGCCCTTCACCCCCGAACGCGTCCTGCGCGGGCTGGACGCCCTCGCGCGAGACGCCCCGCACGAGGTGCCCTCGCACGAGGGCACCTGAACACCCGGAACACCCACCCGATCCGAAGGAACCGATAACCATGCTGAAAGTCGTCTCGCTGCTCAAGCGCGCGGAGCACCTGTCCCACGAGGAGTTCGCGAAGTGGGTCGTGGAGGACCACGTCGAGTTCGCCAAGAAGCTTCCCGGGCTGCGCAAGTACACGGTGAGCGTCAGCAACGGCGATGACGCGCCGTTCGACTCGGTGAACGAGCTCTACTTCGACGACGAGGACGCCCGCGCCGCCGCGTTCGGCTCCGAGCACGGCAAGGCCGCCGCGGCCGACGCCGCCGCGCACACCACCCAGCGGGTCCACCTGCTCACGACCGAGCACGCCCAGCTGTGATGTCCGGCGGGGCGTCCCCGGTGTCCGGCGGGTTCCCCTCCGCGCCCGGTGGGTCCTTCCCGGTGGCCGATGGGGCCTTCCCCGCCGACAAGTCCTCCTCGGCGGCCGGGTCCTCCCCGGCGGCCGGCGGAGGGGCGGCGCACGGCGGAGAGGCGACGGACGGAGGGGCGGCAGCGACCTGCCCGCCGGACGAGCACGCGCTCGCCGCCGCGCTCGAACGGGAGGGGTACTTCGCCGACGAGGGTCTTCGCACCGCCGTCCACCTGGCGCTACGGCTGGACCGGCCGCTGCTGCTCGAGGGAGAACCGGGAGTCGGGAAGACCGAGGTCGCCGCGGTGCTCTCGCGCGTCGTCGGCCGGGAACTCATCCGGCTTCAGTGCTTCGAGGGACTGGACGCCGGACAGGCACTGTACGAATGGGACTATCCCAAGCAACTCCTGCATGTCCGGGTGGCGGAGAGTCGCGGCCAGGAGGTCGGCGACCTCTACCGCGAGGAGTTCCTGTTGCGACGGCCACTGCTGCGCGCCCTGGAGTCGGATCGCGGCGCGGTCCTGCTCATCGACGAGATCGACCGCGCCGACAGTGAGTTCGAGGCGTTCCTGCTGGAGTTCCTGGGCGACTTCCAGATCACCGTCCCCGAGCTGGGAACCATCCGGGCGCGCACGCCCCCGATCGTGGTGCTCACCTCCAACCGGACCCGCGAGCTGCACGACGCCCTCAAACGGCGATGCCTCTACCACTGGATCGCCTTCCCCGAGGTCGACCGCGAGCGGGCGATCCTGCGCGCGGCCGTACCCGGCCTGGAGGAGACGGCGGCCGAAGGGCTGGTACGCGCCGTCCAGCGGGTGCGCGGGCTGCCCCTGCTCAAACGGCCCGGTATCGCCGAGTCCGTGGAGTGGGCCAGGGGGGCGGTGACCCTCGCCGAGGGCGGCAGCCCGTGGCCCGTGGCGCTGCGCCGTGCCCTCGGCCTGCTCATCAAGGACGAGGAGGACACCCGGCTGCTCGCCGGGCACGCGGAGGAGCTGTTCGGCGATGTCTGATCCCGCCGCCGTCGCGGGAAGCCCGTCCCCAGGCTCCGAAGCCGTTCTCCCCACAGCCGCCGTCCCGTCAAGGGAGCCGTACGACGACTCCGAGCCCGGCGCCCTCGCCGCGCGTCATCTGTGGGGATTCCTGTCCTCGCTGCGCGCCGCCGGCGTGACCACCGCGCTGCCGAAACAGGCCGACCTGCTGCGGATTGTCGGCGCGTCACCACCGCGTGACCTGACCGCCCTGTACTGGTACGCCCGGATCACCCTGCTGCACGACATCGGCGAGCTCGCCGCCTTCGACCGGGTCTTCACCGCGTGGTTCCGGCAGGGCGGCCCTCCTGACGCCGTACCGCCACCCCCGGCGGGGGAGAGCGAGTCCCCCTCCCTCCAGGGGCCGGGCGAGGACGACCCCGCCCCGCGAGAGGTGCTGCCCGGTGACGGCGTCGAGGCCAGCACGCTCAGCACGTACGGCAGGCGGGACTTCGACGCGGCCGACGACCGGTGGCGCTCGGTCGTCCGCGCACTGGAGGCAGCCTGGCCCGCCGCACTGCCCCCGACCCCGTCCAGGCGGCGGCGTCCGGCGCGTTCCGGCGACCGGCTGGACATGCGGCACACCTGGCGTCGGGCGCGCCGCCACGACGGGGAGATCATCGAGCTGCGCCTGCGTGCCCGCCCCCCGCGTCCGCGCCGCCTGCTCATCCTGGTCGACGTCTCGGGCTCGCTGCGGCGACACACCCCCGACCTGCTCCGTCTGGCGCACACGGCCCTGCGCGCGGCGCCGGCCCGTACCGAGGTCTTCACCTTCGGCACCCGGCTCACCCGGATCACCTCCGTGCTGTCACACCCCCACCCCGGCCGGGCGCTGCGCGCGGTGTCCGAGCTGGTCACCGACGCCGACGGCGGCACCGCGATCGGGGCGGCGCTGCACGAGTTCCTGGGAGTCCCCCGGTTCGTGGCGCTCGCGAGGGGCGCTCTCGTGATCGTGCTCTCCGACGGGCTCGAACGCGGCGACCACGTCCCCATGGTCCGCGCGACCGCCCGCCTGTCCCGCCTGGGCCACCGGCTCGTCTGGTGGTCACCGCTGGCGTGCTCCCCCGACTACAGCCCGGTCACGCGCGCCATGGCCGCCCAGCTCCCCCACCTGGACCACCTCGGCGGCGTGCGCGACCTGCCCACCGCTCTCGCGGAGGTCCGCCGCCTCCCCGCGGTCCTGTCCGGCCCCCGGGGCGCGGCGGCCAGGCGGTGGCCCATCCCACGCCCCACGGGAACCCGTCCATGACATGCCTCACGGTCCCGCGTCCCCTCCCCGGGGCCGAAGCCGGAGGTCCCCACGCCGGAGGTATTCGATGAACGACACCACCGCCAGTCCGGCTCTCGCCGGGATCGTCGACGCGCACCACCACATCTGGCGCGCCGCCGACCTGCCCTGGCTCCAGGGGGAGATGATCCCGCGCATCTTCGGTCCCTACGAGTCGATCCGCCGCGACTACCCGGTGTCGGAGTACGTCGAGGAGGCCACCGGCTGCGGTATCACCTCCTCGGTCTACGTCCAGGCCAACTGGTCTCTCGACCGCTGCCTGGACGAGGTGCGCTGGTTGCGCGACACCCACGCGGAGACCGGCTGGCCGATGGCCGTGATCGGCTCGGCGGACCTCTTCGACGAGGGCGCGGCCGACGTGATGCGCCGCCAGGCCGCGCTCACCCCTCTCATGAGGGGAACCCGTCTGCAACTGCACTGGCACGAGCGGCCCGAGTTCCGTTTCGCCTCCGCCCCCGACCGCATGAAGGATCCCGTCTTCCGGCGCAACATCGCCTCGCTCGCCGATCTCGGCTGGCTGTTCGAGCTCCAGGTGTTCACCGACCAGATGGCCGACGCCGCGAGTTTCGTGGACGACTTCCCCGACGTCACGTTCGTGCTGGTCCACGCGGGGATGCTCGAAGAGTCCGGGGCGTCCCGGGTGGCGGAGTGGAAACGCGGCCTGAGGCTGCTGGCCGAGCGCCCCAACGTCGTGGTGAAGCTCACCGGTCAGGGCACGTTCGTGCACCGCGTGGACCGCTCGCTGATCGAGATGGTCGCGGACACCTGCCTGGAGGCCTTCGGCTCCCACCGCTGCATGTGGGGCAGCAACTTCCCGATCGAGAAGATCTGGACCGACCTTCCCACCCTGGTCTCCACCTGGCAGGAGGTCCTCGCCCGCCGGTCCCCCCAGACCGTCCAGAACGTGTTCGCCGCCACCGCCCGCCGGGTCTACCGCCTGTGAGAGGCCGGTGCCGTCACTCGGCCGTCGGCGGTGAGCACCCGGCTCAGACGTACCCGCCATCGGCCGTCCCCCATCACCGGGACCGGCCTTGATAGCGACTGTCATCCGATGGGTGAGATGCAGAAATCAGGCGATTCGTTCGCCGTCAACCTCGCGGGCGACGTCCTGAGAACGCCGAAGGGGGACCGGCCTCGATCTCCCTTCGGTGCCCAGCCGCTCCACAGGCGCCGCTTCGTGACGAAGCTCTACAGGCCGAAGGCGCCGCCCTCGATCAGGATGAGCAGGCCGATCCCGACCAGCACGACCGGCAGCAGAATGTGTCCCCACCGGCTCAGTGCCCTGGCGACGATCGGTCGAGTGGCGAAGAACCGCCCGGCAAGGCACCACACGGCCACCAAGGTCAGAAAGACGGTGACGTAGACGGCCATCGAGCCGACGCCCGCGGTGGCGAAGACGGGGACGTACACGCCGATGTTGTCGCCGCCGTTCGCGAAGGTGACCGCGGCCACTTCCAGGACCTTCGGCCCACCGGCATGCTCCTCCGCCGTCTCCCCGGCTCCGTCGCGCCCATCGCGGTGGGCCTTCCACGCCTGCCGACCCGCCTTGACGCCCAAGACCAGCGGGAGCAGGCCCAGGTAGGGCAGGACCGGCTCGGGGAGGAAGGTGGCACCGAAAGCCGCGGCCACCGCCACGGCCAAGATGCCCAGGAAGCCGAGATACTGACCGGCCACCACCCGCGCGGCGGCTCCGCGCCGTCCGGCGCCCTGGGCGAAGAACAACGCCAAGATCAAAATGTCGTCGATGTTGGTTACAGCGAACAACCCCATCGCCTGCCCGATGATGCCCGCATCCACGATGAGACGTTCCCTTCAACCGCAAGATGTCCCCGGCGACCCTACCGGCCGGGAAAACGACGGGCGATCACGGTGTTCTCACTGCACAGTCCCAGAGCGTCCGAGAACAGAGAAGGGGGCCGGAGTCGACTCCGGCCCCCCTTTTTCCGGTGGGCGTTACGCGGGTTCGGCTTTCTTACCCAGCGCTGCTTTTCTGCTCCGAATCAGCTCTGAATCAGCTGCAACCGCTGGTGGAGCCGCAGCCCTCGCAGACGTAGCAGCTGCCGGCGGGACGCATCTTGGTGCCGCAGGTCATACAGAGAGGCGCGTCGGCGGTGCGGCCCTGGTGGGATTCCAGGGAGCCGGTGCGGCGCGGGGTCTCCGCGGGTGCCGCCTCGGGGCGGGACTGCGGCTCCTCGATAGGAGCCGAGGTGGCGAGCTCGGCGATGACCTCGTCGCTGTGGATCGGGGCCGGGTCCTCACCGCGCTGCTGCGCGGCGCGCTCGGAGGCGGAGAAGATCCCGAGGGCGGCGCGGTCGTCGTAGGGCAGGTGGTCCAGGGCCAGACGGCGGAAGATGTAGTCCATCACCGAGGCGGCGATACGGACATCCGGGTCGTCGGTCATACCGGCCGGGTCGAAGCGCATGTTGACGAACTTGCCGACGTACGTCTCCAGCGGCACCCCGTACTGTAGGCCGATGGAGATGGCCACCGAGAACGCGTCCATGACGCCCGCGAGGGTCGATCCCTGCTTGGACATCTTCAGGAAGACCTCACCGAGGCCGTCGTCGGGATAGGACGAGGCGGTCATGTAGCCCTTGGCGCCTCCCACGGTGAAGCGGGTGGTGGTGCTGGGGCGCTGGTTGGGCATCCGGCGGCGGGTCGGGCGGCTGATCTCCACGACCTGGATCGCCGGCTCGGCGGGCTCCTCCTTCTCCTCGGTCTTCTTGCCCGAGGCCGAGAGGGGCTGGCCGACCTTGCAGTTGTCGCGGTAGACCGCCAGGGCCTTCAGACCGAGCTTCCAGCCCTCCATGTAGACCTGCTCGATGTCCTCGATCGTCGCGGACTCGGGAAGGTTGACCGTCTTGGAGATGGCTCCGGACAGGAACGGCTGGGCCGCGGCCATCATGCGCACGTGGCCCATGGGCGCGATCGCACGCTCGCCCATCGCGCAGTCGAACACCTCGTAGTGCTCGCGCCGCAGGCCGGGGGCGTCGACGACATGACCGTGCTCGGCGATGAACTCGACGATCGCCTCGACCTGCTCCTCCTGGTAGCCGAGCCGCCGCAGCGCGCGGGGAATCGTCTGGTTGACGATCTGCATGGAGCCGCCGCCGACGAGCTTCTTGAACTTGACCAGGGCGAGGTCGGGCTCGATGCCGGTGGTGTCGCAGTCCATCATCAGGCCGATGGTCCCGGTCGGAGCGAGGAGCGATGCCTGGGCGTTGCGGTAACCGTTCTTCTCACCGAGCCTGAGGCACTCGCTCCACTGGCTGGAGGCCTCGCGGTGGATGGCACCGTCGATCTCGTCGACCGTGCGCAGGGCCTCGTTCGCGTCGTTGTGCTTGCGCATGACCCGCTTGTGCGCGTCGGCGTTGCGGGCGTAGCCGTCGTAGGGGCCCACGACCGCGGCGAGTTCGGCGCTGCGGCGGTAGGAGACGCCGGTCATCAGCGAGGTGATGGCCCCGGCGACCGCCCGGCCGCCGTCGGAGTCGTAGGCGTGGCCGGTGGCCATGAGGAGTGCGCCGAGGTTGGCGTAGCCGATGCCCAACTGGCGGTAGGCGCGGGTGGTCTGGTCGATCTTCTCGGTCGGGAAGTCGGCGAAGGTGATGGAGACGTCCATCGCGGTGATGACCAGCTCGGTGATCTTCACGAAGTTCGCGATGTCGAAGGTGTCGTCGTCCTTCAGGAACTTCAGCAGGTTGATGCTCGCCAGGTTGCACGAGGAGTTGTCCAGGTGCAGGTATTCCGAGCAGGGGTTGCTGGCGGTGATGCGACCCGTCTCCGGGCTGGTGTGCCAGTCGTTGATCGTGTCGTCGTACTGGACCCCGGGGTCGGCGCACTCCCAGGCGGCCTTGCCCATCTTGCGGAACAGCTCTCTGGCGTCGATCTTCTCGATGACCTCGCCGGTGAGGCGGGCACGCAGGCCGAACTCCTCACCGTTCTCCACCGCGCGCATGAACTCGTCGGAGACGCGCACCGAGTTGTTGGCGTTCTGGTACTGGACGGAGACGATGTCCTTGCCGCCCAGGTCCATGTCGAACCCGGCGTCACGGAGGGCGCGGATCTTGTCCTCCTCGCGCGCCTTGGTCTCGACGAACTCCTCGATGTCGGGGTGGTCGACGTCGAGGACGACCATCTTGGCGGCGCGGCGGGTGGCGCCCCCGGACTTGATGGTGCCCGCGGAGGCGTCCGCGCCGCGCATGAAGGAGACCGGGCCGCTGGCGGTGCCCCCGCTGGAGAGCAGCTCCTTGGAGGAACGGATCCTGGAGAGGTTGACGCCGGAGCCGGAACCCCCCTTGAAGATCACCCCCTCTTCCTTGTACCAGTCGAGGATCGACTCCATCTGGTCGTCGACGGCCAGGATGAAGCACGCGCTGACCTGCTGCGGTGACGCGGTGCCGACGTTGAACCAGACGGGCGAGTTGAAGCTGAAGACCTGGTTGACCAGGGCGTGCTTGAGCTCGTGGTCGAAGATCTCGGCGTCCTCGTCGGTGGCGAAGTAACCGTGCTCGACCGCCGTACGCGTGTAGACGCCCACCACCCGGTCGATCAGCTGCTTGAGGCTCCACTCCCGCTGCGGGGTGCCGACCGCGCCGCGGAAGTACTTGGTGGTCACGATGTTGGCGGCGTTGACCGACCACGACCGGGGGAACTCGACACCGCGCTGCTCGAAGTTGATCGAGCCGTCGCGCCAGTTGGTCATGACGACGTCACGGCGCTCCCAGACCAGCTCGTCATAGGGATGCACGCCTGGCGTGGTGAAGATGCGCTTCATCTTCAGACCCTTACGTGGCCTCTTGCCTCCACGTGTCACCGCACCGGCGGTCTCCGTCATGACTTCCCCCTCCTGGGGCTCCGTGGAACCCTCGAATCGGACCACACCAACGCGCCGCATCACCCCCGGCGCCCGGGGTCTGTATCAGTCCTGCTTGGTGGAGCGCTCCGCCCGGAGCCGCTCGATCTCCGCCTCGAAGTCGGCCAGCGTCTCGAAACCGCGATAGACGGAGGCGAACCGTAGGTACGCCACCTCGTCCAGTTCGCGGAGCGGGCCCAGGATGGCCAGCCCGACCTCGTGGGCCGCGATCTCGGCGCATCCGGTGGCCCGGATGCTCTCCTCGACCCGCTGGCCCAGTTGCGCCAGGGAATCCTCACTGACGGACCGCCCCTGGCACGCCCGCCGGACCCCGGCGATCACCTTGTCCCTGAAAAACGGCTCCGTCACACCGCTGCGCTTGCTCACCATGAGCAGAACGGTCTCCTGCGTGGTGAACCTGCGCCCGCATTCCGAGCACGTGCGCCTGCGGCGGATCGCCCCGCCGTCCTCGGTGGCCCGGCTGTCGATGACTCGCGTGTCCAGATGGCGACAGAACGGACAATGCACGCGTGTCGCCTCCTTGACCTACCGAAGCGGCCGACCCACCTCACCTACCCACGACACGCACGGCCAGACGCCCGCGCACACATCTTGAATAGTCGAGATGCGGTAATGGAAACACAAGCTGTGGTGAAGTGTTGCGATGCAGCCACTAGATGTTGTGGTCCAACCGTAGAAGTGCTCGACCATGAACGCAAGTTGAAACGACCTTGCGGCACGAAGTCGCTGATCAGCCCGCACATCCCGGCGTGTCGCCACCCATGCGAGACCCCTCTCGCCCCGGACGCCTCTCGTCTCACAGTCGCCCCAGGCGACCCGTCGGACGAGTCCCTCGCATCCCCTCTCACACCCCTCGCCCCACCCGCGCCGCCGACCCGCCTCACCCCGCCGGAACGAGGCCCGCCCGTCTCGCCGGCCGCCCCGCCGGAGGCCGGCCGGGCGCCGCAGCGGTCCCACGAGCCCCGGCCCGATCGCCGGAGCCCGGACCGGCCTCACCTCACGGAGACGAGGCCCTCCGGGAGATAGAGCCGGGTCCCCGGCCGGACCTCCGAGCCGGACAGCCCGTTGAGGTCCATGATGCGACGGACCGCCGAGCCGGTGTCCGCCTCCTTCGTCAACGCGTCCGCGATCTCCCACAGCGTGTCGTCCGCGTGCACCGTGATCCGCGGCAGCCCCTCAAGGCCCGCCCGCTCGTCCGCCGCGACCATGTCGATGCGTCCGCCGATCCAGAGCACCGCCAGGCTGAACAGTGCGAGCACCGCCACCACGACGATCCTTCCACGCCGGGTGAGTCGAAGAGGCCGCCGAACCGCTCCCTTCCGGCCGACACCCGGCCGACGGGTGCCCGCCGAGGATGCCGTCGCCGATCGCGGCGCCCTCCTCGGCCCGGCCCCGCGTCCGGCCCCCCGTTCCGGATCACGCCCGGACCACCGTCCCCGCTCACGGCCGGGGCTCCATCCCCGCCCACGCCCGAGCGACCGCCTCGCCTCGCGTCCGGGACTCCGCCCAGGCTCACGCCCGGATGCCCCGCCGGGCTTTCGCTCGGACTCACGCGAGGCCCGCCCCGGCTCCCGCCCACGCTTTCGCCCGGACTCCCGAGCGGATTCCCGTCTCATCTCGCGGCCGGACCTTCGCGCAGCCTCACGGCCGGATCCTCGCCCGGGCTCACGCTCGAAGACCCGCTCGGGCTCCCCCCCGGACCTTCGCCCCGGCTCACGGCCGAGGCGCGCCCTCGGCACAGGTCCCGACACCGGCACCGAGTCCCACACGGCCTCCCACCCCTGCTTCGCCTCGGACCTCCGCCCGGGCTCCGGCGCGGGACCGGGCTCCGGCTCCGGTCTCGGGGGCGGCACGAGCCGCAGGCGCGGCGCTCCCGGTGATCGCTGCGCCGCCCGGGACCTCGGCGCGATCCTGGATCGTGGTGTCGTCGCGGTCGGTTTCACGGTGGCCCCCCATCCCCTCGACCTGGCCGAACACATGTCGAAGAAAGATCGGTGAATCGAACACGATGTCGATCAAACTCCCGTACGATGTTGTACACCACGGCGTCGCCGATTTCGAGGACATTCGAACAATTGTTTGAGTATGATCTTCGGCCGAGGTATGGTCGCTGTGTGCGACGTCTTAAATACAGACCGGGAGGCGAGGAGTTCGTATGAGCCAGCACAACGAGAACGGTTCGGCCGCCAGCGACCTGGCGGTGCGAAGGCGTGACTCCCTTGGCCTCACCCCCAGGCAGCGGAAGATCCTTGAGGTGATCCGCGATTCCGTGCAGCAGCGCGGCTATCCGCCGTCCATGCGGGAGATCGGCGAAGCGGTGCAGCTCACCAGCACCTCCAGCGTGTCGCACCAGTTGACGGCTTTGCAGCGCAAGGGCTACCTGCGGCGTGATCCGCACCGCCCCCGCGCCTTGGAGGTCCGCCTTCCCGGCGAGCCCGTGCTGTGGGTTGACCCCGACTCCGGCGAGGACGAGACTCCGGTCAGCCGTCCGACCGCCGCCTATGTGCCCCTCGTCGGTCAGATCGCCGCCGGTGGCCCCATCCTCGCCGAGGAGAGCATCGAAGACGTCTTCGCCCTGCCCAGGCAGCTTGTCGGTGAGGGCACGCTCTTCCTCCTCCAGGTGACCGGCGACTCGATGATCGAGGCCGCCATCGCCAACGGTGACTGGGTGGTCGTGCGCCAGCAGCCGGTCGCCGACAACGGCGACGTGGTCGCCGCGATGATCGACGGCGAGGCCACGGTCAAGACCTTCAAGCGCAGAGACGGCCACGTCTGGCTGGTCCCGCACAACCCCAACTACGACCCGATCCCCGGCGACGAGGCCACCGTGCTCGGCAAGGTCGTCGCGGTCCTCCGCAAGCTCTGACGCGAGCGTCCCACGCAGGCTCCTCACCGCTCTCCACGGGCTCCGGCCCGTGGAGGCGTCGCCGTCTGAGAGCGTCACCCGGCACGCGGGTCCGGACCGAGCCACACCGTGGTTACGCGAGCTCGGCATCACGCGCCTCCGGCTTTCTGTGCGACACGCCATAGAACGACACGCCGGATGGGGCCCGACATCTGATGTCGGGCCCCATCCGGCGTTCTCAGGTGATGGGACATCCCCGGGAAGATCTCTCGCCGGCGGGCACGGAAACCCACCCGGCGAGGCCGAGATGGAGGCCCGCCGCTTGAAGCGGCACGGGTTCTCCCCCGAAGTGGTCACGGGGACACGCCGGCCGAGTTGACGCGCGACACCCGGGGTGCCCTCGCAAGGGCACCCCGAGTCCGTAGCGACCCCGCGAGACGTCCGCGGCCACGACGGTCACTCAGTCGTCCGCGGCCCGAGGGCACGCGGGACGACTACGGCACGATGTTGACCAGCTTGGGCGCGCGGACGATCACCTTGCGCGGCGTGCCGGACAGGAAGGGCTGAACCTTCTCCGACCGCAGGGCCAGCGACTCCAGGTCCGCCTCGGAGATCTCCGGGGAGACCTCCAGCCGGTCGCGCACCTTGCCCGCGACCTGGACGACGCAGGTGACCGACTCCTGGACCAGCAGCGCCGGGTCGGCCACCGGCCAGCCCGCGGTGGCGACCGAGGCGGCGTGTCCCAGCCGCTCCCAGCCCTCCTCCGCCGCGTACGGCGCGACCAGGGACAGCATGACCGCGAGGGTCTCGGCGGCCTCCCTGACCGCCGGGTCGGCGGCTCCGGGGCCGGAGTCGATGGCCTTGCGTGCCGCGCTCGTCAGCTCCATCATGCGGGCCACCGCGACGTTGAAGCGGTGCGACTCGACCAGCTTGGTGACCTCGTCGATGGTGTGGTGGACGACCTTGCGCAGGTTCAGGTCTCCCGCGGTGACGTCGACGCCGGGCGCGGAGGCCGCGCCGGCCTCCGCCATCACGCGGAACGCGCGGGCGAGGAACTTCTGCGAGGCCGCCGGGGAGACGTCGGACCAGTCGATGTCGTCCTCGGGCGGTCCGGCGAAGACGACGGTCAGCCTGACCGCGTCGACACCGTAGGCGTCGATCTGCTGGCCCAGGTCGACGCCGTTGCCCAGCGACTTGGACATCGCCTTGCCCTGGTTGATGACCTGCCCCTGGTTCAGCAGACGGGTGAAGGGCTCGACGAAGTCGACCATTCCCATGTCGTGCAGGACCTTGGTGAAGAACCTGGCGTACAGCAGGTGCAGCACGGCGTGCTCGACGCCGCCGATGTACTGGTCGATCGGACCCCACCTGCGCACGCGCTCGACGTCGAACGGCCCCTCGTCGTAGGCCGGGTCGACGTAGCGCAGGAAGTACCACGAGGAGTCGACGAAGGTGTCCATCGTGTCGGTGTCGCGCTTCGCCGGGCCGCCGCACTTGGGGCAGGAGACGTTGACCCAGTCTTCGGCCGAGGCGAGCGGGGAGATGCCCTTGGGCGCCAGGGCCTCGCCACGCATGTCGGGCAGGGTGACGGGCAGCTGGTCGTCGGGGACGGGGACCTCGCCGCAGTCGGCGCAGTGGATGATCGGGATCGGGCAGCCCCAGAAGCGCTGGCGGGACAGCAGCCAGTCGCGCAGCCGGAAGTTGACCGTGAAGTGACCGGTGCCCCGCTCGCTCAGCACCTCGATGATCTTCCGGATCGCCTCGGCCTTGGCCAGGCCGTCCAGCGGGCCGGAGTTGACCATCGCGCCGTCACCGGTGGTGGCGACACCGGTCTCGCCGGGATCGGCCAGACCGGTGTGCACGACCACCCGTACCGGCAGGTCGAAGGTACGGGCGAAGTCCAGGTCGCGCTGGTCGTGGGCGGGCACGGCCATGATGGCGCCGTGGCCGTAGTCGGACAGCACGTAGTCGGCCGCCCAGACCGGCATGCGCTCACCGTTGACCGGGTTGATCGCGTACCGGCCCAGGAAGACGCCGGTCTTCTCCTTCTCGGTGGACAGCCGGTCGATGTCGGACAGCTTGGACACCTCGACCCGGTATGCCTCGAACGCCTCACGCCGGTCGTCGGTGACGATCTCCTCGGCCAGCGGCGCGTCCGGGGCGACCACGAAGAAGGTGGCGCCGTACAGGGTGTCGGGACGGGTGGTGTAGACGGTGACCGGCTCGTCCCGGCCCTCGATCACGAAGTCGACGTCGGCACCCTCGGAGCGGCCGATCCAGTTGCGCTGCATCGTCAGCACGCGCTCGGACCAGCCGCCTTCCAGCAGGGACATGTCGTCCAGCAGCCGGTCGGCGTAATCAGTGATCTTGAAATACCACTGGGTCAGCTCGCGACGGACGATCTCGGCGCCACAGCGCTCGCACCTGCCGTCCTTGACCTGCTCGTTGGCGAGCACGGTCTGGTCGTTCGGGCACCAGTTGACCAGGCCACCCTTGCGGTAGGCCAGGCCACGCTCGAAGAAGCGGTTGAAGAGCCACTGGGTCCATTTGTAGTACGAGGTGTCGCTGGTGTGCAGACGGCGGGACCAGTCGAAGGAGATCGCGTAGCGCCGGTAGGAGTTGGCCTGGGTCTCGATGTTGGCGTAGGTCCACTCCGCCGGGTGCGCGTTGTGCTTGATCGCGGCGTTCTCGGCGGGCAGGCCGAAGGAATCCCAGCCGACGGGGTGCAGCACGTTGTAGCCGCGCTGGACCCAGTAGCGGGAGATGACGTCGCCCAGGGCGAACACCTCGGCGTGCCCCATGTGCAGGTCGCCCGAGGGATAGGAGAACATGTCGAGCATGTAGCGCCGCTCGCGCGGGTCGGCGGGGTCGTCGGAGGCCCGGAAGGGATCCAGTTCCTCCCACCTGCGCTGCCACTTGACCTGCAGGACCTGCGGGTCATAGTGCTGCTCGTCGCTCTGCATGTCGGCTCGCTCGCTCACGTCGATCTTCCTCGGGGTATGCCTGCGTGGATGGTCCGACCCGTCCGGCCCAATGCAAAAACCCCCCGCTCACGCGGAGGGCAGCCGCATCGGCAGGGCGCTCAGGGACGGGAAGGCCGATGCGGCCCGATAAGCAGGGTCGCGGCACGCATAGGGCAAGACTATCGCAGCCCGCAAGGCGTATTCGTGGCCGGCGAGAACAGGACCGATCACGGCAAACAGGAGACAGGATCCGGCCAGGTCAGCAGAATGGAGGCTCCCGTTCTCCCGGGGGCAACGAGACCCGATGGCTATACGCCTGTTGTGACCTCGTATGTCTCTCGCGTTTACTCTTCTAACCGTGGCACATTCAGCAGAGTCGGGGCAGGGCCCGGATCCGATGGAGGTCGGCCTGCCCATGCAGGATCCGCCGACCGACCCCACCGGACTCCAGTTCAGGGGGGCGTTCTCCAGTTTCCCTGCGAGCCCCCCCGTCTCACGTGAGACCATGCCCAATACGCCTAATTCGGGCACCCGCGCGGGAGGTAAGGAAAGCATGGCCTCGGAGCAGTCCAGCCAGTCCCACCTGCCTTCGGCATGGCCGGAGGCTGCCGAGCCGTCGCCCTCGTGGTCGAACGATTCGCTTGGCACCGGACCCCGGCTGCCCCTCCCGCAGGACGAGCGGCAGAGCGGCAACGGCCCCTCCTGGCAGACCTCACCCGGCGAAGGACAGCGCGCCTCCACATCCCAGGCCGACCTCCCCGGCGGCGGCCGGTCCCAGAGCACCCCGCCCCAGAGCGACGGCCGCCCGCAGAGCCCGCAGGCCGACGGCTGGGCGCAAGCCTCTGCCCCGCAGAACAACGACGGCTGGGCACAGGCGACCAACCCTCAGGTCAACAGCTGGCCTGATGCCTTCAGTCCACGCAACGACGGCTGGGCGCAAGCCTCTGCCCCGCAGAACAACGACGGCTGGGCACAGGGGTCCGGTTCTCAAGCAGACGGCTGGGCACAGGCATCCGGTTCACAGGCCGACGGCTGGGCACAGGCCTCGGCCCCGCAGAACAACGACGGCTGGGCGCAAGGATCCGCCGCACAGCCCGACGGCTGGGCGCAGGCGTCGGGCCCGCGGGGCACCGACAACCGGCACCAGACCCCACCCGGCAACGGCAACGGATGGCCGCAGCCCACCTCCCCCCAGTCCCACAACGGCGACCAGCGCCAGGCCCCCCAGACGGACTCCCCCGGCGGCCGGCCCCAAGCAGCCACTCCCGACGACACCTGGCCCCCCACCCCACCCCACGGCGACCGCACCCAGAACCCGCAGGCCGACAGCTGGGCACAGGCGACCAGCCCGCAGGCAGGCGGCTGGGCACAGGCCTCGGCTCCGCAGAACAACGACGGCTGGGCACAGGGGTCCGGTTCTCAAGCAGACGGCTGGGCACAGGCGACCACTCCTCAGGCCGACGGCTGGGCGCAGGCATCCGGTTCACAGGCCGACGGCTGGGCGCAGGCGACCAGCCCGCAGGGGAACGCCCAGCGGCAGGGTTCCGGCGCCGCGGGTGAGGCGTGGCAGGCCACCGCACCGGGGCAGCCCTCCGGTCGCCCCTCGGCGGAGAACAACGCGTGGCCGCCGGCGCAGGCGGAGAACACCGCTTGGCCGCCCACCTCTCCGGGGGGCGGTGACACCTGGCCCCCGGCCTCCCCGGGAAACGCGGGATTCGCCGAGGCCCCCACCTCGACGTTCTCCCCCGCCTGGGCGAACGGTGATGCTCCGGCCGCTCGCTCCGGCGGCGCCCTCCCCGGCACCGCTCAGGGTTCCCAACCCGGCGCCACCCCCTTCGGCGGCAGCTCACCCGATGGCGGCCACCCGAACGGTCCCCAGAACGGCGGCGACTCCGGCGGCGAAAACGCCCGGCGCGGTTACGGCGTGCCCGACAACCCCGCCATGTGGGCCCTGGCCGCGGCGAACGCGGCGGCCCCCAACGCGTCCTCGGCTCTGGGAGCACCCCCTGTTCACCCCGGAACCGACCCGCGACAGGGCGGACCCCAGCAGGGGCAGTCCCAGCCAGGCCAGCCTCAGCCTGGTCAGGTGAACCAGCCTGGCCAGCCCGGCCATCATCTGAGTCGTGACCCGTCCGACCCGAACAAGCCGTTCGTCACCGCGGGTCAGATCAGCGGCCCGAAGACCCCTCCGCCGGAGCGCCAGCAGGAGTTGTGGAACACGGTCTTCGGCGACAACTATCAGGCCATCGAGGACGAGGAGGACGGGGAGCGGGGCCGACCGGTCTGGATCTTCGCGCTCGCAGGATCCGTGGTCATCGCGCTGCTCGGCGCGGTGCTCTGGGCCTTCCTGGCCGGGCCGCTCGCCTCGGCCGACGAGGAGACCCCCGCCGATCCCAAGCCCGCGGCGACCCAGAAGTCGACCAAGCCCGCCGCCATCGGCCGTCTGCCGCGCTTCACCGGCGACGCCTCACCGGTGGCCGGTACGCTCACCGACCAGCAGGCGGGGATCACCCTGGCACAGCTCGGTGCCCCCTGGCGGCAGGACCAGCGTCCCGGCATGCCCGCCAGCTACGGCTTCACGACCCGCCAGTATCTCCCCGCGGGCCCGGACTCCACGGGCAAGACCCAGTTCGCCCAGCTGATGTCGGGACTGCTCTCCCCGCGTTTGAAGGCGAAGTACACCTCGCCGGAGAACCTCGCGCCGGTGATCAACGCGGTCGCCTCCAGCGGGCGCAACAAGTTCTTCCCCGAGGGCAACACCGCCCGCAAGACCGCCCAGCAGACCCTGTCGGTGAACGGCCTGCCCGGCCAGCTCGCCGCGTATGAGATCACCTCGGGCGACTCGAAGACGACCATGGTCGTGGCCGCCGTGAGCACCGGCGCCGACCTGCCCGCGATCGTCTACATGTCGGTGCCGGACAGCAAGAAGGAGTTGCTCCCCGACATCAACACCGTCTTCAAGTCGATCCGCGCGCTGGAGCGGTGAGCACCGCTCCCGTTCTGAGGGGCGGGGAGCACCCGAAGGTCACGGAAGGCTAGAAGGTGCACCTCATCCGCTTGATGCCGTTGATGAAGCTGGAGCGCAGACGGTCGGGCTCCCCCTCGGAACGGATGTCGGGCAGGCGGGTGAACAGCTCGCGGAACATCACGGTGATCTCGCGACGGGCCAGGTGGGCGCCGAGGCAGAAGTGCGGCCCTGGCCCGCCGAAGCCGATGTGCGGGCCCTCGGTGCGCTGGATGTCGAAGCGGTGCGGATCGGTGAAGACGCTCTCGTCGCGGTTGGCGGCCCAGTAGTACAGCAGGACCTTCTCGCCCTCCCGGTAGAGGTGGCCGTTCATCTCGTGGTCGCGGGTGAGGCTGCGGCGCATCCAGGCGACGGGCGAGGCGAGGCGGACGATCTCCTCGACGGCACCGGGCAGGCGTCCTTCGAAGTCTTCGAGCAGCAGTGCTCGCTGGTCGGGGTTCTCGCTGAACAGGTGCAGACCGTGCGAGATGGCGTTGCGGGTGGTCTCGTTGCCCGCCACCACCAGCAGGATGAAGAACGAGCCGAGCTCCTGCATCGTCAGCTTCTCGCCGTCGATGTTGGCGCTGGTCAGTGCGGTGGTGAGGTTGTCTCCGCCCTCGGCGGCCAGGGAGACGACGAGGTCCTGGAGCCCTTGCCCCGCGCCGAGGAGCAGTTCGGCGGCGCGGCTGACGTCGGCGATGAACTCGGGATCTCCGCCCGACAGGATGATGCTCGTGGCGTCGAAGACCGCCTGGTAGTGCTCGGGTCCGATGCCCATCATGTCGCAGATGATCTTCAAGGGCAGTTTCGCCGCCACCTCGGTCACGAAGTCGCAGCCGGGGCCCTTCGCGATCAGATCGTCCACGATCCGCACGGCGGCGGCCTCGACGTCGACCTCGAACTGCTTGATCATCTTTGGCGTGAACGCCCGGGAGACGATCCTGCGCAGTCTCGCGTGCCGGGGATCGTCCATATTGATCATCGAGCCGAAGTACTCACCGAAGTCGGGGCCGAGGTCCTGGATGGACGTCGCCCCCCGGCCGGAGGAGAAGACGTCGGGGTGGCGGCTCGCCTCGATGATGTCCGCGTGCCGTACGAGGGCGTAGTAGCCGGGACCCGGCGGGGCGAAGGGGATCTCGGGCTCGGCGAAGAGGACGGGGCCCGGCTGCGCGCGAAGCACCGCGAAAGCGGCCTCCCGCTCCGCCATCGGCCGCTCCCAGAAGGAGATGTCCGACAGGTCGATGTCCGCGAGTGAAACCGTCACGCCAGCCTCCACTAGAACCGCGTTCTGTTTCTTGGATCCTGCCACAGGACCCTCACCTCAACCAGCGCAGAACGAGGTCGTCGCCTTTCCCGGAGCACTCCCGATGTGGGAAGCGCCCGGCCTGGAGAACATGCTCCCCCCTGCGACCCCGCGAAAGGAAGGCCGGAGCCCGGCCAAGCCGGTCCTCCCGCGCGACCGGTACGCGGGAGACTCCCCGGTGACCGACGTCACAACGCCCCGCACCCCGACACCCCGACACCCCGACACCCCGGCATCTCGCGCCTCAACGCCTCGGCGAGTCCTCGGCGAGGAGGTCGGCGGCTCTTTCGGCGATCATTACGGTGGGCGCGTGGGTGTGCCCCCGGGGAATGACCGGCATGATCGAGGCGTCGGCCACCCTCAGACCGGCGATCCCCCGCACCCTCAGGGCGGGATCCACCACCGATCCGGGATCCTCACCCATCCGGCAGGTGCCGACCGGATGGTAGAGGGTCTCGCTGCGTTCGCGGATCCAGCGGACGAGCCCCTCCTCGGTCCTCGGACCCCAGTACGGGTCCATCGGTGCTCCCGCGAGGGGCCGGAGCGCCTCCGTGGCGAACAGCTCCCCGGCCTTGCGCAGCCCGGCCACCTGACGGCGGACGTCGGCCCGCGCCGTCAGGTAGCCGGGGTCGATCACGACGTCCTCGCCGTCCAGCGAGAGGCGGCCTCGGCTCTCCGGCCGGAGCAGGATCGAGGCGATGGTCAGACCGTGGCCGGGCGGCGGGGTGAGGCCGTGGCCGATGAACGACCCGGGAGCGAAGATCAGCTCGATGTCGGGGGCGGGCTCCTCGTCCGAGGTGCGGATGAACGCCACGGCCTCACCGACGTTGGAGGTGAGCATGCCCCGGCCTCCGGCCAGGAAGCGGAGCAGGTTGCCGGGCGACTCGGCACCGGCGAGGGTGATCGGCTTGAGGCAGTGCAGGAAGACGCCCGAGGCGAGATGGTCCTGGAGGTTGGCGCCGACCTCGGGCAGTTCGTGGACCGGCCCGACGCCCGCGGCCAGCAACTCGTCCACCGGGCCGATGCCCGACAGCATGAGCAGGTGCGGCGAGCCGATCGCCCCGGCCGACAGGATGACCTCTCCCCGCGCCCGGGCCACCGCCGCGTCGCCGTCGCCGTCGCCGTACTCCACCCCGGTTGCCCGCCCGTCCTCGACGAGCACCCGGCGTACCCGCGAGGAGGTCAGCACGGTGAGGTTGGGACGCCCGGCCGCGGGGGCGAGGTAGGCGTCGACGGAGCTCCAGCGGCGGCCCCTGTGCTGAGTGACGGGTGTCGGCGAGCAGCCCTCGTTGGAGGGGCCGTTGAGCTCGTCCAGGCGGGCGATGCCCAACTCCTCGCAGGCCCGCAGGAAGAGCGCGGTGGCGGGGTTCGGGGAGCGCAGCTCCGAGATGTGAATCGGGCCCCTCGTGCCGTACACGTCTCCGTGGTTGGAGCCCGTGCGGCGCTCGGCCCTGCGGAAGTACGGAAGGACCTCCTCATAAGACCAGCCTGGCACGTTCCATCCGTCGTAGTCCGCGCGGTGCCCGCGCACCCACATCTGTGCGTTCATCGAGGAGGACCCGCCGAGCATCCGGCCGCGCGGCCAGTAGAGTTCCCTGCCGGACAACTCGGGCTGCCCGACGGTGGTGAAGTCCCAGTCGCACTCGGTCTTGAAGAGCCTGGCGAAACCGGCGGGCATCCGGACCTCGAGTCTCCGGTCGGAACCACCCGCCTCGATGAGGGCGACCCTCGTATGAGGGTCGGCGGAAAGACGGTTGGCCAGTACGCATCCGGCCGACCCCGCACCCACGATGACGTAGTCATACTCCACGTCGTACTCCACGCTCAATGACCTCTCATCGCACAGACGACCGGCCCGTCTCCCCGTAAGCGCGCTCTCATCTGCTTACTCCCCCACGCTTCGCCGGTCAATTCGTAGCCGCGCTACCTACCGGTCGGTATCTCCGGCTGCCAGTATGAGCAAGTCAGAGCCCACTCGGAGGAGGACGCAACGATGCTCAACCTGTCGATCGCCCTGGAGGACAGCGCCCGGGAGGCCCCCGACCGCACCGCACTGGTCTTCGGTGACCTGCGGCTGCCGTACTCCCTGGTCGACACCATCGCGAACCAGGTTGCCAACCTACTGGTCTCCCGGGGGATCGGTAAGGGCGACAAGGTGGCGCTGGCCTGCCCCAACCTGCCCTACTTCCCCTTCGTCTACTACGGGATCCTCAAGGCCGGCGCGACGGTCGTGCCGCTCAACGTGCTGCTGCAGTCCAGGGAGATCGCCTACCACCTGGAGGACTCGCAGGCCAAGGCGCTGTTCTGCTTCGAGGGCACCCCCGAGTTGCCACTGGGCGAGCGCGGGAGGGCGGGCTTCGAGGAGTCCTCGGCGGAACACCTCCTCATCCTGCCCGCCACCGCGTTCGCCACCGAGTCCGAGTACGGGGAGACGTTGTGGGCGGCGCTGGACGGCGTGTCCGGCGAGTTCGAGACCGTGCAGACCTCACCCGACGACACCGCGGTGATCCTGTACACCAGCGGCACGACGGGCCAGCCCAAGGGCGCCGAGCTCAGCCACCAGAACATGCTGCTCAACGCCATGGTCGCCGATGAGATGTTCCCCAGGAGCGAGGGCGGCGACGCCTATCTCGCGGTGCTGCCGCTGTTCCACTCCTTCGGGCAGACCGTCGTCATGAACGCCGGGTTCCGGCGCCAGGCGACCATCGTGCTCCTGCCGCGCTTCGAGCCGGGCCCGGCCCTGGAGTTGATGCGCGCCGAGAACGTCACGCTGTTCGCGGGCGTGCCGACCATGTACTGGGCCATGCTGTCGAAGATCCACGCGGACGGCGACGAGGTGCCCACCTCGCTCAAGGTCGCGGCCGCCGGTGGCGCCTCCTCCCCCGTCGAGGTGCTCAAGGACTTCGAGAGGACCTTCGGGATCGGGATCCTGGAGGGCTACGGCCTGTCGGAGACCTCCCCGGTGGCCAGCTTCAACCAGCCGGGCAGGCCCAGCAAGCCCGGCTCGATCGGCACCCCGATCTGGGGGGTGGAGATGAAGCTGATCGACGCCGACTGGAAGACGATCGAGGGTGAGGGGCCCGGCGAGATCGCGATCCGCGGTCACAACGTCATGAAGGGCTACTACAACCGGCCCGAGGCGACCGCCGAGGTCATGCGGGACGGCTGGTTCCGCACCGGCGACATCGCCACCCGCGACGCCGACGGCTACTACGCCATCATCGACCGGGTGAAGGACATGATCATTCGGGGTGGCTTCAACGTCTACCCGCGCGAACTGGAGGAGGTCCTGATCACCCACCCCGAGGTCTCCCTCGCGGCGGTGGTCGGGATCGCCCACGACTCGCACGGCGAGGAGGTCAAGGCGTACGTCATCCGCACCCCCGGCGCGACGATCACCGAGGACGAGCTCGTCGCCTGGAGCAGGGAGAACATGGCCGCGTACAAGTATCCGCGGATCATCGAGTTCCGTGACACCCTGCCGATGACCGCGACCGGGAAGATCCTCAAGCGCGAGCTCCGCTGAGAGACGAGAGGTCCGCGGCCGGTGAGAGCACGGCGGCGCCGCCGGTTCCGGGAGGCACGCGACGTGCCTCCCGGAACCCGCGCGTGAGCGGGTGTCCCGGAGATCAGGGCCAGTCGGTCGAGGGGCGGAGCGGGACGCCGGCCCTGCCGTCGTCGTGGAGCCTCACCCCGAGGACCTGGTGAAGCTGGATCTTGTTGCGTTCGAAGCCGACCACGCAGGCCGCCATGTAGAGGCGCCAGACCCGTGCCGTGCCCTCGCCGACCTCCCGGACCGCCTCGTCCCAGTGGTCGTCGAGGTTGGCGCACCAGAAGCGGAGGGTCTGCGCGTAGTGCTCGCGCAGGTTCTCCTCGTGGCGGATCTCGAAGCCGGTGTCCTCGATCTGGCGGGCCAGGTAGCCGACCGACTCCAGCTCTCCGTCGGGAAAGACGTAGCGGTTGATGAACCCGCCGGCGTTGAGCGTCTTCTCCGTGCCCGTCGGGCGGGTGATGCAGTGGTTGAGCAACCGTCCGCCGGGGACGAGCTTGTCGTAAAGGAAACGGAAGTAGAAGGGCAGCTGCTCCTTGCCGATGTGCTCGGTCAGGCCGATCGAGCTGACGGCGTCGAAGCCGGTCTCCGACACGTCGCGGTAGTCCATGTGGCGGACCTCGGCGAGCTCACCGAGACCGGCCTCGGCGATGGCCTTCTGCGCCCACTCGGCCTGCTGACGCGAGAGCGTGACACCCAGCGCCTTCACGCCGTACTCGCGGGCGGCGTGGATGACCATGCCGCCCCAGCCGCAGCCGACGTCCAGCAGCCTCATGCCGGGCTTGAGTGCCAGTTTGCGGGCGACGAGCTCGAACTTGGCGCGCTGCGCCTCCTCCAGCGTGGAGTCCTGCTCGGGGAAGACCGCGCAGGTGTAGGCCATGGAAGGGCCGAGCACCCACGAGTAGAACTTGTTGGAGACGTCGTAGTGGTGGTGGATGGCTTCGGCGTCACGCTGCTTGGCGTGCCTGCTGCCCATCCGGGCGAGCACGCTGCGCCGCACCTCCTGCGGAGGCGGCGGCATTCGCGTCAGCAGCGGACGGACCCCGATGGCTCGAATGGCCGAGAGTTTCTGCCCGACCGGGATGTCGTTGACGGTGAGCGACCACATGCGGGACAGCAGGGTGTACATGTCCCCGTGGACGTCGAGATGTCCTGACACGTACGCCCTCGCCAGACCCAGCTCTCCGGGTGCCTGCGCCAGGTAGGCGACGGCCGCCGGGGTTTTCACCTCGACGCTGATGTCGGCACCGTCCGGTCCGGCCTTGCTTCCGTCGTAGGCGACGAAGCGCACGTCCGCCTCGGGCCCCATGACCTTCTCGAAGATCTCTGCGAGCGACACAGAAACAACCTCTCCTACTAACGCCCCCGAACACACTTGTCGTAGAGATCGAGCAACCGGCCACCCCCGTCGTATGCCCGCTTGACCGGCCAGTAGGCGGTTCCGTTATAAAACCGCCAGAATTCATCTTCTGGGTAAAACGAAGTGGAGTACAGCGATTTATGCCCCTCCAGCTCGTGGACCCGATTCTCGATCAGACGGTTGTGATAGCCGTCGAACTGCCCCCTGGGGAGCGGCACCGTTCCCCAGAAGCCGAAGTTGACGTAAAGCCGTCCCGGCTCCAGCGGGTAGAGCGGCCACTCGCCCGTGGACCTCAGCGGGCACATCCAGACCGGCGCCATCCCGACCTTGCTGTGGAAGAAATCCAGGAACTCGGCACCGCGCTCGACGGGCACCTCGATGTCCTGGATGACCGACTCCTGTACCGGCAGGTCGCGCCAGCGATCGACCCTGGCGATCACCCCGTACTTGCGGTCGAGACCGACGAGCCTGCGGTAGACGTCCGAGCGCATCCACTTGCGCGGCATCAGGGACCGCACCAGCGCGGTCTGCACGCCGAAGGCACGTGAGCACCAGAACCAGTCGGTGTCCCAGCGCCACAGGTAGTCGCGCACGGTGAGCCAGTCACGGGTCCTGGTCTGGATCGACCGGTAGTAGATGCGCATCCCGGTGTAGTCGGAGAGGTAGGGGGCACGGTCGGCGAAGCGGCCCACCGTGATGTAGAGCTCGCCGGGCTCGAAGAACGTGCCGTCCACGAAGTCGACGCGCTCGCCCTCGTACTCGCCGCGCTCGCAGATCTCCCGCATCGCGAGCATGCACTTGTCTGCGTCGCCGAACGGGATGTGGGTCAGCCTGACGTAGGGCTGGACACGCTTGAGTTTGATCCGGATCCGCAGGGCGTAGCCGAGCGTGCCGTAGGAGTTGGGAAACGCGCGGAACAGGTCGCGGTGCTCGTTGTCGTCACGGGCCACGACGATCCGTCCGTCACCGGTGAGGATCTCCAGCTCCTCCACCGACTCGTGCGGCAGCCCGTCCCTGAAGCTGGTGGACTCGATGCCGAGCCCCGTCACCGCCCCGCCCAGTGTGATCGTCTTCAACTGTGGCACGACGTGCGGCATGAACCCGTGGGCGAGCGTGGCGTCCACCAGGTTCTCGTAGGTGGTCATCCCCTGGACCTCGGCGGTCATCGCCACCGGGTCGACCTCGATCACCTGGTCCAGGTCCTTGGCCGACAGCTTCGCCGAGCGGGCGCCGTCCCTGAACCGGAACAGGTTCGTGGTGGCCTTGGAGAGCCGGGGCGCCGCGTCCTGCGGGATGGCGGCGTAGGACGCCCTGATCTGTTCCACCGCCTGCCGGTGCGCCGGCATCCCTGTCGTCTGTCGCACGGTAATCACCCCCATGACCTCATCAGAAAGATCGCCCCTAGGCACGCTATATCTCGGATGTCTCCGGAACCAGGTGGGACGCGTTAAACACGAGAAAACTCTACGACCGCTCTTCCAATGATCTTCGACCGACCACCGCATCAACCCCGTTGACCACATTCGTCACAGGGCGGCCCTCGATCGCGGCCTCCAGGTTGTCCAGCACGCAGCGGATCAGGCGGCCGGTCGACTGAGGGGTCACCCCGGCCACGTGCGGCGAGAGCAGGACCCGGGGAGCGGTGCGCAGCGGGTCGTCCTGCGGCAGCGGCTCGGTGTCGAACACGTCGAGCGCGGCGCCGCCCAGGTGCCCGGACTCCAGGGCCTCCAGCAGCGCCGCCGAGTCGACCACCTGTCCCCTCGCCGCGTTCACCAGCAGCGAGCCCGCGGGCATCAGGGAGGGGTCGATCATCCCCCTGGTCTCCTGCGTCAGCGGGACGACCAGAACGAGCACCCGGGAGCTCGCGACGAGATCACCGAGCTCCCGGTAGGTGTAGGGCACCTCGCGCGGCGTACGGGTCCAGTAGGAGACCTCGCACCCGTGGGCGGCGAACATCCGGGCGGCGGCCTCGCCGATCGGGCCGAACCCGACGATGCCGACGTGTGATCCGCACAGCTCGGCGGGGCCGAGGTCCAGCTGCGGCCAGCGCCCCGCGCGGACCGCCGCGTCGGCGTCGAGCAGCCGCCGCGACAGCGCGAGGGCGGCGGCGAGGCACCACTCGGCCACCCCGATCGCGCTCACCCCCGCGGTGTTGGCCAGCGGCACGCCCGCCGCGGCGAGCGCGGCGAGATCGTGACCGTCCACCCCCACGGAGGGCTGTTGCACGAACGCCAGGTCCGGCGCGGCCCGGACGGCCTCGGCGTCCAGGGTGAGGCCGCCGCTCCAGTCGCCGACCACGATCTCGGCGTCGCCGAGTGCGGCGAGCAGCGACTTTCTGTCTCGGGTCGCGGGGACCGAGACGGCGACCCGGTCGCCGAGCGAGCCGAGCAGGTTGCGCACCGCATCCTCGGGCAGCGGCGGCAGCGCGAGCACCTTCCAGGGCATGTCACTCACCCCCGCGGGGGTGGAAGCTGTTGAACACGCGGGTCATGAGGGCACGCTGGGTGTCCCAGTCGGCCTCGTGGGTGGTCCAGCTGAGCACCAGCACCGAGTTGCCCACCGCGATGAACCGCCGCACCTCGTGATAGGTCACCCCGGACTTGGCCCAGGGTGCTCCCCCGCCGTCCTTCATACTCCAGGTGAACTCCCACTGGAGCCCGGACCCGTAGGCGAGGGGGATGCTGAGCGTGTCCTCGGAGTGGATCTCACTCCACTGGGCCGCGTTCTCCCTCACGACCTCCTGGAGTGCCTCCAGTCCGTCGGCGTCTCCCTCCAGCGGCTCCACCGACATGTGGGCGGCCCCGTCGCGACGCAGCCACTGGGTGTATCCCGTCTCGGCCGCCCAGTCGCCGCTCCATCCGGCCGGGTAGCTGATCGACCAGTTCTCCGGGGCACGTGCCCGCCACAGCTTCAGCCCGCCGGCGGGCGCCGTCGTTCTGGTCGGGGTCGGAGTCTGGGTGGGGGTCGGGGTCGGGGTGGGCGTCGGCGACGTGCTCTGCTCCACCGGCGTCGGCTCGGTCTGGGCGACCGTGGGCACGGAACGTGCCACCGGCTGCTGGTCGGACCCCGACATCGCCACGGCCGCCGCGGCGCCACCCGCGGCCAGGACCACGACGGCACCCAGGATCAGTGGGAGCCGCCCTCCCCCGCGACGACCGGAGGCGGCCGAGGTCCCGGTCTCGTGCCTGTTCTGGGCGGTCCTGCCGGTGTGGCCGAAGCTCTCCTCCGTACGGTGTCCCCGACCATCCGTGCGGTGCCCCCGGCCTGCCGGTGCGGGGCGGACGGCGGTCTCCCCGGTGCGGCGGGCCGCGGCCGACGGGTTGTCGATCACCTCCGCCAGCATCGCGTCGGCCTGCCGCACGGTCAGCCGGTGGGCGGGCTCCCGCTGGAGCATGCCCATGAGCACCGCGCGCATCTCCGGGGGTACCGGACCGAAGTCGGGCTCCTCGGTGAGGAGCGCACTGAGGGTGGAGATGGCGTCGCGGCGTTCGAAGGGCCCCCGGCCGACCAGGGCCGCGTAAAGGGTGGCGCCGAGTGCCCACAGGTCCGACCAGGGGCCGGCGTCGACGCCGGTGGCGCGCTCGGGCGGCAGGAAGCTGGGCGAGCCCGTCACCATGCCCGTCTGGGTGAGCGACGTGTCGCCCTCGACGGTGGCGATGCCGAAGTCGGAGAGCACCGCGCGTCCCTCGGCGTCCAGCAGGATGTTGCTCGGCTTGACGTCGCGGTGCAGGATCCCGGCCTCGTGGGCCGCGCGCAGGGCCGACAGGACCTGGCGGCCGATGTCGGCGATCTGGCGCACCGGCAGCGGGCCGACCTCGTCCAGCCCGCGCGCCCTGACCAGCTCCATCACGATCCAGGGGCGGCCGTCCTGCTCCGCCACGTCGTAGATCGCCACGATGCCCCGGTGGTTGAGCCTCGCCGCGGTCCTGGCCTCGCGGGAGGTGCGGGTCAGCTGGACCTGGTGCTCGGCCGGGGAGAGGTTGGGCGGTAGGAGCACCTCCTTGACGGCGACCGAGCGGTCGAGAAGGGTGTCGTGGCCTTCCCACACCACGCCCATCCCGCCCCGGCCGAGCTCTCGCAGCAACCGATAGCGCCCAGCGACCACCCGTTCACTGTGCGGATATGTCATCGTAAGACCCCTAGGTACCATTCGGAGAGGGCGCAAGTTTCCCATACACGCGCGGGCCTCATGTGGCTCCTGGCGATGTGTCTTGCCATCGAAAGTCGAATGTTGTTCTACTGTGGCGGGAGACGGCAGCGGTCACGACCAAGTGATTGCTTGCCGACGCCGTACCCGAAGAGAACCGGCGACACCCGAGGAGAATGTCGATGGAGCGCGTGACCAGGAAGGGCCCGCTGGCCGGAGTCCGCGTGCTCGAACTGGCGGGACTGGCCCCCGGACCGTTCGCCGGGATGATGCTGGCCGACCACGGGGCCGAGGTGCTGCGCGTCGATCGCGTGAGCGTCGTCGCCAAGGCCGGGGACAGGCCGCGCGCCGGCGTGATGGACCGGGGCAAGCGGACGGTCGGCCTGGATCTCAAGTCCCCCGAGGGGGTCGCCGCGTTCAAGGAACTGGCCCGCCGGGCCGACGTGGTCGTCGACGTCTTCCGGCCGGGGGTCGCCGAGCGCCTCGGCATCGGCCCGGCCGACCTGCACGCGGTCAACCCGCGCCTCATCTACGGCCGGATGACCGGCTGGGGCCAGGACGGCCCGCTCGCCCCGACCGCGGGGCACGACATCGACTACATCGCCGTCTCCGGCGCGCTGTCGATGCTGGGCCGCGCGGGCGAGCGCCCCACCCCGCCGATCAACATCCTCGGCGACTTCGCCGGAGGCGGCCTCATGCTCGCGTACGGCGTGCTGCTGGCACTGATCGAGCGGGAGCGGACCGGCGAGGGACAGGTGATCGACGCCGCCATGGTGGACGGCGCGGCGACGCTGTTCGCGATGTTCTACCACGGCGTGCAGACCGGCGGCTGGGGCCCGCGCGGCACGAACCTGCTGGACACCGGCGCTCCGATGTACGACACCTACGAGACCGCCGACGGCGGATACATGGCCGTCGGCGCGCTGGAGCCGCAGTTCTGGACGGAGATGATCACCTTGATGGGCCTGGAGGACCTGCCCGACCGAGACGACAGGTCACGGTGGCCCGCGCTCCGCGAGCGGCTCGCCGAGGCGTTCCGATCCAGGACCCGCGCCGAGTGGGAGGCGGTTTTCGACGGTACGGACGCCTGCGTCTCCCCGGTGCTGGAGATGGGCGAGGCCGCGGATCACCCGCACCACAAGGCGAGGGGCACGTTCGTCGACATCGGCGGGATCAGACAGCCCGTGCCCACGCCACGCCTGCTCGGCGCGCCCGAGCAGGACCTCTCCCCCTCCACCCGGCTGGACGACCTCTCCTCCTGGGGCCTGGCCGACGAGACCGCGGCACGGCTGCGCGAAGCGGGGGTGCTGGCCTGATGGACGTCTTCGAGGCCCTCTACACCACCAGGGCGATGCGCAGGGTCAGGCCGGACCCGATCCCCGAGGAGGTCCAGCGAAGCATCCTGGACGCCGCGGTCCGCGCGCCCAGCGGCGGCAACGTGCAGAGCTGGCGCTTCCTGCTCGTCGACGACCTCGCGGTGAAGGAACGGCTCGGCCCCCTCTACAGGGACGCGCTCGGACAGCTCTTCGAGGGCCACTACCGGCCGATGCGCGAGAAGGCCGAGGCCGAGGGCGACACCCGGACGCTCAGCGTCCTGAAGTCGGCCCAGTACCTGGCCGACCACTTCGAGGGCTATCCGCTGCTGCTGTTCGCGTTCGTCCGCAACGACCCGTCCGGCGGCTCGATCTTCCCCTCGGTGTGGAGCGCGCAGCTCGCCGCCCGCGCCCACGGAGTGGGCAGCGCGCTGACCAGCGTGCTCGGCATCTTCCACGCCGAGGAGACGCTGCGGGTGCTCGGCGTGCCCGAGGGAAAGGGCTGGGCCCTGGCCTGCACGGTCACCTTCGGCTACCCCACCGGGCGCTGGGGTGTCGCGCCCCGACGTCCCGCGCACGAGGTGAGCTACCGCAACCAATGGGGCCAGGACGTGGGCTTCGAGATCCCCGAGCCCCTGTGGGGGCAGGAAGGCTGAACACCGAGGGCACCGAGGGCGCCGAAAGCACCGAGCCGCCCGGTCGGACGCGTCACCGCGAGCCGACCGGAGCCGACCACACTCAGCGCATCGGGGACAGGACCGCCGCGTAGATGTCGGCTCCCTGAGGGTGGTGCACCTCCAGGTCGGTGGTGAAGGCCCTCGGCGGGGTGCCACCCGACTCGGTGTGCTTCCACAGCTGCTGCCACCCCTCCAGCAGGACACCCGGCATCGGCCCGCGGACCTCGACCTTCAGCGACGGCACTCCCGGCACCCGTACCGCCACCATCCCCTCGGGCAGCGCCGCGGCGCTGCGCACGGCGACCCCGACGATCTGGGTGTAGGCACCGTGGTGGTCACTCTCGTAGTCGGTGAGCACCGCGTAGATGTTCTCGTCGACCCGTCCCGGCACATGGGCGAAGGCCCCCGGGGACCCCGCCCGCGCCCAGAGCGCGCCGAGCCTCCCCCGGCCGGGCTCCGTCTCGTCGGCGTTCGACGTCCGTACGGCATGACCTACGACGAGCATCTCGGGCCGATCAACCACGATCACAATGCCTCCTCATGGCCATCCACTTATTCACGCAAACCGGATCCTAGTCCCCGCTCCGAGCTGCCAGTCCTCTTCGAAGGCCGGGAAAAGGGGAACGCTCATATCCGGCAATTCACGGCATAAGGTGGAGCAACGTGAGATTCCTCAATGAGATGGCACCGGCCTACGACCTGACCTACAGCGACGTCTTCATGGTTCCGTCGCTCTCCTCCGTCGGCTCGCGGCTCGCCGTCGACCTCTCCAGCCGGGACGGCACCGGAACCACCATCCCCGTCGTGGTCGCCAACATGACGGCGGTGGCGGGACGGCGGATGGCGGAGACCGTCGCGCGGCGGGGCGGGATCACCGTGATCCCGCAGGACATCCCGATCGACGTGGTCGCCGACGTCGTCGACTGGGTCAAGAAACGCGACCTCGTCCACGACACACCGCTCACGCTCACCCCGCACGACACCGTCGGAGAGGCGCTCAACCTGCTGCCCAAGCGGGCCCACGGCGCGATCATCATCGTCGACTGGGACAACCGCCCGGCCGGCGTGGTCACCGAGAGCGACTGCTCGGGCGTGGACATGTACACCCAGCTCTCCCAGGTGATGTCCGACCACCTGCTCACGCTGCCCGCCGGGCTCGACCCGCGTGAGGCCTTCGACCGCCTCCACGAGGGCCGTCACCGGCTCGCCCCCGTCGTGGACGCGGACGGCCGGCTGGTCGGCATCCTGACCAGGACGGGCGCGCTGCGCGCCACCCTGTACCGGCCCGCCGTCGACGACTCGGGCAGGCTCCGCGTCGCGGCGGCCGTCGGAGTCAACGGCGACGTGGCCGCCAAGGCCAAGGAGATCCTCGACGCCGGGGTGGACTGCCTGGTCGTGGACACCGCCCACGGACACCAGGAGAAGATGATCAGCGCCCTGAGGGCGGTCCGCGCGCTCGGCCCCGACGTGCCCGTCGCGGCGGGCAACGTCGTCACCGCCGCGGGCGTGCGGGATCTCGTCGAGGCGGGGGCCGACATCGTGAAGGTCGGCGTCGGCCCCGGGGCGATGTGCACCACCCGGATGATGACCGGCGTGGGCCGCCCGCAGTTCTCCGCCGTGCTGGAGTGCTCCGCCGAGGCCCACGGGCTGGGCCGCCACGTGTGGGCCGACGGCGGCGTCCGCCATCCCCGCGACGTCGCCCTCGCCCTGGCCGCGGGGGCGTCCAACGTGATGATCGGCTCGTGGTTCGCGGGCACCTACGAATCGCCGGGCGACACCCGTACCGCCGCCGACGGGCGCAAGTACAAGGAGAACTTCGGCATGGCCTCGGCCCGCGCGGTGAGACTGCGCACGGCGGAGGACTCCCCCTTCGACCGGGCGCGCAAGGCCCTGTTCGAGGAGGGCATCTCGACCTCCAGGATGTATCTCGACCCGGCCATGCCCAGCGTCGAGGACCAGATCGACGCCATCGTGGCCGGTCTGCGCTCCTCGTGCACCTACGCGGGGGCCTCCACCCTGGAGGAGTTCCACGAGCGCGCGGTGATCGGCGTCCAGAGCTCGTCCGGCTACACCGAGGGAATGCCGCTCCACCAGAGTTGGTGATCCGTCCCACCGTTCCCCCGGGATCTCGCCGTAACCGGCGAGATCCCGGGAGAGGACACGCATCCTCCTACCGCCACGGGGTAGTCGGCTCGTCGAGCCATCTTCCACCACCGAAAGGCGAGCGGACATGAATGGAACGCCCACCGGCCTGGACACGCAGGTCGTCGTGGACCGGAGGGTCCTGGCAGGCTACGACAACTACCTCGCGGCACAGCGAACCGTGGACGGGCTCTCCGACGCGGGCTTCCCCGTCGAGAACGTGGCGATCGTCGGCAGCGACCTGAAACTCGAGGAGACCGTCACCGGCAGGATGACCAACGGGCGGGCCGCGCTCACCGGAGCCGGAAGCGGCGCGGCCTTCGGCGCCGTGGTGGGAATGTTCCTCGGCCTGTTCACCTCGACCACGATGTCGTTCTTCGTCCTCGTGCTCTGGGCGGCCCTGTGGGGTGCCGTGATGGGAGCCGCGTTCGGGTTCATCAACCACCTCTTCACCGGCGGCAAGCGGGACTTCGCCTCGCGCAGCGCGATCGTCGCCGGCCGCTACGACGTGCTGGTCGCGGCCTCCCACCTGGACCACGCGCGGGCCGTCCTGGAGTCGACCCCCGGCCCCGCCGACACCATGGTCGTGGAGGTTCCCCCGTCCGCCGGCATGTACGACCCGGCCGCCACCGGGGCCACCTCCCCCACCCACGCCACCCCCGCACAGACGCTCGCCACCGACATCCCCCCGCAGCCGTCCGCCCCCGACCTCTCCGGCCGTCCGGTCACCTCCGACCTGCCCCCGCAGCCGGTCATCCCCGGGCGCGCCGCGCGACCGGCCACCGCGGACCACCCCGCGCCCGCGGACGACCCGGCTCCCGCGTCCCCCGCGCCGTCGCACGCCGAGGAGGACGCCGAGCCGGTGCGGCCCGGCACCGCAGAGCACCGGATCCCCGCGCAGCCGACCTCTCCCGACCGCCCCGCCGCCCGGTCGGCCGGTTCCGAGCGGCCCGACTCCTGAGTGCGCCTGGTGAGAGAGTCCCGGCAGAACATCCGGCGGGGGGGCCCCGCCCGGCGGCCCCGCCGCCCCCCCCCCCGGCGACACGGGCGCGCGAGAAGCCGAAACAACAAAAAAAAAACAAACAAAAAAAAAAAAA
>NZ_JBEPDA010000006.1:66687-122937 GCF_040299985.1 Streptosporangium sp. NPDC000563 | reverse complement strand
GCCGCGCGCCGTGTCCCCCCGCGCCCCCCCCCCTGTGCCGCTCGTCTTCCCCCCCCCCCACCACCCCCCGGCGGCGCCCCCCCCCGGGGCCCCCCCCCCGGCAGGTGGACGCGGAAGAGGGTGCTCAGCCCTTGACGCCGCCCGCGAGCAGGCCGCGGACGAAGTAGCGCTGCATCGACAGGAAGACGATCAGCGGGATGATCAGCGAGACGAACGCCCCCGAGGTCAGGCGCTGCCACTCGTTGCCCTTGGTACCGGCCATCTGTGCCAGCCGTACCGTCATCGGAGCGCTCTCCGGGGTGCCCCCGGCGAAGATCAGGGCCACCAGCAGGTCGTTCCAGACCCAGAGGAACTGGAAGATCGCGAAGGTGGCGAGCGCGGGCCCGACCAGCGGGAGGACGATCGTGCGCAGGATCTTCCCGTGGCTCGCCCCGTCGACCCTCGCCGCCTCCATCAACTCGCCGGGAAGCTCGGACATGAAGTTGTGCAGCAGGAAGACGCCCAGCGGTAGCGCGAAGCAGGTGTGGGCGAACCAGACCTGAATGAACCGGGCGGGGCCCTCCAGCTCCCAGGCGGGCATCAGCTGGAGGCCGAAGACGGACACGCCCTCGGAGAAGAACGAGAGCAGTGGCACGAGTGCCATCTGCAGCGGCACGATCTGCAGCGCGAAGATGCCGATGTAGATCCACTCTCGTCCGCGGAACGGCAGCCAGGCGAGCGCGTACGCCGCGAAGGTGGCGAGGGCGAGCGGGAAGAGCACCGACGGGATCGTGATGACGATCGAGTTGATCAGGAAGCTCATCATCTGGCCGGAGGACGAGGAGGTTCCGAACAGGACCTGCTGGTAGTTCTCCAGGGTGATCTGCGGGTCGGAGAAGAACGTCCACCAGCCGGTGGTCTTGATCTGGTCCTCCGGGCGCAGCGAGGACAGCAGCAGGCCGAAGGTCGGGGTGGTCCACAGGACCGCGATGACGATCGCCGCGGCGCCGGCGACGCGGCCGCTCAGCCTCCGCCGTACGCGCTGCGGTGCCGTCGTCGCCTCGGGCCGCACCATGGTCTGGGTCAACGTGGCCATGTGGACTCCTTCGCCGTCCGCGTACTCGCGACGCGGGGCCTGCCTGCTCGCCCGGTCACCTGACGGCCTCTCTGCGCTGGCGGATCTGGTAGATCACGATCGGGGTCACCAGGACGAACAGGAAGACCGCGAGGGCCGCGCCCTTGCCCGTCTCGCCGTACCGGAACGCCTGGTTGTACATCTCGTTGGCGATGACGCTGGTGTCGAACTGGCCGCCGGTCATGGTGCGGACGATGTCGAACAGCTTGAGCGTGCCGATCGACTGCGTGACCAGCACCACGATCACGGCCGAGCGGATGGACGGCAGCGTCACCCGGAAGAACATCTGCAGCGGGCTCGCCCCGTCCAGCCGAGCGGCCTCGACGATCTCGGCGGGGATTCCCTTGATCGCGGCGGAGAGCACCACGGTGGCGAAACCCGCCTGGATCCAGACCATGACCACGATGAGGAACAGCGTGTTGAGCGGTGCCTCCTGCAGCCACTGCTGTGGTTCGCCGCCGAACGCGACCGTGATCTGGTTGAGCAGGCCGATCTGGTCCTGCTCCTCGGAGCGGTAGGCGTAGACGAAGCGCCAGATGATGCCCGCCCCGACGAAGGAGATCGCCATCGGCAGGAAGACGAGCGACTTGGCGAGCGACTCGAAACGGGTGCGGTCGACCAGGACGGCGTAGACCAGCCCGACCGAGGTCACCAGCAGCGGGACGAGCAGCACCCAGACGAGGGTGTTGCGGAGGACGATCACCGCCTCCGGCTGGGTGAACATCCAGGCGTAGTTGGACATGCCGACCCACTCCTTGCCGTCGCCGCTCATGAACGACAGCAGGGTGGTGCGCACGGCCGGTACGACCAGGCCGATGGCGAGGAGCAGGATGGCGGGCAGGAGCAGGATCGTGGCGTGGGTCCACGCGCGCCGCCGCATCGGCGCGCGGTCGAGGAGCACCAGGATCACCGCCACCACCACGAGGAACGCGGCGACGCCGATCAGCAGTTGGAGGAGTTTGGGCAGTTCGGCGGCGAAGTCGAAGTCCATCGGAGAATCTCCCGGGAGGACGACGGTCCGGTCCTGCGCATCACGCAGAACCGGACTCATCGGGATATATCAGGACTTGGGCCAGGAGGCTTCGATGTAGTCGAGGACCGTCTTGGTGTCCTTGCCGTTGATCCAGTCGGTCATGCCCTTCCAGAACGTGCCCGCGCCGACCGCGGCGGGCATCAGGTCCGAGCCGTCGAAGCGGAAGATCGTGCTCGGGTCCTGGAGCATCTCCATGGAGAGCTTGTCGATCGGGTTCTGGGCGTTGGCCGGGTCGACGCCCTTGCGCGCGGTGACGTAGGTCGCCAGTTTCATGCGGGCGGTGGGGAACTCCGCGGAGGCGAGATACGCCTGGACGGCCTGGACCTCGGGGCGGTCGGTGAAGGCCGCCACGAACTCGCCCGCGCCGAGCACCGGCTTCTTGGCCGGGTCGTTGCCCGGCAGGTAGAAGGCGAACACGTCGCCGTCCTCGGCGACCTTGGTCCCCTCGGGCCAGAAGTTGGCGTAGAAGGACGCCTGGCGGTGCAGGGCGCACTTGCCCTCGGTGATCGGGACGCCGCCCTCCTGGAAGGCGGTGCTGGCGATCGACTTGACCGGGCCGTAGCCGCCGTTGACGAACTTCTCGTTCTTGAGGATCGCGCCGACCTTGTCGACCGCCGCGGTGACCTTGGGGTCGTTGAACGGGGTCTTGTGGCTCACCCAGTCGTCGTATCCCTCGGGACCGGCCTCCCTGAGCATGAGGTCCTCGATCCAGTCGGTCGCCGGCCAGCCGGTCGCGTCACCGGACTCGATGCCCGCGCACCACGGCTTCACCCCGGAGTCGGCGATCGTGTTGGTGAGCGTCATGAGCTCGTCCCAGGTCTTGGGGACGGCCCAGCCCTTCTCGGTGAACATCTTCGGCGAGTACCAGACGAAGGACTTCACGCTCGCGCCGAGCGGGGCGCCGTAGAAGACGCCGTCGACGGTGGCGTACTTGGCCCAGTCCTCCGACCAGCCCTCGGCGGTGAGCTTCTTGATCTCCTCGGAGGCGGGCTTGAGCTTCCCCGCCTTGGCGAAACGCTCAAGAAGGCCCGGCTGGGGGAAGAAGGCGATGTCGGGAGGGTTGCCGCCGTCCGCGCGGACCTGGATCTGCGCCTCGAACTCGCCGGTGCCCTCATAGGTGATCTTCATTCCGACACAGTCGGCGAACGGCTTCCACGCCTTCTCGAAGTGGTCGGCCTCCGCGTCGCGGATCGGCGAGTAGATGCTGACGGTCTTGCCCTCGTGTTTGCCGTACTGACTGAAGGCGGCACATTCGGGGGACGCGCCGGCGTCGTCGCCACCCGCCGATGGCGTGGGGTCCGCGGATCCGCAGGCGGTGACGACCAACGCCAGCCCTATGCTGCCCGCCACAAGGGCGGTACGCCGGGGCCGAGAGAGGAGCGACATGGAACCATCCTCCAAATACACAATTGCCGGGGAGTGTGAGAGCGCTCTCTGGAAGAGTTGTCTGCCCACAACGCAAAGTCAAGAACCGTGATATTACGGTTACCATCTCAGAATTCTTGACACGATCTGTGCGGTACCGTGATGCTCCAGAGAGCGCTCTCACGTAACAGCCGAACAGAATGGGGCGGTGAGGACATGACCATGTCCGCCGAAAAGTCCTACGACCTTCAGGACTCCGGCGTGCTGAGATTCCCCGAGGGCTTCGTCTGGGGTGCCGCCACCGCGGCCTACCAGATCGAGGGCGCCACCCGGGATGACGGCAGGGGCCCCTCCATCTGGGACACGTTCTCCCGCACCCCCGGCAAGGTTCACGCGGGCCACACCGGTGACGTCGCGTGCGACCACTACCACCGCTATCCCGAGGACGTCGCGCTCATGCGCGACCTCGGCCTGCACTCCTACCGGTTCTCCATCTCCTGGCCCCGCGTGCAGCCCGACGGGTCGGGGCCCGCCAACCCGCGCGGCCTGGACTTCTACGACCGCCTCGTCGACGAGCTCCTCGAAAAGGGCATCACCCCCATCGTGACGCTCTACCACTGGGACCTGCCGCAGACCCTGGAGGACCGCGGCGGCTGGACCAGCAGGGAGACCGCCGCGCACTTCGCCGACTACGCCGCGATCGCGCACGGCAGGCTGGGTGACCGGGTCGAGACGTGGACCACCCTGAACGAGCCCTGGTGCTCGTCCTTCCTCGGCTACGCGTCGGGCATCCACGCCCCCGGCCTCGCCGAGCCCGCGCTGGGCTTCGCCGCCGTCCACCACCTGCTGCTCGGCCACGGCCTGGCCGTCCAGGCGCTGCGCGCCTCGGGCGCCGCCACGGTCGGCGTCACGCTCAACCTCTCCCCCGTGATCGGCGACGACGCCCTCGCGGTCGAGCTCGTCGACGGCCTGCAGAACCGGATCTTCCTAGACCCGGTGCTGCGCGGGGAGTATCCCGCCGACGTCGTCGAGCGTGCCCGCCGCTTCACCGACTGGTCCTTCGTCCAGGACGGTGACCTGGAGATCATCGGTCAGCCGATCGACCTGCTGGGCGTGAACTACTACCACCCGCAGACCGTGACCGTCCGCGCCGGCGAGCCCGCCAACCTGGTCTATCCGGGCAGCGAGGGCATCGCCTTCGGCGGAGCCGACGCGCCGCAGACCGCGATGGGATGGCCGGTGCAGCCGTTCGGCCTCACCGACCTGCTCCTGCGGCTCTCGCGCGACTATCCGGGCACCCCTCTGATCATCACCGAGAACGGTGCCGCCTTCGACGACGTCGTCGAGGACGGCGAGGTGCACGACGTCGGCCGCCTGTCCTACCTCGACGGCCACCTGCGCGCGGCGCACGCGGCGATCGAGGGCGGCGCCGACCTGCGCGGATACCTCGTGTGGTCGCTGCTGGACAACTTCGAGTGGGCCGAGGGGTATGACAAGCGGTTCGGCGTCGTGCACGTCGACTACGCGACGCAACGCCGCATCCCCAAGGACAGCGCCCTGTGGTACAGCCAGGTCGTACGCCGGAACGGACTGTGAGGACCCGTCCGACCCTGGAGAAGGTGGCCGCCCGGGCGGGTGTGTCCCGGGCGACGGCCTCGCGCGTGGTCAACGGCTCCACGCGCGTGGCACCCCAGATCCGCGACGCGGTCAACCGCGCTGTGGAGGAGCTGGGCTACGTGCCCAACCAGGCGGCGCGGAGCCTGGTCACCCAGCGGGCCGACTCCATAGCGCTCGTCTTCCCCGAGCCGGCGACCCGGGTCTTCTCCGACGACCCGACCTTCGCCGGGATCATCCGCGGGGTCAGCCTGGAGATCGAGGAGGCCGACAAGCAGCTCGTGCTGATGCTCATCGGCGCGACGGGCGGCTACCAGCGGGCCGAGCGCTACGCCACCAACGGCCACGTGGACGGCGTGGTCATCGCGTCGATGCACGGCACCGACCCGCTGCCGGCCATCCTCGCCAGGCGCGGGGTGCCGGTGGTGTGCAGCGGCAGGCCGACCGTGCCCAGCAGCCTGCCGTACGTGGACGTGGACAACGCCGGCGGCGCCGAGCGCGCGGTGCGGCACCTGATGGAACGGGGCAGGCGGCGCATCGCCACCATCGCCGGGCCGCAGGACATGATCGCCGGAATCGACCGGCTCGACGGCTACCGCGCCGTGCTGCGCGACTCCGACCGCCGCTCCATCGTCGCGGTCGGCGACTTCACCCGGGAGTCGGGGACGACCGCGATGCGGCAGCTGCTCGCCGACGACCCGGAGATCGACGCGGTCTTCGTGGCGAACGACCTGATGGCGCTGGGCGCGCTGACGGCCCTGCGCCAGGCGGGCCGACGGGTCCCCGACGACGTCGCGCTGGTCGGCTTCGACGACATCCCGGCCGTCTCCTACGCCGAGCCTCCGCTGACCACGGTCAGGCAGCCGACCGTCGAGATGGGACGGAGGCTCGCCCGCATGGTCCTCGACCTGGAGGAGAAGGCGCAGGTGACACTCCCCACCGAGCTGGTCGTCCGGGAGTCCACCGCGTCCTGAGACCGGTCGCCCTCCGGCCACGGGAGCGGGCGAAACTCAAGACCCGACGAAGAGCACGGACCCGAAGCCCCGGTCGGGTGCCAGGGCTCCGGCCCCCGGCCCGGGCTCCGAAGCGGGACTACGAGGACGCCCGGACGACCAGATCCGTGGACACGATCATCGACTCGGCGGGGCCTCCCTCAAGGAGGGAGAGCAGCAGGCGGACCATCGCCGCGGCCTGCTCGGCATGCGGCGTGTGGATGGTCGTCAGCGGCGGGTCGGTGTAGCGGGCGGCCTCGATGTCGTCGTAGCCCACGATGGCGACCTCGTCGGGAATCCTCCGGCCCGCCTGGCGGAGCGCGTGCATCGCGCCGATCGCCATCAGGTCGTTCGCGGCGAAGACCGCGTCGATCTCCGGGTCGTCGGCGAGCAGCTGCCGCATCGCGACCGCCCCCGACTCCCGGGTGAAGTCGCCGACCGCGATGATCGAGCGGCGGTCGGAGTCGCGCAGCACCTCGCGGTAGCCGGTCAGCCGGTCCTGCCCGCCTATCATGTCCAGCGGCCCCGCGATGGTGGCGATGCGCCGCCTGCCTCGCTCCAGCAGATGCCGCACGGCGGTGGCGGCGCCCTCGACGTTGTCGTTGTCGACGTACGGTATCTCGACCGGCACGGCGGGTCTGCCGTAGGAGACGACCGGGACGCGCAGCCGGGTGAGCGCGACCGGCAGCGGGTCGGCGCCGTGGCTGGACACGAGCATGACGCCGTCGACGTGGCCGCCGGCGATGTAGTGCTCCACCCGGGCATGGCTCTCCGGCGACCCGGCCAGCAGCAGCACCACCTGCTTGTTGACGGCCTCCAGCTCCAGGCTGGCCGAACGGATGACGGTGGAGAACATCGGGTCGTCGGAGAACACCCGGTTCGGCGACTCCGAGACGACCAGCGCGACCGAGTTGGTCCGCTGGGTCACCAGGTTTCTCGCCGCCCCGTTGGGGACGTAGCCGAGCTCGTTCACCGCGCGCATGACCAGGTCCCGGATGTCGGCGGTGACCGTGGTCTGGCCGTTCACCACCCGGGAGACGGTCGACCGGGAGACCCCGGCACGGGCGGCGACCGCCTCCAGGGTGGGACGTCTCATCGTGTTCTTCCCCTACCGTCGATTGCGGTCCGTTACGTGCGATGACATCGCGGTACAACGGCGCGCCGTCCTTGAGCGGACGCCGCCGGGTGGCGAAGTCCGCGCGCACGATCCCGAACCTACGCCGGTCCCCTCCGGCCCACTCGAAATTATCAGCAGCGGCCGGATGACCACGCACGTCCGCCCCTTCGGCGATCGCGGCGTGCACGACGCGCGGGTGGCCGTTGCCGTCGGCACGACGGAGGCGAGGGTGGCCTCCGAGTGCCGACGGCGGTCATCCCTTCACCGCCCCCTGCATGATTCCTCCGATGATCTGTTTGCCGAGCAGGGCGAACACGACGACCAGTGGCAGCGTGCCGAGCGTGGTGCCCGCCAGGCCGAGCACGTAGTCGTTGACGTATCCGCTGGCCAGTGTGGACAGGGCCACCTGGACCGTCGGATCCTCCGGGGTCAGGACGACCAGCGGCCAGAAGTAGTCGTTCCAGACCGACATGAAGGTGAGCATGCCCAGCACCGCCGCCGCCGGGCGGGCGGCCGGGAGCACGACGTGCCAGAACAGGCCCCAGGTGCTGCAGCCGTCGACCCGGCCCGCCTCGAGCAGCTCGGTCGGCAGCGCCCTGGAGAGGTACTGGGTCATGAAGAACACCCCGAACGCGTTGACGAGCGCGGGCACGATCAGCGCGTACATGGTGCCGGTCCACTCCAGCTTCACCATCAGCATGTACAGCGGGATGATGCCGAGCTGGGTCGGCACCATCATCGTCGCCACGGTGAGCAGGAGCAGGGCGTTGCGCCCGCGGAAGCGCAGCTTGGCGAAGGCGAACCCGGCCAGGGTGGAGAAGAGCATCACCGCGAACGCGACGGCGCCGGAGACGACGACGGAGTTGAGCATCGCCAGGGCGAAGGGGACCGTGTCGAAGACGCGGGCGACGTTGGCGAAGAAGTTGCCGCCGGGGATGAGCGGCGGCGGCACGTCGGCCAGGGCCGCGTTGTCGCGGGAGGCGACCACGACGCTGTAGTAGAGCGGCATCATGGAGAAGAACGCCACCGCGGCGAGCGTGAGGTAGGTGAGCCTGCGGGCGGCGCCGCCGGAACGACGGCGGACCGCGGGGACGGCGGTGTGGGCGCTCATGTCAGCCCTCCCTTCCCACGACGGGTGAGCAGGTAGTTGACGCCGACGACCACCACGATGAAGACGAACATCATCCAGGAGATGGCCGAGGCGTAACCGAAGTCGAGCTTGGTGAAGTTCTCGTAGATGAACAGGGAGAGCGTCTGATACTGCCGGTCCACCCCTCCGGTGACGAGGTAGGAGCCGAACAGCAGCGGCTCGGCGAGGATCTGCATCGCGCCGATCGTCGAGGTGATGACGACGAAGATGATCGTTGGCTTGATCATCGGAATGGTGATCCTGCGGAGCTGGGTCGTCCCGCTCGCGCCGTCGATGGTGGCCGCCTCGTACAACTCGCGCGGCACCGCCTGCATCGCCGCCAGGAGGATGAGGGCGTTGTAGCCCGTCCACCGCCACATGATCATGGTGGAGATGGCGAAGTGAGAGCTGAGCACCCCCTCGTTCCAGGCGACGCCCTCGACGCCGACCAGGGAGAACACCCAGTTGATCATGCCGAAGTCCCGGCCGAACAACTGACTGAAGATGACCACCACCGCGACCACACTGGTCACGTTGGGCAGCAGCAGCGTGATGCGGAAGAAGGTCTGCGCCCGTAGCGGCCGGTTGAGCAGGTGGGCGAGCCAGATGGCGAGCAGCAGCTGCGGCACGGTGGACAGCACCCCGATGGACAGGGTGTTGAAAGTGGCGTTCCAGAAGTAGTCGTCGGCGAGCAGCGCTCTGAAGTTCTCCAGGCCGACGAAGGTCTGCTCGTCCCGGAGCAGCGTCCACTCGTGCAGGCTCACCCAGGCGGTGTACGCGAGGGGAAACAACCCGAACGCGGAGAAGAGCAGGAAGAAGGGGGCCACGTAGGCGTACGGCGAGCCCTTGACGTCGAGTTGGTGAACCAGTTGGCGGCGGAGGCGGGGTCCCGCCTGCCTGTTCGGCGGGACCGCCGCCAGGCGATCGGGCGCGCGAGTGGCCATGGCAGCTCCTTTCTGCGGTTCTTCGGACGGCGGGAGAAGTGCGGCCCGTCAGGGCGGGCGGCGTCGGCCCGTCACGGCGCACGGCGGAAGGCGTGCTGTTCCGCGGCACGGGACGCGTGCCCGCCACGGAACAGGGGCACGAGCCGGTGGCCGACCGGTGCCAGACCGGCCGGCCGGGGGACGACTACTTGATCCTGCCGACGTCCTTGAGCGCCTGTGCCCAGGCCTCCTCGGCGTTCTGCTTGCCCTGGTCGACCCGCTGGAGACCGTCGCCGATCGCCTGCAGGACGTCACCGGCCTTGGGACCCACGGGCTGTGGCTTGAGCGACTTGGCCGCGTCGGTGAAGATCTTGCCGATCGGCGCGTTGCCGAAGTACGGGTTGACGAAGTCCTTCACCGCGGGGTCGTCGTACAGAGCGGGCAGCGAGGGCAGCGCGCTCGCCTCCTTGAAGAGCTTGATCTGGCTCTCCTTGCTGGTCAGCAGGTCGATCAGTGCCGCGGCCTCCTTGGGATGCCTGCCCTGCTTGGGCAGCATCAGGTGGGTGCCGCCCTGGTTGCCGCCGCCGCCGGGGACCGCCGCGATGTCCCATGTGCCCTCGCCGGGCTTCTGATCCTTGATCGTTCCGGTCTTCCAGGCCGGGCAGACCATGGTGGCGAAGCTGCCCTTGGCGATGCCGGTGTTCCACGGCGGCGAGAACGCGGCGAGGTTGGCCGAGAGACCTTCGTCGATCATCTTCACGCCCGTGTCGTACGCCTTGCGCACGTCGGGGTTGGTGGCGGCGACGATGTTGTACTCGGCGTCGTAGAAGCCGATGGGGGCCTGCTCGACCATGGCGCGGAAGTGCTCGCCGGGACCGTCGGTGAACTTGGCTCCCTCCACCTTGCCCGCGACGAACCTCCTGCCCGTCTCGACGTAGGCGTCCCAGGTCGGCCAGAGCGCCGAGACCTCGTCGCGGTCGACGGGCAGGCCGGCCTTCTTGAACAGGTCCGGGCGGTAACACATGGCCAGGCCGCCGACGTCGGTACCGAGGCCCAGGAGGGCGGAGCCGTCGTTGGAGACGCCCAGCTTCCACTTCCAGTCGAGGTATTCGCTCTCGCGCCTGTCCAGGCCGTATTCCTTGAGGTCGTGGAACTTGTCCGGCACGGGGGTGAAGGCGCCGATGTAACCGCCCTCGACGGCGACCACGTCCGCGGCGCCCGCGCCGGTGGTCAGCTGGGTGATGAGGTTGGTGTGGTGGTCGTTGAACTGCGCGCGGCGCTCCACGATCTCCACGTTGGGGTGGGTCTTCTTGAACTCCTCGTACAGCGGCGCGTAGTGGAAGTCGCTGAACAGCCCGACGGTCAGCTTGATCTTCTCGGCCGGCCCCGAGGCCGGCCCGCCGCTCCCGGCGCCACCCCCACCGCAGGCGGTGAGGCCCAGGACCAGGGCGGAAACGGCGGCCGTCGGGGCGAGGAACCGCTGGCGTGACTTACGCATGGAACCCTCCCGGGGTCCTGATAGATGATCATGAAGAGAGCGCTCTCTGAGAGAGATTGACGCCAAGGGGATTGCCTGTCAACGGCACCGCCGACCTCGCCCCGCGCCTGGCGGTCGGCTTTTCACGGAAAGTGCCCTCTCGCTCTCTTGGACGTTTCCGCAGCCCAGATAGGTTTTGAAGTTAAATTTTATAGAAAATGGAGCGCTCCCACGAGGAAAGGTCACATTAAGGTCGCGTTTCCAGCGTGTTCCACAGGACCGCACCGGCCTCTTGACACCCCCCGCCGAGCGGGCCACTCTCTATCTCAGAGAGCGCTCCCTCACGACTTTCCCCCGTGGTCCCACCTGCCGCCCGCACCCGCGGCGCCACTGGTCCCCGCCTCGCGAGGTGATCCCGGACGGCCTCGCGTACGAGTGCTCGCCGCCCCCGTACGGGAGACCCCTCCCCTCCTCGGAAGGACGACTTCGGAAAAGACGACGCGGAAGCCACCTCGGCCCCCACGTCTCTCGTGGTGACGCCGGAAGCCGTAGAGTCGTCCGGCCGGTCGGAAATCGACCGGCGCGCATCCAACCAAGGAGAACCACGTGGCACTGGAGAAGCCGGAGATCGACTTTCCGGAAGGCGCCCCGCCCTCGGAGCTGGAGATCGTCGACATCGTCGTAGGGGACGGCCCGGAGGCCAAGCCGGGACACCAGGTCACCGTGCACTACGTCGGCGTTGCCTTCTCGACGGGCGAGGAGTTCGACGCGTCGTGGAACCGCGGAGACACCTTCCAGTTCCCGCTGGGCGGGGGCCGGGTCATCGCGGGCTGGGACCAGGGCGTCGCGGGCATGAAGGTCGGCGGCCGCCGCCGTCTCACCATCCCGCCGCACCTCGGCTACGGCAACGCCGGCGCGGGCAACCGCATCAAGCCGGGCGAGACGCTCATCTTCGTCGTGGACCTGCTCGGAGTGAGCTGACTCGGGACGAAACGACGCATGCGGGCGGGCCACACCGGCGACGGGTGGCCCGCCCCGCGTGTCCTGTCACCCCTCCGCCCCTACTGCCGTCCCGATCGTCCTGCACCGTCCCCCATATCCGGCACCGTGCCCTGCGTCCGATGTCGTCCTCTGTGTGCCCCGGTCTGGCGGCCACCTCACGTTCGCGAGGTTCGCAGGAAGGTCCGACCTCCCCGTGGGGCGCGATGACTCAGAAAAGCAGCGCCTCGCCTCACCGAAATACCGCTCGTAGCTCTTAAGCTGGCCATTGTGTTGTTGATCGACCTCGCGCGCACCTCCGCGGCCGTGACCGCCGTCTCCGCCCGGCTGGCGAAGACCGCCCACCTCGCGGAGCTGCTCGGCAGGGTCGAGCCGGACGAGGCCGAGATCGCGATCGCCTACCTCTCGGGAGAGCTGCCTCAGCGCAACGTCGGAGTGGGCTGGACGAGCCTGCAGGACCCGCCGGAGCCCCGGCTCGCCGCCACCGCCACCCTGCGCGGGGTCCACGACCTCCTCGATGAGATCAAGGCCCTGTCGGGCCCCGGATCGCAGAGCGCGCGCAGGACGCTGGTCTCCGAGCTGTTCGGCGCCCTCACCCGCCAGGAGCAGGTCTTCCTGTCACGGCTGCTGCGGGGCGAGCTGCGTCAGGGCGCGCTTGAAGGAGTGATGGTCGAGGCCGTGGCGAAGGCGGCCGGGGTGCCGGTCACCGAGGTCAGGCGGGCGCTGACGTTGCGCGGCTGGCTTCCCGCCGTCGGCGCCGCCGCCCTGGGCGGTGGGGTCGAGGCACTGCGTGCCTTCCACCTTGAGGTCGGCCGCCCGGTGTCGCCGATGCTCGCCCAGAGCGCCACCTCCATCGCGACCGCGTTCGGCAAGCTCGGCGAGCCGGTGGCCATCGAGTGGAAGCTCGACGGCGTCAGGGTCCAGGCGCACCGCTCGGATGAGCGGATCACCGTCTTCACCCGCGCCCTTGAGGACATCACCGCGCAGGTGCCCGAGCTGGTCGAGGCGGTGAGCGCCCTGCCCTCCCGCGACCTCGTCCTCGACGGCGAGGTGATCGCGCTGCGGGCCGACGGCCGCCCCGAGCCCTTCCAGGTCACCTCGGGCCGCGTGTCCAGCCGCACCGACGTGCCGCGCGTGCGCGAGAGGACCCCGCTGAGCGTCTTCTTCTTCGACGCGCTGCGGGTCGACGGCGCCGATCTGCTCGACCTGCCGGGTGAGGCACGCCATGCGGCCCTGACCGCCGCCGTGCCCGCGGAGCTGGTGACCCCCCGCCTGGTCACCGGCGACGTCGCGGACGGCGAGGCGTTCTTCAAGGACGCGATCAGGAGCGGCCACGAGGGCGTGGTGGTCAAGTCGCTCCTGACGCCCTACGCGGCCGGGCGGCGCGGCGCCGGCTGGATCAAGGTGAAGCCCCGGCACACGCTCGATCTCGTCGTCCTGGCCGCGGAATGGGGCCACGGCCGCCGCGAGGGCAGGCTCTCCAACCTGCACCTGGGCGCCCGCGACCCGGTGACCGGCGGATTCGTCATGCTCGGCAAGACCTTCAAGGGCCTGACCGACGAGCTGCTCGCCTGGCAGACCGACCGCTTCCTCGGCATCGCCGAGGGACCCACCGACGGCTGGACGGTCACCGTCCGTCCCGAGACGGTCGTCGAGATCGCCTTCGACGGCGTGCAGCAGTCGAGCCGCTATCCCGGCGGCATGGCGCTGCGCTTCGCCAGGGTCATCCGCTACCGCACCGACAAGACGGCGGACCAGGCCGACACCGTCGACATGGTCCGCGCCCTCATGCTCTGACATGTCTTCGCGCTCGTGTCACGTCCGTGGTCCGGCGTACCGCCGCACGGGTGCCACGTCCCTCGTGCGGCTGCCGTTCCGTAGGTCCTGCGGCCTCAGGACGCCGGAGGCGTCATTTAACGAGACGCAGGGTGAAGGGGTATCGGAAGTCGCCGTCGCCCGCCGCGGCCACGGCGCCGACCACGGAAAGCACCACGCCGCCGATCCAGAGCAGGGGCGTCAGGACGAAGCCGATGAAAGTGATCGCCAGCACGATGGTGGCCGCGAGCATCGTCAGCTGGAAGTTCAGTGCCTCCACCGAGTGCGCCCGGATGTAGGGCGACGTCCTGCCCGCGGTGAGCATCATGACGGCCGGACCGATGACGGGAAGGCCCGCCAGCGGGAGCAGGTGCGACGCCACCGCCCCCAGACGCTCCGCTCCGCTCTCCCCCCGGCCGAAGGGGCGTGCGTGATGACCGTACGCGACCTGACCCGCGGCGGGCGGGTAGGAGGCGGCACGGGCCGGACGCGTGCCGTACAGCTCGTTCATGATCGGGACGAGGTCGCCGTGGACGCGGGCCGTCATCGCCCGCTCCAGCCTGTCGTCGAACTCGGCCTTGTCGAGTCTTCCCTCCGCGTAGGCGGCCTGGACGTGCTCGACCACCCGCTCGCGATCCTGGTTGCTGACCCGAAGCCCCGCGTGACCGGGTCGAGGACCTGCCGCCGGCACTCCCCCGTACCCCGGGCCTGCTGGTGTCGCTGTGCCTGCCATGAGACCGATACCCTTTCTTCGCCGCTTCGATCTCAATGTTCGTCCAGATTGTCGGCCCGGTATATCAGGATGAACCCCCATAAGCCCCTGAGACCCATCCCTGGCCTTCCGCCACGGAACGAGCAGGAGAGGTATACAAGGAAATATGAGATGGCGAGATCGCTACGGGTTGAGGCGGCTACGCGGGCCGAAGATCGCGAAGTTCGACCGCGCCACGACCGACGCCGACATCGAGGCGCTCATCGCCTTCGCGAAGTCGCGCAAGAGCGTCGAGTTCTACGTCGAGCCCGAGACATTCGCGACGAACACCACGGCGGTGGCCGTCGCCGACGACGGTGAATGGACCCGGCGCCGGGTCGGCTCCCCCGCGGTGATCCGCAAGGTGGCCCGCGACCTGGCCCTGCCCGTCTACGACGTCCAGCTGACCGGTTATCCCCCCCGGATGAGGGCCTACAACGAGCGTCAGAAACGCGCCGAGGGCTGAGCGAAGAGAGCCGGGCTCCCCTCATCACCGAAACCGGGGAGCCCCGCGTGCATCCGCCGACACGGGGGCACGAGAGACCGGCGGCCCTCTCGTCGCCAGGGGCCGCCTCACTCTTACCGCGGTACGGACAGAGGGCGGCGGGATGACCGGCTGCGGTCCGCCGACGCGGCCGAGGATCACGTCGGCCGGATGACCGACCGGCCCGGGGCCACCGGCACTCGCGAGGAAACGCCCTCGGGCGCACGGGCTGCCGCCCGCCGAGCCGAAGGGCTCCCGGCGCTCGCGAGGAACGCCCCCATCGAGCGGCCGGCCCTGGTCCGCCGACGGCGCCGCCGGCACCGGTCGGCGCGTCCGGGACCCGCGCCGTGGCGCACCCTCTGACGATGCGCGACGCCCTGGTCAGGGCGGCCGGTCAGGGATGATCACACACACGGCGAGGACCGTCGCACCGGAGCGTGAGCGTTCGGGCGCGCCTGCCGCGTAATCTTTTTCTTCCCTTCAGGTGAGTACCCTCCGAAGGTTAGAGCCCACGATCATGAATCGCTATGTAAAAACGGATTTATACGCATTTGTACGGTTCATGTTGGCGCATGGTATCCGCTGAAGAGTGATGCCGATGGATTTCAAGATTCTCGGGCCGATCGAAGTGCGGGCGGCCAACGGGCAACCGATCACCCTCGGGAGACGCAAACAGCGGGTGCTGCTCGCCGCCTTGCTCCTCAATGCCGGCAAGGCGATCCCCACCCATCGAATGCTCGACTGGTTGTGGGGGGAACAGGCTCCCGCCAACGCCGAGTCGAACCTCTACACCTATATCTCCGCGCTGCGCCGGGTGCTCGGTTCGCCTTCCCGGATCGAGGCGGGCTCCAACGGGTACGTGCTCCGGGTCGCCCCCGATGAAATAGACGTGAGATTGTTCGAGGAACTCGCCGCCCAAGGGCGTCTGATGTTATCCAAAGGGCGAAATGACGTCGCGCTCGAACGGTACACCCGGGCCTTGGGTCTGTGGCGCGCCGAGGCGGTTCTGGAAGGGCTTTCCCTGCCCGAACCGTTGCGAGGCGAGGCGGCACGGCTGGAACGGCTGAGAACGATCGTCGTGGACGCCTCGCTGGAGGCCCGCCTCGCGCTGGGCCAGCATGGCGAGGTGCTTCCCGATCTGGAGGCGCTGACTCGCAGGGATCCGCTGAACGAACGACTCCGCGCGCAGCTCATGCTCGCCCTGTACCGTTCCGGCCGCCGAGCCGACGCGCTCGTGGTGTACCAGCACGCGCGGGAGATGCTCGCCGCGGAACTGGGTGTCGATCCCGGCCCCGAACTGGTCCGTATGCATCGGCAGATCCTCGCCGACGACTCCGCGCTGGCGGCGCCGTCACCGTCGGTCGCCGTCCGCCGGGTTTTCGCCCCGGCGGAGCTCCCGATCGCCTCGGCCGCCTTCACCGGGCGTGCCTCCGAGGTCTCCTGGTTACGGACGGCGCTCACCTCGGCGGCCCCTGGCCGTATCGTCGTCTCCGCGGTCGCCGGAGCGGCGGGGATCGGCAAGTCGGCGTTCGCCGTACACGTCGCCCACCAGATCGCGGAGCGGTTCCCCGACGGGCAGCTCTACGTGAACCTGCACGGCTCCACCCCCGACGTCAAACCACTGCATCCGGCCGAGGTCCTCGCCCGCCTCCTGCGCTCCCTCGGTGGCGACGACGTGGCCGTCCCGACCGACGTGGACGAGGCGTCCGCCCGATTCCGCTCGCTGACCGACGGCAGACACCTGCTGTTCCTGTTCGACAACGCTCGCGACGCGGAGCAGGTACGGCCGTTGCTGCCCGCCAGCCCCACCTGCCGCGTGCTGATCACCGCTCGGAGGATGCTGACCTCTCTGGACACCGTCGCGCATCTCCGCCTCGGCGTCATGGCCAAGGACGAGATGACCACCCTGCTGAGCCGCCTGATCGGCGGCGAGCGCGTCGCGGCCGACCCACGGGCGGCGCGCGTGATCGTACGGCTCTGCGGCGGCCTGCCGTTGGCGATCAGGATCGCCGCCGCCCGGCTGGTGGCGCGGCCGGACCTGTCGCTGCGAGGGCTCGCCGACCGCCTCGCGGTCGAGGATCATCGCCTCTCCGAACTGCAGGCCGACGACCGGGCGGTCCGGGCCTGTTTCATGGTGAGTTACCGCGCCCTGGAGGCCGAGCACTCCCGCCTGTTCCGGCTGCTGGGCCTGCTCGGTGGATCCGACATCAGCGTCGCGGTCGCCGCGGCGCTGGCCGATCGCTCGGAGGAACAGACCGCGGACCTCCTGGATCATCTCGCGGACGCCCAGCTCCTCGAGGTGCGCGACGCCGGCCGGTATCGCATGCACGACCTGCTCTGCCTGTTCGCCCGCGAGCGCACCCGGCAGGAGGAGACCGAGGAGGAGCAGGTGCAGGCCATGAGGCGGGCGCTTCACAGCTCCCTCGTCATCGCCTGCACCCTCGGTGACGTGCGCCACCGACGGGCCAGGAAAGATGCCAAGTTCGGCCACCTGGCACTCGGCCGCTTCAGCATGTCGCCCGACGACTGCACCATCGATCCCCGATGGCTCAACGCCAAGATGGCCGACCTGATCTCCACCGCGCGACAGGCGCCCGGCGCGGCGGGGGACGTCACCGGCCTGTCGACCGTCCACGGCGCCGCTTCGCGCCGGCCGCCGTGGCGATGGGAAATGAGCGATCGAAACCGGCGAGGGATCTGACGCGGCGGAAACAATCCTCGTCTCCAGCCGCCGTAATCACATAATCTGACGCGCCGGAAACCATTCTCCATGCGTCCGCGGGGGGCGCGGATTCAACGCGCGTTAAATCATTCCCAATCCCTCTCACCGTAAATATCGGATTCGGCGTGTCCGAAATCATCGCCACATCTGCGTAATGAGGCAGGGGATTCGAAAGGCGAATCCCCGGGATCACGTGCCGCACCGCTTTTTCGCACCCATGTCTCATCGAGCGACGCGTCGACCTACACAAACTTGTGTGGTGCGAGGTATAGCAACATTCATCACCATTAGCGACATCTCTCTCGTCTTCTCACATCTCTAGAGAGAAGGCCGGCATCTTGCACAGGAAGCTCCGGGGGTTGATCGATGACAGCGGTGGCACCACCGCGGGCACTCGACGGACACCCGCCTCGCGACGATCGCCATCCTCGAACCGAACTCATCCGTGACGCCAGAAGCTGAAAGTTTCAGAAAAACGCCAGGAAAGGGCGGACGTGTCGGAGTTAATCGGCATCGATGAGTGTGAAAACCTTACCGTGAAGCAGGTCCAGAACCTCTACGGGAAGTACGTCAGCCGCAGCCAGGTCAACCTCATGACCTCCTTCGGCTTCGGCCGCGAACTCGCCGAACGCGCCGAGGGCGCCTGGATCTGGACCCGTGACGGCCGCCGGATCCTCGACGTCACCGGAGGGGTCGGCGTACTCAACCACGGCCACAACCACCCGCGCATCCTGGCCGCCCGCCGCCGGTTCGCCGAGCGGGGGCGCATGGAGGTCCACAAGGCGTTCTTCTCGCCCTACGTGGCCGCCCTGAGCCACAACGTGGCCACGCTGCTGCCGGGCGACCTGAACATCTCCTACTTTCCGAACTCGGGCGCCGAGGCGAACGAGGGCGCCATCAAGATGGCGTACAAGTATCACGGCGGGCGGCGTAACACCATCCTGCGGTCCGACATCAGCTTCCACGGCAAGACCCTCGGCGCGGGGAGTCTGACCGGATCCTCGGAGAACTCGTTCCGGTTCCCCGGGCTTCCCGGCATCGTCATCCACCCCTACGGCGACCTCGCGTCCGTACGGGCGGCGGTCGACGCCGCGCGCACCCCCGACGGGAAATGCGACGTCTACGCGATCATGGTCGAGCCCTTCAGCGCTTCGAGCATGCGTTCCTGGTCCGAGGCCGACCTGCACGGGCTGCGACGGCTCTGCGACGAGCACGACATCATCCTCATCTTCGACGAGGTGTACACCGGATGGGGTAAGACCGGCAGCCTCTTCTACTTCATGCGATATCCGGGCCTGCTGCCGGACATCCTCGCCTACTCGAAATCGCTCGGCGGCGGGAAGGCGTCGATCGCCGGGTACACCGCCCGAGAGCCCATCTTCCGCAAGGCCTACGACCGGCTCTCCGACGTCATCCTGCACAGCACCACCTACTACGGGTTCGGCGAGGAGACCGCCACCGCGATCGAGGCGATCAACGTGATCGTCGAGGAGGACTATCCCGCGCGGGCCAGGCAGATCGAGCGCGTCCTGGGCCCCGGACTGGAGAACATCCAGAAGCGCTATCCGGAGGTGGTCGGCCAGGTGACCGGTACCGGGGCGCTGTGGGGGGTGTTCCTGACCGGCGGCCCCAAGGTGCTCGACCTCGCCGGCAAGCTGGCACCGGGCTTCTCCGGCGATCCGAACTTCCGCACCAAGCTGATCACCCTCTCGGTGATCGCGGAACTCTACCGCGAGCACGACATCGTGTCGTACTACAGCCCGAACGTCGAGAACCCGCTCGTCGTCGCGCCGACCCTCGCCATCGAGCCCGACGACCTCGAGTACTTCCTGGAGAGCCTCGACAAGACCCTGGCCAAGGGCCTGCCTCGACTGCTCGCCAGGTTCGTACGAGAGAAGGTGGGGTCACGGTGGCCTATCGGGTCGTAGTGACCGGCAGCGCCGGAATGCTCGGCGGCAACCTGGTCCGGCGGCTCGTACTCGCGGGCCACGAGGTGATCGGCGTGGACCTGCGCCCGCCCTCGGAACCGGACCCCGGATACGGCCACCGGGTCGGCGACGTACGGGACGTCTCGCTGATGACCGAGGCGATGTCCGGAGCGGACGCGGTCGTGCACTGCGCCGGCGCGCTGCCGAGCTATCCGGCGGAGCAGATCCACAGCCTGATCGTCGGCGGCACCCACAGCGTGCTGGAGGCCGCGCGCCGGGCCGGGGTGGAAAGAACGGTCCACATCTCCTCCACCGCCGTGTACGGGCTCCCGAAACTGGTGCCCACCCCCGAGGAGCATCCGCGCGAGCCCGTCGACCCCTACACCAGGGCCAAGACCGAGGCGGAGGAACTCGCCGACAAGTACCGGGCCGGCGGAATGTGCGTGCCGATCCTGCGCCCCAAGACCTTCCTCGGTCCCGGCCGGATGGGCCTGTTCGCGATGCTCTTCGAATGGGCCGAGGAGGGCCGGAACTTCCCGGTCCTCGGCCGCGGGGACGTACGCATCCAGATGCTCGCCATAGAGGACCTGGTGGATGCCGTGGCCGACGTCCTGACGGTGCCGGCCGACATCGCGAACGACACCTACAATCTCGCGGCGGCGGAGTTCGGCACGCTGCGAGAGGACTTCCAGGCGGTACTCGACACGGCCGGTCACGGAAAACGCGTCGTGTCGCTGCCCGTCCGGCCGGCCCTGACCGGGCTCCGGCTACTGGAAAGGACCCGGCTGTCACCGGTGTACGGACGGCTGGTGCACAAACTGCTCGCCGACTCCTACGTCAGCATCGACAAGGCCGGGGAGCGGCTCGGTTTCCGCCCCCGGCTGTCCAACCGGGACGCGATTCTCCGCACATACGCCTGGTGGCGGGAGAATCGCGGCGCCGGCTCGCCTCGGGGCGCCGGCCAGACCAGCCGCGACGCGTGGCGGCAGGGCGCGCTGTCCCTGGCGAAAGTGTTCTTCTGAAGTGACGGGGAAAGCATGTACGTCGTCGAATCGGCAGACATCCCAGAGCTCCCACAGCCCCGGGAGGTGGCACCGGAAGAGGCAGCGAAGGCCCGTCCACACCTGGTCACGGACCTCTTCAGGCTGATACGGCCGTCGCACGCGGCCAAGGCGATCCTCCTCGTGCCGATCGCGCTCGTCGACACCTCCCTGTGGAGCCTCACCGCGTTGGGTGAGATCGTCCTGGCCACGGTCGCGTTCATCCTCGCCTCCGCCGCCGTCTACGTCGGCAACGACATCGCCGACCGGCACCGTGACGCGCACCACCCCGTCAAGCGTCACCGTCCGGTCGCGGCCGGCCGCGTGGGGATCAGGCTCGCGTACGTCTACTGCGCCATCCTGCTCGGGCTGCTCGGCGCCATCGTCGGGCTCACCCCGGGCCCTTACTGGCCGATCCTCGCCTACCTCGTGATCAACATCGCGTACAGCGGCTTTCTCAAACACGTACCGCTGGTCGACGTGGGCACGATAGCCGTCTGTTTCGTCCTCCGGGTCATCCAGGGATACGAGGTGACCGGAGGGCGGGCCGCCGCCTGGTTACTGGTCACGGTGTTCTCGATCTCCCTGCTGCTCCTCATCGGCAAGCGGCGTCAGGAACTGAAGAGCGGCGCCGCGCACCGCCCGGCACTCCGCGGCTACTCGATGGAGCTGACCAACTGGCTGTTGCAGATCGCCTCGGTGCTCGCCCTGCTGTCCGGCCTCATCTACCTGCGCGACGAAGGCCCGTTCGGCCCGCAGTACGGCCAGACGGCGATGCTGCTGTCCACCCCCTTCGCGCTCTTCGCCCTCTTTCGCTACCTGCAGATCCAGCTGATAGACGACGACGGTGGCGACCCGGTCCGGATCCTGCTTCGGGACCGGGTCATGGTCGCCAACTCGGTGCTGTGGGCCGCCACCCTGGGTGTGACGCTCCTGCTCGCCCACCATCTCGTCCCGTTGTGAGAACGACGTTGTGAAAGCGGCGTCGTGAAAGCGGCGCGGTGAAAGCGACACGGAAGGAAAGAATGGAAGTCCGCATACTGGGTCCGGTCGAGGTGACCGTCGACGGCCGGCGTGTTCCCCTGGGACCACCGCAACGACGTGCGGTGCTGGCCGCCCTCGCGGTCGACGTCAATCATCCCGTGTCACTTCCGACGTTGATCGACCGGGTCTGGAATCTCCCGCCGGACCGGGCGACGGATTCGCTGTACGCCCACATCGCACGCCTGCGGCAGGCACTGACGGGATCCGCGGTCTCCATCGAGCGCCGCGGCGGCGGCTACGTGCTGGAGGCCGACCCGGAGCGGGTGGACGCCCACCGGTTCCACCGGCTCGCGAAGCAGGCGCAGACCCATGCGCACGACGACTCCGTCCGGGTCGCACTGCTCGCCGAGGCGATGGAGCTGTGGCGCGGCTCGCCGCTGACCGGCATCTCGGGAGACTGGGCCTCCCGGATGCGTTACAGCATCGAGCAGCAGTTCGTCGGCGCCGTCGTCACCTGGGCGCACGCGCACCTGCGGCTGGGACGACCTGACACGGTCGTGACCGAGCTCACCCCCCTCGTTCCCCGCTACCCGCTCGTGGAACCGCTCGCGAGCATGCTGATGCGCGCACTGTGCGCCCTGGGACGCACCGCGGAGGCGGTGGCCCAGTACGCGCTCCTGCGCGGGTATCTGGCCGACCACCTGGGCATCGAGCCGGGGCCTGAGCTGCGCGCGTTGCACCAGGAGATCCTGCGAGGCGATCACGATCAGCCGGTCTGGGCGGCCGGGGAGGTGGTCCTGGCCGGTGCCGACCACGGCGGTTTCGGCTGGGCGCCCCTCGGGAAGCCACCGCGCGCCGAATCGCTGAGCTGGACCCGTCCCACGGCCCACCTGCCCGACCGGGTGCTGTCCCGGAGGCCCTGACCGTTCTTCCCCGGTTCTTCTGAGAATCCCCGTTTCCTGGCGATTCCTCCCGGGTCAACCGCTCGTCGAGACGACCAGGCGCTGCCCGCTGTGGTCGGAAAGACCGTTCGACCGCATCAGCTCGTACCGGTGCACGGTGACGTCCGGTGTGGTGAACGCCCAGTCGATCCGCCACAGCGGCCGGCGGTCGTCCCAGGAGGTGGGGTAGAGCGATCCGAGCACCGGGGTGGCGTCGACGAGCCGGTCCGGCAGCAGGCGCAGGATGCCCATCGCCGGTGAGGCGTTGAAGTCCCCGGCCAGCAGGATCGGGTGCGGATTCCGCTCGACGTCGGCCGCGAGCGCGCGGAGGTTGGCCTGCCGCCGCTCGTGCTGGGTCCGGTTGAGGCGGCGGGGATCCGGGCCCCGGGGGAACGCGTGAACGGGCGAGTTGATGTGCGTGTTGTAGAGCGAGACGGTCTTTCCGCCGTCCCCGCCGACGCGTACGTCCGTGCGCAGCGTCTTCACCGTGGAGAAATCCGGCAGACCCGGGTCGGGAGGTATGGCCTTGTCGCGTTCCTCCGACAGCCACGGGCGCAGGTCGATCCCCGACCGCAGGACGATCGGGAACCGGGAGACCGTGACCAGTTCGCTCGCCGCGGCGATGTGATAGCCGGGGAACTCCCGGCGCAGCCTGTCCAGGTCGTCCACCCGAATCGCCTTCGAGTCCTGGCCGAAGTAGACGTACTCCTGTAGGAGATACACGTCCGCCTTCTGGTCGTGCAGATACCGGTAGAAGTCGGCGATGTCACGTGGCGGAGTGCCGGTGGGCGGCGGCATCGCCGCCCCGTTCTCCGGCCGCTGGTCCCAATAGAACGTGTTCCAGGAGAACACCGTGATCGCGTCCGGCGGCGCGGGTGGGGGCCGGTGCCACAGGGCCGCGAGGTTGAGCCCGCTCCCGCCTCCGCCGAGCACCAGGGAGGCGAGCGTCACCGCCGCGATCCATCCCCGTGCCCGGCGCGCCGGCAGGGCCACCGCGAGCAGCAGGACCGGGACGACCGCGAAGGCGAGCGGCGGCACGAGCTCGGGAACCTGCCACCACCACACCCGGCCGGACAGCACGCGATGGAGCACCACGAACACCAGCCAGGCGACCGGCGCGGACAACAGCGGCCAGGTCCTCCAGCGCGACCGCCACGCGGGCCGGGACCCGGCGGTCGCTGTCACGACCCGCGTATCGGTCATCGACGGTGACCGGGTCCGGAACGTGCGCGTGGCGCGCTCGTCGCGGTCGTCATGGGCGTCGCGAGCACCACAGGCGTCGTGAGCGGCGCGGACACCATGAACGGCGAGGACGTCGCGGATGTCATGAACGTCATGGGCGGGAACGGGCGAGCCGTCATGTCGTCGCCTCCCCGGTCGCCGATGGCCGCACGAGCAGCTCGGAATCGTAGAGCCGGCGGAACCTGGCGGAGCAGAACCACTGCGCGACTCCGGCCACCACCCCGGCGGCGATGGTCACGTTCACCACGAAATGCACCGTACCGTAGTAGAGCAGGAACAGCGGGCCGCGCCGCCGCAGCACGAACCGGTACATGCCGAGGTCCGCCAGGATCGACACGGCGAGGGCGAGGACCGGCAACACGGCACCGGCCGGACCGAGCGCCACCGCCGGCAGTGTGACCACCGCCGCCAGGGCGGCGAGACTTCCACCGGCCCGGTTCGAGGTCTCGAACCCGCGGGCGAAGCGCTTGCGCCGCGCGTACAGCGGCACCCGGGCGCGCCCCCGCCGGAACAGCTTGCGCAGCAACGTGAACAGCCGGTCGTCGTGGTCGTGCCGGGACCGCATCGCCGTGGTGAGCACCATGTCGTACCGCTGGGTGAGACGGTGGCCGTAATCGACCTCCTCGGTCTCGCGCAACCGGGTGTTGAACGGCCCGACCTCGTCGAACACACTGCGGCGCATCGCGACCAGCGCCGGGAAGAGAAACGAGATGGGCCCCTCGGAGCTCGCCGTCCAGTAGTAGTACTGCAGCGCCCGATACTCCTCGACGAGGCTGTCGCGGATCAGCGGCTCCGGGTCGTGGATGCTGCACACCGCCCCGAGCCGCGGATTCTCCGCGAGCATGCCCACCGCCACCTCGACGGCATCGGGATAGGCGGCCACGTCGGAGTCGACGAACACCAGGATCTCGCCACGGGTGCGGGCGGCGCCGATGTTACGCGCGCCGGCCACCCCCATGTTGCGCCCGGTGTGGACGACCCGGACACCGAGCCGTTCCGCGACCGCGACGGAGTCGTCGGTGCTGCCGTCGTCCACCATGATCAGCTCGATGGGCCGGTAGGTCTGCTCCCTCATGGCGCGCAGGCAGAGCTCCAGTGAGGCCGCGTAGTTGTAGTTGGGCACCACCACCGATACCAGCGGGCGGGTCATCGCTCACGCCCCCATCGCCGGCGCGGACGGGTTCGGCATGTCGTAGGTGCGCCGGAACCGGCTGGACAGCAGGCACTGCGCGACGCCGACGAACACCGCCACCGCGACGGTGACGTTCACCAGGAAGTGGATCGCGGTGAAGTAAACGGTGAACGCCGCACCGGCGTAGCGCCAGACGAAACGGTACATCCCCAGGTCGGACGCGATGGAGCCGATCAGCAGCACGATCGGCACAAGCGCCCAGAGCGGGCCGAACAGCACCGGCAGCACCACGGTGACCACCGCGAACAGGGCGGCGAGCGAACCCCAGCCGCGGCTGCTGTTGGTCGGGCCGCCGTTGAAGTCCGGTCGGCGAAGGTACAGCGGGATGTGCAGACGCGCGCGGTGGAAGAACTTCGACAGCACCACGCTCAGCCGGTCGTCGTGGTCGTGCGCGCCCCTGATCGTGGTGTCCAGCACGATGCGGTAGCGCTGGGTGATCCGGTGGCCGTAGTCGGCGTTCTCACTGTGGCGCAACGCCGGGTTGAGCGGACCCACCTCGTGGAAGACCCTTGTCCACATCGCGAAGATCGCCGAATAGATCGTGGTGATGTCGCCCGCGTCACCGGAGATCCAGTAGTGCAGTTGAAGGCTGCGGTACCGCTCCACGCGGCTGTCGGGGATCAACGGCTCGGGCTCGTACGTGCCGCACACCACCCCCAGCGTGGGATCGGAGGTGAGCAGCGCCACCGCGTTCCCGACCGTGTCCGGGGTGAGCGCCACATCCGAGTCGAGGAAGAACAGCACCTCCCCGCGTGCGTGCAGGACGCCGAGGTTGCGCGCCGCCGGCGCCCCGATGTTGGTGTCGGTGACCACCACCCGCACCCCGTGCCGGCGGGCCGTCTCCACCGAGTCGTCGGTGCTGCGGTCGTCGACGACGATCACTTCGATGTGCGGATAGTCCTGCCGTTCCAGCGCGCTCAGGCACAGGTCCAGTGTGCGGGCGTAGTTGTAGTTCGGCACGATGACCGAGACCAGCGGTCGCTGCTCATCCATGGTCGATGCCCCCTTCGGGTCGGCGGGCGTCCGTCGGCCGGGAGGGGACCCGCCCGGCGGACGCTCGCGCGCATTCGTGTCTTCCGATGCTTGACATGGCTACTTGTCTCCCGCCGGTGCCGCTGCCGCTCCGGCCTCCGTCGCCGGCTCCGTCGCCTGCTCTGTCACCCGCTCCGGTTCCGGTTCCGCCGGAGCGGCCGGAGCGCGCCTGATGGCGACCTCGGCCACCGCCAGCGCCGCCGCTCCCAAGGCCACCTCGCCGACCGTGGAGACCAGCCGGCTCGCCACCGCCACCACCGCGGCGGCCGGCGCGGGCAGCACCACCGTCAGGGCGGCGGTCAGCACCGCCTCGCGGACACCGATCCCGTCGGGCAGCACGACCGTCAGCATTCCGACCGTCGTGGCCAGGGTGAACGCGCCCACGCACAGTCCCAGGGACCGCACGGGGTCGGCCCCCATCGCGACCGCGAGCAGCCACAGGTGCAGGCCGGTGACCGTCCACGACACCGCCTGCGAGACGACGGCCAGCCGTATCCCACGTGCCGACGCCGACCTGGTCGGGTCCGGCCGGCGCAGCAACCGCAGCAGCAGGTGCGCGCCGTGGTTGACCAGTTGCGGTCGTACCAGCACGACCACGACCAGCACCGTCGCCGCCGCCACCAGCCATACCACCTGGGTGCCGAGCATGTGCACGCCCGCGAGCAGCCCGATCGTGAGCCCGGTCAGCAGGACGAGGCTCATGCTCAGCGCCGCCGTGCTCATCAACCGCCCGAAACCGACGCCGTTGGCCGTGGCCACCTTGGTCGCGGCGATCAGGCCCGGCACCTTCCCCGGCACGTACTTGCTGAGGAACGTCACGAAGAAGACGCGCGCCACCCGTGGTTCGCTCACCGGCGGGCCGAGCTCGAACAGCACCGCCCGCCACGCCAGATAGCCGAATCCCAGCCCGACCATGCTGATCAGCAACGCACCGGCGAGCAGGAGGCCGATCCGCCCGCCGTCGCTCCCGGCGAGCATGACCGAGACCACGCTCCAGTCCTGCCCGGCCAGTGCCGTCGCCACCGCGCCCACCAGGACCAGGGCGAACGCCGCCATCAGGGCGCGCACGAGTGCGCGAGGCGGACGCCACGACGGGCGCCACGACCGGATCACGCTCACTCGGGCGCACCGGCCGAGGAGACCGTGGTCAGGCCGGTCTTGGCCGGGTGCCCCTGGCGGCGGAGCAGCTCGAAGACGAGCCGTGGCAGCCCCGCGCCGGCTCCGAGGAAGAACGCCGTGTGATAGCAGAACTGCATCGAGGCCATGAGCAGCGCGAAGCCCGCGCCCCGGTAGCGGTAGGAGTATCGGAGGAAGTCACGGTTCACCGTCACGAACGCCGCCAGCAGCAGCGCGAGCACCAGGAGCAGCCACGGCGCGAGGAGGACGAACGGCAGCGTGAACAGGCTCAGCGCCGCCGAGACGGAGGAGATCCGTGGCGGCAGGCGGCGGGTGCGCGGTTCCGGCCCGATCATGTCCAGCCGGAATCCGATCGTGTCGTCGTCGTACAGCCGCCGCGCCCTCAACATGATCACCGGCAGGGTGCTGGCCCTGACGAACCGCTCCCACATGCACTCCCAGAACCGGTCGACATCGTCCGCCCTGGTGACCACGGTCGCGGTCACCACCAGCCGGTACTTGGACGGCACCCGGTTGCCGAACTCGAAGTCCTCACCGTCGCGCAACCGCTCGTCCAGCCCGCCCGCCTCGCGGAAGACCGTGCGCGGGATCAGCGAGTTGGACAGGAACGTGGACACCGCCCGCTGGCGGTCGAAGTGCTCGGAGAAGACGCGGTAGCGCTCCACCGGGCCGTCGTCGAAGAGCGGCTCCTTGTCGTAGATCCCCTGGACCATGCCGCAGTCGGGCGTGTCCCGATAGGCGCGCACCGCGTTCTGTACGGCGTCCGGAGCCAGCGCCGTGTCGGAGTCCACGAAGAAGAGCAGGGGCGAGCCGCTGGCGTCCACCCCGGCGTTGCGCGCCGCCGAAGGCCCCCGGTTGCTCGGCAGTTCGATGATCGTGCACGGGAACTCCCGCGCGATCTCCAACGAGCCGTCCGTGCTGCGATCGTCGACCACGATCACCTCGGCCGGGGGGTGGGTCTGCGCGTAGACCGCCTCCAGGCAGGCTCGGAGGGTCTTCTTCTTGTTGTAGTTCGGCACGATGACCGCGACGTCCTCGGGCCGCGCCGTCGCCGGTTCCGTCATCTGAACTCCTTCTGCGGCTCAGTGGCCAACCGATAGAACCGTTTGTTGAGGGCGGTGGTCGGACAGTCCGGCCGATCCGGGCATCTCGTAGCGGTGCACGAGGAGGTCCGGCGTGGTGAGCACCCAGTCGATCCGCCAGAGTTCGCCGACTCCCGCGAGGTAGGTGACCGGGTAGAGGGACGGCAGCGCCCGGGTGTGATCGACCAGCTTCTCCGGCAGCAGCCGGAGCATCCCCATCGCCGGGGTGGTGTTCAGATCGCCGCCGAGCATCACCGGATGGTCGTTGGCCTCGATGTCCGCGCGAAGCGCCCGATAGCTCGCCTCCCGCCGGCTGTGGGCGTACTGGTTGGAGTCACGGGCCTCGCCGTCGTACAGCCGCCACTCAATCGGAGGCTGGTTGATCTGCGTGTTGTAGAAGGAGACGACCGTGCCGTTCACCTGGATGTCGGTGCGCAGCGTCTCGACCGTGTAGGAGGTCGGCCAGTCCCGCATCACCTCCGGCACCGCCTTCTGGTCGTCGGGCAGCCACCGCGTGATGTCGAGCCCGCGCTCCCCGACGATGGGGAGCCGGGAGAGCGTGATCAGCTCCCCGGACGTCGCGACCTGGTATCCGGGGAACTCGCGCCGCAGCTCCGGCAGTTTGTCGATGCGGAGTGCCATGTCGGCGGTCCACTTCGACGTCATCATGTCCCCCGCCGAGGTGTCGACGTACAGATACTCCGAGAGCAGGTAGACGTCCGCGTCCATCTCGCGCAGGTAGTCGTAGAAGTCGGGGGAATAGCGGTTTCCGTCGGAGGTGCGCCAATCCTGGTCCCAGAACTCGGTGTTCCAGGTGACCACGGTGATCGCCCCGGGCGGTGCGGGCGGTGGGGTGTACCAGAGGGTCGCCACGTTGATCCCGCTCCGTCCCGCGCCGAGCACCAGGGTGAACACCAGCACCGAGATGACCCGCCAGCGGACCGGGCGCGCCAGCGGCGCCACCACCAGCACCAGAACCGGCACCGCCACGAACATGAACGGCGGCATCAGGTCGAGCGGGGCCCACAGCGAGGTGCGGCCGCTCACCAGCAGATGCACGACCACGAACAGCAGCCACCCCGTGGTGGCGGTCACCACCAGCCGGGTGCCCAGGCACCAGCGTCGCCGCGGCCGGATGAACCGACCGAGGCGAGCCCACCGGCCGGCCGGCTTCTCCGGGGGGACCTCCGTGGGCTGATCCTCGGTCAAGATGTCCCGGTCGCCCATCAGCACACCACCTCGGCACGTAGGTCAGGCCGGCGACAGCCATTGAAGATCCGCGATCACTTCCAGCGGTACCTCAACGTACTGACCGGTTCTTGTCGCTTCCTTGTCGTCCGCGCCCGCAGAATCAACCTCGACGCGGACCACGCGGGCCGCCGCACAGGCCGCGCGGAAAGAGAACCGTACGACGCGGCGAACCGGACGACAAGAATGAGACAAGCCGTCGCGGCTAGCGTGGAACGGAAGCAAGCCGGAAGCAGCCGGAAACAGCCGGAAACAGGGTGGTCCGATGCCTGGCGACGAGCCACGGCCGGTCGACCGAGAACCCACCGGGGCAGCCCGCCCTGATCATCGGCCAACACCCCGCGGTTCGGAAAGAGCGGCCTTCAGCCAATGGAGCGACCCATGAATCGAGAACGCCCGCTAGTCTCGGTCATCATCCCCAGCTTCAACCGATCCCACGTGCTACGCCTGTGCCTACGTGCGATAAAGGAGCAGACCTACTCGCCCATCGAGGTCATCGTGGTGGACGACTGCGGCACCGAGGACGCGGCGGAGGTGGCCAGGTCGATGGGCGTCACCGTGCTGCGCACCGAGGTCAACAGCGGGGCGTCGACCGCGCGCAACCTCGGCGCGGAGCACGCCCACGGCGAGATCCTGCTCTTCCAGGACGGCGACATAGCACTCGACCCGGACAGCGTCGAGAACGCGGTGGACATCCTCGGATCCGAGCCCGGGCTTGGTGCCCTGGGCGGCATCCTCCACCCCGAGCCGCTCGCGGCCAGCAGCCTCGCCGCGCAGTATCGCGCGCTGCAGATGTATCACTGGTGGATGCCGACCGACCGCCCGACCCTTGAGCTGCACGCCGCCGTGCTCGCCGTGCCGACCGAGGTGTTCAAGGAGATCGGCCCCTTCAACCCCCATCTGAGCGACACGGTGTCCGCGGACTACCGCTCCCGGCTGATGCGGAAGAACTACGGGGTGCGCATCACCGACGCCGTCCGCGGCCGGGCCGACCACGACTCCACGCTGCGGGTGATCCTGAAGAAGGTGTTCCGGCGCGCACGGGTGAGCGCCCGGGAATGGACCCGGGGCGAGACGCCCGGTGACTCCGTACCGCGCGCGTTCGGCGGTGTCCTGCTGGTCGCCGCCGTACCGGCGATCTCGCTGCCACTGCTGGTCGGTCCCGTCGGCGCCCTCGTGTCGCCGCTCCTCGTCGCCGCCGCCGTGGTCCTCGACGGCAGCACCTACCGGCGGGTGTTCGCCCGCCGAGGTCTCCTCTTCGGCCTCTACTTCGGCGCCGTCCATCTCCTGGTCACTTTCGTGGGAGCGGCGGGAGCGGGGGTCGGTGTGCTTCAGCGTCTCGTGGGGGGACGGCCGAGTGTTCCCTGGGTCCCCCAGACCGGTGAGCTGAAGCATCAGTGACGCGCCCCCGTAGCGGCCCCCTCGGATGCGGGGCCGCCGGGTTTCTCCAGTAGCGCGGCCATCGGAAGCAGCCAGGCCATCCGGGGAGTGCCCATCTCCCGGTCGAGCTCCTCGGGGCTGGGCATCCGGCCGTTGAGCGCGTGCGGTGGGACAAGATGGTGGATCGCGTGCGCGAGCAGGTGGGCCATCGAGTAACCGGGGTTGGCCTCGTGCGCCCGGGTGAGGGCGATGCCCGCCAGCGCGGAGTCTCCCCGCTGCCAGGCGACCAGGCCGAGCAACGAGGCCGCCGGAGGCACGAACCGTGGCTCGAGCCTCCGGGTGAGGTCGTGCCAGAGCCTGAGGTGCGCCTCGTGACTCTCCTCACCGACCAGCGCCCATGCCTCGTCACGGATCCTGATCACCGCCAGGTCGATCCCCAGCCTGGCCGCCTGCTCCTCGCCGAGCCGCCCTCCCGAGGCGTAGGTGACGATCGCCTCGCGAACCCTGGCCATGCCGTCCGCGACGAACTCCGCCGCGAACCCGTCGGCGTCGCGGCATCTGGCGAGCCTGTCGCGAAGCTCCGCCGTGAGACGGTCCGTCGCCTCGCTCATCGCCTGCCGCGCGGGCCCGGTGACCGGGTCGAGCGAGCGCTCCAGGGTCTGCCTGTCCGGCAGGGCGACCAGCCCGTGCAGGACCGCCTCGGCCGCGACCGCGTCGGCCCGCCGCTCGTACGGCACGCCGTCGGCCGGGCAGCAGTCGGTCCGCGCGCACTCGTACGACCAGTAGCGACCGCCTTCCACCCGGAGCGCGTCGACGACGACGAGATCGCTCCGGCGGAACAGCGCCACGGCCTCGTCGACGGCCGGGGTCACCAGCGGGCCGGGACCGTAGCCCACCAGGATGACCTGGGCGACGCCCTCCTTTCCGAAGAGCGGGACGATCTGGCCGAGACCGCCGGAGCCCAGGGGCAGATCCCAGCGGACGGTGAGGTGCAGCCTGATCCTGGGCGGACTGCCCATGAGTCCGATGACGACCAGGCTGTCGGTGGGGTGGAACCCCAGCAGGTAGGGAACGGCCCCCAGCACGTCTTCGGTGGAACCGAGCAGGAGCCGGGGCGCCGAGGCGAGCGGGGATGGTGGGGACTGGGGAAAGGAGGACAGGGAGGACAGGGAGGACTCGGCCGAGAGCGCAGACGAGGAAGAGGGCGCTTCGAACGAGGCCGAGGACTCGTTCGACGAGGCCGGGAACCGGGGGAAGGAGGACGCTGAGAACTCGGACGAGGCCGGGTGGTCTGATGTCATGCCGGGAAGCCTCGCCGGAACCGTGCCGCCGTTCCCGCCCCGAACGGAGTTCTGTGGACAGAGCCCGCGGCCGTCCACAGCCGGACGGCCACCGACCCACGCACCCGCGACCATCTACAACGCCGCACCAAAGAAGGCAAGGACAAGAAAGAGATCATCCGCTGCCTGAAGCGCTACATCGCCCGAGAGATCTACGCGCTCCTACCTCCCCAGCCGGCACAAGAAGATCTGACTTCTGCCGCTTGACGAACCACAGGAGCATCCTCCGGCACCTGAAGGGGACGCGCCGAAGGCCCGGTGACTCTCTTTCCGGCCGCCCCCTCAGACACCCCTGTCGACGCGTGGGCCCTCGGCCGTCCTTCCCTCAGGGAGGACGGCCGGCGCCAGACGGGTGCGGACCATGATGGCCGCACCGGCCACCGCGGCGGGCATCGCGACCACCGCGACGAACGGGATGAGGAAGAGCAGGAAGAGCAGGACCCCGAAGCCGAGCGCGGGGGCCTTGTTCCCCCTGAGCAGGCCGAATCTGCTCTTGCGCACCAGTCCTCTGCGCTCGAGGGCCAGGGTGGTCAGCTCGACCGTGAGGAAGAACCCGGAGACCAGGGCGCCCAGAACCGGCACCACCGTCTGCCCGATCACCGGCACGAACCCGAGGAAGAAGAGCGGGATCGTGAACAGCAACAGCCATCCGAGGGTGATCACGCTGTCCCTGATGGATCGGGGGATCGACTTCCACAGCGGAAGGTCGTGGCCGGTCGGCACCTCCCCGTAGGTCTCCTCCACCTTCTCGGAGAGCTTCTCGTAGAAGGGGTCGCCCAGGATCAGGGTGATCGCCGTGAAGGTCACCACCGACAGGATCAACCCGGCGACGAAGATCGCCAGACCGACCAGCCCTCGCAGTGCGGTCCGCGCCGCCTCGCCCCATCCGTCGGCGAACGGTGTGCCCCACGCGGCGAGGTCCAGCGCGTTCGTGCCGAGAAAGTAGAGGCCGGTCGCGTAGAGGGCGAACGCGATCAGCGCCGGGATCAACCCGAACAGCCACCAGCGCGGGTTTCGCGTGACCCAGCGCAGTCCCTGGAAGAAGAACCCGATGCCGTCCAGAAAGGAGCGGAAATGACCCATGGCGGAAGATTATCGGGATCGGCTCCCCTTGGGAGGACAGCCGACAATACCGCGAACGGCAGAGATCCCGGGAAAAGAAGCCGCGGCGTCAGGGACGCTGCCAGAGGCCGGGAACGGAGACCCCGAGGGTGCCCAGGAGGCGGCGGAGCAGGGGCAGGGAGATGCCCAGGACGTTGCCGTGGTCGCCGTCGATGCCGTCGACGAACCAGCCGCCGCGGCCGTCCAGGGTGAAGGCGCCCGCGACGTGGAGAGGCTCGCCGGTGGCGACATAGGCGGCGATCTCGTCGTCTCCGGCGGTGCCGAAGCGCACCACCGTCGCGCCCACCTCCGCCGCCTCGCGCCCGTCCGCGACGTTGATGACGCAGTGGCCGGTGAGCAGTCGTCCCTCACGGCCGCGCATGTCGCGCCAGCGGGCCACGGCCTCCTCGGGCGAGGACGGCTTGCCGTAGGCACGGCCGTCGAGTTCGAGGATCGAGTCGCAGCCGATGACCAGCCCGCCGCTCAGACCGCGGGCGACCACGGCCGCCTTCGCGCGGGCCAGCGTGAGGCAGAGCTCGCTCGGGCTGTCGGCGGTGATGGCGTCCTCGTCCACGCCGCTGACGATCACTTTGGGATCGAGTCCGGCGCTGCGGAGCAGGGCGAGGCGGGCGGGAGAGGCGGAGGCGAGGACGATCTGGGTCACGGCGACCGAGCCTAGCGCGGCTCTCCCCGTCCTCTCACCACGGACTCGGGTGGCGCTATTTCACTCGAAGGGAGGAGACCGCGGTGTTGATGGCGCGCCAGTACTTGCGCTGGGTGTCGGGAATCGTGGCGAAAAGCATCGCGGGCTTGGCACCGGAGATCTCGGTCACGGCGACGGCGGCCATGGAGAAGCGCGTCTTGCCCTTCAGCTTGTACTTCACCCGGTAGGCGAGCAGCCAGCCGTTCTTGATCGGTTGCGAGGCGGTCCAGGTGATCTTGCCGCCCTTGGGGTGGTGGTTGAGCGTCCACCGGGCGGCCAGCAGCGCGGTGTCCTTGGACTCCCGTTGCACCAGGATCGGCACCGGGCAGCTCACGACCATCGCCCGGTGGCCGGCCCCCTTCGCCTTCGGCAGCACCTGCTTGGTGGCGAACGGCGACGCGCCGAAGACCTTCCAGGGCTTGCCCAGGCGGACCAGCGACACGCCCGATTTTTCGTCCTGGACGCGGCGCTTGCCCTTGGCCGCCTTGCCCGAGAGGCGGGCGAGCCGCTTGTCGCGCGGCAGGTCGGGCACTCGGGGGTCGGTGAGGGCCGCGATGACGGCGCTGCGGTCGGGCGCCGGCTCGAAGCCGTCGGACACCGAGGCGGGGGCGGCCGTCTCGGAAGGACTCGGGCTTCCCGAGGGGGTCGCCGACGCGGACGGGGTGGCGGAGGTGGTGTCCGAGGGGGACGCCGACACGGCGGAGGCCTGCGTGGACGGCTCCGCCGAGACTGAACCGGGCGAGGGTGGCGCGGCAGATGGCGCGGCGATCTGCCCCGTCTTTCCCTCGCCCGGTTGATCTGAGGAGCCCGAGGAGACGAAGCCGACCACCGTCGCGACCGCGGCCACGATCACCGCGACGCCCACGGCCAGGATTCGGTAGATCACGCGCATCGGCAGGTCGCCGATGCGGGACCGTTTCACCGGGGAATCCGGTAGCTTCGGGGGACTCTCCGCCACGATTTTCGGCATCTCCGACGTGGCCGCCTCGGCGGTCACGTATGTCGGCGCGGGACCCGTCTCCCGGGTCCCCTGAGTCCCACCCAACCCATCGAGCACGATCGGGAGCGTACGACAAATCCGGTTTTCCCGTGCGGGATCCCCATCACACTTCGGGAACGAGTACCTTTCTCGTCCCCGGGGGAAACGCTCCGCGACGAATACGGAATGTTCGTGGAATGCGGGGCCGGGCTCACCTCCGATGTCTCCTCCCGCGAGGCGGGAGCCGCACACCGACCTGCCGATCGTGCGCGCCGGCCCCGGGCCCCTCACCGGCCGCGGGCGACCCGCCGTCCGGGAATCGAACTCCCCGAAGGAGTCACCGGCCGCCCTCGCGCAGCCAAGGGGCGTCCGCGACGACCGTACGGGAGCCGGGCTCGATCTCGGTGAATCCGGCGTCCCTCACCACCGGCAGGCCCGAGGCGACGAGCCCGGCCCACGCGGCGGGATCGGCGGTGCGCGCGGAGACCGCCAGCCCCTTTTCCCGCCAGGCCCTCCTGGCGTCGTCCGTGCTCGCCTGCCAGGCGAGCTGGGCGGCGTGTCCCGCCTGGGCCATGGCCTTGCCCGCCGACATCGTCAGCCCCGGGTTGAGCCAGAGCACCACGTCTCCCGGCGGTCCGGGCTCGGAGGAGTCGGTGAGTTCGGTACCGGAGACCTGGAGCCTGGAGAGGTCTTTGGGCCAGCCGTCCAGTGGGACCGGCGGGTGGACGCGGACCTCGGCGGTGCCCGAGGTGACGGTGACACCGGGCAGGTCGAGCACCCTGCGCCACTCCGCCCCGCGCGCTCGCCGGACGACCTTCCTGAACCGGCTGCCGTCCCAGACGCGTACCGCCTCGGCCCACTCGCCGCCGTCGAGGGCGCGCGGGTCGTCGAGCAGCGCCAGCACGGCCAGTGCCGCCGCCTCCAGGGCGTCGGTCCGCTCGGGCGGCGCGGAGCGTTCGATGCGCACCACCAGCGGGAGGACCCTCCTGTCCCGATCAGCGTCTCCGCCGTCCCCGCCGCTCGTCCCGCCCGTCGCCCCTGTCGCGTCGTCCCCGGCGCCGGTCATGCGATCCTCCCCGGCCACCGCGCGTCCGATCCGGTTCCGTCTCCCGCGGTTCGCCCGCCTCGTTCTCTCACGCCTTCAAGGATGCCTGCTTCCCCGCGGTGGACTCCCCGCCGAGGGACGACTTCCTGGTGATAGCGATCGACATGACGGCGGCGGCGAGGCAGAGGAGGCCCGCGGCGTACCAGGCGAGGTCGTAGGCGCCGAAGTGGTCACGGGTGACCCCCGCGGCGACCGCCGCGATCGCGGCACCGACCTGGTGGGAGGCGAAGACCCAGCCGAACACCACGGACCCCTCCGGACCGTAGATCTGGCGGCACAGGGCGACCGTGGGCGGGACCGTGGCCACCCAGTCGAGGCCGTAGAAGATGATGAAGACGAGCATGCTCGGCTCGGCGGTGGCTCCGAACAGACTGGGCAGGGCCATCAGCGACAGGCCGCGCAGCCCGTAGTAGGCGCCGAGGAGGATGCGCGAGTCGACCCTGTCGCTCAGCCAGCCGGACGCGACGGTCCCGACCACGTCGAAGATCCCGACCAGGGCGAGCAGTCCCGCTGCCACCGGTTCGGCCATGCCGTGGTCGTGGGCGGCGGGGATGAAGTGGGTGCCCACCAGGCCGTTGGTGCTCATTCCGCAGATCGCGAAGCCTCCGGCGAGCAGCCAGAAGGGCCGCGTACGCGCCGCGCTCCACAGCACGCCGAGTGCGCGTGAGGCGGCGCCTCCCACCCGTGCCGGCCGAACGGCGGGGGGTGCGGCGGGATCGGCGCCCAGAGCGGTGGTGCCCACCTCCTCCGGCCGGTCGCGCAGCAGGAACCAGACCAGGGGGACCACGGCGAGGGCGGCGACGGCGACCGTGACGGCCGCCGACCGCCACCCCCTGTCCGCCGCCAGATGGGCGAGGACGGGCAGGAAGACGAGTTGCCCGGTGGCCCCGCCCGCTGTCAGCACGCCGGTGACGAGGCCGCGGTGGCGAACGAACCAGCGTTCGGTGAGGGTGGCGGCGAAGACCAGGGCCATCGAGCCGGTGCCGAGCCCGACCAGGATGCCCCAGCAGAGGATGAGCTGCCAGGGGGCGTTCATCAGGATGGTGAACCCGCTGCCCGCGGCGACCAGCAGCAGGGCGTACGTCACCACCCTGCGCATGCCGAAGCGGTCCATGAGCGCGGCGGCGAAGGGCGCGGTCAGCCCGTAGAGCATGAGGTTGACCGAGACGGCCAGCGAGATCGTGCCCCGGGACCAGCCGAACTCCTCCTGCAGCGGTGTGATCAGCACCCCGGGCGTAGCCCGGAACCCCGCCGCGCCGAGGATGGCCACGAACGCGACTCCCGCCACGATCCAGGCGCGGTGGAGTCCGCGGTTGGGCGCCCGAAGTGTCGTTGTCATGGGCCCCATAATCGTGGGGCGGCACCTCGCCCAGCGAGTGGCCCGAGTGCCAATAATCGCAAGAATCAGGCCAGAGAGCCTTCCCGTTCACGGATACACCCGTGACGCGAACCCACAAGATCTCCATCTCACATTTTGGGTGAATTCGCTCAAAGGTTACGTTTTTCCTATTCTCCTGACCTGAGGGTTTCGCACTCGGCATGGTCGCGGAGCGGGCACGATGCCCGTCCGGGTCTCGCCCGGTCGCGAGAGGTGACGATGCTCGACCGGCACGGGGGTCTTGCCGGGGACCGGGCGATCGAAGGGGTGGTGCCGTGTTCCACGCACGAAGGCCGGGAGGGTTTCTCGCGCTGCTCGCGGCCGGCTCACTTCTGCTGGGCGCCTGCGCCGACGACGGCACGGCGGACGATCCCACGGCCTCGGAGTCGGGTCCACCGAGAGAGACCATCACCTACGCCTACGAGCAGGAGTTCCACTCCTACAACAACAACACCACCGGGGAGAACGCCACGCGCAACGCCGCCCCGCTGCAGCGGGTGCTGACGGGCTTCTGGTTCTACGGCGAGAAGGGCGCGATCACCCCCGACAAGGACTTCGGGACGTACGAGAAGATCTCCGACGACCCGCTGAGCGTCAAGTACACCATCAACGACAAGGCGGTCTGGTCGGACGGCACCCCGATCGACTGCGACGACGTCATGCTGTGGTGGGCCTTCCGGTCCGGCAAGGTCAAGGGCTTCGCCTCCGCCGACACCACCGGCCTTCGGGACACTCGGATCCCCGACTGCGAGAAGGGCGGCAGGGAGTTCACCCTGGTCTACGACAAGCCGTTCGCGGACTGGGTGGCCGGAGGACCCGGCGCGACCGAGATGATGCCCGCCCACGTGGTCGCCAAGCAGGACGGCCTGTCGGAGGAGGAGTTCATCGCGGCGGTCAGAGGGGCCGACTCGCAGAAGCTGGAGAAGGGCATCAGGTTCTTCAACGACGGCTGGGTCTCCGAGGGCAGGCTGCCCGACGCCGAGCTGATCCCGTCCTCGGGGCCGTACAAGCTCTCCAGACTGGACGCCGGACAGCGGCTCACCCTCGTCGCCAACGACAGGTGGTGGGGCACCCCCGCCGCGACCCCGACGATCGTCGAGCGCTTCATCACCCTCGACGAGCAGGCCCAGGCGCTGCAGAACCGCGAGGTCCAGATCGTCGAGCCCCAGCCGGGGCCCGACGTGCTCAGGCAACTGCAGTCGCTGCGGGGCGTGAAGGTCGGCGTCTTCGAGAAGTACACCTACGAGCATCTGGACTTCAACTTCGACTCCAGCCCGTTCAGGGACAGGAGGCTGCGTGAGGCGTTCGCCAGGTGCGTACCCAGGCAGCTCATCGTCAACACCCTGATCGGCCCCGTCGCGCCCGCCGCCAAGCCCCTCGAGGTCCGCACCGTGGCCCCCTTCCAGGCCAACAGCGCGGCGGTGGTCGCGGCCAGCGGCAGCGCGGGCCTGTACGAGCGACAGGACATCGCGGGCGCCAGGGCGCTGCTACGCAAGGCCGGCAAGACGGGCCTTGAGGTGAGCATCGGTTACCAGACCCCGAACCCGCGCCGTACCGCGGCGGTCCAGCTCATCATCGAGGCCTGCGACAAGGCCGGTTTCAAGGTCGTCGACAAGGGTTCCGAGGACTTCCTCGACAACGTGCTGCCGAACAACGGCTACGACGTGGCCCTGTTCGCCTGGTCGGGCTCCACCCTGGTCAGCGGCTGGGCCTCCAACTTCACCTCGCCGGGAAAGTGCGACGCCCAGAACAAGGGGAGCAACAACGGCTGTTACTCCAGCGAGCAGGTGGACCGCCTCATCGCGAAGCTGAACTCGACGGTGGACCTGGAGGCCCAGAACCCGATCATCGGTGAGATCGAGAAGAGGCTCTGGAGCGACCTGGCCACCATCCCGCTCTTCCAGCATCCGGGACTCAGCGCCTGGGACGAGACGCTCCAGAACGTCGTCCCCAACCCCGCGCAGTCGACCATCACCTGGAACATGGACAAATGGCAGCTCTCATAGCGGATGCCACGCGGAGCCGTACCTGACATCAGGCGTCAGGTACGGTCGCCAGGATTGGCGCGAGATCCGGAACCCCGCATGGGAGCACACATGCCTCGCGCCACAGGAACCTTCACCATCGACAGCTGGGAGCCGCAGACCTACGACGAGGCCGAGGGGGCGACGCTCACCCACGTGCACCTCACCAAGACCTTCGACGGTGACCTGGTCGGCACCAGCACCGCCGACATCATCACCGCGATCCCGCGGGTCGAGACATCGGCGGCCTACGCGGGCTTCGAACGCTTCACCGGCACCGCGCACGGCCGTGAGGGCACCTTCGTGCTCCACCACACGGCCGGGGAGGCGGGGCTGAGCTGGACGATCCTTCCCGACTCCGGCACCGGCGAGCTGCTGGGCATCCGGGGCGGCGGCCAGATCGTCAACGACGGCGGCGCCCACTCCTTCCACCTCGACTACGAGCTGGGCTGAGAACGCCCCCTCGCGCGCCGGCTTCGCACCCGGCGCGCGACCGGCGTTCACCACCGGTTTGCCGGTTTTGGTGGCATGTCACAGCTCGCGTCGAGCCAATCGAGAAAGCCGCTTCCCCGCCGTTGACGCGCCCGTAGCACGTATGTAACCTTTGGCCAACACCGCGCAAGAATATTGCAAAGCTCTGTTCGTTTTCTTGCTACTCATCGCAACTCTCCAGGGATGCACCGCGTCGTGCACCTGCCCCCCATTACGTGTGCGGTGAAGGTCCCACCTTCACGCCTCGGCCCCGCCGTGCCCGACGAGAGAAGAAGAAGGCGAATGAGAATGCTGTACAGACCGTTACGACGGGTGGCGACCATGGTCGTCACCGGCTTACTCCTCGTCGTGGGGTCGGTCGTCCCGGCCTCCGCCGCGGCCGGCCCCAATCTGTCGCCGGGCAAGGCGACCCTGGCGAGCGGCTCCACGGGCGGCTACCCGGTGTCCGCCGTCAACGACGGAAACCCGGACACCTACTGGGAGAGTCCCAACAACAGCTTCCCGCAGTGGGCGCGAATCGACCTCGGCACCGCCACGAGCGTCGACCGGATCGTGCTGAAGGTGCCCCCCGCGGCCGCCTGGCAGACCCGTACCCAGACGCTCTCGATCCAGGGCGGCGCCGACGGCAACACCTTCAGCACGGTCGTGGCCTCGGCGAACCACACGTTCAACCCGGCGACCGGCAACACGGTCACGATCGACTTCGGTGCCGCGACCCACCGGTACTGGCGCGTCGCCATCACCGCGAACACCGGCTGGCCCGCAGCGCAGATCTCCGAATTCGAGATCTACGGCACCGCCGGCGGCGGCGACACCCAGCGCCCGACGGCCCCCGGCAACCTCGCCTTCACCCAGCCGGCCACCGGCCAGATCAGGCTGACCTGGAACGCCTCCACCGACAACGTGGGCGTCACCGGATACGACGTCTACGCCGACAACCAACTGCGGGGCAGCGTCGGCAACGTACTGACCTACACCGACAACCAGCCGGCGTCGGCGACCGTGACGTACTTCGTGCGGGCCAAGGACGCGGCGGGCAACCAGTCGGCCAACAGCAACTCCGTGACCCGCGAGGGCACCGGCACCCCGGGATCCAACCTGGCGATCGGCAAGGAGATGGCCGAGTCCGGCCACGTGCACTCGTTCGTCGCCGCGAACGCGAACGACAACAACCTCGCCACCTACTGGGAGGCCGACTCCGGCGCGTTCCCGAACACGCTCACCGCCAAGCTCGGCGCCAACGCGAACGTCAGCTCGGTGGTGCTGAAGCTCAACCCCGACTCCGCGTGGGGGACCCGCACGCAGAACATCCAGATCCTGGGCCGCGAGCAGAACGCCACGGGCTACACCAGCCTGGTCTCCGCGCAGAACCACACCTTCAACCCGGCCTCCGGCAACTCGGTGACGATCCCCCTCAACGCCACCGTCGCCGACGTCCAGCTGAGGTTCACCGCCAACAGCGGCGCGCCCGGCGGGCAGGTCGCCGAGTTCCAGATCTTCGGCGTCCCCGCGCCGAACCCCGACCTCACGGTCACGAACCTCTCGTGGACCCCGGCGTCCCCGAACGAGACCAGCGCGATCACCCTGTCGGCCACGGTCAGGAACGTGGGCACCGCGCCCTCCCCTGCCGACAGCGTGAACCTCAACCTCGACGGCACCCCGGTCGCGACCGTCGCCGTCCCCGCCCTCCCCGTCAACGGCACCGCCACGGTGACCCACGACATCGGCACCCGCGGCGAGGGAAGTTACACGGTCAACGCCAGGGTGGATCCGGACAACTCGGTCTTCGAGCAGAACGAGGACAACAACACCCTCACCGCGTCGTCGCCGCTGGTGGTCTCGCAGGCTCCCGGGCCCGACCTGCAGGTGCTCGGCGTCACCTCCAACCCGCCGAACCCGGCCGTCGGAGCGCCGGTCACGTTCACCGTGGCGGTGAAGAACCGGGGAACCACCGCGACGGGCGCGACCACGGTCACCCGGGTGACGGTGGGAGGCACCACGCTCAACGCCAACACCGCGTCGATCGCCGCGGGCGCGACGGTCAACGTGGCCGTGAACGGCAGCTGGACCGCCACCGCCGGCGGCGCCACCGTCACCGCGACCGCCGACGCGACCAACGCCGTCGCCGAGACCAACGAGAACAACAACACGTTCTCGCTGTCGATCGTGGTCGGGCGCGGTGCGGCCGTCCCATGGGTCGAGTACGAGGCCGAATCCGCCGACTACCAGGGCACCCTGCTGGAGACCGACCCGCTGCGCACCTTCGGGCACACCAACTTCGCCACCGAGTCCTCGGGCCGCAAGTCGGTACGGCTGAACAGCACGGGTCAGTTCGTCGAGTTCACCTCGACCAACCCCTCCAACTCGATCGTGGTCCGCAACTCCATCCCCGACGCACCGGGCGGCGGCGGCATCGAGGCGACCATCAGCCTCTACGTCAACGGCACCTTCTCCAGGAAGCTCACCCTCTCCTCACGCCACAGCTGGCTGTACGGGAACACCGACGGCCCCGAGTCACTGTCGAACACCCCCCAGGCCGACGCCCGGCGGTTGTTCGACGAGTCGCACGCGCTGCTCTCGCAGACCTACCCGGCCGGCACCAAATTCCGGTTGCAGCGTGACGCGACCGACACGGCCGCGTTCTACGTCATCGACCTGATCGACCTGGAGCAGGTGGCGCCTCCGGCGAGCCGACCGGCCGAATGCACCTCGATCACCGACTACGGCGCGGTGCCCAACGACGGGCTCGACGACACGGCCGCCATCCAGCGGGCGGTGACCGACGACCAGAACGGCGTCATCGGCTGCGTGTGGATCCCGGCGGGACAGTGGCGGCAGGAGCAGAAGATCCTCACCGACGACCCGCTGAACCGTGGGCAGTGGAACCAGGTGGGCATCAAGAACGTCACGATCCGCGGCGCGGGCATGTGGCACTCCCAGCTGTACACCCTGACCGAACCGCAGGACGTGGTGGGCGGCATCAACCACCCGCACGAGGGCAACTTCGGCTTCGACATCGACAGCAACACCCAGATCTCCGACATCGCCATCTTCGGATCCGGCCGCATTCGCGGCGGAGACGGCAACGACGAGGGCGGGGTGGGCCTGAACGGCCGGTTCGGCGAGAACACCAAGATCACAAACGTGTGGATCGAGCACGCCAACGTGGGCGCCTGGGTCGGCCGCGACTACGACAACATCCCCGCCCTGTGGGGGCCGGGCGACAACCTGCTGTTCAGCGGCATGCGCATCCGCAACACCTACGCCGACGGCATCAACTTCACCAACGGCACACGGAACTCGCGAGTGTTCAACTCCTCGTTCCGCAACACCGGCGACGACGCCCTCGCGATCTGGGCCAACCAGGCGGTGAAGGACCGGGTCGTCGACAACACGCACGACAACCACTTCGTCAACAACACCATCCAGCTGCCCTGGCGGGCGAACGGCATCGCGGTCTACGGCGGTTACAACAACTCGATCGAGAACAACCTGATCTACGACACCATGAACTACCCGGGCATCATGCTGGCGACCGACCACAGCCCCCTGCCCTTCTCGGGGACCACGTTGATCGCCAACAACGGGCTCTACCGCACGGGTGGCGCCTTCTGGAACGAGGACCAGGAGTTCGGGGCGATCACGTTGTTCCCGCAGGGCGGTGACATCACCGGTGTCACCATCCGCGACACCGAGATCCGCGACTCGACCTACGACGGCATCCAGTTCAAGACGGGCGGTGGCAACATGCCGAACGTCGCGATCACCAATGTGAGGATCGACAGGTCCAACAACGGGGCCGGCATCCTCGCCATGAGCGGCGCTCGCGGTAACGCGACGCTGACGAACGTGACCATAACCAACTCGGCCACCGGCGACATCGTGCGACAGCCGGGGACGACCTTCGTGATCACCGGCAACTGACCCCTCAGGTCCGGCAGGTGAGGAGGACCGGTCATGCGGCGTGCTCCCCGGGAAGAACATCGGGGAACACGCTCATGGCCGGTCTTCCTCAGCCGACGGCCCGCACGTAGTCGCCGGGGGCGACGACACCGTGGCGCCCCTCGCGCAGGACCACCTCGACCACCGCCCTGGCGGCGGCGGAGGGGTCGGTGTCCCGCCCGACCCGCGCGATCAGCCCGTCGCCGACGGCCTCGATCCGCGCGACACCGGGGCCGAGGGCGAGATCCACCGCGGCCTGGACACCGGAGAGATCGACCCAGCACGAACGGGCACGCACCCAGCCCGGCCCCCGTTGCGCAGGGGGGATCCCGAAGTCCGCCGGATCGACGTCGCCGTCGGCGGCGGCGACGATGAGCCGTTCGACTCCGCCGAGGATGCCGGCGGTCTCGTCGGCGGTGGCCAGGCGGGCATCGAGAGCGAGCCCGCAGCCGAGCTTGCCGTCCAGCCGGTAGATGTCGAACTCCGCGGGGGCGCCGAACACGCGATCGCCCATGCCGGGTTCCACCCCGGCCCTCGGCAGGATCGTATGAACGTGGCCGCTCGTGTTGTTGACGACCACGTCGCGGTGACAGCGCATACCGCGGGCCCGTTCCGCCGCGCCCATCGTCTCGTCCAGTCGGACCGGGTCGTATCGGCCATACCTGTAAGCCGTCAGGGCGGCGGCGTTCGTCCGCCGGACCGACCCGAGGAACGAGGCCGAGGCACTGAAAGGAATGATCGTGTCCTGGGCGAGCGTTCCGACGTAGTCACGCGACTCCGGGGAGAAACGGTTGCTGCACAGACAGTGCAGCTGACATTCCGGGTCTTGGGTCCAGCCTGTCAGAAGCGCCGCGAACGCGGCCATCACCACCGCCGACGGCTGCGCGCCCGTCTTCGCCGCGACCTGGACCACCGCCTCCGCGGCGACCTGGGAGCCCAGCAGCACGTGATGATGGCCGCGCGCGTCGGGAAAGCGGAAGGGCAGACCGAGCGAGCACAACGGTCTTTCCGCCAGCTGACGGGCCCAGTATCCGGTCGACCCCTCCAACTGGCGCCGCCCGGCCGGGGTGAGCTCGTAGGTGGCACGGTCGGCGGGATGGTGCGTGGCGGGAGGAAGCGGTCGATCCGCCAGCAGCGCGGCGAGTTCGGCGCGCAGAATCGTCATCGCCGACAGGTCCGCCGCCACGTGCGACACGTGCAGGACGACCAGGAACGGAGATCCCGATCGGGTCACCACAGTCGCCCTCACCGGGAGGTCGACGGCGGGATCGAAAGCCCCGCCCGGCAGGAACCAGTCCTGGTGAGTGCCCGTGGCCTCGACCACCTTGGCGATGAGCGTCCCCGACGCGCGCACGAACTGCTCACCGTCCCGCAGCAGGGTCCGCAGTGCCTCCTGGCGACCGATCAGCGCGCCCAGCGCCGCACCGACCGCGTCCATGGTGCTTCCCCGGGGCACCCGCACCATCGTCGACAGGATGTCGGCCGGCCCCGGCAGGTCCGGGCTGATCCAGCCCAGCACATTCCTCTGACCGGTCGTTATGGGCCATCGGCCCGATCGGGAGCCGGAGAAGCGGACTTTCAGGTCATTCATCTCCGGCCACTACCGGTCATCGCGGTCCTCCTCACCGGGGGACCGCACAAAAAAACCGCATGAAATCCCGCGCGTATTCCCCGGCGTGTGTTCCTGCCGAAGGTGGTCGTCCCGGCGAGTCGACCCGCCGCGTCGACGGTTTCCGCCACGGCCGAACGGCTTGTTCAAGCCCTCTCCTTCGCACCCGCCACGTTGGCGTCGAGACACACCAATATGGCACTCGACCAAATTTCTGGTCGAGTGCCATATTGAGGGTCGTCGCCGATCGGTTCGCTCCCGATATCGGTGAAAGAATGCTAAGGAGCGCCATTGGGAGCGTCAAGACGGTGAGCGGTATTCGATTTTTTCTCTTTTCCGCCCCGGGCCGTGCCCCCTCCGGCTCCGCCCTGCGGATCGAGGACACGGTCCGGGGCGGGCATGACACCCCGGGAAATCGGCTTCACGGCCGTTCAGAGGTTGATCTTTCCTGCTCCCGCACCGGAGGTGACGATGGACTTGACGGCGGACGCTCCATCAAGGCCGTAGGAATACGGGATGGAGGCCACCGAACCACCCTGCTGCCCGCTGCCGGAACCGGTCAGATGGTTGTTGCGGGCCACCAGGGTGCCGGGGCCCGACGCGGCCTCGCCCAGGTGGTAGGGGTCGGGGACGTTCTCGAAGTAGTTGCCCTCGACCAGCACACCGGCGCCCTGAGTGGAGGCGACCCCGTATCCCCTGACGTTGGAGTAGTAGTTGTTGTAGACGTGCACGGGGTTGCCGAAGCGCACCCGGGGGTTGCGCTGGTTGGTGCCGTCGAGCCAGTTGTGGTGGTAGGTCACGCGCAGGTGACCCCTGTCCTCGGAGCCGTTGTCGTCGCTGTGCCCGAGCAGCATGGCCTTGTCATGGCTGTACAGGCGGTTCCACGACACGGTGACGTAGTCGCTGGCGCGCTTGATGTCGATGGCGCCGTCGTAACCGTTGGACAGCGTGTTGTGGTCGATCCAGACCCGGGTCGAGTACTGGACGTTGATCGCGTCGTCGTCCCAGTTCCTGAAGGTCAGGTTCCGGATGATCACGTTGGACGCGTTGGAGACGTTCAGGCCACAGCCGACGATCGTCGCTCCGGAGTTACCGATGATCGTCTTGTTGGAGCCGATCCTCAGCATGCCCGAGCAGGAGATCGTACCCGACACCCGGATCACGGCCGCGCCCGTCCCCGAGGCGGCGCTCGTCAGGGCCGACGCGCTCGTCACCGTGGTGGCGGCCGCGCTGCCGCCACCGGTCGTGCCTCCCCCCTGGGTCGCCCAGCCGACCAGACCGGTGGTGTTGGGCGGCGGAGGCGTCGGAGTGGGGGTGGGGGTGGGGGTGGGGTTCGGCGACGGCGGGTTGGTGACCGAACCGGTGCACGCGACCCCGTTGAGAGTGAAGGAGGTGGGCACCGGGTTGGATCCGCTCCAACTGCCGTTGAAGCCGATCGTGGTGGCGGCACCGGTCGCCAGAGCGCCGTTGTAGGCGACGTTCGCGGCTGTCACCGTGCTGCCGCTCTGGGAGAAGGTCGCGTTCCAGCCCTGCGTCACACTCTGTCCGGCCGTAAACGACCATTTCAACTGCCAGCCGTTGAGCGGATCTCCCAGATTGGTGATCGTGACGCTCGCGCCGAACCCGTCGCCCCACTGGGAGGCCACCGAGTAGGCGACCTGGCAGCCGGGCGCCGCGGAGACCGACGCGGCGGAGGCCGGCGCCGCGAGCAGGCCCGCCGCCAGGCAGAGGATTCCCGCCGCGCTCCTGAGGATCGCCGGTCCTCGTTGTCGCAAGATCATGTTCTTGCCTCCCTACTGGGCGCAGGACCGGAGCCGAACGCCCTGAACCCCCAGGTCATTCATATGGTTTCGGTGAGCCAAGTTCACTTAACCCGTTAAGTCAAGGAATCCGTTCCGGGCCGGATCCGACCAATCCCCCCGGCCCGGAAACACCACATCTCAACCAAAGGCGCACGACGCCCGCCTTCGACGTCTTCTGGCTGCTCGGAAGGGGAAGGTCATCCCATTGCCGACCGTTCGAGACGGTCGTCGAGGCCCCTGCGGTTCGCTCTCAGACCTCGCCCGCGCACGAAATCCCGAAGAAACTTTCATAACCGCCACGGGGCCACGTGAATTAGTTCAGAGCGTGGACAAATTTTCAGGAACGAGCCGGTGGCGACGCCGTACGGAATACCCAAGAAGCGTCGCCGTCCCTTAATCACTCACGTGCCGTCGCGATGATTTCCCGCTCCACGGCTCATCCGAAGCCCGGCCGGCGATCGCGGGACCCGGAAACGACGAGATCCCGTCCGATCATTTGATCGGACGGGATCTCGTCGGCCGTCACTGAGCCGACTCAGAAACGATCAGAGGTGGAGCTATGGGGATTCGAACCCCAGACCTCCTCCATGCCATGGAGGCGCGCTACCAGCTGCGCCATAGCCCCTCGTCGACGCCTCCGGGCCTGACCCGGCGACCACGCCAGTGTATAGGAGATCACCCCTCACCCTGTAACCGGCGTAACCGGCGCGGGCCGCCCACGAGGCCGACTCACGAGGAGCCGGCCCACTCGATCATGGAGTGCCCACGCACGCCTATCGGAGCGACGCGGCCTTCTCTATCAGTTCGGCGAGCTCGGTCACCGCGCGGTCCTCGGTGGAGGCGGCCAGGCGGGTGGCGTGGGCGGCGAGATCACCGGGCGTGGCTCCGGCGATCCCCTCCCCGGTGCGGAGATACTCGGCGAAGCCCGCTGCCACCACGTCGACCTGGAACCTCGGCGTGGGCCCCTCCCACGGCGAGTTCGCCAGATCGCCCGCCGCGAGGGAGCGAGAGGCTTCCGCCGGGTCGCGGGTGTCGGGATCCTGCCAGCGCACGGTGGCGGTGGCCAGCTGTCCCGACGACCCGCCGCGCAGCCGGAGCTCGTACAGGGCCGTCACCGAGTGGCCGGGGCCGATCTCTCCGCCGTCCTTGGTGTCGTCACGGAAGTCCTCGGTCGCGAGCCGCCGGTTCTCATAGCCGATGAGGCGGTAGGACTCCACGGCCGAGGGGTTGAACACGACCTGCGCCTTGGCGTCGCGGGCGCGCAGGTCGATGTTGGTGGCGAGCTGCTCGACGAAGACCTTGCGCGCGTCGTCGACGGAACCGACGTAGACCGCGGCGCCGTCGCCGTTGTCGGCGAGCCGCTCCATCAGCTCGTCACCGTAGTCGCGGCCGACGCCGACGCACAGCAGGGTGATCTTCTTGGCCGCGGCATCCTCGACCCGGTCGAGGATGCCGCGCCAGGTGGTGTCGCCGACGTTGGTCAGGCCGTCGGAGAGCAGGATGACGCGGTTGACGGCCACCGCCCTGAAGCTCGCCGCAGCCTCGGCGTATCCGCTGGTCAGCCCCGCCTCCAGGTTCGTGGACTGCTGGATGGCGAGGCGTTCGACGGCGGCGTGGAGCCTCTCCTTGTCGGTCGCGGGGGTCATGGAGAGGACGACGTCCGCCTCGTCACTGAAGGCCACGAGGGAGATCTGGTCGCCGGGTCCGAGCTGGTCGACGAGCTTGTGCAGGGCGTCCCTCACCAGGTCGAGCCTGCCCGGCTCGCCCATCGAGCCGGACACGTCCACCACGAAGGTGAGGTTCGCCGGCCGCCGGGCCTGCGCGCTCGCCTTCCGGGTCTGCAGGCCGACGCGGAGCAGCGCGGTGCCGTTTCCCGGGGTGCGGGCGCCGTCCATGTGCACGGTGAAACCGTCGTCCTCGGGTTCCGCGTAGTCCTGGGCGAAGGAGTTGACGAACTCCTCCGGCCTCACCTGGCCCGCCTCCGGCAACCTGCCCTCGGCGAGGATCCGTTTGCTGTAGCCGTACGACGCGGTGTCCACGTCGAGGGCGAAGGTCGAGATCTGTTCGGCGGAGGTGTCGCGCCTTCGGGTGGCCTCGCTTTCGGGAGTGGCCCGGGCCTCGGACTCGGTTCCCTCAGAGCTCTGATCTCCGGCCTCGGGGGCGGCGTCCGAGGGCATGGACGGGACCGCCCTTCCGGATTCCGGCACCGGCTCGCTGCCGGATCCACCGCAGGCGGCGGCGAACATCAGGGCGAGCAGCGCGAGCACGGCGAGGACGATGGTGAGCGGACGTGACTTCATGTCGCCTCCTGGGGATGCGTGTCATCCCCTACGACGACTCCTCTGCGCGGTCCGCCGGGAGCTTGACCCAAGCGAGCGCCAACCGTGTTCGGCGCGTGATCAGGGTTTCCAGGCCGGGTCCCGTCCGCTGAGCCCGAGCGCCCGCTCGAACGGCGAGGCGTCGCTCGCCACGGGCACCTCCTCCCCGAAGACTCCCAGGCGCCGTCCCTGCGGCGCCATCCCCTCGACGAAGGCGGCCACGGCCTCGCCGGTCGCGGCGTCCACCGTGTACTCCTGACCGGTGGCCCTGGCCAGGTCCCAGCCATGGATCACCGTGTCGCCCAGCACCATCTGGAGCACCATGGCCATGGGCATCCCCATCGTGGGACTGGTGCCCTCGGTCACCCCGGGTTCCGACCAGGCGGCGAGCAGCGCGGCGGCCCTGTCCGCGAAAGGGGCGTGGTCGGCGTCCTGCGACGGCGGCTGCTCGCGGCGGGCCAGTGCCTCGAACATCGCGGCCGTCCAGGCCAGGTGGCCGAGCAGCTCCCGCACGTCGAAGCCGTCGCAGGGGGTGGGCAGGCCCAGCTGGTCGTCGCGGACGCCGCGGGCGACGGCCGCGGCGCCGGTGACGGCACGTGACAGCATCTCGTTCATGCCTGCCATGCTGTCGAGCCGAACTCACAGCTGTCTTGAAAAAACGCGTCATAGGATCCTGCAGCATGCGCGTATATCTCGGCCTCGCGGCCAAACACCCAGGAGCCGGAATACCCGAGACGATGCTGCACACCGTGAGAGGCGCGATCGAGAGCGCGTTCGCCGTACCGCCCGAGGTCATCGGATCCCGGGAGTGGCACCGTCCCGGGATCGCGGTGTTCTCCTGGACCAACGAGCCCGACGACTCACGGCGTCCTCCCCTGCTGGAGACCGGCCACGACCGGGTGACCGGGGTGAACGGCTACCTGACCGCACCGGGTGACGTGAACCGGCTGGCGGCCATGCCGGTGCTGGACACCGAGGGGATCGGCGGGTGCTTCTCGGCGTTCCGGGCGACCGAGGACGAACTGTCCGCCGCCACCGCGGTCCACCGGATCTGCCCGGTCTACTACACCGAGACCCCCGACGTGCACGTGATCGGCAGCCGGGCGCTGCTCGTCCACCTCGCGGGCGGCGGCGAGCGCGTTGAGTGGGACGTGCTCGCGCTGCAGTCGATGGTCAGGCAGGGATACTTCCTGTCGGACGAGACCCCCTACCGAGGGGTGAGCACGCTGCCACCGTCCTCGTCGGTGACCGTCAGGAACGGCCGGCGCACGATCGTCACGACCCCGCTCCCCACGGCCGTGCCCGCGCCCGAGTCACGCAGGCAGAAGAAACACCTTGTCCGGGAGTTGGCCGAGGCGCTCCTGGCCACGGTGGAGCCGCTGCGCACGACCAGGGAGCCGGTGAACCTCGCCCTCACCGGCGGCAGGGACAGCCGCCTGATCGCCGCGGTGCTGCACGCGGCCGGCATCCCGCTGCGCGCGACCACCAACGGCCTGGACACCCATCCCGACGTGGTCATCGCCGGGAAGGTCGCCCGCGCGCTGCGCATCGAGCACACCGTCATCCCCCCGGCCCGTGTCGAGAAGAAGGACGCGATCGTCGTCGAGCATCCCCTCGCGCGGACCTACGAGACGTTGCGCGCCTGTGAGGGGATGACGTCGGCGTACGAGTCGATCGTCGGCTACCTCCCCTACAGCGCCAAACCCACCATGTCGGGGCAGAGCGGGGAGAGCCTTCGGGCCGGAAGCCTGCTGCTGCTCCAGACCGACCTGAGCGAGAAGGCGCTGCGCCGCCGGGTGGACGTGACCTTCCTGCGAGATCCCGCGCTGTTCACCGAGGAGGCCAACGAGCACGCCCGTGAGCTGGCCGAGCCCTGGCGAAAGCGGGCTCCGCTGGAGGCGCTCGACCACATGTACGTCTCCTACAAGGTCGGCCGCTGGCAGGCGGGGGCGCGGGCGGGCTCGCTGCGCAGAGGCGACCAGATCTGGCCGTTCTTCGACAACCGGGTGGTCCGCGCCGCGCTGGGTCTCGACCAGACCTGGCGGCTGTCGGAGGAGGTCATCTACGAGCTGCTCGGCATCCTGGCCCCGTCTCTGCGGAACATCCCGGTCGAGGGCAAGCCGTGGCGGTTCACCGCGGGGAAGCGCTACTACCCCTGGCAGCGCAGGCCGCCGGTGCTGACGGCGCCGAAGACCGGAGGGGGCGGCTGGAACTGGCGGACCAGTCCCGGCGCCGAGTTGACCGGCCTGATGCGCGACCACGTCCTCGGCCGCCTGGACCTGCTGTCTCCCATCGTCAAGCCCGACGAGGTACGCAAGCTGTTCGCCGAACCCGTCCTGAGGAAACCCACCCACGCCTGGCACCTCTACACGGTGGCCACCATGCTGGGGGGCGAGTATCCGGGCAAGGAACCGCAGGGGCTGCCGAAAATCCACATCCCCATCCCGTCGTGACGGGTACGCCCGCCGACGACACCCGGGGCATCCTGCACTTCGGGGCGGCCCGGTTCCGTTACGGGCGTCACGCGTGCCACCCGGCCCTGGCCCCCTTCGTCGAGCATCACTGGATCGTCCGCTGGGAGTTGGACGAACCGTACGAACAGCGGATCGTGTCCCATCCATCGGTGAACCTGGTCTTCCACGAGCACGGTTCCCACGTGGCAGGGGTCATCACCGGTGACTACCTGGAGGTCCTGACCGGCACCGGGGTCGTGGTCGGCACCCGCTTCCGGCCCGCCGGTTTCCGCCCCTTCCTCGGCGCCCCGCTGTCCACGATCACCGATCTCCGCGTCCCCGCCTCCCGGATCCTCGGGCCGGACGCCGACGCGGTGACCCCGGCCGTACTGGCCGCCTCCGACGAGGAGGCGGTACGGGCGCTGGAAGGGTTCCTGCTCACGCGGCTCCCCGTCCGCGACCCCGTCGCCGAGCGGGCGGCGGACCTCGTCGCGAGCGTGCTCACCGACCCGGCCATCGTCCGCGTCGGCGATCTGGCCGCCCTGCACGGGCTGAGTGTCCGGCACCTGCAGCGGCTGTTCAGCGACCACGTCGGGGTCTCCCCCAAATGGGTGATCCGCCGTTACCGCATCCACGAGGCCGCCGAGAGAGCCGGACCCGCAACCGACTGGTCGCGGCTCGCCGCCGATCTCGGCTACAGCGACCAGTCCCACTTCACCCGCGACTTCACCGGCGTCATCGGCATGCCGCCCACCGCGTACGTCCGCCGTCCGCCGAGGTGACGTCAGCAGGCACAGGCGACGCCGGAGACCGGCGCGGTCAGGGCGTCGACGGAGCGGCGGGACACGCCCGCGACGGTCTCGACGGGGAAGCCCTCCCTGGCCCAGTACTCGAAGCCGCCGAGCATCTCCTTGACCGGGTAGCCGAGTCCGGCGAACTCCAGCGCGGCCCGGGTGGCGCCGTTGCACCCCGGCCCCCAGCAGTAGGTCACCACGGTCACCCCCGAGGGAACGACCGAGCGAGCGCGTTCGGCGATCAACGCGGTGGGCAGGTGAACGGCTCCCAGGACATGGCCCTGCTCCCAGCCCTCCCGGCTCCGGGAGTCGACCACGACGATGTCCGTGACACCGGCGGCCAGGTCGGCGGCGACGTCGGAGACGTCGGTCTCGAACGCCAGCCTGGCGGCGAAGTGCGCCAGCGCCTCGGCATTCCTCGCGGCCGGTACCGCGGTGACGGCGGAGGGGGAGGGAACGGGGACAGACATGGGCGGCCTTTCAGACAACGGTGACGGCGGCGAGGTCCGCAGTGGCGGAAGGTACCGGTCGCGGTGCCCGGCTCGGGAGATGGCACCGGGGGTGATGCCTGGCACGAACAATGGTGTCGGTCGGCAGATCGGTTCCAACAGTGGCACGAACGCCGCTTATCGTTAATATCTCGCCATGCTCATCCCTCCGCCGGCGTCCCACGCCACACCTCCCGCCGTGTCCGTGCTGGCCTTCGACGGCATGTCACCTTTCGAGCTTGGCTGCGTGGTCGAGATCTTCGGCATCGCCCGCCCTGAGTTGGAGGTGCCCTGGTACAGGCTGTCGGTCTGCGCCGAGACGCCCGCCGATCTGCGGGTCACGGGCGGGTTCACGATGCGGACCGAGCACGGGCTCGACGCGCTTGAGGCCGCGAGCACGGTGATCGTGCCCGGGGTCGCGAATGTCCACGGCGAGGTCTCCCCCGAGGTGGTCACGGCACTGCGGCGAGCCCATGACAGGGGCGCGCGGGTCGTGTCGATCTGCTCGGGCGCGTTCGCCCTCGCCGCGGCCGGACTACTGAACGGCAGGAGGGCGACGACCCACTGGAAGTACGCCGAGCTGCTCCAGCACAGGTTCCCGCGGGTCGAGGTCGATCCGGATGTGCTCTACGTGGACGGTGAGGACGTGCTGACCAGCGCGGGCAGCGCGGCAGGACTGGACCTGCTCATCCATCTGGTGCGCAAGGACTACGGGCCCGGCGTGGCCAACGAGGTCGCGCGAAGACTCGTCATCCCCCCGCACCGGGAGGGCGGACAGGCACAGTTCATCCAGGCCGCGGTCCCTCACGTGGAGGACGGCGCCGCCGTGACCGCCGCGATGGCCTGGGCGTTGGAACACCTCGCGGAACCCATCACGATCGCCACCCTGGCGGAGGCCGCGCACATGTCCCCGCGTACGTTCATCAGGCACTTCGGACGGCAGACCGGGACGAGTCCGTTGCGCTGGGTCATCTCTCAACGGGTCGCGGCCAGCCTGACGATGCTGGAGTCCACCTCCGTGCCGGTGGAGGACATCGCGTCCGCGGTGGGCTTCGACAGCACGGCGACCTTCCGCCATCACTTCACCCGGACGATGCGCACCTCCCCCTCGGCCTACCGGCGGGCCTTCCGTGCCCCAGCGTGGTCCGACCACACGAAACCGCATGGATCCGAGCGGCGGACCCGGGAGCAGGGTTCGGCCACGGAACCTTGGCGCGAAACAAACCCATAGCCTAATTTACGCTTTATGACATCATCGCCCACTTATCCGAACAATCGCAATAACGGCGACATTAACGCTCTATAAATATAATCAAAAGCCTGGAGCGCAAAGAAACGCGCACCCTCCATCAAGCTTCCATTCCAGCTTTGAAGCACACTTCTCCCGCCTATCTCCTGGGCGCCCCAAGAATGTCCGCGCGGCGTTTTCTCTCAACAGGAAGGGAGAAACAACGCACGTGTCTACTTTCATGAAACGGACCCTTGCGGGCGGCGCGCTCGCCGGGGCCGTCCTGCTTCTGCACTCCCCTGTCCCAGTTTCGGCCGATTCGCAACTTCAGATATCGGCGCAGGCTCGCCACGACGAAATCCAATCCGCCGGAAGCACGCAGGGGGACCCCTGCCCTGTGGTGCTTGCCAGCATTTGCACGAACTTCGTATCCCTGCCCACCGTGATCCGCAGCACGGATGCCACACCCACCGGAGCGATCATCCACAAGGGCCTGCTGCAGCCCACCGCAAGCGATGCGATTTACATCCCGCTGTGCAGGTGGCTGGGGCTGCCCATCTTCCTCTGCCGAATTCCTGAAGGGACTCAGGGCCCAGCAGGTCCAGCAGGTCCAGCAGGTCCAGCAGGTCCCAGGGGCCCGGTGGGCCCGGTGGGCCCTCGAGGCTACACAGGTCCAGCTGGCCCAGCGGGCGCCGATGGCGCACCGGGACCCGAGGGACCAGCAGGACCCGCAGGCGCTGACGGCGCACCCGGACCCGAAGGACCACCCGGACCCGCAGGACCCGCAGGCGCCGATGGCGCACCGGGACCCGAGGGACCGGCAGGACCCGCAGGCGCTGACGGCGCACCCGGACCCGAAGGACCAGCAGGACCCGCAGGACCCGCAGGCGCTGACGGCGCACCGGGACCCGAGGGACCGGCAGGACCCGCAGGCGCCGATGGCGCACCCGGACCCGAAGGACCACCCGGACCCGCAGGCGCCGACGGCGCACCCGGACCCGAAGGACCACCCGGACCCGCAGGCGCCGATGGCGCACCCGGACCCGAAGGACCACCCGGACCCGCAGGCGCCGACGGACTCGACGGCGCCCCCGGCCCTGAAGGCCCTGAAGGCCCAGAAGGGCCAGAAGGGCCAGAAGGGCCAGCTGGTGCCGACGGGCTCGACGGCGCACCAGGGCCGGCAGGACCCGCAGGCGCCGATGGCGCACCCGGACCCGAAGGACCGGCAGGACCCGCAGGACCAGCAGGACCGCCCGGACCCGCAGGCGCTGACGGCGCACCCGGACCCGAGGGACCGGCAGGGCCGGCAGGACCCGCAGGACCAGCCGGGCCCGAAGGACCTCAGGGTCCCGTCGGGCCTCAGGGGCCGATCGGACCGCAAGGCCCGCCTGGAGCGGCGACAACCAGCGGAACGACTGTCGGCTACCCGGTCGTCAGGGCCCATATCGTCAGGGCGCCGATCGTCACCGCCCCGATCGTCTGGGCTGCCGCCGCTCCTCCGACCATCTGCACGGCCGTGAGAGTCTGCTGAGATTTTCAGCGGTCTCCTGGAAACAGGTCGATTGAGGTGTTCCCGTCCTGCGGTTCACTTCGAAGGTCTTTAGGACCGGGAGAGTGAAGTCCGGAAACGGCCGCACCGGACGGGTAACCGTCAACTGAAATACGGAGACCGAGGCCGAGGCCGAGGCGGCGATCCGGCTCGGCTGGCTCAACCTCCCGCTGACGAGCAGGCAGCTGCTTCCCGAGATCGGCG
>NZ_JBEPDA010000006.1:0-66677 GCF_040299985.1 Streptosporangium sp. NPDC000563 | reverse complement strand
TGCCGGGTTGTGGTTTCTTTGTTTTCGGATGCGGGCGGTTGTTCGGACGCCGCGCCGCCCCCCCCCGGGGTCCGTCGCCCCCCCCCCCCCCCGGGGGGGGGGGGGGGCCCCCCCCCCCCCCCCACCTCTCCCCTGTTAGGCGCCCTTTCACGAGTCTCTCGAAACCTCCGACGGCCTCCCTACGGGAAGATCTCCGGTCGCGCGAGCGGCCCTCTCGTTTCACCGGCCAGGAGACCGTGAGGAGGTGCCCCCGTCCGCACCGGTCACACAAAATGACCACTGGACAACAGGCAGTTTTCCTACATGATTAGTTGGGTACCGATTCCGGCTACGAGTTCAGGAGTTCGCCGTGGCACTCATCCAGCCCGACCCCACCTTCTACCCGTCGGCCCGTGAGGCCATGACGGCCCCGAAGGAGGAACTCGCCTACGTCGCACTGCTCGCCGCGACCGGCGACGGCCGGCCCGACGGGCTCGCCACGATCGACCTGTCGACCGGGGCGATCGCCGACGTGCACGACATGTCCGTCCCCGGCGACGAACTCCACCACTTCGGCTGGAACGTGTGCAGCGCGGCCCTGTGCCCGTACGCGCCCCACCCGCACGTGGAGCGCCGCTACCTGGTCCTTCCGGGTCTGAGGTCCAGCAGAATCTACATTTTCGACGTCAAGGACGACCCCCGGCGACCCAAGCTCGTCAAGACGATCGAACCGGAGACGATCTTCGAGAAGACCGGCTACAGCCGCCCGCACACCGTCCACTGCGGCACCGACGCCATCTACGTCAGCGCGCTCGGCGACGTGGACGGCGACGCGCCCGGCGGGATCTTCACCCTCGACCACGACACCTTCGAGCCGAAGGGCCGCTGGGAGGCCGACCGGGGGACACAGCGGCTGCACTACGACTTCTGGTGGCACCTCGGGCATGACACGATGATCTCCAGCGAGTGGGGAACACCCAACCAGATCGAGCCGGGACCCTCGCTGGAGCTTCTGGTCGGCCGACAGTACGGCCACCGGCTGCACGTCTGGGACCTGGCCAAGCGCAGACACCTTCAGGAGATCGACCTGGGTGACCAGCACCAGATGGCCCTGGAGCTTCGCCCCGCCCACGACCCGACCAAGACCTACGGTTTCGTCAACACCGTGATCAACGTCGAGGACCTGTCGGCCAACATCTTCACCTGGTACCTGGAGAACGGCGTCTGGAAGGCGCGCAAGACGATCACGATCCCGGCCGAGCCCGCCGACCCCGACCTGCTGCCCGAGCCGCTCAAGCAGTTCGGCGCGGTGCCACCGCTGGTCAGCGACATCTCACTCACCCTTGACGACCGCATCCTGCTCGTCTCCGCCTGGGGCACCGGTGAGCTCAAGGCGTACGACGTCTCCGACCCGTTCGCGCCACGCGAGACCGGCTCGGCCCGGATCGGCGGGATCGCCAGGCGTGACGGCCACCCGGCGGCTCGGGGCCGGGCGCTGAACGGAGGGCCGCAGATGGTCGAGGCGAGCAGGGACGGACGGCGGGTCTATTTCACCAACTCGCTCTACCGCTCCTGGGACGACGTCTTCTACCCCGACGGCATCTCCGGCTGGATGGCGAAGGTGGACATCGCCGACGACGGTTCGATCGCCCTCGATCCGGACTTCTTCGTCGACTTCTCCTCCGACGGCCGCCGCGCGCACCAGATCCGTCTGCAGGGTGGCGACTCCTCCTCCGACTCCTACTGCTTCCCGTGATCCCGGCCACCTTCCCACCGGACGTCGACACCTTCCCACTCCCCGCGAGGCACACCCGATGGATCTGACGTCCCTGCTCATCCTGGCCGGGCTCGGTGCCTTCCACGGCCTGAACCCGGCCATGGGCTGGCTCTTCGCGGTCGCGCTCGGGCTGCAGGAGCGCTCTCGCGAAGGGGTGCTGCGCGCGCTGCCGCCCATCGTGCTCGGCCACGCGGGCTCGGTGCTGATCACGCTCGTACTGGTGTCGGCGGCCCGGCTGGCCGCCCCGCCGAAAGCGGTCTCGTACGGCGTGGCGGCCGTGGTCTGCGGGTTCGGCCTCTGGCGGCTGCTGAGACGGCGCCATCCCCGCTGGGTCGGCATGAAGGTGACGAAGTGGCAGCTGGCCGGGTGGTCGTTCCTGATGGCCACCGCTCACGGTGCCGGGCTGATGGTGCTCCCTGTCGCCCTGCACAGCGGACACGGTGGACACGGCGGGCACGGGGGTCACGAAGGGCACGACGCCGCCGCGCTTGCCTCGCAGAGCCTGCTGACGACCGGGGTGCACACGGTGTCCATGCTGGTGACGACGACCGTTCTGGCCCTCGTCGTCTACGAGCGGCTCGGCGTGGCGGTGCTCCGCAAGGCGTGGTTCAACCTCGACCTCGCCTGGGCCGTCGCCCTCATCGGGGCCGGCGCCTTCGCCGCGATCACCTGATGCCGCCCGGCATGCGACCCGAAGCCCGCGCGAACCGGGTGAACCGCCCGGCGGCGGCGTACGTTTCAGGATCATGCGCCGACTGTTACCCGCCCTGCTGGCCGTCGCCGCCCTCTCGGCGTGTGCCATGACCTCCTCCAGCGTGATCACCGCGAAGGGGGTGGAACGGGAGACTCCGAAGGATCCTCCGATCAAGGAGACCGTACGCGGTCTGACCTCCTTCGGGCACGCCCTGTTCGCCGCGACCGCGAAACCCGGGGCCAACACCGTCCTGTCGCCTCTGAGCATCGGTTACGCCTTCGGCCTGGCGAGGGCGGGAGCCGCTGGAGACACCGCCACCGAACTCGACGCGGTCTTCGGCTTCCCCTCAGGCGGTCCGCACACCTCGCTCAACGCGCTCACCAGGCAGATCGTCACGACCGACGCTCCGCCTCCCCTTCCGGAACCGGACGCGGAGCGGGACGCCCAGGCGGGCGCGCCCGAACCACCGGTCGTGGGCATCGCCAACGACCTGTTCACCCAGGAGGGGTTGGACGTCAAGCCCGAGTTCCTGCGTACGCTCGCGGCGCAGTACGGCACGGGCGTGCGCCAGGTGGACTTCACCGGCGACGCCACGGAGGTCATCAACGCCTGGGCCGAGGAGCGGACCGCGGGGCGGATCAGAAAGGTGTTCGACGACCTGCCCGCGCGGACCAGGCTGGTCATCGCCAACGCCGTTTACCTGCGGGCCGACTGGACGGTGCCGTTCACCGACGCGCCGGAGGAGGGCGCCGCCTTCACCCGCGCGGACGGTACGACGACACGCACGACCCTGATGCGCAAGGACGGCTTCCTCCCGTACGCGGCGGGACCCGGCTGGCAGGCCGTGGAGTTGCGCTACGCCGGAGACGAGCTGGCCATGTGGGTCCTCCTGCCGCGAGCGGGCGGTTCCCCCGGTGACCTGCTCTCCCCCGCCGTGATGGCGGGGGTGGCGCGCGGGCTTGAGGAGCGGCCGGTGCGGCTCGCCATGCCCCGGTGGGACTTCTCCACGAGCCTGGATCTGGCGGAACCGCTCGCGAGACTGGGGCTGCGGGGGACCGACTACTCGGGGATCACCGACGGAGCCCTCCTCGACCAGGCGGTCCACCGCGCCAACATCACCGTGGACGAGTGGGGTACCGAGGCCGCCGCCGTCACCGGTCTCGCTTTCGCCGTGTCGGGCCCGCCCGCACCGGAGGCCGAGGTCCGTGCCGACCACCCGTTCGCCTTCGCGATCGTCCACCGGCCGACGCTGACCCCGCTGTTCATCGGCCAGGTCGGCGACCCGGCCGTGTGAGGGCGTCCGGCTGAGTGAGGGCGCCCAACCGCCTGAAAGCGACCTGATCGCGTGAAAGCGAGCCGACCGGGTGAAAGCGATTCGGCCCGCCTGGCGGAAGGCCAGCGAAGACCCCGCTGTCCGGCGGGAGGTGACCGCGTGCGAGCGCGACCTTTCGCGGGCTCAGCGGGAGAAGGGGAGCAGGCCCTTGTCCACCACGGTCCGGCCGAAGACGCGGGCCAGCTCCGCCAGGCGGGCCAGTTCGTCGTCGGAGAGCGCGGCGTACGCGGGCAGCGCCAGCTCGTCGGTGCGGTCCTCGATCCGCTGCCTGAGCGCCGCGCCCTCCTCGGTGAGCTCGTCGCCGGCGAGCAGGCCGCGTCCGCGCAGCCCTTCCTCGGCCGAGGCCCACTCCTCCTCGGGCCAGTCGCGGCTGAGCTTGAGGAACACCGTGGGGACGTGCCCGGCCGCGGCGTGCAGGACCAGCGCGTCCAGCGGGCCGACGCCCTCGGCCAGCAGGGTCGCGACGTGCCCGTCGCCCCGGAACTCACGAAGCAGCGTCTGGGCGTGCCAGAGCCGTTGAAGCGGCTCGGAGGGCCAGGGCAACGCGGCGTGCGCGGCGAACAGCGGGCGCCCCTGGGGGTGCTCGCACGCCCTCTCCGCGGCGCGGACGGCGAGTTCCGTCGTCTCGGCGAGGGTGTCGATCTCGTGGATCCCGGCCCGGCGCAGTGCCGCTCCCGCGGCTTCGAGGCGGGCCGCGAGCAGCTTCTCCGGGGTCGTGACCTGCCACGCGGCGGGAAGGGCGCGCCGCACCAGGGCGGGGTGGAAGTTGTAGAAGGTCGCGATGACCAGCTCGGCGGAGGCGGTGCCGAAGGCCGCGGCACGGGAGGCGAAGTAGCCGGCTCGCTCATCGAGGCCGAGCGCGGCGTAGCGCTCGGTGGCCTCGGGCACGAAATAGATCATCCCGTGGACGGGCTCCAGGCGGCGCCAGGATTGACGGGCGAGCTGGACGTCGGTCATCACGCCTCCAGGTCGATGGAACGGTCGGGGCCCTCGGTCTCGTGCCGGGCGGAGCCGGCACTCCTCGGACAAACCGACCGGCCGGTCTCCAGGAACCTATTCCTACCCGCCAGTAGCCGTCAACGGCGGCGCACCACGAAGACGCCCCAGCCGAGGTATCGCCTGCCGTACTCGACGTGCGAGCGACGGGAGCGCTCCAGGAAGTCGCGCACCTCCCCGACCTCCGGATCGTCGGGGTTGCCGCGCAGCCAGTCGCTCAGCGTCCACCACTGGCTCGCCATGTAGCGGTCCCAGCTGTCGGGGTCGGCGAGGACCATCTCCAGCACCTCGACCCCCGCCGCCTCGAACCGGTCGAACGTCCCGGCCAGCGAGGTGAAGTCGTCCGGGCCGAAGCCGAACGACTCGTACGCCCCGGCGGGCGGCTCGGAGGTCCAGTACGGCTCGCCGACGAGGAGGATCCCGTCGTCCTTCAGCGCGGGGAGCATCAGCTTGACCGTTCCCTCCAGCCCGCCGCCGATCCAGGTCGCCCCCAGACAGGACACGACGTCGAACGCGCCCGCCTCCGCCCGGTAGGCTCCCGCGTCGCCCTTCTCCAGGCTGACGTGATCGGCCACCCCGAGTTCCTCGACCCTGGCGCGCGCCGCGTCGAGGAAGACGTCGCTGATGTCGACGCCGACCCCCTCGATCCCGTGGGCGAGGGACCACCGGCAGAGCATCTCCCCCTTGCCGCAGCACAGATCGAGCAGGCGCATTCCCGGCCGGAGCCTGGCGACCTCGCCGAGCAGCGCGAGCTTGTCGTCGGTGAACGGGTTGAGGATGCGATGACCGCCTTCGGCGATCTCGTGAAAACGCAGCGACATGGTCGCCATACTCACCCGGTGCCGAACCGCCGGGCAACCGGTTATCTCCGGGCGCTCCCCCGGGGAAGGGCCGGGAGGGGTTGCGGCTGACACGGTGTCAGCCCCTATACCTGAAAGCACCATGTTCAGTATCGGAGAGTTCTCCCAGCTCGGCCAGGTGTCGGTGCGCATGCTGCGCCACTACGACGCGATCGGCCTGCTCAGGCCCGCCCATGTCGACCCGGACAGCGGGCACCGCTTCTACCGGGCCGACCAGCTGTCCCGGCTCAACCGCGTCATCGCCCTGAAGGATCTCGGCCTCACCCTGCGCCAGATCTGTTCGATTTTGGACGAGCGGGTCGACGCCGCGGAACTGTACGGGATGTTGCGGCTGCGCCGCGCCGAGTTGGAGGAGCGGATCGCGGCGGACACGGCCAGGCTCCTCCGGGTGGAGGTACGGCTCACGACGATCACCAAGGAAGGTCACATGCACCCGGAAGAGGTCCTTCTCAAACCGATCCCCTCGACACGCGTGGCGGAACTCACCGCCGTCGCGGCCAGTTACGAAGGCGAGGACATAAGCCCCGTCATCCAGCCCCTCTTCACCGAGCTGTGCCGCCGTCTCGACGTGGCCGGCGTGAAGGTCACCGGGTACGGCATCGCCCGCTACGAACCCGAGGCCGACGGCCGGGTGATCGTGCACGCCGGGCTGGAGGTCGCCGCGGAGACGAGCGACGACCACGACTTCGCCGTCGTGGACCTGCCGGAGATCGAGCAGGCCGCCACGATCATCCACCGCGGCTCGATGGAGGAGGTCGGCCCGACGTTCCAGACGCTGGCCCACTGGATCGACGAGCACGGCTACCGGGGTGTCGGGCTGGCCCGGGAGGTCTCCATCGACTGTCCCGAGGGCGACTACGACAACTGGGTGACCGAGCTGCAGATGACGGTCACCCGGGCGTGACGAACACCGCGGGCGGCGATCACCCACGGTCCGGCGGCGTGAACGACGGGCCGCCGAGGCGCTCTCCGCCCGTGGACGACGTCACGCGTCCGAGGTGACCAGGTCACCGAGGCGGCGGGCGTTCCGCTGGAGCTTGCGCCTGAGCATGCGTCCGAGAATGGGAGCGCGCAGGCGTAGCAGCCCCGGGGGCCTCACCTGGAACCAGATGGTCAGCAGGCACCGGTCGTCATCCAGGGGCACGACCGATCTGCCGCCCACGACCTCGATTCCCGACGTCCCCCGCCAGAGGAACTCCCTTCCGGGCACCACCGAGGTCACCACACCGCTGATGTAGTAGACGCCCCCGGCGAAACGGAACATCTCCTCGGTGGTGGTGCCCGGGACGACGATTCCCGGCGGGTCGGGCGCCATCGTGGTCACGCCCGCACGCCAGCGGGGATCCTGGCCGAAGTCGGCGACGATGCGCCATATGTCGGCCGCGGGGTGGTCCATCTCGATCGAGACCCTCACCTCGATCACAGCTCGTACACGGTCCCTGCCGGCCTCTCGGACGCGGTCCGCGGGCGGGCCCGGGCAGCGTCGGCGGCGGCGTTGTCGTCGTTGCCGTCGCGTGAAGCCGGAGCGGAAAGGACCGGCACGGGGTCCCTACGGGGGCCCGGCGGGGCGTCGTGTTCGCCGCCGGGGGCGACGTTCTCCGTCCAGTGTTCCCCGGTCATCGCCCCGCTCTTTCCCGTTAAGCGAAATCAGTCGATGAACCATATCGAATATGTATTTGTCATGAATGCTAACTAAAAGGGGGTTTCGGGGGGCGTCGGGACGCCCCCCGAATGTCGCGCGGGCCGACACCGGTACACGACGCCCCACGATCACCGCCGATCGGAGCCGGCGGCTCACGATCGTCGTCGGCCTGGCCGGCGATCCACGATCACGGCTGGTCGGAGCCGGCGGACTCGGGGACACGGATGGTGATTCCGCCGGGCACGACCTTGGCCTTGAGCTCGGTGACGCTGCCCTTGGCGCCGCCGTCCAGCTCGTAGGTCATGGGAGTGGCGAACGTGGCGGTCATCTTGCGCGCCCGGGTCATCCTGACGAACGGCGACTCGTCGGACCGCCCCACGCTCATCCGGCCGAGCACGCGGGCCCACTGGATCGGCCCCTCCGCGGTGGTCACGCCGATCTCCAGCCATCCGTCGTCGGGACGCGCGTCGTCGAACGCCTCGACACCGCCGGTGATGGTGCCGACGTTGCCCAGCAGCAGACAGCTCGCCTCCCCCTCGAACCATGTCACGCCGTCGATCTTGACCTTCATCCGCACGAGCTCTCCCCGGACGTGGCGCAGCCCCGTCCAGACGTACGCCACCCGCCCCAGACGGTCCTTCAGCCCTCGATCGGCGTCCTCGATCATCGCCGCGTCGAAGCCGACCCCGGCCATCACCGCGAAGTGCTCGCCGTTGACCTTTCCGAGGTCCAGCTTCCTGCTCTCGCCGTGGAAGGCGATGTCCACGGCCTTGGGCAGGTCCTCGGGGATGCCCAGGTTCTGCGCGAAGAGGTTCGCCGTCCCCGCCGGGAGGATGCCGACCGTGACGCCGGAGCCCGCGAGCGCGTCCACGCAGCGCTGCACCATGCCGTCGCCGCCCCACACCAGGACCAGGTCGGCCCCTTCCTTCAGCGCCTTCTTCGCCTTCTTCGGCGCCTTCTTGCTCTTGGGCACCTCGTACCAGAGCAGTTCGCCGACGCCCTCGTCGGCGAGCAGCCTGCGCAGCTCGTCAAGCCCGCCGCCGAACGTCTTCTTCTGGTGGGCGATCACCGCGACCGTGCCGACCTTCTGCTTCCGGGGCAGCATCTGACCTCCTGTAACGCCACGTCGGATACCTCAACGGCTGCCCTCACCCCGAACCGGCAAACGTCGCCGCCCGCCGGAGGGATCCTCCCGCACCCGGGTCGTTCGTCTCCCGGCCCGGCCATTAAGTTCACATATATGAACAGCTTGACAGCATACGGAACCCACCTGACAATGGGCCGCGAAGCCCCACAGAGAGGCGGAGTTGCCGTGTCGGCTCATGTCAGTCGGACGCCCGACGCGGGCGTCGTCGCAGGTCTGAGTTTCGAGGCCCTCACCCCGACGGCCTTCCTGGACCGGGCCGCGGCGGTCCACGCCGACCGCACGGCGGTGATCGACGGGCCACTCCGGCTGACCTACCGCGAGCTGCACGAGCGGTGCCTGCGCCAGGCGGGCGCGCTCGCCGCCCTGGGGGTGCGCCCCGGCGACCGCGTCGCCGTGCTCGCCGCCAACACCCCGCTGCTCCTGGAGTCGCATTTCGGCGTGCTGTACGCGGGAGCGGTGCTCCTCACCCTCAACATCAGGCTTTCGGCGGAGGAGTTGCGCCACATCGTCCGGCACTCGGGTGCCCGGCTGCTGATCTTCGACCCCGAGTTCGCCGAACTCGCCGAGGCGGTCGCCGAACCGCTGGAAGACCTGAGAGCCGTGGGCCCGCTGGAGTACGAGCGGCTGCGCGCCGACGCCGCGCCACACCGGGTGCCCGTGACGGACGAGCACGCGCTGATGGCCCTCAACTACACCAGCGGAACCACCGGCCATCCCAAAGGGGTCATGTACCACCACCGGGGCGCCTACCTCCAGGCGCTGGCCATGGTCGCCCACTTCCGCCTCACCCAGGAGGCCGTCTACCTCTGGACGCTGCCGATGTTCCACTGCAACGGCTGGGCGTTCCCCTGGGCCGTCACGGCCGTCGGCGGGGTCCACGTCTGCCTGCGCGGAGCCGACCCGCACCAGGTGTGGCGACTGATCGCCGCCGAGCGGGTCACCATGCTGTGCGCCGCGCCCACGGTGCTGATCTCCCTGGTCGAGGCCGCCCCCGCGTCACCCGACGGCCATCGGGTGACGGTCGCGGTCGGCGGCGCGCCGCCGTCGCCCACCCTGCTCCAGGGCTGCGCCAGGGCCGGCTTCGACGTCACCCACCTGTACGGCCTGACCGAGACGTTCGGCCCCGCGGCCATCTGCGACTGGCGGCCCGAGTGGTCGGCCCTGCCGATCGGCGAGCAGGCACTGCTCCGCGCCCGCCAGGGCGTCTCGAACCTGGTCTCGTGCGCGATGCGCGTCCTCGACGCCGAAGGCCGGGACGTGCCCCGGGACGGGGAGACGATCGGCGAGGTCGCGCTGCGGGGCAACACGGTGATGCTCGGCTACTACCGGGACGAGGAGGCCACCCGGGCCGCCGCGCCCGACGGCTGGTTCCGCACCGGCGACCTCGGCGTGCTGCATCCGGACGGCTACCTGCAACTGCGTGACCGCGCCAAGGACATCATCGTCTCCGGCGGGGAGAACATCTCCTCGATCGAGGTCGAGGCGGCCCTGGCCAGTCATCCGGCGGTCCTGGAGGCGGCGGTGGTCGGCGTTCCCGACGATCGCTGGGGCGAGCGTCCCTTCGCCTTCGTGACCCTGCGCCCCGGCGCGGAGGCCACCGCGGAGGAGCTGCGCGCGCACGTACGCGGCCGGATCGCCGCGTTCAAGGCGCCGGACAGGTTCGAGTTCGGGGAACTGCCCAAGACGTCCTCCGGCAAGATCCGCAAGGTGCCGTTGCGTGCCCGGGCCAATGCCCGCTGACACCGCCGGTCGAGGACGCGGACCTCCGCGCGGAGCGAGCGGCACAGCCGGGCGTCCCCCGAGCGCGAACCGCCGCACCGGGCGGTCGACCGGAGCTTTCCCCACCCGTCAGCGAAGCGGGTAAGGTGCCACTAGCCGAACCTCGGTTTACCTACATGAACGGCCTTCCATCGCCATGAACCCACTTGTCAAGTCGGCGGACCGCACCCTCGCCATTCTGGACCTGCTGACCGACCATCGCGACGGCCTCACCCTGACCGAGATCCAGCGCCTGCTGGAGATCCCGAAGAGCAGCACCTACACGCTGCTCGTCACGATGGCCACCAGGGGGTTCCTGGAACAGGACGCCGAGACCCGGCGCTTTCGCGTCGGCATCCGGCTGTGGCAGGCGGGCCAGAGCTACGTCGCGGTCTCCGACCTGGAGCAGGCGGCGCTGCCGTACATGGAGGCGCTGCGGGACACCCTGAACGAGACCGTCCAGCTGGCCACGCTCGACGGCACGGACAACGTCTACATCGCCAAGGTCGACCCCGACCAGCAGCTGCGCCTCGCCTCCCGCGTCGGCATCCGGCTGCCGGCCTACGCCACCGGGATCGGCAAGGCCCTGCTCAGCCAGCTCCGCGACGAGGAGATCGGGGAACGGTTCGCCGAGGTCCGCTTCGTCCAGTACACCCCTCAGACCATCACGTCGCTGCCCCACCTGCTCGCCGCCGTGCACGAGGTACGTGAGAACGGCTACGCGACCGACAACTCCGAGTACACCCCCGGCGTGTTCTGCATCGCCGCGCCCTTCAGCGGCCACCGGGGAGGCGGCCGCGCCGCGATCAGCGTCTCGATCCCCGAGATGCGCAAGACGCCGGCGCTCATCGCCACGACCATCGACAACGTCCGCTCGACCGCTCACCAGCTCTCGCTGCGCATGGGCTACCAGGTCGGCGCGGGCGGCAACGCGTAAGGACTCACATGGAACTCTTCCGGTTCGGCCCGGCCGGGTCAGAACGCCCCGCCGTACGGCACGAGGGGCGCGAGTACGACCTCACCTCGCTCACCGCCGACCTCGACGGCGCGTTCTTCGCGGCCGACGGCATCGAGCGGGTCGCCGCCGCCCTGGCCACGGGTGAGCTCACCGAGATCGACACGACCGGGCAGCGGATCGGATCGCCCGTCGCGCGGCCCGCCGCCGTGGTGTGCATCGGGATGAACTACGCCGCCCACGCGGCCGAGTCCGGCGCGGCCCCGCCGGAGCACCCCGTGGTCTTCCTGAAGCACCCGGGTTGCGTGGTCGGCCCCGGCGACGAGGTGATCCTCCCTCCCGGTTCGGTCAAGACCGACTGGGAGGTCGAGCTCGCCGTGGTGATGAAGCGCACCCCGCGCTATCTGAGCGACCCGGCCGAGGCCCTCGACTACGTGGCGGGCTACGCGCTCTCCAACGACCTGTCGGAGCGGGCGTTCCAGATCGAGGTGTCGGGCGGCCAGTGGTCCAAGGGCAAGTGCGCCGAGACGTTCAACCCGCTCGGCCCGGTGCTGCGGCCCGCGGCCGAGATCCGGCCCGACCGGCTGCGGCTGCGCTCCTGGGTCAACGGCGAGCCCCGGCAGGACTCCAGCACCGCCGACATGATCTTCTCGGTGCCCGAGCTCATCGTGCACCTGAGCAACCACATGCTGCTGCTGCCCGGCGACGTCATCAGCACCGGAACCCCCGAGGGCGTCGGTCTCTCCGGCCGCTTCCCCTACCTCAGGGCCGGCGACGTGGTGAGCGTGGAGATCGACGGGCTGGGCCGGCAGGAGCAGAAGGTGGTGGACTACCGGCCCGTGTCCTGAGCGACGTCAGGGCACGGGCGGACGGCCCCGCGACCGGTCGCGGCACGGAAAAACGACACGGAAAAGACGACCCGGCAGGCCCGGCACCGCGCGATCGGTCGCGGTGCCGGGCCTCCCGCGTTCACGAGCCGGGGAGCTCCGCGACGACGCCGTCCGGGTAGCGGGTGAGCTGGTCGGCGTCGTAGATGGTCAGCGGCACGTCGGCCACCCTGCGGACCCGCTCGTGGGCCGCCATCGCCTCGTAGATGTTCTCGCAGATCCCGATGGGCTGGTCGGTGTCGAGGTTGCGGCGGGTGAAGTAGGCGTCGGTCACCGTGACCACGCCCGCCGTGCTGTCGATCTCCACGGCCATGGAGGCGCGGTGGTGCGAGCCGGTCCACCAGGTACGGATCCCCGGCACCACCTCGTCCTCGTCGGCGAGCAGCCGGACCCGGTCCCACGCGTCGTGGGTGAGATAGCCGAGCACGTCCGGCGGCAGGCAGGCCCAGCGGTCGTCGTGCGGGTGCCGCTTGGTGCGGTGGAAATGGGTCCAGCCACGCTCGGTCAGGCAGATTCGCGCGTTCGGGAACAGCGGGACGTTCGAGGTGGTGTAAAGCTGCAGCGGCGTCAGCAGGACGTGGGTGACATCCTCCGGTGCGACACCGTGCGCGGCCAGCTGGTCGGGCAGCCACTGGCCGGGCTCACGCCGCATCGCCGCGCGCTCGCCGAGGAAACCGGCCCACTGCTCGTTCATCGGGCCGAGGTCCTCGGCCGGTCCCGTGCCGACGAGCGCGGTGACCCCCTCGCCCTGGATCAGCACGGCCTGGAAGGCGAGCCGATACCACCGGTCCCAGTCCGACATCCAGTACACCTCGGGACCCGGAACGTCTCCGTCGCCCAGATGAAGCAGACGTACACCGAACATCTCACTCCCCTCCCCACGGGCGCAGCAGCGCCTTGACGACATCCTGTCGTCCTTCCATCAGCTCGCCGAAGATGGCCGCGCCGTCGGCCAGGTCGAAACAGGACGCCCAGTCCAGCGTGAGGCTCCCCGCGAGCCTCACGGCGTCGGCGAACTCGGCCGCCGTGTAGCAGTACGAGCCGACGACACGCTTCTCCTCACGGACGATCTTCTGTCCGTCGAAGGCGGCGTCGCTGCTGAGCAGCCCCACCCACACGGCGGTGCCGCCCGGGCGCAGGTGCTGCACCGACACGCGGTGCGTCACCGCCGCGCCGACGGCGTCCACGACGATGTCGAACTCGCCCCGCAGAGAGGTGGTGACGGCGGTCGCACCCAGGCGCTCGGCCACCTCCAGCCGCTCCCTCGACAGGTCGCAGACCACCACCTGGTCGGAGAACCGCCTGGCCGCGAGCATGGAGACCAGGCCGATCGTGCCGGCGCCCAGCACGGCGACGCGGGCGCCCTCGGCCGGGCGGGCGAGGTTCAGCGCGTGCACGCCGTTGGCGAGGGGCTCGATCATCGCCGCCGTCTCGAACGACATGGACGGCTCGATCGGATGCAGGGCCTTCTCGGGTACGCAGACGTACTCCGCGAACGCCCCCGCCCGGTGGATGCCCAGGATGGCCCGCTCACGGCAGAGATGATCGCGGCCCAGCAGGCACAGGTCGCACACCCCGCAGCTGAGCAGGGGGTTGACCGTGACCCGGCGGCCGTCGGGGGTGGTCCCGGCGAACTCGTGGCCCATGATCAGCGGTGGCCGCCGGAAACCGCTGTCGCGGATGCCGTGCAGCTCGCTGCCGCAGATGCCGACCGCGCGGACCTGGACGAGGGCCTCACCGTCGATCGGCCGGGGGTCGGCGACATCGAGCAGCTCGACGGTGCTCGGCTTGGTGTAGACGAGAGCGCGCACCGTGCTCAGCCCGCCTTCAGCAGGTCACGCATGATCTCGGCGGCCCGCCGCTGCAGCAGCGGCAGCGACCTCGTCGAGAGGTAGGCGACATGCGGGGTCACCAGCACGCGGTCGTGCCCGGCGAGCTCCGCCGAGATCCCCGACGGCGGCTCCCCCGCCAGCACGTCCAGCGAGGCGAAGCCCAGCGTGCCCGCCTCCAGCGCGGCCAGCAGCGCGGACTCCTCCACCAGGGCTCCCCTGGCGGTGTTGACCAGATGCCCGGCCGGGCCGAGCGCCTCCAGCACCGTCCGGTCGACGATGCCGCGGGTCTGCTCGGTCGAGGGCATGTGCAGCGTGAGGTGGTTGACGGCCGCGGCGAGGCCGGCCGGCGTCGCGTGCCCGGTGACGTCCGGGGGCAGGTCGGCGACGTACGGATCCCACACGTGCACGGGGAAGCCGAGCGCGGTGGCGCGGCGGGCGACCTCACGGCCGATCCGCCCGAACCCGGCGATGCCCACCGGGTCCTCACCGGGACACAGCGGCGCGGCGATGCCCTCGGTGGTCCACCCCCGCACGGTGTAGGACCGGCTCGCCGCGACGAGCCTGCGGTTGTGGGCGTAGATCGACGCGACCGCGTGGTCGGCCACCTCCGCCAGGCAGTAGTCGTCCACGTTGCGGACCTCGATGCCCAGCCGGGCGGCGGCGGCGAGGTCGATGTTGTCCAGGCCGATCCCGTACCGCACGACCGCGCGCAGCCGGGGCAGGCCGGACAGGACTCGCTCGGTCAGCGGCGCCCACTGCACCAGCAGGCCGTCGGCGTCCGCGCCGACCTTGAGCACCTCCTCCTCGCTTCTGGCGTCGTGGTGGCTCACCTCGAACTCGGGGACCAGGACTCCGCGCTCGATGGAGCCGTCCCCCAGGTTGGTGTCGGTGATGACGATGTGCGTGTTCAACGCGGGTCCCTCGAATCGCTGTCGATGCGCGTCGCCGGAGCCGATCCGGCGAAGCTGGAGTTCTCGCCCAGGCCTTCGGGGCCCATGGCCAGATAGCCGCCGTCCACGGGCAGTTCCGCGCCGGTGATGAAGCTGGCGTCGCTGGAGCACAGGAAGGCGATGGCGCGGGCCACCTCGTCCGGCTCGCCCAGGCGGCCCAGCAGGTGGAAACGGCCCCAGACCGGTTCGACGGCGGCCCGGTCGCCGTTCGCGGCCCGGCTCACCTCGGGGGTCCAGATCCAGCCGGGGCTGACCGCGTTGACCCGGATACCGTCCGGGGCGAGGTCCATCGCCATGCACTTGGTCAGGGTCAGGATGGCGCCCTTGGTCGCGTTGTAGGTCCAGCGCGCCGGCTGCGCGACGTGGGCCGAGATGCTGGCGGTGTTCACGATCGCGCCCGCCCCGGAGCGGGCCAGCAGCGGATGCGCCGCCTGCACCACGTTGCCGATGCCCTGCACGTTGACGCGGAGCACCCGCTCCCAGTCGGCCGCCGTCACGTCCAGGCCCCTGGCCAGGAAGTTCACCGCGCAGTTGACCACCGCGTCGAGGCGGCCGTGCGCGGCCTCGATGCCGGCGACGGCGCGGCGCACCGCCTCACCGTCGCCGACGTCGACCACCTCGGCACTCGCCGTGCCGCCCATCCGCTCGATCGCCTCGCGAGTGGCGGCCAGGCCGGTCTCGTCGACGTCGAACCCGATCACGTGCATGCCGCGCGCGGCGAAGCGCAGAGCCGTGGCCGCGCCGATACCCGACGCGGCGCCGGTCACGACGCCGACACGATCGGTCCAGTCCATCTTCGTCCTCCCCTTCGGTCAGGCGTCCGGTCGCGAGGTCAGTCCGACACCCACGCGTTCAGGAAGCTCGGCACGCTGTAGCGCAGCCGGCTCGGCTCGTCGAGGTCGACGCTGTGCACCCGCTTGGACCAGATGAAGCCGATCGGCGTGCTGGTCGTCCACACCCACGGGAGCTTGGTGGTCAGGACGGCGTCCGCCTCGTTCCACAGCTTCTTCTGCTCCTCGGGGCTCCCGGCGACACGGGCCGCCTCGACCTTCTCGTCGAAGGCGTCGTCCTTGAACCCGCCGGTGTTCAGGTCGCCGCCCGAGTGCAGGAACCGGTACGGCAGCAGGTCGGGGGTGAGGAATCCGGCCATCGTCCAGCAGATCGCCCCGTACTTCTTGCCGAAGAACTGCGCCAGCCAGGCGGAACTCTCCAGCGCGTCCAGCTTCACGTCGAATCCGGCCGCCTTGAGCTGGGAGACGATGACGTCACTCGCCGCCCGGGCGTTGTTGCAGGTGTAGGTGAAGGAGGCCTTCTTCCCCGTCTCGCTCTCGTACGCCGCGATCAGCTCCTTGGCCCCCGCGAGGTCGTACTCCGGGACGGCCTCGGTGCCGTGGAAGGGGTTGCCCTCGGGGAAGAGGCTCACGGCCGGCCTGCCCAGTCCCTCGGTGGTCAGGTCGACGATCTCCTGGCGGTTGAGCGCCTTCGACACCGCCTGGCGGACCCGCTCGTCGTCGAAGGGGGGCCTGGTCACGTTGAGGATGATGCTGTCCTGGTCACCGCCGACGCCCTGGACGAAGTTGACCTGGGTGTTCGTCGTCGCCGTCTTCATCAGCGTCGAGGAGGTGGTCGCCATCAGGTCGATGTCCCCGGCCAGCAGCGCCTGGTAGGCACTCTGCGGGTCGGCGATGGTCTTGACCACGACCTTGTCCAGGTACGCCTGCTTGTCCTTGTTCCAGTACTCGGGGTTGCGGACCAGTTCCACCGGGCTGCCCGGCGACCACGACTGGAGCTTGTACGGCCCGGCCCCGGCGGCGTGCGCGGTGTAGTCGTCGCCGTGCTTCTTCAACGCCGTCGGGGAGGCCACGTACCCGGCGGTGCCGGAACCGTCGTAGGAGAACACGTACGGCAGGTTGCTGAAGGGCTTCTTCATCTTGATGACGACGGTGCTGTCGTCCTTCACCGCGACGGAGTCGACGGAGGACAGCAGCGCGGCGGCGGTCGAGCCCTCGGCTCTGTTGCGGTCGAGGTTGAACTTCACCGCCTCGGCGTCGAAAGGCGTGCCGTCGCTGAATTTGACGCCCGTGGGCAGCGTCATCTCCCAGCTCATCTTGTCGTCGCTCTCGACCAGGGACCTGGCCAGGTTCGGCTCCGGCCGGTCACCGATCTTCGGCACCGTCATCAGCGTGTCGTAGACCGCCGAGCCGATCAGCGCCATCGTGTTGGCGGAGCCCTTGGAGGGGTCCAGCGTGGTCAGGTCGGCCCCGGCGGCGACGGTGAGGGTGCCCCCCGCCTTCGGGGCGGCGTCGGCGGCGGCTCCCGAAGGAGAGGCGGCGGTGCCGCTCTGCACCGTGCAGGCGGCCAGGGTGACCACGGTGACGGGCGCGATGAGCAGGGCGATCGCCCTGCTCACACGGCTACCCCTGTATGGGACGCGCATTGCCTTGCCTTCTTTCTCAAAAGGGGAAGAGCGGTGGTCAGCGGACGGCGGGCTCGAACGGGTGGTGGCAGGCGACCTCGTGCCGCGGGGACAGTTCGTCCAGCGGGGGCGGGGTGGTCGTGCACACCGAGGTGACGGAGGGGCACAGCGCGGCGAAGCGGCAGCCCGGCAGAAGCCGGCCGTCCACGTCGTCGCTCCCGGTCCTGGTGCGGATCCTGGGTGCGGGGTCGTCGTCCGGCTCCAGCGAGGGCACGGCGTCCTGGAGGGCGACCGAATAGGGGTGGCGGGGACTGTTGGCGATGTCCGGTGCGGTGCCCCGCTCGACGACCCGCCCGGCGTACATCACGGCGGTCCGGTCGCACAGGGACGCGACCACGCCGAGGTCGTGGGAGATGAACAGCATGGCCAGGCCCTGCTCGGTGCGCAGTTCGGCCAGCAGTTCCAGGATCTGCGCCTGGATGGAGACGTCCAGCGCGGAGACCGGTTCGTCGCAGACGAGCACCTCGGGCCGCAGGATCGTGGCCCGCGCGATCGCGGCCCGCTGGCACTGGCCGCCGGAGACCTCGTTGGGGCGGCGGAGCGCCATCTGCTCGGTGACGCCGACCCGGTCGAGCTCGGCCAGCGCCCGTGTGCGCCGTTCCTGCCGCGTGCCCTGGCCGTGCACCCGCAGCGGCTCGGCGACCGAGTCGAGCAACGACCTCTTCGGGTTGAACGACGCGGCCGGGTTCTGGAAGATCGCCTGCACCGACGCCCGCAGCCGCCGCTCGTGGACGCCCACCGGCGTGCCGTGCAGTGTCAGCCGGCCGCTGCTCAGCGGTACCAGCCCGAGCATCGCCCGCGCCGTGGTGGACTTCCCGCAGCCGGACTCCCCGACCAGGCCGAGGATCTCTCCCCGATAGAGCCGCACCGAGACGTCCGAGACGGCTTCGGGTCCGTTGCCGTACCGCACGGAGCCGTTCTCCAACGTGAAGATCGGCTGCTTGCCTTCCGTCATCGGCTCGCCTTTCCCGGGTGCCAGCAGGCGTACTCGTGGCCGGGGACGTCGCCGAGCGCGAGCAGCGGCGGCTGCTCGTCGCGGCAGCGTGCCGAGGCGTGCCCGCACCGGGGGCCGAAACGGCAGCCGGGGGGTGGGTTCAGCAGGTTGGGCGGCTGCCCGGGTATCGGCCGCGGCAGGGACTGCTCCGTCGCGCGGTGCCGCGGGATCGCGGCCATGAGCGAGCTGGTGTAGTGCATGCTCGGCCGGGCGAAGACGGCACCCACCGGCCCTCGCTCGGCGATCCTTCCGGCGTACATCACGGCGACCTGGTCGGTGTGGCGGCCGACGACGCCGAGGTCGTGGCTGACCATCACCAGCCCGATCCCGAAGCTCGCGCACAGCTCGTCGAACAGGTCGAGGATGCGGGCCTGCACGGTGACGTCCAGCGCGGTGGTCGGCTCGTCGGCGAACAGGAGCTTGGGGCGGCAGGCGACGGCCATCGCGATGGCCACCCGCTGGCGCATTCCGCCGGACAGCTCATGGGCGCGGGAGTGGACGCGCCGGGCGGCCTGCGGGATGCCCACGGTCTCCAGCAGCTCGACGGCCCGCGCCGCGGCCTGGCGGCGGGTCACCTCGGGGTCGCGGCGGACCGCCTCGGCGATCTGCTCGCCGATCGGCGTGATCGGGTGCAGCGCGCTCAGCGGATCCTGGAAGACCATCGCGACCTCGCGCCCCCACAGGGCACGGCGGCGGCGCTCCTTGAGATCCAGCACCGAGTGCCCGGCGATCACGACCTGGCCGCTGATCCGGGCCGTGCCCGCTCTGGTGAGTCCCATCGCGGTGCGGGCCAGCACGCTCTTGCCGGACCCCGACTCCCCGACGATGCCCAGGCGCTCGCCGTAGCCGAGTTCGAGGCTCACATGGTCGACCGCGCGGACCGTCCCGGCGCCGGTCGGGAACTCCACGACCAGGTCCCGGATGCTCAGCAGCGTGTCGCCGGCGCCCGGGGTCTCGGCAGGGGTGACATCGGAGGTCGTGTCGGGGGTCATCGCACACCTGCCGTCGCGGCGTCGGAACGGGACAGGAAACGGTCGGCGATCAGGTTCAGGCCCAGGATGGTGAGCAGCATGAACATCGAGGGCACCGCGACGAGGCGCGGATCCTCGCTGATGAAGATCCGGCCACTGTTGATCATGCTTCCCCAGGAGGGCTGCTCCGGCGGCACGCCCATCCCCAGGAAGCTCAGGCCCCCCTCGATGAGGATCGCAGAACCCACGCTGACCAGCGCGTACGCCATGACGGGCTGGAGGATGTTGGGCAGCACGTCACGCACCACGATCGACCACGTGCGGGTGCCGATCACCTGACTCGCCTCGACGTACTCCCGGCCCGCCACCGACATCGTCTGCGCCTTGGCCAGCCGGACGAACACCGGCGTCATCGGCACCAGGATCGCGATCATCACGTTGCCGACCGAGGGCCCGAGGAACGAGGCCAGCGCCAGTGCCAGCACCAGCCCGGGGAAGGCGAGGATCACGTCCACCACGAAGGAGACGACCGCGTCCACCCAGCCCCTCAGGTAGCCCGCGAGCATGCCGAGCGGCACTCCGATGAGGGCGGCCGCGGCGACCGAGCCGAACCCGATCCCGAGCGAGATCCTCGCCCCGGACAGGGCTCGGGCGAGCAGGTCACGACCGTAGTTGTCGGTGCCGAGCCAGTGCTGGGCGGAAGGACCGCCGAGCCGTTCGGCCGACGACATCGTCTCGGTGTCGAGCTGGAGGAACAGCGGCAGGGCCAGCGCGGCGAGGGCGAGGAACCCGAGCCAGGTGAGCGACAGCGCGTCGGTCAGCCGCCAGGTGCGCAGCCGCCGTCGCCAGGTGCTCGCGGCGCCCACGGCGGGAAGAAGTCCTGTGCTCACGCGACCGGCACCTCCCGCGCGCGCCCGGCCTGACGGCCGGCCGTCCGCGTCTTTCGCAGCCGGGGGTCGATGAAGCCGTACAGCAGGTCCACGACCGCGTTGATCAGTACGAACGACGTGGCCGCCACCAGCACGACCCCCTGCACGGTGACGTAGTCGCGGGCACTGACCGACTGGGCCAGGATCGACCCCAGTCCGGGCAGGCTGAACAGGTTCTCGATGATCACGCTCGACCCGATCAGCACGCCCGCCACCACTCCGATCGAGGTGGTGAGCCCGAGCAGGCTGGGCCGGAACGCGTGCCGCACGGCCATCCGCAGCGGCGAGATCCCCTTGGCACGTGCCACGTTCATGAACTCCTGTCCGTATGTCTCGACCAGGTCGGCCCGCAGCACCCGCTGGTAGAGCGCGGCCGGACCGGCGGCGAGCGCGAGGGCGGGCAGGAACAGCGAGCCGAGGTTCTGTCCCAGTCCGGCGCTGATCGGGACGAAGCCGTTGGCCGGGTACAGTCCGAGCTTGATCGCGAACACCCAGATCAGCACGAACGCGAGGACGAAGGAGGGCACCGAGACGGCCACGAACACCAGTGAGCTGATGCCGCGGTCCACCACGGTCCCCCGTTTGATCGCGGCGACCGCCGCGAGGGGCACGGCCGCCGCGAGCGCGATGATCTGGCTGAGGACGATGAGCTCGACGGTGACCGGCGCCCGCGCCAGGATGATGTCGGCGACCGGCTGCCGGTTGGCGTAGGAGCGGCCGAAGTCGCCCCGCAGGATGTCGCCCAGCCAGTTCACGTAGCGGTCGGCGAGCGGCCGGTCCAGCCCGAGTTCCTGGCGCAGGGCCGCCACCGACTGGGGGGTGCCCGACTCGCCGAGGATCGCCCTGGCCGGGTCTCCTGGCAGCAGGTTGAGGCTCAGGAAGCACAGGGTCGACACCACGATCAGCACGGCCGCCAGCCGGGCCAGCCGCAGCAGCACCCTCCGCGTCCTCATCGCGGGCCCAGGTGCACGCGGACCGTGTGGCGACCGGGGCCGAGCCGGACGTGTCCCGTCGTGGTCACTGCCGGGGTCGCTGCCGGGGTCGCTGTCGGAGACGGGGTCGCGTCCTCGGCTTCCAGCGCGGCGCCGACCGGCGCGTGCACGGTCGCGTACGCGGCCCCCGGCACCTCCAGCTCGTGCTCGACGACCTCGCCCGACCATCTCCAGTGGCTGCGGATCGGGCCGACCGGACTGTCGTAGCCGGCCCTGACCCAGTCGAGCTCGCGGGTGTAGCGGGCGCGCACGGCGACCTCGCCGGTCCAGGTGGTCTCGGTGGCGTCGATGCCCGCCACCCCCTCGAAGAGGTGACGGCCGACCGCACCGAGGGCGCAGTGGTTGAAGGAGTTCATCTCGGCGGTGGCCAGCGACCCGTCCGGTTCGATGCCGTCCCACTTCTCCCAGATCGTCGTCGCGCCCTGGCCGACCATGTAGAGCCAGCCGGGCATCCGGTCGCGGAGCAGCAGCCCGGTGGCGAAGTCGGCGTGCCCGTAAGCGCTCAGGACGGGGAGCACGTGCTCGACGCCGTGGATCCCCGCGGTCACGTGTCCGATCCGCTCGATGTTCTCGCGGAGCCGGTCCGCCGTCGCCCGCGCGGCCTCGCCTCGCACCAGGCCGTACCCGACGGCCTGGGCGTAGGCGGTCTGGGTCGCCTCCTTGATGTCGCCGTCGGGCAGCAGGAACGCCTCCAGGTACGCCTCGCGGATCCGCTCGGCCCGCGCCGCGAGCCGCGCCGCCTCGCCGTCCTCGCCCAGCCGGCGGGCGATCTCCGACAGCTGGACGAAGGAGCGGTAGCTGTGCGCGGTCCCGACGATCGGCCGGGGTGTGGTCGAGTACGCGCCGGTGTACTCGAACCCGGTGTGCCGCGGGAGCCCGTCGCGCTCCGGCAGGGAGAGCCAGTCCCCGAAGTCCGCGCCGGTCTGGTTCACCCGCAGGCCGTCGGGGTTGGCGCGGTCGACATGGCCGAGGAAGCGCGTCATGGGCTCGAACAGGCGCCGCGCGGTCTCCAGCTCGCCGTAGCGCTGGACGAGCAGGTGCACCAGCCGGACGAAACCGTCGGACCAGCCTGGTGCCCCCGGTCTCAGCGTGCTCGGCGGCACGGCCGGGGCGTAGTTGCGGATGATCCCCTCGGCGTCCTGGGTGTCGGCCGCGTCCTGCGCGAACTTGGCCACGAACGCGGAGACGTCGAAGTGGTAGGCGGCGGTCGGGGCGATCACTCCCGCGTCGCCCAGCCAGCCGTGCCGTTCGTCCCGCTGCGGGCAGTCGGTCACCGCCTCCAGGAAGTTGTCCCGCACGGTCCACTCCACGTTGCTCGCCAGCCGGGTCAGCCGGTCGTCGGAGCACTCGAACCAGCCCGTCCTGCTGGGCAGCCCGGTGACGGAGCACGCCTCGATCGAGGTCTCCGGCAACACGTCGTAGGCGCCGTACGGCGTCGTCCCCGGTAGCCCCCACACCTCGGCGTAGCGGAAGCCGTGCATCGTGAACGAGGTCTCCAGGCGGTGCGGCCCCGGGTCGGGAACGGTGTAGTGGTCCTCCTGGAAGGCGCCGCGCAGGTTGTCGCGGTAGACCAGCCGGTCGGGCGTGAGAATCTCGCCGTGCCGCACGATCAGTTCGACGGAGGGCGCGCAGGGCGTGGTGAGCCTGGTCCAGCCGACCAGGTTCTGCCCGAAGTCGAAGACGGCCGGGCCGCGCGCGTGCGCGTGTACCAGCTTGCCGGGGTGCGTCCGGTAACCGGTGATCGAGTCGTGCGGCTGCGGCAGCACCAGTTCGGGCGCTGCGGTGAAGGGCAGGGCCGGAGCCCACCCGCTGTCGTCGAACCCGTTCAGGTGCCAGCCCTCGGGCTCCTGGCGCAGGTCCTGGATCTCGCCGCGCAGCAGGTCGGAGGCGAGGAGCGCGCCGTGGCCGGTACGCCACTCCTCGTCGGTGCCCACGACGGGGACGCCGTCGACCTCCAGTTGCGCCAGGAAGGCCGGGCGGTCGCCGTAGTAACCGGGCTCGCGGAGCAGGCCGAGGCGTCCCGCGTACCAGCCCTTGGCCAGGACGGCGGTGAGGGTGTTGCGGCCGCGCCGCAGCGCCGCCGTGCCGTCGAAGGTCTGGTGGTGGACGCGGACGGCGTAGTCGGTCCAGCCTGGCCGGTACAGCTCGCCGGAGGTCAGCTCGACCCCGTTGAGCCAGAGGCGGTAGAGGCCGAGCGCGCTCGCGTACACCCGGACCGAGCCCATGTCCTCGACGTCGAACTCGCGCCGCAGGTAAGGGCAGGGGTCCCAGCTCTCGCGCGGGAACGCCACCGGCTCGGCGCGGATCCATCCGGCCCGCCAGTCGGCGGCGGAGGTGAGCCCGACCTCCCAGGAGGCGACGTCGCCGGTCAGGCGCAGGCCGGAACGATCCAGGGCGGTGACCGTCCAGTACAGCCTCTGGCGCGAGGCGGGTTCCGGGCCGCCGTAGCCGACCCAGGGGCGCTCGCCACCGCCCGACCACAGCAGCGGGCCGTCCCTCAACGCGCGCTCCGAGGCGGCGACGGACACCTCGAAGAACGTGCCGGGATCGATCCGGGCGTCGGGTGCGACCGACCAGGACAGGCGTGGCGGCGTGCCCGGCATGCCCAACGGGTCGACGCGCCCCCCGGTGCGCGGCGAACTCAACGCCGGGCTTGTCTGCTGCCTCATCATCGCGAACTGCCCTTCTGGTTTACGGCCCTCCGGAACGCGCCTTTGTAACGCACTGTTCACACGAGCGGAATCGTGCGCCACCTCGCCCCGAACTGTCAAGGATGAGAACCGAAGTTCATATATGTGAACTAGCCGAACACGTTTGATCCACTAAGAAGATATTTGATAGCTAGTTTCACATATGCCCGATTTGTCGGGTAATCGGACTAGAAGGGGCCTTCGAGTTCACATTTGTGAACATATGTCCACAGCCTTGACTCGATGCCACACCGTACGGCAGCATCGCGCGGGTCCCTTCGATGAGGGACGTCTCACCGTCCGGAGAGGAAACGGCCCATGCGGACCACGGTGAACCCCCCCTCCCACGGACTCGCCCCGTCGAGCCTGGCCACCCTCGACGAGCGACTGCGCGAGTACGTCGACAACGGCCTTCTCCCCGGCTGGCAACTCCTGGTGAGTCGGCACGGGCAGGTCGTCCACCACCGCTCCTACGGCATGGACGACCGTGACGACACGCTCTTCCGGATCTACTCGATGACCAAACCCGTCACCTCGGTCGCCGCGATGATCCTCCACCAGGAGGGCCGATTCGACCTGACCGACCCGCTGGAACGCCACCTACCGGCCTTCCGCGACATGAGGATCTTCACCGGCGGCGACGCGGACGCCCCGGTGACCGAGCCGGCGCGGGGCCCCATCCGGATTCGCCACCTGCTCCAGCACACCTCGGGCCTGTCCTACGGTGCCTTCCTGGACCACCCGCTGGACGAGATGTACCGCGCCCGGGGCCTCGGCTCACCACAGCCTCCGGGCCGCGATCTGGCCGAGCTCACCGACGCCTGGGCCGGGCTTCCGCTGCTGTTCGAACCCGGCAGCCGCTGGAACTACGGCGTCTCCACCGACGTTCTCGGCCGCCTGATCGAGGTCGTCTCCGGACAGAGCCTGGACGCCTTCCTCACCGAACGCGTCTTCGCGCCACTGGGAATGACCGACACCACCTTCACCCCGACCCCGGCACAGCGCGCCCGTCTCACCCGCGTGTACGCCCCCGGCGAGGGCGGCGGCCTGGTCGAACGTGCCGAGGACGCCGAGGACGTCGAGGACGTCGAGGACGTCGAGGACACGGTGCTGGAGCGCTCGGGTTTCCTGTGCGGCGGCGGCGGGCTGCTGTCGACCATGGCCGACTACCACCGCTTCACCCAGATGCTGCTGGGCGGCGGCGCCCTCGACGGCGTCCGCCTTTTGGAGCGCCACACGGTGAACCTCATGACCGCCAACCACCTGCCCGGCGGCGTCGATCTCGCCCAGGCCGCCGTGACGATCCCCGAACCCGGTCGCTACGACGGCCTCGGCTTCGGCCTTGGCTTCTCCATCGACCTGGATCCGACCTTCCGTGGCGTCACCTGCGCCCCCGGCCAGTACGGCTGGTCCGGCGCGGCCGGGACGACCTTCCTCGTCGACCCCCACCACCGCCTCACCGCCGTCTTCCTGACCCAGGTCCTCCCCTCCCCCCACACCGCCGCCGTCCGAACCCTTCTCGGCCGTCTCCCGCACACCGGACTGCGGGACTGACCACTGACGCCGCCGCCCCTGAACCGGCTCGGGTCCGGCCGAGGGACGCGGCCTCCGGCCCCGGGCGATGCCAGTGGCCAGACGTGACCAGGTGTGATCAGGTGTGGCCAGGGCCGCGACGCCGACCCCTCACCCACCGCCCGGTGCGAGACCGCGCGGTCCGAGAGCTCGCCGGTCGATCACGAGCCGACCGCCACGGCCCGTTCCCGCGTGACACGGCGGCGCCGAACCGGCAGCCCGAGCGTCGGGTTCGCGACGCTCCAGACGGCGCCCCTGCAGACCAGCTCCTTGTAGACGGCCGCGAGCCGTCCGGTCAGGACCGCCCGCACCGCACGGTCGTCGGCGGTGACGTACTGGATCAGCCCCTCCCAGCGGCCCAGTGAGACGCACTGGTTGACATAGCGGATCGGCGTGTTCGGGAGTCTCCCGCCGGTCAGGCGCGCCGCGATCGCGTCGGCGGCCTGCCACGCGGTCGGCCCTCCCGAGGCGCACGACATCCGCAGCGGCTTGTTTCCGGGGCCCGCCGCCATCGCCGCGTCGCCGACGGCGTACACCTCCGGGTGCGAGACCGAGCGCATGGTCTCGTCGACCACGATCTGGCCGGTGCCGGTGACCTTCAGGCCGGTCGCCGCCGCGATCGGGTGGACGGCGAAGCCGGTGGTCCACACGGTGACCGCGGCCGGGATGCCCCTGCCGTCGGCGGTGGTGACGCGCTCGGCCTCGACCCCGGTGACGACGGCGTGCTCGTGCACGGTGATCTTGAGCCTGCCGAAGACCTTCCGCAGGTGCTCGCGTCCCCTGGGCGAGAAGTGGCCACCGAGTTCGCCGCGGACGGCGAGCGCGACGTCGAGGTCCGGACGCGCCTCGGCGATCTCGGCCGCGGCCTCCAGGCCGGTGAGACCTCCGCCGACGACGACCACGCTCTGTCCGGCGCCCAGGCGAGCCAGGCGCTCACGCAGCCGGAGTGCTCCGGGCCGACCGGCGATCTCGTAGGCGTGCTCGGCGCTCCCGGGGACGCCCTGGGAGTTCCAGCCGCTGCCCAGGGCGTAGACGAGCGTGTCGTAGGCGAGTTCTTCCGCGCCGTTCGCGTCGACGACGGCGACGGTCCTGCCGTCGACGTCGACGCCGGTGACCTTCGCGATCCGCAGTTCGACGCCGGTGCCCGCGAACATCTCACTGAACGGCCGGGGCCTGAGATCCTGGCCGACCGCCAGCTGGTGCATGCGGACGCGTTCCACGAAGTCGGGCTCGGCGTTGACGAGGGTGATCGCGACGTCCTCGCGGCGGAGCCGCCTGGCGAGGCGACCGGCGGCGATGGCTCCGGCATATCCGGCTCCAAGAACGATGATGCGGTGCTGCATTCCCTTGCTCCCATCTCGCGCGGGTTTGCCCTTTGAACCGGGCGGCCCGCCGTTTCCTGACAGGAACGCGATGTGAAGCACCTCACACAGTGATCGGAAGTGATCAGGAGGCGCCGAACAGAGGCTCCCCGTGATCGGTGGCCGCCCAGCGCGCGGTCGCGCGGTCGAGCTTGTCGGGATTGACCTGGTGACGGAACGCGGCGATGCCCTCGGCGGTGACCTCCAGGCACATGACACCGACGACCCGGCCGTTCATCACGGCCACGACGGCGGGGTCACCGTTGGCGGTCCAGGCGTAGACCTCGGGCACACCGCCGACCACGGCGCGCACACCCTTGCCGAACGCGAACAGGCCCCGCAGGAACTTCGCGACCGCGACGGAGCCCTCGAACGCCGTGGCGCGGGCCGGAACCTCTCCTCCACCGTCTCCGATCGAGACGACGTCCTCGGTGAGCAGCCGCACGAGCGATTCGACCTGGCCGCCGGCCGCGGCCGCCAGGAACTCCTCGACGATCCGCCGGGTCGCGGCCTCGTCGACCTCGGTTCGGGCTTTGCCGTCCGCGACGCGCTTCCTGGCCCGGTGGAAGATCTGCTGGCTGGCACCCTCGGTGATGTCGAGGATCTCGGCGATCTCCCGGTGCGAGTAGCCGAAGGCCTCCCGCAGCACGTACACCGCCCGCTCGTTGGGGTGGAGGCGCTCCATGAGGGTGAGGACCGCGTACGAGACCGATTCGCGCTGCTCGGCGGTCTCGGCCGGGCCGAGCATCGGGTCTCCGGCGAGCAGCGGTTCGGGAAGCCACTGGCCCACGTAGGTCTCGCGGCGCGCCCGCGCGGAGGCGAGCTGGTTGAGGCACAGGTTGGTGAGGACCTTCGTCAGCCATGCCTCGGGGACCTCGATGCGGCCGATGTCGGCGGCCTGCCAGCGCAGGAACGTCTCCTGCACGGCGTCCTCGGCCTCCCCGCCGGAGCCGAGGAGGCGATAGGCGATGGCCTCCAGGCGCGGCCTGGAGGCCTCGAACCGGCCGACGTCGTTCGCGGTCAACGGCATGGCCCGATCCTAGGTCGCGCGGCGCGAATCGGCCGCCACGGCAGGAATCGAGGTAGCCCTGTCCCGACGCGAGCCGCGCCACGCAAAAGAGGTTCGATGATCGCCGCACGCGATGCGTGAGCGTCGGACCCGCGCCGGAGGACTACGGCGCGGGTCCTGCGGCGGGTCCGGCGGGTTCACGAGATGACCGGGCCGCGACGGCTCACCCCCGCGTCCCGGGAACGAAGGATGATCGCTTCACGGGGACAGCAGTCCGCCACCTCCTCGGCCAGCGAGATGTCGTCCGGGTCGGTGAGTTCGCCCTCGCGTGCGACGGCGATCCGATCCGCGCCGAGCGTGAACAACCCGGGGGCCGTCGCGGAACAGAGCCCGGTGCCGAAACACAGGGTTCGGTCCACCTCCAGACGCCGGCCCGTCACAGGACGACGGGCAGAGCACGGTAGTCGTTCAACGCCCACACCTCGTGACGCCGTATCTCCTCCCGGGGGCAGGCGAGCCGCAGATCCGGGAACCGCTCGACGAGAGTGGCGAGAGCCATCTCGCTGATCAACCGCGCGGCGGCCGCCCCGAGGCAGTTGTGGATACCGTGCCCGAGTCCCAGGTGACGCGCCCCACCGCGGGTGAGGTCGAGGCGATGCGGATCGTCGAAGACCTCCGGGTCACGGTTGGCCGACGCGATCATGACCATCACCGGCTCACCGGGCGCGATCTCCACGTCCCTCACCTTGATCGCCTCGGTGGGGAACCGCCAGGGCACGGAGGCGACCGGCGACTCGTAGCGCAGCAGCTCCTCGATGCCCGACCGGCCCAGGACGCCTGGATCCCCGGTGACCAGCGCGCGCTGGTCGGGGTGGTCCAGCAGCGCCAGCATCGCGTTGCCGATGAACATCTTGGTCGTCCCGACCCCCGCGATGATCATGATGATCACCATCGCCACCAGTTCCTCCTCGGTGATCCGCCCCTCCTCGTCCGCCGCGCGGATGAAGGCGGAGGTGAGGTCGTCACCGGGTTCGGCCCGCTTCCTGGCGACGAGCTCGCGGCCCCGTTCGCAGAAACGCTCCCGCGCCCCCGGAATCAGCGGATGTTCGGCCGGGTCGGTGGAGATGAGCAGGTCCACGTCCCGGGCGAGATCCTCCCGCCCCTCCAGGGTGAACCCGAGGCGCGTCGCGATCACCGAAGGTGGAATCGGCGCCGCGAACTCCGACACCAGATCCCGTTCCTGGCCCGGTTCCCAATCTTTGATGGTCAGGTCGATAACGCGCCGGATATCCTCCCGCCATTTTTCGACGGCTCGCGGAGTGAACGCGCTCATGGCGCACCGCCGGACCCGGGTGTGCTGCGGTGGATCGAGTCCCGGAATGGTCTGCGCCAGTATGCTCTCTCCACCGATGGACAATCCCGCCGCGTGGAATTCGGCGCTCCCGCGCCACTCGGCGGTGCTGAACCGCGTGTCGGCGAGGATGGCCTGAGCGTCGTCGTATCTGGTCACCACCCACATGGGGACGTCGCCGAGCGGGAAGACGTATCGATGAACAGGCGAGTTGACCCGCAACCAGTCAAGCGCCGTATAGGGGTCACGAAAATAGTCGGAGCCGAAAAGCTCGAACGGAACGACCGTATCAGCCATACCAGGATTCCTCCCGCTGCCTGTATCGCCCGCATCGTACGTCTCATATCCACCGCGGGAAATAGGCGGCCCGCAACGGAGCCACCACACAAAAGGCGAACGCCGGTCACCGGAAAAACCTGCGAGCAAAGGAACGGCTCACTCGACCCGGACTCCGAGTGGGAGGACCCGGGGGTCGTCCCGCCGGGTGAACGAGAACGGGACCTGCGGGAAGCCGCCCCTGAAGGCGGACCCGCAGGTCCCGGTCACACGTGGAGCTATGGGGATTCGAACCCCAGACCTCCTCCATGCCATGGAGGCGCGCTACCAGCTGCGCCATAGCCCCTTGCGATGCAGATGAAATCCTAGCCGATTCGGGACAGTCCTCGCGCCCTCATTCCGGTCGCGAGCGCGACGGCCGCGGAGCCCGCGGCGCTCGCGGTGATGATGCCAAAGGAGATCACGTACGCGTCGCGGGAGGGGACGGAGGTTCCCGCGATGGTGATCGAGGTGAGGAGCGCGGAGGTCGCGGCGCCGGAGAGGCTGCCGCCGATGGAGCGGACCAGGGAGTTGATGCCGCTCGCGATGCCGCTCTGGTCCCTGGACACGTGCTGCACGGCGAGGGCCCCCAGCGCGGCGTAGCCGATGCCGAACCCCAGGCCCTGTACGGCGTTGGAGCCGACCAGATGGAGCACCGAGTCGTTGAAGAGGGTGAACCAGCCGAATCCGGTGGCGCACAGGCCCGCGCCGAGGGCGAGGGAGTAGGCGGGACCGAGCCGGGCGGAGAGACGGCCCGCCGTGAAGGAGGCGAGCAGCATCGTCACGGTGCTGGGCAGGGCGTAGACGCCGACGTCGAGGACCGACCCGCCGAAGCCGTACCCGGCGGACGAGGGCGTCTGGATGAATCCTGAGACCAGGGTGAAGGAGCCGAACATGGCGAAACCCAGGAGCATCGACGCCACGTTGGCCGGCAGGGACCGACGCCCGACGAGCAGGTGGAGCCGTACCATCGGCGCCCGGAGCCGCAGCTGACTGAAGACCCAGACGGCACAGAATCCGCCCGCGCCCGCGAACAGCCACAGCACGACTCCCGAACTCCAGCCCCAGTCGTTGCCCTTGGAGATCGCCAGCAGCAGGCAGACGAGCCAGGCCGACAGCAGCGCCGCGCCGATGAGGTCGGGGCGGCCCCCGGCGCCGGCTCCGTCGCCCGGAGCACTCAGCACGATGAGCACGATCGCGAGCGCGCTGAGCCCAGCCGTGATCCAGAAGACCGGGTGGTGATCGGGGGTGCGGTCGGCGATCAGGCCGGTGACGATCATGCCGAGGCTGCCGCCGACACCCATGGTGGCGCTGACCACCCCGATCGCCGTCATGACCCTGCCGGGCGGGAAGGTGTCCCTGATCATGCCGATGGCCAGCGGGATCAGTGCCGCCGAGGCGCCCTGCAGAGCCCGCCCGGCGATCAGCACAGGGAGGGAACCGGACAGGGCGCAGACCAGCGAGCCCAGTACGAGCAGGCCGACGGTGAACAGGATCATCCGCTTCTTGCCGTACATGTCCCCGAGGCGCGAAAGCAGCGGCGTGGCCACCGCCGCGGCGAGCAGCGAGGCGGTGAAGACCCAGGTGACCTCGGCCACCGACGCGCCGAAGGTGACCATGAGCCTGGGCAGCAGCGGAATGACCACGGTCTGCTGCACGGACACGACCATTCCGGCGGTGGAGAGCGCCATCAGGGTGAGCCAGAGATGTCTGCCCTGCCGTGTGGTGCCAGGTCCGGCGAGGGTCGTTCCCGTCACTGCCCGCTCCTCCGCTGTCGACTGCCGCCTTCGCATGGTAGAGGGCGACGGTAAACAACTGTTTACCGGGTGGCGGCCGGCCGAACCCCCTCGGCCTTTCCGCCGGGACGCGTGACGCGCGTCGAGTCCGCGATCGGCGTCATCTCGTCATGCCGATGTTCATGCCGATGCGGCTCGCGCCGCCCCCGAAGGGGCGCGAGCCGCATCGGGGGCGGCGCGGTCGATCAGCGCGCGAGGGACCGCTCGTCCTCCAGATATCCAGGGCGACCGGCGTGCCAGCCGGTCACGAACTGGACGGCGACCACCGCGAACAGCAGCAGGAACGGCAGCGTCCAGCCGCCGGTCGATTCGTGCATGACGCCGACGACCAGGGGCCCGGCACCCGCGATGAGGTATCCGACACTCTGCCCGAAGGCCGACAGCGCGGCCGTCGCCTCGGGGGTGCGGGTGCGCATGGCGAGCATCGTGAGCGCGAGGGGGAACGACCCCATGCCGACGCCCACCAGGCTCGCGAAGACCCAGGCCAGGCCGGAGGGACCGAGCCAGAGTCCGAGGAATCCGACCGTGTAGAAGACGACGAAGGCGGCAACCACGGGCCTCTGGTCGGAGAACCGCGACGCGATCGAGGGCACCAGGAGCGAGACCGGGATACCGATCGCGGTGAAGACGCCCAGCACCAGGCCCGCCTGCGCGGTGGTGTAGCCGCCGTCGGTCAGGATCTTCGGCAGGAAGCCGAACATGATGTAGGCGACCATGCTCTGGGTGCCGAAATAGGCGGCGACCGCCCAGGCCAGCCTGCTACGAAGCAGGGCACGGGCCCCCGTGCCCCCGCTCATGCCGCGCCGCTCCGGCTCACTGCGCGAGAGCGCAAGCCACGGAATGGCGGCGACGGCCGCGAGCGCCCCCCACACCCCCAGGGCAACATGCCAGTTGCCGTCGGTGGCCCGCTGGATGGGCACGGTCGCGGCGGCCGCGAGCATCGTGCCCACCGCGAGGGCGGTGGTGTAGACGGTGGTCATGGTCCCGGCCCGGCCGGGGAAGTGACGCTTGATCAGGCTGGGGATGAGCACGTTGCCCACCGCGCCGCCCGACAGCGCCAGGGCACTGCTGTAGAGGAACACCTCGGCCGAGCCCACCATCGAGCGGATGAGCAGGCCCGCACCGAGGACGACGAGGGCGAGGAGCAGAAGGCGGTGCTCTCCGACCCTCACCGCGAGGGCGGGCGTCACCGCGCCGACCGAGGCGAAGATGAGCACCGGGAGCGTGGTGAGCAGCCCGGCTCCGACGGCGGTCATGCCCAGGCCGGAGGTTATCTGGTCGAGGACCGGTCCGACGCTCGTGACGGCGGTACGCAGGTTCAGTGCCGCGAGGACGATTCCCAGTACGAGCAACCAGGCGAGAGAGCCCGTGGTTCCATCGGTGCGGCCCCTGGTCTGATGGGTGAGCACGCTCATGCTGGTTTCAGTCCTCCTCAGTGGTTTCATCCAATCGTAGGATGATTGGCTGACCCCGACTGTAACAGGAGTGAAACCTCAGTTTGTTCCTGACCTGGCGTGCCGAATCCGAACAGGACGAATCACTGACAACATGAAAGCCGGGCCACGATCCTCTTTACAGATCGTGGCCCGGCTTTCTCACGCACCGGACGACTCCCCCCGCCTCCGGATGCCCGGAATCCCGGACGGTTCGGGCAGCGGACGCCTGGGGCGTCACCGAGCGCGCCTTGGGATCGGACGCGCGGCCCGGGACCGACCGCACCGGACGCCCACCCCGGACGAGAGTCCCCCCAGGTCCGGACGGCGGTTTCCGGGCACGCGGCCCCGGTCGGCGAGCGTCAGATGCGCGGCCCCGGGGTGAGCGGCGGCTCCTCGCCCGGCCTGCGCCCCGCCGGGGGCAGCGGCTCACCACCGGGCGGAGGAAGATCCGGGTCCGCCGGGTAGGGCTGGCCCACCGTACGCGGCGGCACCGGCTCGCCGAACCCGTGACCGCCCCCCGTACCGGTGCCGCGATGCTCCCCCAGGCCCGGGTCGCCCAGAGGCCGGTCGGTGACCCCACCGGTGCCGGCGACATCGCCGCCGCGCTCGTGCGGGCCGGGAACGTCGCCGCGCCACGCGCCGGTCTCGTCGCCGCGCGACTCGACGAAGGTCTTGAAACGCTCCAGGTCGCCGCGGACGCGCAGCCGGACGAGCTGCAGCCAGTCACCGACGGTCTCGACGAACCCCTCGGGGTCGTACTCCATCTGCAACGTGACCCGGGTGCTGTCGGGACCGAGATGGTGGAAGGTCACCACGCCCGCCTGGTGCGGCTTGTCCAGTGACTTCCAGGCCACCCGCTCGTCGGGGTGCTGCTCGGTGATCTCCGCCTCGAACTCCCGGCGGACCCCGGCGATCTCGACGACCCACGCCGTGCGCGTGTCACTCAGCTGCTTGATCGACTCGACGCCTTCCATGAACTCGGGAAAGCTCTCGAACTGGGTCCACTGGTTGTACGCGGTCCGGATCGGAACGTTGACGTCCACTGACTGTTCAATCGAGCTCATGACCGTGCCTCCCTTGTGGTTTGGTCGGTTCGGGGACCAGACCTGCCCGGTGAGGCACGGACCTAACTAGCGGCGCCGCAAAAGCCAGTAAAGGCCCAGGACAGGAAGCACAAACGGGATGAAAAGATATCCGCTCCCGTAACCCGACCAGACCGTGGCACGCGGGAAGGCCTCGGGGTCGACCATGCTGAGCGTTCCCACGATGAGCACCCCGGCCAGTTCGACACCGCAGGCGACGAGCGCCAGGGTCCTGTTCCCCCTGGCCAGCGCCACGGTGAGCACGACGTAGACGGCCGCGGCGAACGCCGACAGCGCGTAGGCCAGCGGAGCCTCCTGGAACCGGGTGGCGATCTGCACGGCGGCACGCGCCCCCGCGGCGAGGGCGAACACCCCGTAGACCGCCACCAGCGCGCGTCCCGGCCCGCTGCCGATCGCCGGTTCGCTCACGGCAGCCCCTGCCAGACCTGGAGCATCCGCCCGACCATGCCGGGAATCGCGAAACCCGCCACCGCGATCACCGCGGGCCCCCAGCGCGACCGCTCACCGATCCCCCAGAACGCCGCCACCGGCGGGATCACCAGGCTGCCCGCCAGATAGCCGATGAGCGTGGCCGTCTCCGCGGGCCCCTCGCCCCGCACCAGCGCGGCGATCACGAACCCGGCCTGGACGAGCAGGCCGATCTCCAGCACTCCGAGCGCGACGAGGAGCGGTCTGCTCATCGCCCTGTTCCTCGCCGTGCTCACCAGCGCGAAGATCCCGACCAACAGCGACAGCAGGATGAGGCCGGTCGCGAGCGGGCCGATCATCGAGACCTCAGGGGATCGAAAAGCATGGGCAGCAGGGTACTGCCCGGCCCCCTCGCCCTCCGCTCCGCGCCACGTACTCTGGGTCCGTGGAGAGGATCCTGGTCAGCGCCTGCCTGATGGGACGGAAGGTCCGCTACGACGGGGCCGCCAAGACGAGCGGCGACGCCTTGCTGGTCACGTGGCGGCGGCAGGGGCGGCTCGTCCCGTTCTGCCCCGAGGTCGAGGGCGGTCTGCCCGTGCCGCGCCCGGCCGCGGAGATCGAGGACGGCGCCGGAGGCGAGGCGGTGCTGTCCGGGGCGGCCCGGGTGCTGACCGCCGAGGGTGCCGACGTCACGGAGTTCTTCCTCTCCGGCGCACGGGCGGCGCTCGCCGCCGCGCGGACCCACGGTGTGCGGGTGGCGATTCTGAAGGAGGGCAGTCCCTCCTGCGGCAGCCTGGTCATCTACGACGGCGCCTTCGGGGGCGGGCGCGTGCCCGGCCACGGGGTGACCACCGCCCTGCTCGAACGGCACGGCATCGCGGTCTTTTCCGAGGAGCGCGTCGCCGAGGCCGCCGCGCGACTGCGCGAACTCGGCGACCGGCACCCCGGACCCGCCTGAAGGCCGGCCCTCGCTCGCCCCGGCGTCCATCAGGGGCGGCCTAGTACTCCCACAGGTCGGTGCGGCCCTCCGCTCCGATGCAGAAGACCGCGGAACCGTGCTCTCCCTGGACGAGGTCGACCCTGATCCAGCCGGTGGCCGAGGCGACCTTGGCCTCGTAGCCCGCGTTGGGCGCGGCGGCGATCAGACGGCACACGCCGTTCTCGATGGCGAACGAGACCGAACCACCCTTGACGTTCACCACGCGCAGGTTCTCGGTGGAGATCGATCGCGTCCTGGTGGCCGTCGCCCTGGGCGTGGCGGGCGACGAGGTGGCCGCCTGGGTTCCGCGCGGCCTGGGAGGCGCGGACGGCGGCCCGGAACGGGAGGAATCGCCCTCCCGCGTGCGGGCCGGCGCCGCGGCGGTCCTCGACGGAGAGGAGGCGGAACTCGGCCTGGCGGTGCCGCGTGCGGGCGCGGTGGAGCGGGGCGCCGGGGTCCGGTCCGGCCCGGAGGAAGGCGCGGAGGAGGCCGCTGTCGGCGTGCCGAGTACCTGCGGTCCCGTGGGCGCTCCCCGGGGGAGTCGCGAGTCTCCCGTACGCCCGATGGCGGCGTTGATGGGTTCGATGCTCGCGTCCTCGAAGACCTCGCTGCGGAGCACGTCGCGGACGCCGAACCAGGCGACCGAGATCGCCAGGACGGTGGCCCCGCACCACACCGCTATGAACCCCAGCGTCTGCCGCATATCGTGAATTATTACGTCATATGTCCCACTGTTCACTACCGTTACATGGCATGGCGACGGTGCTAGTGGTCGAAGACGATGAATACGTACGATCCGCGATCATCCAGGAACTCAGCAGGCGCCAGCACGCCGTACGCAGCGCGGGGCGTGCGCTCGACGCTCTGCGAGAGATCACCCAGAACCCCCCGGACGCGGTGGTTCTCGACCTCGGGCTGCCCGACCTGGACGGGGCGGAGGCGCTCAAGATGGTCCGCAGCGTCTCCAGCGTCCCGGTCATCGTGGCCACGGCCAGGGACAACGAGGCGGAGATCGTCCGTCTCCTCCAGGCGGGGGCCGACGACTACCTGGTCAAACCGTTCTCCGGCGACCACCTGAACGCCCGCCTGGACGCCGTGCTGCGCCGGGCGCGGAGCGCGACCCCACCCCCGGTCCTGTGCGTCGGCGCCCTGTCGGTGGACCTCAACCGGCGCGAGGCCCACCTGGACGGTGCCCCGCTCACCCTCACCAGGCGCGAGTTCGACCTCCTCGCCTATCTCGCCACCCGCGCCGACCGGGTGGTCTCCCGCAAGGAACTGCTCACCGAGGTCTGGCAACAGTCCTACGGGGACGACCAGACGATCGACGTCCACCTGTCATGGCTGCGGCGCAAGCTCGGCGAGAGCGCGTCCTCCCCCCGCTACCTGCACACCGTACGCGGCGTGGGGGTCATGCTGATCACACCGCCGTGAGGCGGACCCTCGCCCTGCTCACCGTCGCGGGAACCTCGATGGTCGCCCTCGCCTTCCTGATCCCGCTCGGACTCATCGTCAGGGAGATCGCCCACGGCCGGGCCATGGCCGAGGCGGAACGGCAGGCCTCGGCGCTGGTCCCCGTGCTCGCCATCACCGTCGATCCCGACCGGCTCACCCACGCGCTGCTCAGCACCGGCGCACGGGACCGCATCGGGGTCCACCTGCCCGGCGGCGGCTCGGCCGGTACCGTGAGGGCCCCCGCGGAGACCGTGGCCGCGGCCTCCCGCCTGACCCGGGCCATCACCGCCGAGATGGGCACCGGCTACCTCCTGCTGCGCCCCGTCGCCCTGGACGGTGACAGGACCGTGGTCATCGAGATCTTCATCCCGCCGGCCGACCTCACCCGAGGCGTCGCCTCGTCGTGGGCGGTGCTGAGCGGGGTGGCCGCGGTGCTCGTCGCCGGATCACTCCTGGTCGGCGACCGGCTGGGCGTACGCGTGGTGCGCTCGGCCCGGCGGCTGGGACGGGCGGCGAGCGCCCTGGGCGCCGGGGACCTCAGCGTCCGCATCGAGCCCGAGGGCCCGCCCGAGCTCGTCGCGGCCGGCGAGGCGTTCAACAGCATGGCCGACCGCGTGACCCAGCTGCTGGCCGCGGAAAGGGAGATGGCCGCGGACCTGTCGCACCGCCTGCGCACCCCCCTCACCGCGCTCCGGCTCAGCCTGGACCACCTGGGACCCGAGGCCGAGCAGAGCAGGAGCGCGCTGAGCCGCCTGGAGGCCGAGGTGGATCAGATCATCGCGGCGGCGAGGCAGCCCTCCCGCGCGCCGGAGCTCGTCCACTGTGACGCCGCCGAGGTGCTGCGCGAACGGCTCGCCTTCTGGTCGGCGCTCGCCGAGGACCAGAGGCGCCCATGGGAGCTGATCGGCGCCTCGGCGCCCGCACGGGTGCCGGTCGCGGCAGGAGAGCTCAGCGCCGTGGTGGACGCCCTGCTCGGCAACGTCTTCCGGCACACCCCCGAGGGCACGGCGTTCACGGTGACCCTGCACCAGGGCTCGGGCACCGTCGGCGTGCTGATCGCCGACGCCGGTCCCGGCATCGGCGACCCCGAGGCGGCGCTGCGACGTGGGACCAGCGGGGCGGGATCCACCGGGCTCGGCCTGGACATCGCCCGCAGGCTCGCCGAGTCCTCCGGCGGCACCCTGCGAATCGACGCGTCCTCACTCGGCGGCGCCAGAGTCCAGCTCTGGTTCCGCACCGAATCGCACGACCGTCCCCCCCGTACCGCCCGGCGTCTGGTCGGCGGCCGCTGGTCCCGCAGGGACGCGAGGCGCTGAGCGGCGCGGCGGAACGTGTCGTGGACCGCGCCGGAGTGCGCCGGAGTGCGCCACGGCCGATACGGGGCCGGCTCACGACGTGCTTCTCCGGACGTCGGCCAGAGCACGCGTAGGCGAACGGCCGGATCTCCACCGGATCACCCGAAGTGCGAAGCGTTGCCCGGACCACGCGTGAGCGGACATTGGTTAGATCACGCGTAAGCGCCCCTTAAGCAATGCTCAAACGGGCTGTTTCCCCATTCCGGCTGCTCGATCATGAAGGGGAACGCGGACGTCACCCCGCGTCCATGGTTTCCGGCTCGCCCCGCCGCGCCGGTCTCGCGTCCAGACGGAGGAGGCGCGACCGGCACGGCGGGCGAGCCGGAAGCTCGCCTTCGCGGTCTCTTCTGATGATCTGTGATCGAAGCGCTCCGTCGCGAAGAACCGGGATGACGTTCGCCTTCCGGGGACGCGGGAACGGCAGGCATCCCCCACCTCCTCGTTGACCCGCTGACCCGACTCGGCCGGCGTGTCGTCCCGCGTGATCGGCCGTCACCGGATCACGAAACAGAACACGCCGGTGGCGAGGCAGACGACGAGCATGCCCGTGGCGTTGAGGAAGAGGTTCCTGCCGAAGTCTCTCGCCGCCACGTGCATCGATATCGCGACGAGGAAGTACAGGACGAGCGCGGCGCAGGTGACCGCCCCCAGATAGGGGATCCATATGCCCGCCAGCAGGCCGGCCGCCGCCGCGAACTTGATCGGCGACATCACCCACCAGTGTCTTCTCGGCCACTTCACGTCCTCCAGGCACCGAGCGACGAAAGCCACCGGCCTGACACACAGGATCGCGTCGACCACCTGTATGAAAGCCAGCACCACGACGGGCCACACCGGATCAGGAAGGTGCGTCAAGGTCGTCCTCCCTTCGTACGCTCTCGACTCGAACCGTACCATACGGCATGGTATGGAAAGATGACAAGGATCCTCCGACGCCGGGCCGTGCGGGCGGGTCACCGTCCCTCCTCCCGCTCAGCTGAACGCCCAGGTGAAGAAGAACGTGGGCCGCCCGGAAATCCGGTCGAACAACGGCGCGGACCGCGCGGGAAAGCAGCCGACCGACGTCATGAGCCGCGCGGGAAAGCAGCCGACCGATGCCGTGAACCGCACAGAAACCCGACCGGCGATGCCGTGGAGGGCCCGGCAAACCGGCCGGCCCATGTCGCGGAGCGCGAATCGATGTCGCGTCTCAGTCGGCGGCGGTGATCGACTTCTCCGGCACCAGGGGCAGAAGCATCTCGACGACGTCCCTCAACTCCTCGGCACCGACGGGCGGGACCAGCACGGTGGCCCCCACGGCCAGGAGATACGGAAGCAGCGCGGCTCGTCTCGCCTCCGCGTCCGTCGCGACATGGGGCCGCCAGACGCGCTGCAACGCCGACAGCCTGACCTGGTCGATGCGCGCCTGCACGGCGCGCACACCGGGATCCGACATCGACCAGGCACGTACCGCCGCCTCCAGTTGGGGTCGGTAGAGCCCCGTATCCCGCGACCGGATCAGCTCGGTCAGCCTCCCGAGGACGGCGCGCGCGTCACCCTGCGTCTCGACCTCGGCGATCGCCCGGTCGAACGCCTCGACGGACAACCGCTCGAAGTACGCCAGCAGGTCGCGCTTGTATCCCTCGGCACCATCGAAATGGTGGTGAAAGGACCCCTTGGACAATCCCAGGCGGGCGGCGATCCGGTCGATGCGCACCCCCGAGGCCCCCTCGGCGGCCAGCACCCGGATGCCCTCGTCCAACCAACGGTCACGCGCCGCACTCACGCCCCGACCATACCAGGAGGTACGGTGCCCGGACGTGCCCGCGACACGCCCCTGAACGAAACAAGGCCACCCGGAGGGTGGCCTTGTCAAGGAGATCGCGGGCGACCTCCCACCGGCGCTCATCGCGCCGACGATCCGATCACCCGTCCGTGGGTGGAGCTATGGGGATTCGAACCCCAGACCTCCTCCATGCCATGGAGGCGCGCTACCAGCTGCGCCATAGCCCCTGGTCACCGCTTCGAGTGCTCTCGTTGCGGCGCTCGGGAAGCATATAAGGACACCGGCGTGTTCACCTAATCGACGACCACACGGCCCGCGCCCGCCACCGGGGCGCAAGCCGCGCCGCCCGAAGGTCAATCCTGGGTGACCTCGGGGTTGTCGTCGCTGCTGACCGGCTCGGGGAGGGTCCCCGCGTTGTGCTCCAGCAGACGCCAGCCCTTACGCCCCTCCTCCAGCACCGACCACGAGCAGTTTCCGAGACCTCCCAGGGCGGGCCAGAGCTCCTGCGGCAGGTTCATGAGCTTGGCGATACCGAGCCGGATCGCCGCCCCGTGGGAGGCGACGACCAGCAGGCCGTCGGAGTCGATCTCCGCCGCCCAGCGGCGGATGGCCGAGGAGACCCTGTCGGCGACGTCGGTGACCGCCTCACCGCCCGGCGCCTCCCAGTCGGCGAACTCCCGGGGCCACCTCTTGGAGATCTCCTCCCGGGTGAGCCCTTCCCACTGGCCTCCGCCCCGCTCTCGCAGATCCTTGTCGACACTGACGTCCAGGCGCGTGACGCGGCCCAGCGCCGAGGCGGTGTCGAAGGCGCGCTGGAGATCGGAGGAGACAATCCTGCTCGGGCGGAGAGCGGCGAGCAGCGAGGCCGCGCGGGTGGCCTGCGCGATCCCGGTCTCGTCAAGGGGGATGTCGCTGTGGCCCTGGAAGCGGTGCTCGACGTTCCACAGCGTCTGGCCATGCCTGAGGCAGACGACGCGGCGACTCACTCAGCTACCGTCCCGCGGGCGCGCTGGGCGGCGACCTGGGTCACACTGTCCGGCAGCGAGATGGAGGGGCAGTCCTTCCACAGGCGCTCCAGCGCGTAGAAGGTGCGGTCCTCCTCGTGCTGGACGTGCACGACGATGTCGATGTAGTCCAGCAGGACCCAGCGGCCCTCGCGCTCACCCTCGCGACGGACGGGCTTGGCGTCGGCCCCGATCCGCAGCCGGTCCTCGATCTCGTCGACGATGGCGCGGACCTGACGGTCGTTGGTGGCGGAGCAGAGCACGAACGCGTCGGTGATGACGAGCTGGTCGCTCACGTCGTAGGCGAGAATGTCGTCGGCCAGTTTGTCCGCCGCCGCCTCGGCGGCGAGCCTGACGAGCTGGATGGATCTTTCTGTTGCTGTCACGGTGTGGGTCAGTCCTCCTGCTAGTCGGCGCTGTCACCTATCAGGGTGCCCGATTCGGCGCTTGTTGAAGAGCCGCCTGTTGGACAACGCCTATCGTGTGTCACCCGATTCCGCACCGCAAACGAATTGCCGCCCTGATCAGGGGCGTCCTCGGCGGGCGCGGCCGCGTTCGTCGATCTCGGGCGGGACGGGCACGGCCCGCGCGGTCGGCGATCATGCCGGATGAGCCGCGGATACTCGTCCCACGCAAATTTCTCGAATCATAGCGAATTTCATCAAAATCGGCCCCCGCTCACCGGCCACCGGAAGGTCTGGCCGCCGTGTCGCCGTACAGACCGCGCTTGTTGATGTACTGGACGATGCCGTCGGGGACGAGATACCAGATGGGCTCCCCGGAGGCCACCCGCTGGCGACACTCCGACGACGAGATGGCCAGTGCCGGGATCTCCACCAGGCTCACCTTGCCGTCGGGCAGGCCGGGGTCGTGCAGGACGTGGCCGGGCCTGGTGGCACCCACGAAGTGCGCGATGGTGAACAGCTCGTCGACGTCGCGCCAGCTCAGGATCTGGGCGAGCGCGTCGGCCCCGGTGATGAAGTAGAGATCCACATCGGGCCCCCAGGCGGCGGAGATCTCTCTGAGCGTGTCGATGGTGAAGGTGGGACCCGGGCGGTCGATGTCGACGCGGCTCACCGAGAACCTGGGGTTGGAGGCGGTGGCGATGACCGTCATGAGATAGCGGTCCTCGGCGGCCGAGACGATCTTGTCGGCCTTCTGCCACGGCTGTCCCGTCGGCACGAAGACCACCTCGTCAAGATCGAAATGGTGAGCGACCTCACTGGCCGCGACCAGGTGACCGTGATGGATCGGGTCGAAGGTCCCGCCCATGACGCCCAGACGTCGCTTCCCCTTGCCCGTAGGCACGTTCATCATGAAACGGACCATACGTGCAAGCCGTACACAGCTTTTAATCACCCCCCGCGCGTGGCAGGCGGACCCGACGTAGCATGCCGGACATGACCACCACCCCGGATCGCAACCGCGTGCAGCTTCCCGGCATCAGCTCGCGCGCCTACGAACATCCTGCCGATCGGTCCGCGCTGGTCGCCCTCCGGTCGCTCAGCGGGTTCGACACGGTGCTCAAGCAGATGTCCGGCCTGGTCAGCGAGCGCCGCCTGCGCCTGATCTACCTCGCCTCGGCCGTGCGCACCAGCGAGACCCAGTTCCGCTCGCTGCACGACATGGGCCGCGACGCCGCCTACACGCTCGACCTCCACCGCATTCCCGAGGTCTACGTGCAGCAGAGCCCTCTGGTGCAGGCGAAGGCGATCGGTTTCGACGACCCGTTCATCGTCGTCACGACCGGTCTCCTCGACCTGATGGACTCAGAGGAGCAGCGCTTCGTCATCGGCCACGAGACCGCCCACATCCTGTCGGGCCACGCGGTCTACCGGACCATGCTCGACATCCTGACCCGTCTCGCCACCCGTGTGGCCTGGATCCCGCTCGGCTACATCGGCCTGCGCGCGATCGTGGCCGGCCTGGAGGAGTGGCACCGCAAGTCCGAGCTCTCCGCCGACCGAGGCGGCCTGCTCTGCGGCCAGGACTCCGACGCGGCACTGCGCGCCCTGATGAAGCTCGCCGGCGGCTCGCGCCTGCACGAGATGAACATCGAGGCCTTCCTCGACCAGGCCAGGGAGTACGACACGGCGGGCGACGTCCGTGACGGCCTGCTCAAGGTCCTCAACCTGCTGGGCACCACCCACCCGTTCGCCGTCTCGCGTGTCGCCGAGCTCGACAAGTGGCGCCGCAGCGGCGAGTACGAGACGATCCTCGCCGGTGAATACCCCCGCCGCACCGACGACGCCAACGCGAAGATCTCCGAAGAGGTCAAGGCGGCCGCCCGCTCCTACCGTGAATCCTGGTCGCAGTCCCAGGACCCGTTCATCGGCGTCCTGCGCGACGTCGCGGAAGGCGCCGTCAACGCCGGAGAGCGCATCTTCAACCGCTTCTCCCGCCGCGATGGAAATTAATCAGAAGCTCCACCGAAAGGGCCCGGGGACCGCTCCGGGCCCTTTTCCATGCCGGCCACACATGAAGTCCATACTCGAACAGGAGCGAGATCTACACGAGGAGGGCGATCGCGCGTACGGCCGCGGAGCACAGGGCGACGAACCCGCCCAGTACGGCGAGCGCGCGCAGGCCCTCCTTGCGGAGTTCGACGAGCTCGGCACCGATCCGCTCGATCTCCCGGCCGAGGATGCCCCCGCAGACGACGCCGAACACGACGCCGGCGACGGCGACCGGGGCGGGATGCGCCCACCAGTCGGGGGGCAGCGAGCCGCCGAGGCTCAGCCAGAGCGCGCCCCCGGCGAGGGCCGCCGCCGGCAGCCCCGGCCACGCGAGGGCGGTCAGCAGCGAGACGACGAAGGTCAGTGGAAAGCCCAGGACACGCAGGACCGCCCGGGTCCTGGCCGACTTACGCTTCCTGACCAGCCAGTGCCCGGCCCACAGCGTACGGGCCAGCGTGGCGAACAGCCCGGTGACGGCGAAGGTGGCCGGCGGCCAGATGACCGTGGCCACGACGCACGGCACGGCCAGCACCGCCAGCAGTAGCAGCGCCGCGTTGCCCGCGGGCAACGGCCCCGCCCTGCCCCCGCCCTGGAGTTCTCCGGCCGCCCCGCCCCGCCCCTTACCGGTTTGGCGCCGCCGGACGGCTCTGCCCGCCGCGGCGGCGGGCCGCCCGCCACGCGACGTCTCCGCGGCCGCGGGGGCCCGCCCGGTCCTGGACGTCTCACCTGTCGTGGCGGCCGCGCGTGCCCCGCGAGGTGTCTCACCGCTCGCGGGGGCAGAGCGGCCACGGGGCGCCTCGCCGACCGCGGCGGCCGGGCGCCCGCCACGGGACGTCTCACCGGGCGCCGGGAGCACCCGGGCCGCACGGGCCGTCTCACCGGCGGGCACCGCCCTCCCCCCGCGCGGCGCGCCGTCCGTGTCGGCCGGGGACCGGGGCGGACGCACCGCTCCGTCCGTGGGAACGGACGACCTTCCTCTGCCGGTCTCCGCCCTGGCCGCCCGCCCGCCCTTGACGGGCTCCTCACCCTTGGTGCCGGACCTGGAGCGGCCTTCCTGCTTCCTGCCCTGGCCGGGCTTCTCCCCCGCGAGGGTGCCCGGTTTCCTGGCCGCCCCCGCCCCGGACGGGATCGTCCTCACCAGGCGGCCCAGGCGGCTGGTGAGGAGTGCCGCGGTGGGGCGCTTGGCCGGCTCGCGGTGCAGGGCCGCGCGGATCAACGGCAGCAGAGCCGCCGGGACGCCCTCAAGGTCGGCCTGGCCGTTGAGGATCGCGTACATCTGTGCCTCGACGGTGCCTCCACCGAAGGTGGGACGGCCGGTCGCGGCGAAGGCGACGGTGGCCGCCCAGGCGTGCACGTCCGCGGGCTCGCCCACGTGCTCGTCCGCGAACAGTTCGGGGGCGGCGTAGCCGGGGGTGCCCAGGAAGGTGCCGGTCAGGGTGAGCCGGGTGGCGTCCAGGACGTGGGCGATGCCGAAGTCGATGAGGACGGGCTCGTCGTCCCCGTTGACCACCACGTTGGCGGGTTTGAGGTCGCGGTGCACGACCCCGGCCGCGTGGATGATCGACAGGGCGATGGCGAGGCCCTGCGCGACACTGAGCAGGCCGGCGCCCTCCAGGCAACCGTCGCGGCGCACCCGATCCAGGAGGGTGTCTCCCTCGATGTGCTCCATGACCAGGTAGGGCCGGTCACCGTCGAGATCGGCGTCGACGACGCGGGCGACGTAGGGGCTCTCGACCCTGCGCAGGGCACGGACCTCTCGCTCCAGACGCACCCGGGCCTCCGAGCCCGGGTCGTGGACGTCGTGGAGCACCTTGAGCGCGACCCTGTCACCCCGGCGGCTGGAGGCGAGGTAGACCTCGCCCATTCCCCCCCGGCCAAGACGTTCCAGCAACGTATAGGGACCGACCCGCCCGAGACGACCCACGTGACCTCCTGCGTCGGCCACATGGGTCAGGGACCGCCGCGCCTATCGGGTCGCTCACTCCCGCTCGCTTCCCTGCTCTCCAGCCATAGGAGACCACACCATAGCGGGCGAGTGTGACGTTTTCCCGGCGGCACGCCGGACTCCCAGAAAGATCCGGAAGAGCGAAAGGCCCTGCGGCTGCGGGATTCGCCGGGTCCGGGCGGTGCGCCCCGGGCCCGAGGAACGGCTCACGGGGCACCCGGAAGGCCGCGTCGCGACGTCCGGGGCCCCGCGGGAGCGACTTATCGGGACGCGGACTCGGGTGAGGCGAGGACCGTACCCTCGGCCGTGCGCAGATGACCTTCACCGGTGTAGACCCACTTGGTCGAGGTCAGCTCCGGCAGGCCCATGGGGCCGCGCGCGTGCAGCTTCTGGGTGGAGATGCCGATCTCCGCGCCGAAGCCGAACTCCCCGCCGTCGGTGAACCTGGTCGAGGCGTTGACCGCCACGGCCGCGGAGTCGACCAGCGCGACGAACCTGCGGGAGGCGCTGACCGAGCGCGTGACGATCGCGTCGGTGTGCGCCGAGCCGTACTTCCTGATGTGCGCGACCGCCTCCTCCAGCGAGTCGACCACGGCGGCGGCGATGTCCAGCGAGAGGTACTCCATCCGGAAGTCCTCCTCCCCGGCGGGCACCACGTCGCCGTACGCCGCGACGCGCGCATCACCGTGCACCGTGACGCCCTCCGCCGCCAGCGCGGCCAGCGCTCGCGGCACGAAGGTGTCGGCCACGGCCGCGTGCACCAGGAGCGTCTCGGCGGAGTTGCACACCGAGGGCCGCTGAACCTTGGCGTTGATCAGGATCTGGATCGCGAGGTCCAGATCGGCGTCGGCGTCGACGTAGACGTGGCAGTTGCCCACGCCGGTCTCGATCACCGGGACGGTGGACTCCTCCACCACCGAGTTGATCAGCGAGGCGCCGCCGCGCGGAATCAGCACATCGACCAGGCCGCGGGCCCTCATGAGTTCCTTGGCCGAGTCGCGGCTCTGCCCGGGGACCAGCTGGACGGCTCCGGCGGGCACCCGGGTGCCCGCCAGCGCCTCCTGCATGATCCTGACGAGGACCGTGTTCGACTCGTACGCGCTGGACGAGCCGCGCAGCAGGGTGGCGTTGCCGCTCTTGAGGCAGAGCGCCGCGGCGTCCACGGTCACATTGGGGCGGCCCTCGTAGATGATGCCGATCACGCCGAGCGGAACCCGGAGCTGGCGCAGCTCCAGCCCGTTGGGCAGCGTGTTGCCCCGGATCACCTCGCCGACGGGGTCGGGCAGGTCGGCGACCTGACGGACCGCCTCGGCGATCGCCTCGATCCTGGCCTCGTCGAGACGAAGACGGTCGATCATGTACTCGGAGATCCCGCTCTCCCGCGCCCTCTCCACATCGAGCGCGTTGGCCGCGACGATCTCGGCGGACGCGGCCACCAGCGCGTCGGCCATCACCCGGAGCGCGGCGTCCTTCGGCGCCCTCGGCAGCGGGGCCAGCTCCGCGGCGGCCTCTTTGGCCGCCAAGGCCACCTTCAGGAAGTCCTCGGACATCTCGCGCTCCAAAAAACTAGTTGTGGGATTCCAGTATGACGATGTCGTCGCGGTGGATCAGCTCTCGTTCGTACTCGGGCCCCAGGCTCGCCGCCAGCTCCCGGGTGGAGCGCCCGAGCAGCCCCGGAATCTCCCCCGCGTCGAAGTTGACCAGGCCACGCGCGACCACCCGGCCGAGCGGCCCGCACAGGTCCACCGGATCGCCCGCCGCGAACTCGCCCTCGACGGAGGTGACCCCCGCCGGGAGCAGCGACTTGCGGCGGCTCACCACCGCCTCGACGGCGCCGGGGTCCAGGTGGAGGCGTCCACGACCCGTGGTGGCGTGGGCCAGCCAGAGCAGGCGGGTGCCCGGGTGACGCCCGCCGGGGTGGAAGTAGGTGCCGACGTCGGTTCCCGCGAGCGCCTGGGCGGCGTGCGCGGCGGCGGTGAGCACCACGGGCACACCCGCCCCTGTGGCGATCTTGGCGGCCTGCACCTTGGTGATCATGCCTCCGGTGCCGACCGCCCCGCCCTTGCCGAGCTCCACCCCGACGAGGTCCTCGGGCCCGCGTACGTCGGCGAGCCTGCGGGCGCCGGGACGACGGGGGTCGCCGTCGTAGAGCGCGTCCACATCCGACAGCAGCACCAGCGCATCGGCCCTGGTCAGGTGGGCGACCAGCGCGGCGAGCCGGTCGTTGTCGCCGAAGCGGATCTCGTCGGTGGCCACGGTGTCGTTCTCGTTGACCACGGGGACGATGCCCAGCTCCAGCAGCCGGGCCAGCGTGCGCTCGGCGTTGACGTGATGCGAGCGGCGCATCATGTCGTCGGCGGTCAGCAGAACCTGGCCGACCCGCAGGCCGTACCGGGCGAAGGAGGAGGTGTATCGGGCCACCAGCACGCCCTGGCCGACCGAGGCGGCGGCCTGCTGGGTGGCGAGGTCGCGCGGCCTGGCGGGCAGGCCCAGCGGACCGAGACCCGCCGCGATCGCGCCGGAGGAGACCAGCACGATCTGGGTGCCGGCCTTGCGCCGGGCGGCGAGCACGTCGACCAGGGCGTCCACCCGGTCGACGTCGATCATCCCCCGCGGGGTGGTGAGCGAGGACGAACCCACCTTCACGACAAGGCGCGAAGCCGTACGGATCCGTTCGCGCGCAGAGTCCACGACACGCACCTCTCAAAGATGATCACTTGGAAGATCAGGTTATCCGAGCCGCCCGGACGGGGCGGGAAGCACACGGGACGCGCGCCGAGGCGCCCTCGCGAGGCCCCCGCTAGCCGAGCCGGTTGTCCGATCCGCGCGGCCCCTGACGTACGGCCTCGGCGTTGAGCGTCGGCTGCCAGTCGAAGATGTGTCCGCTCTCCATGGAGCCGATGATCACCTCGGCTCCGGCCTTCGCCCCGGCCTTGGTGAGCTCCTCCTCGACACCGAGCCGCTCCAGCCGGTCGGCCAGGTAGCCCACGGCCTCGTCGTTGGTGAAGTCGGTCTGGCGGATCCACCGCTCCGGCCTCACCCCGGTGACCTGGAAGGTGTGGTCGTCGATCCTGCGGACGGCGAATCCCGCGTCACCGTGCTGCTTGGGCCTGATGACCAGGCGGGTCGGCTCCGGGATCGGAGCGGCGGCCCTCGCGGCGGCGACCATCTCCCCCATGGCGTAGGTCAGTTCCTTGAGGCCGTCATGGGTGGCCGCGGAGATCGAGAAGACCCGCAGTCCCCGCTCCTGGAGCATCGGCGTCACGATCTCCGCCAGCTCGCGGGCGTCGGGCACGTCGGACTTGTTGAGCACCGCCAGGCGCGGCCGGTCCTCCAGCTTGCCGTACGCGGCCAGCTCGGCCTCGATCGCCTCGTAGTCGCTGATCGGGTCACGGCCCGGCTCCATCGTGGCGCAGTCGATCACGTGCACGAGCGTGTTGCAGCGCTCGACGTGGCGCAGGAACTCGTGCCCCAGCCCCTTGCCCTCCGAGGCGCCGGGGATCAGTCCCGGCACGTCCGCGACGGTGAAGACGGTCTCGCCCGCGGTGACCACCCCGAGGTTGGGGACCAGGGTGGTGAACGGGTAGTCGGCGATCTTCGGGCGGGCGGCGGAGAGCGCGGCGATGAGGGAGGACTTGCCCGCACTGGGGAATCCGACGAGCGCCACGTCGGCGACGCTCTTCATCTCCAGCATGACGTCGAGCTCGTCGCCCGGCTCACCGAGCAGTGCGAATCCGGGGGCCTTGCGCTTGGCGGAGGCGAGTGCGGCGTTGCCGAGCCCGCCGTGCCCGCCCTCGGCGATCACGTAGCGGGTACCCGCGCCGATCAGGTCGATCAGGACCTCGCCGGTGGCGGCGTTCTTGACCACGGTGCCGTCGGGCACCGAGATGATGATGTCGCCGCCGTTGGCGCCGTCGCGGTTGGCGCCCTGCCCCTGCTTGCCGTTGTCGGCCTTGCGGTGCGGGCGGCGGTGATACTCCAGCAGGGTCGCCGTGTTGGCGTCGACCTCCAGGATCACGTCACCGCCCCGGCCTCCGTTGCCCCCGTCGGGACCGCCCAGCGGCTTGAACTTCTCCCGATGGACAGAGGCACAGCCGTTTCCCCCGTCACCGGCCTTGATGTGCAGGACCACCTGGTCCACAAAGTCCGGCATATCTACTTTCCTACCTCTATCTACGGGAAATTCCGGTGAAAACGCGAACAGGGGTGGACCGCTGAATGCGATCCACCCCTGCCCTCAACGTCTGTCGGCGCGAATCTACTCCGCGACCGGAACGATGCTCACCGCGCGGCGTCCGCGCTTGACACCGAACAGAACGTGGCCCGCGGCCAGCGCGAACAGCGTGTCGTCACTGCCACGGCCGACGTTGTCGCCGGGGTGGAAGTGGGTGCCGCGCTGACGAACGATGATCTCGCCGGCGTTGACCAGCTGACCGCCGAAGCGCTTCACACCGAGCCGCTGGGCGTTGGAGTCGCGGCCGTTCCGAGTGGACGACGCGCCCTTCTTGTGTGCCATCTCGCAAAACTCCCGAAACTCAGGCCTGGTCGATGCCGGTGATCTTCACCTGGGTGTACCGCTGACGGTGACCCTGGCGCTTCTTGTACCCCGACTTGTTCTTGTACTTCAGAATCCGGATCTTCGGACCCTTGGTCTCACCGAGAATCTCGGCGGCAACCGTGAACTTGCCCGCCTCGGTGGTCACGTCGCCGTCGTTGACGACGAGGACCGTCGGCAGCGAAACCGTGGAACCGACCTCGCCGGCGACCTTGTCCACTTCAAGGACGTCACCGACGGAGACCTTCTGCTGCCTGCCGCCGCAACGAACGATCGCGTACACCGCGGAACCCTTCTTCTGACTGCTTGCTCGCTGGATGCTGCGCCCCGCATCCGGCTGTGGTCATTGATGACGTACCGGGTAGGCGCGCGAACAGGGCGCGCCATGAGCGCACCGGTTCACCAGGGTACCGGATTGACGGTGTCCTGGTCGAACCGGGCGGAACGTCGGGGGTGCCGGCCTTCGGCCCCGTCCCTGTGCGGGACGGGGTCTAATCGGCCGACCTGGCCTTGCGGGAGCGTCGCCGCCCCCGGCCAGAAGCCTGTGCTGCCTGACCGTCCTCATGCTGGACTCCATCAAGCGCATCGGTCACCGTATCACGCCCAGACTGGTCACCGGCCGCCACCGCGTGGTTACCGTCCTTGCCCAGCTTTTCCGCGACGGCCTTCTCCACGGCCATCTTGCCCTGGGTGCCGCGCGGCTCGGGCTTGCCCTCGACCGGTTCCGACGAGACGTGCAGGCCGCGGCCGTTGCAGCACTCACAGGTGGTCGAGAAGGCCTCCAGGAGGCCCTGGCCGACCCGCTTGCGCGTCATCTGGACCAGACCGAGGGAGGTCACCTCGGCCACCTGGTGCTTGGTACGGTCACGGGCCAGGCACTCCAGCAGCCGCCGCAGCACCAGATCACGGTTGTTCTCCAGCACCATGTCGATGAAGTCGATGACGATGATGCCGCCGATGTCGCGCAACCTGAGCTGGCGGACGATCTCCTCGGCCGCCTCCAGGTTGTTGCGGGTGACGGTCTCCTCGAGGTTGCCGCCCTGACCGGTGAACTTGCCGGTGTTGACGTCGACCACGGTCATGGCCTCGGTCCTGTCGATCACCAGCGAGCCGCCGCTGGGCAGCCAGACCTTGCGCTCCATCGCCTTGGCGATCTGCTCGTCGATCCGGTACGCGGCGAAGACGTCACCGCCCTCCTCCCACCTGCTGAGGCGGTCGGCCAGATGCGGGGCGACGTAGCGGACGTACTCGTCGACCGTCTCCCACACGTCCCCCGCGACGACCAGCGAGGCGAAGTCCTCGTTGAACACGTCGCGGACCACCCGGACGGTCAGGTCGGGCTCGGAGGAGAGCAGCTCGGGCGCGCTGGCCGACTTGGCCTTGCGCTGGATGTTCTCCCACTGCGCCGACAGCCTGGCCACGTCGCGAGCCAGCTCGTCCTCCGAGGCGCCCTCGGCGGCCGTACGGACGATGACCCCCGCGTTCTCCGGCATGACCTTCTTCAGGATGCTCTTGAGACGGGTGCGCTCCTTGTCGGGGAGCTTGCGGCTGATACCGGTCATCGAACCGTCGGGCACGTAGACCAGGTAACGTCCCGGCAGGCTGATCTGGCTCGTCAGGCGGGCGCCCTTGTGGCCCATCGGGTCCTTGGTGACCTGCACCAGCACCGACTGGCCCGACTTCAGCGCCACCTCGATCCGCTTGGGCTGTCCTTCCAGCCCCGCGGTGTCGAAGTTCACCTCTCCGGCGTACAGGACCGCGTTGCGGCCCTTGCCGATGTCGACGAACGCGGCCTCCATGCTCGGCAGCACGTTCTGCACCTTGCCGAGATAGACGTTGCCCACGTACGACTGGCTCGCCTCGCGGTTGACGTAGTGCTCGACGAGGACGCCGTCCTCCAGCACCGCGATCTGGGTGCGCCCGCCGGTGCGGCGGACCACCATCACGCGCTCGACGGACTCCCTGCGGGCCAGGAACTCCGACTCGGTGATGATCGGCGGACGCCTGCGGCCGAGCTCACGGCCCTCGCGGCGGCGCTGCTTCTTCGCCTCCAGGCGGGTCGAGCCGCGCACGCTCTGCACCTCGTCCACCGAGGTGCCGCGGCCGGCACGGGGCGCGCGGATGCGCACCACCGTGTTCGGCGGGTCGTCGGGGACGTCGCCGGACTCGTCCGTGCCCCTGCGCCGCCTGCGTCGACGGCGGCGCGAGCTGCCGCTCTCGGCCTCGTCGTCCTGCTCGGCCTCAGCCTGCTCCTCGTCGTCCTGCTCGGCCTCGGTCTCCTCGGTCTCGTCGAGGTCGCGCGCCTTGCCGCGGCCCCGGCCGCCCCTGCGGCGCCGACGCCGGCGACCTCCCGCGTCGTCGTCGCCCTCGCCTTCCGAGTCGTCGTCCTCGGGCTCCTCGGCGAGCTCGGCCCTCTCGGTCTTCTCGACCCGGTCGGCCTTGTCGGCCCTCGCCTCGACGGGCTCGGGCTCGGGAGTGGCGGGCTGGACCGGCGCGGGACGCGTGGCGGGCTGTGCGGCCCGCTGCGGGTCGGGGGCCTGGAACAGCGGCTGGAACACCGCGGCGGGCGCCTGGAAGGTCACCGAGGGCACCTCGGAACGTTCCCTGGCGGCCAGGCCGAAGGGATCGGCGAACAGGCCGGGACGCTCCTCGATGATGTCCTCGCCCGCGGGTTCGTCGTCGAGCGGCTCGTCGGCCGGCAGGAGCTCCGCCTCGGCCTCCTCCACCTCGGCGGGAGGCACGTGGACGCTCTGCTCGGCCTCGACCGGCGGCGCCTCGCGCGGCGTGGCCTTCTTGCGCGTACGGGTGCGCTTGGCGGGGGCCGCGGGCGCCTCCTGGGGCTCGGCCTCGGCGAAGGGATCCGGTACGGCGACGGGCGCCACGGGGTGCGCCGGGGAGACCGTCACGGGTGCATCGGGGATCGCAGGGGTCTCGGGGGTCGCAGGGGTCATAACCTCCGCGACCGGCTCCGCGACCGGCTCGACCGGCTTCTTCGCACGGCTACGACGCGTGGTGGTGGTCGCACCGTCCGCCACCGCCGTCTTGCGCCTGGTGGCGCGCTTGGGCGCGGGCGCGGTGGGCTCCACCGTGGAGGTCTCGGGGACCTCGGGCGTCACGGTCTGCGCGACCGGTGCGGGCGGTGCCGTGACCACCGGGGCCGGCTCCGGCGGCTCCGGTGGAGGTCCGGCCGGCCTGCTCGCGGCCCTGCGACGGGTCGTCGGCGGTCGTGTCTCTTCTGTTGTCGTGTCCCCGTCAGGGCTGTTGACCCCGGCGTTGGGCTCGTTGTCGAGCATGCGGGCGCTCTCCCGTTCAGCTCCCGGGCGCGTCTCCGCGCCGCGCGGGAGCTCTCGTCTCTCACTGTCCGCCAGGCCTGGGGCCCGGCGCCAAGTCCTATATGTCGCCGCCGACGTGCCTGCCCACCGGTTCCGCTTCGCCGCCGCGCGTGATGTCGCGGTCCAGGCCGAACGGATCGGCGGGCTCACCGGTGTGAACGTCCAGCGGGCCCTGCGCCAGCCTGGTCACCTCGGGGGGCACCGGCGGCGCGAAGTCAGCCACAAGACGCAGTCCAGTGAGAACGTCGTCGGGTCGAACGGCAGGAGTTTCGTGCCGTACAACCATGCGAAGTATGACACATGGCTGACTGGACGCCTGACCTGCTGTTGTCTCTGTTACCTCAAATACCGTGAGGCTCAGCACCGCTTCACGTGCGTCGAAGCGCCGCATCCCCTTCTTCGTAAGGCGTTCGACCTCGACGTGTTCCGTGGCGAGGAATTTCTCGACCGCGGCCCCGGCGAGGGCGGAATCGGCTCCTCGAAGCCGCAGCTCCCACGCCGAGCACTCCATCCGGTCGGCCAGGCTCGCGGAGCCCGCCTCGACGACGTCGAGCACGTCGAGACCGGGAGGCAGTGAGGTGTCCAGAGCGGCTCGCAGCCTGCCGGGATCACACTCACGCGTCACACTGATCTCGAAGTATTCGGCCTCGCTGGCGACCCCGGTGGGGGCGGCCGCTCCCACATAGGAGATCTTCGGGTGGGGCGAGAAGCCCGCGCTGAACGCCACCGGGACGTCGGCTCTCCGGACCGCCCGTTCGAGGGCCCGGGTGATGTCACGGTGACTGGTGAAGCGCAGGCGGCCGCGCTTGGCGTAGCGAACGCGCAGGCGCTGCACCACGGGCGCGGGCGGCGGCCCGTCAGGAGCGGGTTTCAGGGTGGTGTCGTCCTTCCCGAATCGTGGTCGTCGTTTCCGGAGGCGGTGCTCACGCGCCGCCCACCTCAGACAACCGTGAGTGGCAGCAGCTTCTTCCCGGTGGGCCCGATCTGGATCTCGGTGCCCATCGTGGGGCAGACGCCGCAGTCGTAGCACGGGGTCCAGCGGCAGTCCTCGACCTCGACGTCGTTGACCGCGTCCTGCCAGTCCTGCCAGAGCCACTCGCGGTCGAGCCCGGCGTCGAGATGGTCCCAGGGCAGGACCTCGTTCTCCTCGCGCTCACGCGTGGTGTACCAGTCGACGTCGACGCCCACCGCGGCGGCGGCGTCCATCCAGCGCTGGTAGGAGAAGTGCTCGCTCCAGCCGTCGAAGCGGCCCCCCTCGGCCCACACCGCGCGGATGACCTTGCCGACCCGGCGGTCACCCCGGGAGAGCAGGCCCTCCACGATCGACGGCTTGCCGTCGTGGTAGCGCAGGCCGATGGCGCGGCCGTACTCCCTGTCGCCCCGCAGAGCCTCCTTCAGCGCCTTCAGCCTGCGGTCGACCGTCTCGTGGTCGGCCTGGCCCGCCCACTGGAACGGAGTGTGCGGCTTGGGAACGAAACCGCCGATGGAGACCGTGCAGCGGACGTCGCGCGACCCGGTGGCCTCCCGGCCCGCCTTGATGACCTTCTTGGCCAGATCGGCGATGCCCAGGACGTCGGCGTCCTCCTCGGTGGGCAGGCCACACATGAAGTAGAGCTTCACCTGCCGCCAACCCTGGGTGTACGCGGTGGTGACGGTCCTGATCAGGTCTTCCTCGGTGACCATCTTGTTGATCACCTTACGCATCCGCTCCGAGCCGCCCTCCGGGGCGAACGTCAGACCGGAGCGGCGGCCGTTGCGGGAGAACTCGTTCGCCAGGTCGATGTTGAAGGCGTCGACCCGGGTCGAGGGCAGCGACAGGGAGGTGTTGGTGCCCTCGTAGCGGTCGGCCAGCCCCTTGGCGACCTCGCCGATCTCGGAGTGGTCGGCCGAGGAGAGCGACAACAGGCCGACCTCGTTGAACCCGGAGGCCTTGACGCCCGCCTCGACCATGTCGCCGATCGTGGTGATCGAGCGCTCGCGCACCGGACGGGTGATCATGCCGGCCTGGCAGAACCGGCACCCACGGGTGCAGCCGCGGAAGATCTCCACACTGAACCGCTCGTGCACGGTCTCGGCCAGCGGGACCAGCGGCTTCTTGGGATAGGGCCACTCGTCCAGATCCATCACGGTGTGCTTGTGGATCCGCCACGGCACCCCCGACCTGTTGGGCGTGACCCGCTGGATCCGGCCGTCGGCGTGGTAGTCGACGTCGTAGAACTTCGGCACGTAGACCCCGCCGGACTCGGCCAGCCGCATCAGCAGCTCGTCGCGCCCTCCGGGCGAGCCCTCGCTCTTCCACTCGCGGATCACCTCGGTGATCGCGATGGCGACCTGCTCCCCGTCGCCCAGCACGGCGGCGTCGAGGAAGTCGGCGATCGGCTCGGGATTGAACGCCGCGTGCCCACCGGCCAGCACGATCGGGTCGTCGTCGCCCCGGTCGGCCGCCTCCAGCGGGATGCCCGCCAGATCCAGCGCGGTCAGCATGTTGGTGTAGCCGAGCTCGGTCGAGAAGGAGAGTCCGAGCACGTCGAACGCCCTCACCGGCCGGTGCGCGTCGACCGTGAACTGCGGCACGCCCTCGGAACGCATGAGCGCCTCGAGGTCGGGCCAGACCGCGTAGGTCCGCTCGGCCAGCGTCTCCGGCAGTTCGTTGAGGATCTCGTAGAGGATCTGGACACCCTGGTTGGGCAGGCCCACCTCGTAGGCGTCCGGATACATCAGCGCCCAGCGGACCGTGCTCTCGTCCCAGTCCTTGACGGTCGAGTTGAGCTCACCTCCCACATACTGGATCGGCTTCTGCACTCTGGGCAGGAGCGCTTCCAGGCGGGGAAACAACGACTCGACAGACATGCCGTCAAGAATATCCGCCTGGAGAGGGTGCCACAGGCGGGCCGCTCCGCAGCGGGGCCGGAGCGGGCACCGGACTCCTCAGCTGAACGACGGTTGCCTGCGCATATGGATCGCCTGGAGCAGCCCGAAGGCGATCATGTTGGCGAAGGTGGCGGTACCGCCGTAGGAGACGAACGGCAGGGGAAGGCCCGTGATCGGCATGATCCCGATCGTCATCCCGATGTTGACGAACGACTGGAAGGCCAGCCAGCACACGATCGAACCGGCCATCAGCGCGCCGAACCGGTCGTCGCACTCGCGCGCGATCCGCACCCCCCGCAGCAGGATCACCCCGATCAGCGCCACCACCGTGACCGAGCCGAGGAATCCGAACTCCTCCCCCGCCACCGTGAAGACGAAGTCGGTGTGCTGCTCGGGCACGAAACGACCGGTGGTCTGGCCACCCCCGAACAACCCCTTGCCGAACACCTCCCCCGATCCGATCGCGATCAGCGACTGGGTGCTGTTGTAGCCGACGCCACGCGGGTCACTGGCCGGGTTGAGGAACGCGGTGAACCGGGCGATCTGGTACGGCTCCAGGACATCGAGGAGCCACACGGCCACCCCAGCACCGATCACGCTGAGGGTGAGCCCGGCGATCCAGCGCTTGCGGACCCCCGCCACCACCATCGTGCCGGCCGTGATCACCCCGATGACCATCGTGGTGCCCAGGTCGGGCTGGAGCATCACCAGGCCCATGGTGAAGGAGGACACCGCCAGCGCGATCACGACATCGAGGTTGCGCGGCCGGTCGGTGCCCCTGGCCTGCTGGGCCAGCAGCATGGCGAGCATCAGCACCAGCCCCAGTTTGGCGAACTCGGAGGGCTGGAACGCGAAACCGCCCCCCAGCATGATCCATGAGTGGGCGCCGTTCACGGTGCTGCCAAGCGGTGTGATCACCAGGATCAGCCCGATCAGCGTCACCCCGTAGATCAGCGGCGCGAAGATCCGCAGCGCGCGATGGTCCACCATCGCGGCCGTGCCGGCCAGCACGGCCCCGATGACGAGGTTGAGGATGTGCTTCTTGACCAGCCCGGTGGAGCCGGGCGCCCAGGTCCTGGTCGACGACCAGACGAGCATCGTGCCGATCACCGCGAGCGCGACCACGGCGACCAGCATCAATCCGTCCATCCGGCCCACCGTGGAGACCGCCGCCACCGTCCGGCCGGTGAGGGACGTCCTCGGCGGCGCCGCCCGACTCACGCGGCCTCACTCGCGGACGTCACCGCCGCCGATACGGGGGTCATCGCGACACCGTCCCATCCTTGGCGATCACCGGAAGAGCCCTCGCGGGGCGCCCACCCGGCAGGATGGAGGAGGACGGTTTCCCGTCAGGCTTGAACCCGTAGATGCCCTCGTAGATCTTCCGTACCGCCGGAGCCGCGGTCTGACCGCCCATCCCGCCCTGGGACACCATGGCGACGATCACGAACCGCGGGTTGTTCGTCGGGGCGAACGAGGCGAACCACGACGTGTCGGCCTTGCCGTAGACCTCGGCGGTGCCGGTCTTCCCACCGATCTTGACCTTGTCCATGGGAAACCCCGCGAAGGCCCCGGCGGCGGTGCCGTCGGAGGCGACCTCGCTCAACGCCCCCTTGATGTAGTCCCGCTCCTCCCGCGTGATCGGCAACTTGCCCACCACCGGCACCTTGATCTCCTTGACCTTGGTCCCGTCGGGACGCACCAGCGCCCAGGCCACCCTGGGACTGCGCAGCCTGCCGTCCCCGACCAGTGCCGCGTAGGCCGCCGCCAACTGCAGCGGCGTCACCAGCACGTCGCCCTGCCCGATGGAGAAGTTGGCGGCGTCACCCGGCCGCCACTGGAATCCCTCCAGGCAGTTCTCGTACGCCAGCCGTTTGAGGAAGGCCGCCCTGCTGGGGCTGCTCTTGGCCACCTCCGGATAACCGGTCTTGGCCCGCCGGCAGTTGTCCTCCTTCGTCACCGCCCAGAGCGCCTTCTTCCATGCCCGGTCGGGAATCCTGCCCGGCGACTCGCCCGGCAGGTCGACGCCGGTGGGGCGGCCGAACCCGTAGGCACGCGCCATGTTCGCCATCGGCTCCTTGGGCCTCCCCTTGGGATCGAGACCGCCGTCGCGCAGCCACTGCTCGTACGCCGCCCGATAGAAGATCGTGTCGCACGACTTCACCAGCGCCGTGTGCAGGTCGAGGGTGCCCAGTCCGATGCCGCGGAAGTTGTTGAACGGCCGGTCGCCCACCATGTAGGACCCCGGGCAGTCGTACTTGCCGTGCAGTGGATAGCCGTCCCTGAGCATCGCCGACACCGACGACACCTTGAACGTCGAACCGGGCGCGAACTCGCCCTTGATCGCCCGCGACACCAGTGGCTTGCCGGTCTTGCCCGACAGCAACCGCTGGTACTCCGCCTCCGAGATGCCTCCGGTCCAGACCGCCGGATCATACGTCGGCGCGCTGGCCAGCGCGATCACCCGGCTGGTCTTCGCGTCCAGCACCACCGCCGCCGCCCCGTCTGCCTTGGGCGCGCCCTTCATCGCCTCGGCCAGCGCCTTTTCCGCCAAGGTCTGCACCCTGGCGTCGATGCTGGTGATGAGCGTGTCGCCCGGGATCGGCGGCACGTGCCGCTCCACCCCGATGACCTTGCCCAGCCGGTCGACCTGCACCCGCCTCATCCCGGGCGTCCCCCGCAGCGGCACGTCGTAGACCGACTCCAGTCCGTCCCTGCCCACCAGGTCGACCCCGGAGAACGCCGCCCTGAGCCCGTCGCGCTTGTCCAGCTCCTCCTGCGTGATCGGCTGCAGGTAGCCGAGCGCCTGCGCGCCCGCGCCCTTGCGCGGATACTCCCGCACGGCCTGCACCTCGGCCGTGACGCCGGGGAACTCCTCCTGCCGTTCCAGGATCTGCAGGGCCTCGCGCGTGGTCACGTCGACGTCGATGGGGATCGGCTGGTACGGGGATCCCGGCCAGCACGGACGGGCGACCCCGGGCCCGCACGCCCTGATCCGCTCCCGCAACTCGCCGGGACGGCGGTCGAGCACGGCGGCGAGCCTCTTGATCACCTCCTCGCCGTTGCCCGCCATCCGGTTCAGGCGGGTGCGGTCGACCGAGACCACCAGGGTGGTCCGGTTGCGCACCAGTGGACGGCCCGTCGCGTCGAGGATCTGTCCGCGCACCGCCGGGACGACGACATCACGCGTACGCGTCTCGGTCGCTGCCTCCACGTACTCCCGGCCACTCACCACCTGCACCTGCCAGAGCCGCACCGCGAGCAACGCCAGCATCGACACCACGATCACCTGCACCACGACCAGGCGCCCTCGCATCAGGCCCATGACCGCTCCTCCCCGCACACCTCGCGGAAACCCCCCGTCCACGCCCCGCCGAACCCCTCGCGGCGCACGCACCGGGAACCCCACCGCGCACGATGCCGCGTACGTGATCTCATGCACGACTCCGCATGGCCGAGCGGGGCATCTGGATGGGGCGCGGCTCCGGCCCCTTGACGACCCTTCGCACCATCCACACCACCGGTGGCGCGGCTAGCAGGTTGTAGATCATCGCCTGTGGCAGCACCGCCGTGAGCATGGACACACCGGCCCGCGGATCCCCCACCAGGGCGCCGGTCACCAGGGCGACCACGGGACCGGCGATCGCGCAGGCCAGCGCCGCGAGCGGCCCCGCGGCCGGCCGGCTCTCCACCGCCCGTCCCGCCATGAAGCCGATGAGGCAGAACACGAGCGCGTTGTGCCCGAGCAGATGCGCCGCGGGCGGCAGCAGGTCGCTGACGAGGCCGGCGGCGAAGCCCATGACGGCCCCCGCTGCGGCCCCGCGTGCCAGCGCGTACCCCACCACGGCGAGCAACACCAGATCCGGCGCGGCATGCCCCGGCAGCGGCAGCCTGTTGACGACGGTCACCTGGAGGATCATGATCCCCAAAAGCAGCGCCACGAACATCGCGTTGCGCCCCATCCCCTCAGGCCCCCTCTCGCCGGCCACGGGGAACCCCCGCCTCTCGCCGACCGGACTCAGAGGTGGAGTCGACCTCGGAGTCGGAGCCGTCCTCGGAGCCGTCCTCGGAGCCGGGCCCGGACTCGGCGTCGGACTCGGGTGAGCGCGGCGTGGACCGCCCCGGTGCCGAGACCTTCGCCTTGCGCGGGGCCGGCGGAAGCACCGTGTCACGCGGGTCGCGCTGCGGCGCCTGCACCACCACCCCGACCACGTCCAGCGAGGTGAGATCCGCGGACGGCCGCGCGTACGCGATGCGGGTCAGCTCACCCGGCGTGGCCTCCACCCGCTCCACCACCCCGATCGGCACCCCCGCCACATACGGTGCGCCGCGCTGGGAACCAAAGCTCACGATGCGATGCCCCGGGGTGATCGGCGCGGTCGAGTCGAGCAGCCGGAAGCGGACCAGGCGACCGTTCTCCCCCACGCCGTGCACCACCCCGATCTCGTTGCTGCCCTCCAGCCTGGCCCCGGCCGCCGAGGCGGGGTCACTGAGCAGAACCACCGTCGAGGTGGACGGGCCCACCTGAACCACCCTGCCGACCAGGCCATCGGCATTCAAAACGGTCATCTCCGGACGCACTCCGTCGGCGCGCCCCACGTCGAGCTCGACGGCCTCCTCGAACCCGGGAGCGCCGCGCCGAGCGATCACCTGGGTGGTCAGGATCTTGTATCCGCCGGTCCCCGCCACACCGAGCAGCCTGCGAAGCTCCCTGGAGCGCTCCCGGTCGAGGCTCTGCGTCGCCAGATCGTGCCTGAGTCGCTGGTTCTCCGCGTGCAGCCTCTCGATCCGGCTCCGCGCCGAGGGAGCCTCGGCCATCGCCTCGAAGAACTCGCCGACCGGTCGTACGAGTCCCGCCCCCGCGCTCTCCGCGGCGCCGAACAACGTCGTGCCGACCGTCCTGAGCGGACCGAACGGCGACTCCGTGACCGAACGGTGGTCGATGGTCACGAGCACGAGTGCGGAGGCGAGCAGCAGCCCCAGGTTGACCCGTGCCCTGCGGGTGTCCTTCATCAGTGCCGCGGCTCGGGGACCAGGACCTGCTGCAGGGCGTCGAAGTCCTCGACACACTTGCCCGAGCCGAGCGCGACGGAGTCGAGGGCGTTGTCGACGAGGTGAATCGGCATGCCCGTCTCCGCCTTCAGCCGCTCGTCCATGCCCTTGAGAAGCGCACCGCCCCCGGTGAGGGCGATCCCGCGGTCCATCAGGTCTCCGGAAAGCTCGGGCGGGCATTTGTCGAGCGTGGTCTTGACCGCGTCGACGATCACGTTCAGCGGCTCCTCGATGGCCTTGCGGATCTCCGCGGCCGATACCACGATCGTCTTGGGCAGGCCGCTGACCAGGTCGCGGCCCCGGATCTCGGCGTGGCTCTCCTCGGGGAGCGTGCACGCGGAACCGATCGCCATCTTGATCTCCTCGGAGGTGCGCTCACCGAGCATCAGCGAGTATTCCTTCTTCGCGAAGGTGATGATCGCCTGATCGAGCTCGTCGCCGCCCACCCTGATCGACTGGCTGGTGACCACACCGCCCATCGAGATGATCGCCACCTCGGTGGTCCCGCCGCCTATGTCGATCACCATGTTGCCGGTGGGCTCGTGCACGGGAAGCCCGGCGCCGATCGCGGCCGCCATGGGCTCCTCGACGATGTAGACCCTGCGCGCACCCGCCTGGTAACCGGCCTCCTTGACCGCTCGCTGCTCGACACCGGTGATCCCGCTCGGCACGGCGATGATGATGCGCGGCTTGGCGAAGTGGCGGCGCTTGTGCACCCGCTGGATGAAGTAGCGCAGCATGCGCTCGGTGACGTCGAAGTCGGCGATGACGCCGTCCTTGAGCGGGCGGATGGCCACGATGTTGCCGGGAGTGCGGCCTATCATCCGCTTGGCCTCGATACCAACGGCCACGATCTTCCCCGTCGCGGTGTTGATCGCTACGACGGACGGCTCGTTGAGCACGATCCCGCGGCCCCGCACATACACGAGGGTGTTCGCGGTGCCGAGGTCGACCGCCATGTCACGGCCCAGAAAAGCAAGATTGCTGCCCATGAGGAAGGCCGGCCTCCTTCCGTCAGGTCGTCGGCGAAAACTACGGAACGCACTCGAATCGTAACGTGACGTACCCACCGTTGAGCGCAATGAGGCGGCCTGCCGCAGCAAAATCTTGGGTTAACCGAACAAGGCGGGCCCCGCCGTCCACAAGGACGGCGGGGCCCGGCAATCGCGGCGAAAGCGCGTGTTCTAGAAGCGATCCGGGAAGAAGATCTTGATCTCCCTCGCGGCGGACTCGGGAGAGTCGGAGCCGTGCACGACGTTCTCGCCGATCTCCAGGGCGTGGTCGCCGCGGATGGTGCCGGGCGCGGACTTGACGGGGTCGGTGAGGCCCGCGAGACCGCGGAAGGCCTCGATGGCCCGCGGCCCCTCAAGCACCAGCGCGACCAGCGGGCCGGAGGTGATGAACTCCACCAGCTCGCCGAAGAACGGCCGCTCGGAGTGCTCCGCGTAGTGCGTCTTGGCGGTCTCGACGTCCAGGGTGCGCAGCTCCAGCGCCACGACCTTCAGCCCCTTGCGCTCGACACGGGCGATCACATCGCCGATGAGACCACGCGCCACACCATCGGGCTTGATCAGGACAAGAGTGCGCTCGGACACTGGAGTTCTCCTTTGAACATGTATGGGTCGCGGACTGCGGTAATCGCGCGAAGTTTACCGTCCTTCGTGCGATTACCCGTGGTCGGCGAGGTCACTGGAGGGCAGGCCCACTTCCCGGACCGTCCTCGGGCGAGGGCGCGGGCGGGGGCACCACCACGGGCGGCGCGACGACCTTCTCCGGCTCGGCCTCCGTCTCCGGCTCGGGGTCGCGCTCGGGAACACGGTCGGGCTCGTGCCGGGGCCTGGGTCTCCCGCCCTTGCCCACCCCCTGCCCTCCCCCGGTGACGGCCGCGGACCCGCCCTTGGATCCGGTCGCGGCCATAGGTCCCGCCTCGGGATTAGGACGGCCCTGCGGCCTCGGTGCGGCCTCGGACCGTGGCCGCACCACCCCGTGTCCCACCTGCCCGTCCTGTTCGGACCGCCCGGGCTGCCCGGCCCGCTCGGACGGCTTGACCTGCCTGGAAAAACCGACCCTTCCGGGAGGTCCCGACGCCGTGGCGGCCGGCCACGCGCCACCGGCGGAATCGGCCTCCCCGGCGGGAGGAGGCACCAGCCCGGAAGTGGATCGCGCCGCGGGCGAGAAGCCGCCCGCACCTGCCGGAGTGTCCCGGGTGTCCCCCGGGCTCACCGGGGTGCCTGGCAGGAGGCGAGCCAGAACGGCGCCGAGCACGATCACCACGAGCACCAGTCCGCCCCCGAGCAGTGCCCACAGGTGCAGGGCGTCCACGAACCCGTCGACCAGCGCCTGCGGGGTCGTGGCGTCCTTCAGGCGGTTGACCTGGACGCCACTGCCCAGCAGAAAGCCCACGAGTACCGCGGGGAAGAACAGCGACAGCGCCAGAAGCGCCGCCCCCTCGCCGCAGGATCGCAACGCACCGGTGAGCGCCACCGAGGCACCGCCCGCGAGCAGCGCGAACGGGAGGATCAGCGGGAGCCCGCCCGGGGCGGGAAGAAACAGCCGCACGGCGCACAGGCCCGCGACCATCACCACGAGCCCACCCGCGGTGACCATGGGCATGGCCGCGTCGCCCAGCCGGTTCGCCGACAGCGCGGACAGGAGGCCCACCAACGCGGCGATCACGAAGGCCGGCCACAGGCCGGACAGCCCCGGTCCTCCCAGCCCTCCGAGTTCGACGTAGGTGATCTGGGCTGCGGTGGGCAGGGCGACGACGCCGACCGCGATCATCGCGTAGGCCGGCGCCCGACCGGCGGCCCCCTTCGAGACACCGGAGGAGGCCAGGGCGAGCAGGACGAGGATGGACACCAGCGCCGCACGGATCACCAGATTCGGTGACCAGTCGAACGTGCTGCCCAGAGCCAGGGCCGCGACGCCCGCGGCGGGCACGACCACCCACAGCGTGCGTCCGCGTTCGGCGACGACCGGAACGGGGCCCGTGCCGCCCTCGCCCTCCTTCAACCACAGCACCAGATGGAGCGCGGCGAGGGCGAGCGCGACCCCGGTGAGCATCGGGTACGGCTGGAGGGTGACGCGCCAGGAGTCGACCTGGTCGAGGGGCCACAGCGCGAGCGCCTGAGCGGCCAGCAGGCTACCCGTCAACACGGCCGCCCACACGGCCCGCAGGAGCGTCGAACGCCCCCGGACGGCCATCAGGGTGGCGGGGACCAGCAGGCCCGCTCCGACCCCGTGCAGGACCCGCAGGACCCCTACCAGCGCCGTTGACCCGGCGTATCCGCCGGCGACGTCGGCGAAGGCGAGCAGGGTCAGCCCGGCGACCATCATCGGGGCCGCCCTCATCCGGTGCACGGCCACCGCCGCCACCGGCACGGTCAGGACCATCGCGGGAAGCGCCAGCCCGTGCGCTCTGATCATCGCTATCTGCGAGATGTCCGGCGGCAGGAGGGCGGCGACCACCGAGATGGTGTTGGGAATGGCGACGATCGCCAGCGGCAGCACTACCGCGACGAGCAGTCCGAGGACAACGTCGATCATCAGGGAGACCCGGAGCACGCGCACCAGGCCGGTGGGCCCGGCGGGCACCGCCCGAGTCGGCTGGATGGGAGGGACGGCCATGTTGGCCGACTTTAGCGAGAAGTCACGCCCTCGACACGGCGAGCGACGAATATCGCCGTGATCCACAGCGCGGCGAAGATCACCCCGAGGAAGAACATCGCCGGGACCATGAAGCCGGAGGCGATGGTGAGCACCTGGATGACGCTTCCCGCGAGGTAGGCGAAAGGCCGCCTGAGCAGGCCGATCACCACCACGCAGAGGAGCGCCAGGCCGAGGCCGACGGTGAACGCGAGGGTCGGTTCGACGCCTTGGATGTTGATCGCGACCGGCGTGAACAGACCGACGACTATGGCCTGCATGCCGAGCACGCTGGCGCAGAGACGCCTCATCCCGGGAGTGACCGTGATCATCTTCTGTCCTTCCGGAGTCGCCACGACCGCGCCCGACGACCCGCCACGCCCGACCGGCTCATCCCGCCTCGCCCGCTCACTGTGACCTGTCTACTCACTGCGCCCCGTCCGCCCGACTTGTCCAATAAGAGCGTTTTTCGGCTTATCACGCTCTTGGCCGTTCGCGGTGTCCTGCTCGCTCACTGTGCCTCGTCCGCCTTGAGCAGAAGTCGCGCGTCACCGGCGGTCACCACCGACCCGGTGATCAGAACCCCGGCCCCGCTGAACTCTCCCAGAGCGTCGACGATGCCGATCGCCCGGTCGATCGCGCTGTCCAGCCTCTCGACCTGATGCACCCGGTCAAGGCCGAAGATCTCCTCGGCCAGCGCGGCGAGATCGTCCACATCCATGGACCTCGGCGAGGAGTTCCTGGTCACCACGATCTCGTCCATCATCGGTTCCAGCAGCTCCAGGATGCCCTGGACGTCCTTGTCCTCGAACACCGCCACCACTCCGATGAGCTTCGCGAAGTCGAAGGACTCCTGCACGGCGTCCAGACTGGCCCGGATCCCCGCCGGATTGTGCGCGGCGTCGACGACCACCGTGGGCCCTCTGCGGACCACCTCAAGCCTGCCGGGCGAGCGCACCCCCAGAAACGCCTGCCGCACCAACTCCGCGTCGAGAGGCTCATCCCCACCGGTCAGCGCCTCCACCGCGGCAAGTGCGCAGGCCGCGTTGCCCGCCTGGTGAGCCCCGTAGAGGGGAAGCAGGATGTCCTCGTAGGTTCCCTTGAGCCCTTTGAGCCGGACCAACTGCCCACCGATGGCGAGTTCCCTGCTCAGCACGCCGAACTCCAGCCCCTCGCGTGCCACGGTGGCACCGACCTCGGCGGCCCGCCTCATCAGCACCGAGGCGGCGGGAAGCTCCTGCTGCGCCAGCACGGCGGTCGCCCCGGGCTTGATGATGCCGGCCTTCTCCCCTGCGATCGTCTCGACGTCGGGCCCGAGGTAGTCGACATGGTCGAGGGAGATGGGCGTGATGACCGCCACGGTGCCGTCGGCGACGTTGGTGGCGTCGGTGACGCCCCCCATCCCCGTCTCGATCACCGCCACATCCACGGGAGCATCGGCGAAGGCGGCGAACGCCATCGCGGTGAGGGTCTCGAAGAAGGAGAGCCTCCGCCCCTGTGAGTCGACCATCTCCAGGTAGGGCGCGATGTCCTCGTACACCTCGATGAAGCGCTCCTCGCTCAGCGGGACGCCGTCCACGCTGATGCGCTCGCGCATGGAAACGAGGTGAGGGCTGGTGAACCGGCCGACACGCAGGTTGCGCTCACGCAGAAGTGCTTCGATCATCCGGGTCGTACTCGACTTGCCGTTCGTACCGGCCACATGCACGACGGGATAGGAATGCTGCGGGGAACCGAGCAGGTCCACGAGCGCGGCGATCCTGTCGAGGCTGGGCTCGAAGCTCCACTCGACGCCACGCTGCATGATCGCTTGTTCAACCGCTCGATAGTCCACGTCTCCAGCCTACTGACGTCCTGGGCTGGTCCCGGACGGGCCCATGAAGAGTCCAGGGCAGGCCGCGTTCCTGCCCATGGCCAGGAACGCCGGAAAAGCCACGAGGGGAAATTCTCCGTAAAAGGAAAGGACCCCTGGAAAGCACGAAAGGCCCCCACCAACGGTGAGGGCCCTACGTGAAAGATTGTCCGGCGGTGACCTACTCTCCCACACCGTCCC